>CAZSQG010000063.1:0-24097 GCA_964608615.1 uncultured Marinilabiliaceae bacterium
GAAGTGAAGAATCTAACCTTTAAGAAGACATATTATCTTTATTGGTATTGCCAACAAAATAATTTGGAATTCATTGATAATTAGACCCTTCGTTGTACTACCAATGACAGGCCTCCAATTTGTTGAATGTTAGATCCTTCGCTGCACTAACAATGATAGGTTTACGATTTATTGATAGATAGATCCATCGCTGCACTACCAATAACAGATTTCCGATTCATTGATAAATAGATCCTTCGCTACCAATGACAGGCTTCCGATTCATTGATAAATAGATCCTTCGCTACCAATGACAGGCTTCCGATTCATTGATAAATAGATCCTTCGTTGCACTCAGGATGACAGGATGTCGTTGGGTAAAAGTAAAAAGGAGAAGGCGGGCAACGCCCGCCTTCTCCTTTTTACTTTCCTTTATTAAAGGGATTGTCATCCCGAACGCAGTGAGGGATCTAATGTTCAATGTAAGAGGGCGTTTATTTCCATACCTTAAGGGTTGGGTTCTTCACCGCGCTACTAATGACTATATAAAACACATGATTTTCGTGCCAATATTATTTAGCAGGTTTGATTGATGCAGCCCAACCACCGCCTGAAGCCATTTTTATTTTAATTTTGCTTTTGCTGGTAACAGTGATGACTTCTCTTTTATAATCTGTGGCATTGCGGTCGGCATTTTTTCCATCTCTTAAAATAATGGCTTCATAATTGCCATCTCCAAGAAAAGAAAAATCCAACTCAATTTCGCGACCAGTCCAGTTGGTCATCGCACCAACATACCAGTTATCCTCTTTGCGGCGGGCAATGGCAACAAATTCACCTAACTCGCCGTCAAGGGCAACCGTTTGGTCAAAAACTGTTGGAATAGAAATAATAAATTCAGTACTTTCAGGTTCTCGCATGTAGTGCGTGGGATTATCGGCCATCATGGAAAGAGGCGATTCATAAACCACATACATGGCCAATTGATGACAGCGCGTTCCCTGACTCATTGGTGTTGAATGAACAGCTCTCCAGTTCCATCGATTGGAGTTTAGCATGGCTCCCGGAGTATAATCCATTGGTCCGGCAAGACCACGTATGTATGGAATTGTAACCGCATAACCGGGCATATCGGTAAATTCGGTCCACTTAACATTCTCCAGACCATAAACGCCCTCAAAATTAATAACATTAGGATAAGTTTGTTGAAGACCTGTTGGCTTGTAAGCACCATGAAAATCAATTAACATCTTATATTCTGCAGCTTTTTTGGCTAACCGATAGTAAAAATTAACCATTTTCTGATCATCACGATTCATAAAGTCAACTTTAAAGCCAACCACACCCATTTTGGAATAAACATCCAACACTTTATCCATTTCAGCATCCAAAGGCATCCAACCTCCCCAAAGAATAATATCTACACCTTTTTTCTTTCCATAATCAACAATGCCCTGCAAATCGATATTAGGTTTAACATCAAGCAGACTTGATTGTTCCGACCATCCTTCGTCAAGAATTACATATTCAACACCATTTTCGGCTGCAAAGTCAATATAGTATTTATATGTCTCGTTATTAACTCCCGATTCAAAATCAACACCGGTTATATTTAAATCGTTCCACCAATCCCATGCTACTTTACCAGGTTTAATCCACGATAAATCACCAATGCGGTTTGGTGAAGCCAGTTTTGCAACCAAATCGTTATTAAGCAACTCTACATCATTTTCACTAACAGCAAATACGCGCCATGGGAAGCTACGTGTTCCGTTGGTTTTTGCTATAAAATTAGCCCTTTCAGTAACAATAGCCTGAAGATTATTGTGTCCACCTTTTACTTCAGCCAACGGATATGGGGCAAACTCTCCCAGAAAACCATTACGCTTTTTATTGATGGTAACAAACATACCTGCATAATCTTCAAGATCAGCCTCAGTAACAACCACCTTTTTTCCATTACCCGCGTCAACCAATAAGGGAGTTATGATTAAACGATTCTCTTCAACATCCTTTAAACTTAGCACGTTATAAACACTCTCAAAAGAAGTCATATAACGTTCTACATCTGGTACAACATATGGAACCCAGGCTTTTTCAGCTGAAGGAAATACAAAATCAGCCTCCTCATTCATTACTGTTATATCACTTTTAAAAGCAGTTACAAGACGATAGGCAGCCCCCTCATCATAAGCCCTGAACACCAAGCCAAGTCCATCTTTCAATCGAATTGTAGCTTGATTATAATGATCAGAAATTTCATTCTTTTTATATACCGGTGTTCTGATAATATTTTTAGCAGATGTATATGTAATCTTTTGAACGCGTGTATTTTTTCCAAGTGTCCCTTCTTTTTCAAGAGTCATAGAAATAGTTGATGGTCCCATAACCAATTCCCCATGGCTAAAAAGGCTCCAAGTAACAGCATCACCAACTTCAACTTCAATCTGGAGGTTTTGGCCTGGCGATTCAATCTTATAGCTTTTGGCATTAATAAAATGAATAGCAAAAAAAGCCATCATTAATGTAAAGATTGTTTTATTCATCTGTTTAAATTTTGTTTTTTTTGTCAGATAGCCTCCCGTCTTTCAGTCGGGACAGGTAGCCCCGCTAATGAGCGGGGGAACTCGCCAGATAATCATTGGCTTCGCCGATCTTCAATTCCCCCGTGTGAGGAAGTTTACTCATGGCTCGTTTAATAGGATTATATTTTTTTTGTTTATTGCACATGCAATTCCTCACGAAAGCCAAAGAGGAGTTGCATCTTTATGATTGTTTTTTTGCAAGGTAACTAATCTCAATTTATTATCTTCACATTGGTAATTTTCATTTTCACATTACCCGACATAGTATTGGACTCCAACTCAGATTTACCGGCTTTCTGAATTACCGAAACAGATTGTAAAACCATATCGTCTGGTAAACACACAAGTCCTGTAGCTTTAGCAACGCCATCGTTGAAAACTTTTAGTTCCAGATTTGACCAATCCATATCCTGCGTACTTTGAGCCAGTTTAATATGTGGTATTACAGCTCCATTGCGAACCAACATGATTACAGGAATTATACCGGCCTCAATTTTGTTCCAACCAGGATTATACACTTTCCCTGATTGGTAATCAATCCAATTTTGTTTTCCCGGAAGATAAACATTACGTGATGTAACATTTTCGAAAAGTGGTGCTACTAAAATATCGGAACCAAACAAATACTGGTTATCGATTAGCCATGCACCCGGGTCGTCAGGGAACTCAACAAACAATGCACGCATCATGGGCAAGCCATTTTCAGATGAATGCTTGGCCTGAGCAAAAATATATGGCATTAGCTGATAACGCATATTCAGCGCATCGCGAAAATCGTTCATAAAGGCGTTACCATATTCCCAGGGTTCTTTAGGGGGCGTACCATGTGCACGTGCATGCGAGGATAACAAACCAAATGGCAACCAACGGCGATAAATATCTTCGGGAGTTTTAAGCACGAAGCCGCCAATATCGTGACTCCAAAAGCTAAATCCGGACAAGCCGAGGCTTAATCCGCCTCGCAAAGTAGCTTTCATGGCCGAATTGGTATTGGCAGGATCGCCTCCCCAATGCAAAGGATAACGCTGACTCCCGGCCCAGGTGCTACGTGCCCACATGATGTAATCGCCTGTTATTTCTTTGGTTATTTCTGCTACGGCTTTGTTATAACGCAACGGATAAAGATTGTGTTCGTAAAAACCACTTTTACCATTATAATACATACCACTAAAAGGGGCAGCTTCACCAAAGTCAACCTTTATGGCTCCTACTCCTAGTTTAAGCAAAGCTCCAATCTTACCCTTATACCAATCCACGGTAGCCGGATTTGTAAAATCCAGCACAGCATCTTCATAAGGCAAACCCCCTTTGGCATTCTTCACAAACAAACCTTTCTCAATTATTTCAGGGAATAATTTATTTTTAGGCACAAAATAGGGTAATTGCCACAAACAGGTATGAAACCCTTCCTCTTTAAGATCGGCAATCATTTTACCGGCATCACTAAACCTTGAGGGAGAAAACTGGTAATCGCATCGCCAATCGTTTTCGAACCAGCCGGTATCGAAATGGATCACATCGGTTGGGATTTTATTCTCTCTAAGCTTTTGCGCCACTTGTCGGCCATCCTCTTCCGAAAAATAGGTGATACGGCTCATCCAGAAACCAAACGACCAAAGCGGTGGCATATTGGCCTTACCGGTAATGTTGGTGTATTCGTTTAAAACAGCTTTTGGATCACCAATAAAAACAAATAAATCAAGTGATTCGTCTCCCACCAGCAAAGAATTGACTCCACTGAAATATTTGCCAATATCGCAGGTAACGAGTGCAGAGGTATGAATAAACATACCATAACCACGGCTACTCATAAAAAATGGAATAGGCTTGTAACTTGCTTCATTCTGAACTCCATTGGCATCGTCAACCCAAAGAACCACCCGCTGACCACGTTTGTTAAACTCAGAGTATTGCTCTCCAAAACCAAAAATCTTTTCATCGGGGTGCAGATTAAAAGCGGCTGAAAAACTACGTGAATAATCAGACGCACGACGAACCCATGCAAAAGGCATAATAGGTGTATAGGTTGTTTCAGCATTATCAATCTGGTGGTTGGTACTTGTCAGTAAACGACCATTGGCATCAAAGAATTCCACCCGCCAAGGATTTTCACTTATCACCACTGAACCATGAGCGCTGGTGTATTTGTGACCACCGGTAATTTTTGAGTACCCCCAATCCTTACTGGGCGGCATATCATTGTTGACCAACATCAGTGAAGATTCTTTAGCCACCGAGGGCACTTCAAAACCCGATTTTGCCTTAATGCGTATGGCCCTAGATGATACGAATTCAATAGAAAAAGGCAATGTGGGAGAAACTTCGTATTCGCCTTCGGGAAATTCATTTGCAAGCACAGGTCGTAAAACTCCAAGCATATTATTAAATGCCACCCTGGTTGAGTATTCGAATCGTTGATAAGTAATTTTACCTGTACCCGTTAATGGATCAAACTCTACCAACTTATCGGCAACAAAATAGGTGTTTTGAAAACTGCGAAAGTCTTCGGTTATGTCAACCGGTTCATTCATCAGATTCATAGTCTGAATTTGCCCCTGGCAAGGGAAAAGTAAGGCAAACAACCATAGAGTCGCTGCAAACCTTAAGCCTTTTGTTTTCATATCAAGCTGGTTTAAAGATTAAAATATCCTTATTACTAATTATTATCCATCACGCCAAGTCATCTACAACACCTCATCCTATCATTAAAAGTCAACATTTTTCACTACTGACCGACTAAAAGAAAAAGATTCTTAGCTCAACTACCTATGACAGGCTTCTGATTCATTGATAAATAAAGCACGACAATAAACATTTTCTCTCATTGGTTATAGCTTCAACTGGATTTTCATTACTGAGAGAATTTTGAGACAGGAATTTACTTAACAACCTTAAATTCAACTGAGGATAAGTTACATTAAAAAACCGTTACTAACATAAAAATTAGTAACGGCTTTATAAACCAAGAAATTCCAAAACTATATGAAATCTAAACTACCAAAGTCTATTAGTTCTCATGTTTATTTTAACCTGATTATCAATTGGCCATTGGAAGGCTAAAACAACAATTGAATAATAGGAAACACTCAGTGTTTAGATAGAATTGGCCAAATTAATACTCAACGTTTTGAGTTATCACTAAATAACATGAATATCTACCTCCTGGTCTATCATCCCATCGCAAGACAAGGTGATCTGTACCTTCCCGGCTTTACAGCCCGAACAGATTATCACCAAACATTTACCATTGAATGCTTTCACCTGCTCGGCTTTGAAAGAATCATGACTGGTTTGGCTTCCATTATCAACACCGGCAATGGACGCATCTCCATTGATTTTTATAGAGACCAGATTGGAAGCACGCGGAACCAGATTACCATTTTTATCAAGAATATCAACAGTAATAAACGACAAGTCCTCCCCTCCAACCTTAATGGAAGTTCTATCGGCAGTTGCTTTAATCATAGATGCTTCGCCCGAAGTAGTTATTTCTTTTACCATTATATCATTGCCACCTTTGCGCGACACAGCCTTTAGTGTACCAGCCTCAAAAGGTACTTTCCATTGAACATGTAAATCGTCTCCGCTCTTTTGCTTAACTCCCACCGATTTATTATTAAGGAACAATTCAACTTCATCGGCATTGTTAAAATAAGCCCAAACATCAACATCCTGACCCTCAACCCAGTTCCAATGCGGGAATATGTGAAGAACAGTCTTATCAGTCCATTCACTCTGATACATATAATAAATATCTTTGGGGAATCCGGCCAAATCTATAATGCCAAAATAAGAACTACGAGAAGGCCAAACATAAGGTGTTGGTTCACCTAAATAATCAAATCCCGTCCAGATAAACATTCCTGACAAATAATCGTGTTTTTTTATCAGTTTCAAAGTCTCCTCATGGGTTGAACCCCATGGAGCATGGCAATTATCATAAGAAGAACATGTATTGTCTGTATTTCCATCCAAAAACTCCTGATCCCAACGATATGGCCAACGACGAATACTATCAGATGGCATATCATAACAACCTCGTGTAACTAATGAAGAAACCGTTTCAGTAGCAATAAATGCTTTTTCGGGATGCCATTCCAAAAACTTTTCATAGTCGCCCTGAGCATAATTATATCCAATAAGATCAAGTGCTTTTGATTGAATAAAGGAATTTTCTGGATTTGGAAAATTATTCCCAGTAGTAATTGGTCTTGTTGAATCCAAAGAACGAACAATACCAGCAAGTTCAATAGTCATTTCACGACCTTCTGGTTGCCATTGCTCTAAAATTTCATTACCAATACTCCAAATAAAAACACTGGGATGATTTCTATCACGTACAATATGATCGTGTAAATCCTGCGCATGCCAATCGTCCCAGTACATAGAGTAATCAAATTCAGTTTTCTTTAGCTTCCACATGTCAAAAGTTTCATCCATTACAATAAATCCCATACGGTCGCATAACTGCAAAAGCTCAGGTGCAGGAGGATTGTGAGAAGTGCGGATGCCATTACATCCCATCTCTTTAAGTATCTCAAGCTGACGCTCTAAGGCACGAACATTTATTGCAGCTCCCAAAGAACCTAAGTCGTGGTGCATGCAAACTCCATTTATTTTAACCGGTTTATCATTCAGAAAAAAGCCCTTATTACGATCGAATTTGAAATAACGAATGCCTGTTTCAATCTTGTAATCATCAATAATTTTCCCGTTCTCTATAATTGTTTGCTTTACCACATATAGATTAGGATCTTCAACCGACCACAAGGCCGGATTCTTTAGCATTACTTCCTGATAAAAATTTGCTGATAGCCCGGCATCAACAACCAAGGGAGATTTTACCTCTGCTACTATTAAGCCACTAGAATCGAAAACAGCTGTAACAACTTCTAACTGACGATCGCCATCATGGTTATTACAGATAACAGATGCAATTTTTATTCGTGCTGAATCAGAGGATACTTCAGGAGTTGTAACAAAAAAGCCCCAGGGATCGATATATGTTTTATCGGTAATGGTTAACCATACATTACGATAGATGCCTGATCCCGAATACCAACGCGAGTTTGGAAGAGCAGAATTATCAACCTTTACAGCTATGACGTTTTCTTTTCCTGAAATAAGATAAGGGCTTAGGTCGTATTTAAAGGTGATGTAACCCATGGGCCGCGTTCCAAGTAAGTTGCCATTGATCCATACGGAACTGTTCTGGTAAACTCCGTCGAAAGTAATTTCAACACGCTTGTTGTTGTATGTTTCGGGAACAACAAAGGATTTACGATACCAGCCAATGCCGCCAATCATAAATTTTGTTCCCGGACCACCTGGATTGTCAATGTTATATGGTTCATCAATGCTCCAATCGTGCGGCAAATCCAATACCTGCCAGGCCGAATCGTTTAAATCAGAAGCAAACCCGTTTTCTATATCCCCGGCATTATATTTCCATTGGCTGGTAAATTTTTCAACTTTTCGGGCTTCCAGTTCTGATTCTACCCGTTTATTACAAGCAGTAATCATCATAAGAACCATAACCAAATTTATGAAAACAGTTTTTTGCATCTGTATATAATTTTTATTTCAATTATCACAAGCATCTCATTCCAAAGCCATGAGATTCGTTTTATCCGTTTATAATTTACTTGTTAAAATCATGTTGCCGGCTGCTTTATTCGCAAAATCATCCATACATATAATCATAATCCGATACGAAAATTAATAACCATAATTGATTATTTTTAGTTACCCATCTGGCAAAACACTAGCTCCCTCTGACACTTATCTCTGCCGAGGGAACATTCACCTCCCCAAATTCTGAAAACAATTATTAATCAACAACACTCTATCCTGATATACTACTTTTTAATATTAATAGGAGAACCAACATATTCATATACTTCACCTTTGTTAAGGTTACTAAATGAGAATTCAAGAGGTTCATCCTTACTTACCCATATAACTCTGAAAAGCATTTTCTCGGGCATGCCACTAAAACTCCCGGAGCATTGACCCAAAGTAAGCGTTTGTTCAGCTTCACTGTAATTCATGGGAATTGTTAAGAACAGTCCTTTTTCATAGTTATAATTAGTCCCTTCATCTTCATATAATTTGAAACTTCCATCTTTTCCAGCATATACTATAATTGTATAAGGCTCATCCGATTTTTGTGAGGTATATTCAATTTCGGGACCAAAAGGAATAATGGAACCTTCAGGAACAAACAGAGGGATATGTTCATATGGTGCTTCCACAGATTGGTTTTCACCACCTGCATAGTATTTGCCGGTATAAAAATCGAACCATCCTTGACCTTCAGGGAAATAAACTTCGCGTTGCCTATCATTGTATTTTGTAATTGGACACACCATTAATCCGGGGCCAAACATATATTGATTGTCAATATCAAAAACCTTTCTGTCGTTGGTAAAGTCCATAGCCAAACCACGCATAATTGTATAATCATCGTGGTAAACAGCGCCAGTCAAACTGTATATGTAGGGCATCATCCGGTACCTTAATTTATTATAGTACAGCATCGATTGATAAGCAGGATGGTTTTGGGGAGCAATATTCCATATTTCACGGTATGGGGGTTGACCATGGACTCTGAATAACGGAACAAAAGTTCCAAACTGATACCATCGGGTATTCAACTCACGCCACTCCTTCAGATCCTCAGATCCCTCCTGAGCCACTTCGAAACGCTTTTCAACACAGAAACCACCAATATCCATAGTCCAGTATGGCAATCCCGACATCGAAAAGTTTATTCCGGCAGGGATTTGTGCTTTTAAATCTTCCCACACAGTGCCAATATCACCACTCCATGTAACTGTACCATAACGTTGCATTCCGGCAAACCCTGATCGTGTAAGAATAAACACACGTTCTCCATTGCCATCCTGGCGCTGTCCTTCATAAATGCCTTTAGCATTCATTAAAGCAAATGCATTAAAATATTTTGTTGATGGTCCCAAACCAGTTGGATTCATCAAAGCTTTACGATACTCTATGCTGGCATTTGAAAGGATATCAGGCTCAGTTGCGTCAAGCCACCAGGCGTCCATACCTAACGAATAAATATTTTCCTTGATCTGTTCCCAGAATAGCTTACGGGCACCAGGTGAATAAGCATCATAAAAAGAGCCTAAGTATCCTGGAGCAATCCAATCGAGGATGCTATCATTTATAGCCTGCTGATACATCCATCCATTATCTTTAAATTCCTTGTAATGATCGGTGCCGTAATAAAACTTAGGCCATACAGAAATCATGATTCGGGCATTGTTTTGATGCACCTCATCCACCATTGCTTTTGGATTTGGGAAACGCGTTGAATCAAACTCATGACTGCCCCATTTATCAACCTCCCAATATGACCAATCCTGAACAATATTGTCGATAGGAATATGACGTTTACGGAACTCTTTTAAAACATCCAGTAATTCCTCCTGGGTTTTATAACGCTCACGGCTTTGCCAGAAACCCATAGCCCATTTAGGCATCACCTGTGCTTTCCCGGTAACATGACGATAATTTTTGATAACATCATCCATATCATTCCCTTTCATGAAATAGTAATTAATTTCATTACCCATTTCAGAATAGAACGATATATTATTCTGCTCAGAGGCATCAACCGGAGATAGAGCCTTTAATCCTATATAAGAGACGCCTCCATCGGGAAACCACTCTAATTTCAGATCATATTTTTGGCCACTGGTCATATCAATCTGAAATTTGGCAACCGATGGATTCCATGCTGTTCGCCATCGGTCTGCTACCAATTCACCATTGATCCATAACTTTGTATATCCGGCATAATAAAGCAGAAAGTGAAACAGTCCCGACTCAGAAGGCTCTATTTTACCTTCCCAGGTTATTTTGGATTGATTAAAATTAAATCCTTCCGGAAAATTCTTTACGGTTTCAAGATTCTCATAATCAATGGTGGTTTCTTGACGTTCTATAAAGACATTCTTCGTCTTAACATTATCAACATAGGTAGCAGTCAGATTTCCCTTTTCACCCTTGGCGTTATAGAGCACAAACTGATCCATCTGACCATACGGCCTAGGATCTCCAAAACGGGAAAAGGAATAATTATCCCACAAGATACCGTAGTTGTTGGTTGAAATAATAAAAGGAATAGAAACCTTTGTGTTGTATTGAAAAAGCTCCTCACTCTTCCCCTTGTAATTGATTTCATGTGCCTGATGCTGTCCCAGTCCATAGATGGCCTCTTTTTCGTCAGAATTCCAAACCTGACGCATGGCATAGCCTTTAACCCCATCAACAACAACAGGATTAAAAGTTTTACCGCCATTCTCGGGTTCCTGAATAATCAATTTTCCATTAGCATCCATAAAAGAAACAGCCCCGGTAGCAACAGAGACTACTGCCGATAAAGATGCAGTTTTCAATATTACATTACCGCCCTCCTCAAGAACCTCCCATTTAATGGAAGAATCGGCATTAGCAATGGCCATAAGACTTGGTTCTTCTGAAAAAAGCGGCTCTTTGGTTGCTCTTACATGAATTATTTTATCTGAGATAACATCCAGATTTACTTTAATACCATCCTGAGAATTCACTTCAAGGCCTGTGACAGTTGTATTATAAGTTCTTTTGTTACAAGACAACCCAAGAACTGTTAATACTATTAAACCAAAAACAAGAAATTTATTCATTTTTGAATATATAAAGTTTACACTTGAGATTTTCATAACTACAATACCTAAATTAACATCGCCAAAGGTATTTTAACAATTATAAAAAAATGGACTAAAATGAACCTAAATAAGGGCGCAATTGTATTCCATTAGGTCGCCACTAGGGGTAATTTGTATTATAAAACGGTGCGATATGAATACAAGAAAGAGTACATAAAGCTACTAATCAATATGTTTATGATGCTTGGCAAATTCAGAAGGAACAACTCCAAATTCATCTTTAAAATATTTAGTAAAATACTTGGGATCATTAAACCCAACCTGAAAAGCAATTTCAGCAACTGATTGCTGACTTTTTGCAAGTAGTTGTGCAGCCCTTTTCAAACGCATAATCCGAATAAACTCAATTGGAGTTTTACCGGTTAAGGCCATTAGCTTGTTATACAAATGACCACGACTAACACCGAGCTCGCGCCCCATCTTCTCCACAGTAAACTCGCTGTTTCCAATATTTTTCTCTACTATTTGAATGCCTTTTTTAAGAAATTTTTCATCCATAGAAGTTATCCCAATTTCCCCAGGCTTAATCTCAAACTTCTTTGCAAAGCTACGTTGGAACATATTTCTTTGCTCAATAAGTCTTTTTATTTTTAACTCAAGTATTTCGTAATTAAAGGGCTTGGTTATATAATCATCGGCTCCTGCTTCGAGGCCTTCAATATTTTGCTCATGCGAAATCCTTGCTGTAAGCAATATAACAGGAATATGAGACGTTCGTGACTCATTTTTGATTCTCCTGCACAAATCAATTCCATTTTCAAACGGCATCATAATATCAGTTACAACCAGCTGTGGCATTGCCGATAATGTCAAACGCCACCCTTCGCTACCATTGACAGCTTCTAAAATTTCATATTCCTGTTTAAGGTTCTCTTTCAAATAAAACCTTAGGTCTTCATTATCCTCAATTATCAGAATTACAGGCTTCTTATTTTCATCAGCAACCGGTTCTTTGTCAATAACACCATCATTATCAGGCTTAATCAGCTTGCTATCAAAATTTTCAGTTAACCTTGCGTTTACTCCTATATCAGTTGATAATGGCAATAACACTATAAACAAACTCCCTTTGCCAGGTTCACTTATTACATTAATAGTTCCATCATGCATTTTAACAAACTCCTGAGTTAACGAAAGCCCTATTCCACTACCATTAATAATGGAAGGACTATTATCGCCTTGAAAAAATCGTTCAAACACTTTTTCTTTCCGGTCAGGATGAATACCAATACCATCATCCTTAACCTGAATTTCAAGGTATTCCCTACCTGAGAACAGATCGTTGAATTTATCCGAATCAGGATGATTTTTTAAAACATTGAATTCAATATTACCATTCTCCGAAGTAAACTTAACAGCATTGGAAAGGAGATTAAATACAATTTTCTCCATTTTGTCTTTGTCAAAGTTTACTAAGTACTCCTTAACATTTGATTGAAAGCGATATCTGATATTTTTACTTTCAAATAAATTTACGAAAGAATAAAACTCATCCTCCAGAAATCCTGAAATATCGCCATAACTGGTATTCAAAGAGATGTTATTAACCTCAAGTTTACGAAAATCGAGCAACTGATTTACCATATTAAGAAGTCGCGTAGCATTGCGCTTAATCATCACCAATTGTTGGTGCATACCTGCTTCTTTAACTTCCTTCAACAATTTATCGAGCGGTGTTAAAATTAAAGTAAGAGGCGTTCTGAACTCATGGCTTACATTAGTAAAAAAATTGATCTTCATGGAATCCAGGTCGCGCATTCGTTGATACTCACCTTTTTCCTGCTCACGTAAATAATGGATTTTAGCTCTTCGTCGAATTGTAAATACCAACATAAGGATGAGAAATACGAAGGAAATAAAGTACAAGGCAAAAGCCCATCCGGTAACATAAAAAGGGGGAATAACAGTAATTTTCAGATGGGTTTCATTATCACCCCATGTTCCATCACTTGCCGATGCTTTAACCCTAAACAGGTATGTACCCGGATTGAGGTTGGTATATGTGGCTGACCTATTATGCGCATCAGTTTCAATCCATTGATCGTTAAATCCCTCTAACATATACCTGAACCGTGTACGATCAGGTTGAAAATAGTTAAGTGCCGAAAACTCGATCGAAAAAACATTCTGATTATGCTTTAGAGAGATTTTCGTTGATCGGCTTATAGCATTATGAAGAAGAATATGGCCATTTTTCTTTTCTCCAATTTTAACGCTCTGATTAAAAAGTTTAAAATCGGACAATAAAACGTCAAATGAATATTGATGCTCTACTATTTCTTCCGGCTTAAAAACATTAAACCCATTGGCGCCACCAAATATCAACTCTCCTTTTGAGGTTTTTAATGCAGAATGCTCATTGAATTCTAGTCCCTGAAGCCCATCGAGCACATCATAATTTTTAAATTGAAAAACCTGCTCCTTTTCATTTATTTTGAGGTTTGACAATCCATTAAGGGTGGCTATCCACACATCTCCAGACCCACCATCAAGCATGGTTATGATATTATTGTCGGGTAATCCGTGCTCTTCTCTAAACACCATGAAAGTATTGGTTTCGCGGTCGAACAGGTTTAATCCATTACGTGTTCCCACCCACAAACGGCCTCGGGCATCTTCCAGAATACAAAGAACACTGGGATGACTTAGCCCTTTGGGATTGTTCTCTTCATAGAAATATTGACGAAAGCGACGGGTTTCGGCATTTAAAATATTAAAACCTGCCGAAGTTCCAACCAAAATATTACCTTGTTTGTCTTCCGTAACAGCAAGTATATAATTGGAATTCACCGAATTATAATCACCCTCACGATGATGAATAAAACTATCAAAATTTTCATCGTACAACTCAAGTCCACCACCTAAAGTGCCTATCCAAAGACGGTTGCTCTTGTCTTCGTAAATCTGCCAAATTCTGTCATCCGAAAGACTTGTCGGGTTCAGAGGATCGTTTTTGTATTGTTTAAATTGTTTCCCATCATAACAGTTCAACCCTCCATGATAAGTGCCAATCCACAAACGATTTTTGTGATCAACACATAAATAAACCATAATATCATTACTAAGACTGTTTGGATTTCCATTTTGATGCCTGAAAGTTCTATAAGTATTATTATAACGATCATAGTAAACTAAGCCATTTCCATTGGTTCCTATCCACAAATTCCCTTTCAGATCCTCGGCAAAACAGTTTACATCATTCGAAAAATAAAGCGATTGTAAAAAAGGTTGACTCCTAAACAAATTAAACTGATACAATTGTTCATGATAATAGTTGATTCCGTTTTTATATGTTCCAACCCAAATAATATTATCATGACTTTTATAAAGCGAGGTTATCGCATCAGAACTTAAACTGGTACCGTCACCAGGAACATTAACAAGCACCTCAATTGTCATATTGTGTTTATCTATAACATTGATGCCACCATGATCTGTTGAAATCCAAATTTTCCCGGAATTATCCTCCAGGATACCTGAAATCAGGTTACTTGACAGGGACAGAGGTTTTGAGGCAGAACTTAAAAAAGTAACTTTCCCGTTTGTGCGGTTGACATAAAATAACCCATCAGACGATCGCAATGAATAAATCCAGAAATCATCATCAGAATCGATAAAAAGGCGTAAACTCTGATCAGCCTCCAGATCAATGAACTTAATATAATCGAAACGTTCAATTACTTTTAATGACTTAGGATCAACCACATCAATTACACCAGAAGCATTAACAATATAAGCCAACCCTTTGCAGCAAAAAACCACATCCATAATCCTGTTTGAAGAAATAGCATCCGATTTTTCAGCCTCATGATGCAAATGATGTAATTCCCCGGTTTTTACATTATAATGATAAACTCCCGACTGATTATTGGAAATCCATAAATTACCGGATAAATCAATTCGCAGAGTGTTTATATTGGTGTTTGGTAAAGACTTATGATCCTTAAACAACTTGTGTTCTGTTCCAAAAGTCTCGGTAAGAGGATCAAAGATGTAAAAAGCATTGTTGGTAAAAAGCCATAAGTAACCCAGATGATCCTCGTATATTCTCTGGATACTGTTTTCGGGCAGAGATGTTGTATCGCCGGGAATATTTTTAAATACCCGAAAGGAATAACCATCGTAACGGTTAAGACCAGATACGGTTGCAAACCAGAGAACACCCTTGCTATCAGAAAAAATTGTGTTGATCTGGTTATTGGACAAGCCACTCTCACTATTAAGCCGTCTAAACTGATTTGCAGCTTGTTGCGAAACAATAACAGAAACAGATAAAACAGAGAATATAAGTATGAGAAACAGTTTATTTAACATCAAACATCAAATAAGGTCATGAGTTACACAACTATTGCTAATAACCTAAACTCGATTGTAAAACTGTTATTATATAAGCAATAATAATTTTCTGAATAATAAAAAAATACCTATAACTCTAATTATCTAATCACTAATTCTTAAAAGAGTTTCCAAAGTCGCCTAATGGCTTGAATTATAAATCGAGTTTTGGTTTAAATGCTTCTAAAACTACAACATCTGGATTAATAATCGTATTGAACCAAATTAACAATTAAGCACTAAAATTAATATTTAGTTTGAAAAACACTAACAAAATCGTGAAAACTAAATATAAAAAAAATCAGGTCTTCATAATACAAATAGCCCATCATAAAATGTAAAAAAGTCTTCCATTATTTTGTAACTTATTGCCAGAGAAAAACGTTTCGGCATCTATGTGGTAATTGAATACAATATTAAACCCATGAGATATTACGTACAAAAAAGCACCATATTAATTCTCACTATATATTTTTTTACTACAATTAATCAATGATATTATTGATATAAGTATCATTGAAGCAAACCAGGTTGTTATTATAAAAAGGTCAATCGAATTCAATAAATTTCTGACTGAAATTAACACCCAATATTATGCGAATAGGGAACTTTTAAATGGGAATGTTAAACTGGTTCTTTCATTGCCAAATTCTCAAAATAGCATGATTATTAACACTGCACCAGAACGAGTTTCTCAGATTTATACCAACTTAATTAACAACGCATTAAAATTCACTGAAAAAGGAGCAATTACTTTTGGATACACACTTAATAGTGATAAAAATAAAATAACATGTTTTGTGAAAGACTCAGGTTGTGGGATTTCGAAAGAAAATCAAAAACTCCTCTTTGAAAGATTCATGAACATTGATGTAGATCAATCAAAAATTCATCGAGGTACCGGACTGGGACTTTCCATCTCCAAAAACCTCTGCGAATTACTAGGGGGAGAAATATGGGTTGAATCAGAACCAGGAATGGGATCAGAGTTTTATTTTACCCTACCACACGATAGTGCGAAAAAATGAAATCTGATAATTCATAATGAAGATCAAAAAATAGACTTATCTCAATCAGAAAAACATACTGAAAATTAAGTATTTATTTTTTGCGTGCTTCAAAAACAAACCACCCATAAGCCAGAAACCCAGATACTAAACCTAATATACAACCAAGATTAACATCGATACCTAAGCCACCCTTTGTAAGTGGAGCAACCAATAAATAGGTGATACAAACCGAGGTCATAAATAAAGCCGGTAATGAAAGCATCCAGTGTGGTTTATTTACTTTAACAAGGTACATGGCAGCAGCCCAAAGTACAACAACTGCGAGTATCTGATTCGAGAGACCAAGATATTTCCAAATTGTGGCAAATTCCAATTGTGAAAGAACAAATCCAAGTAAAAATAATGGAATACTAATCCATAAACGTTTTCTTATGCGAGATTGATCAATATTAAATACATCGGCAATGGTTAATCGGGCACTCCTAAAAGCAGTATCTCCAGTAGTTATGGGACAAGCAATAACACCTATAATAGCAAACAAGGCTCCAACTTTACCAAGCCATGATCGACTTATTTCATTCACTACCCAGGCAGGATTATGTCCTTCAATCTGCATCACAGCATTCAACCCCTCGGAATTTCCAAAAAAATTCATTGCCGCTGTAGCCCAAATAATAGCAACAATACCTTCGGCAATCATAGCCCCATAAAACACATGTCGTCCATGTTTTTCACGCTTTATGCAACGGGCCATCATGGGTGCCTGAGTTGAATGAAACCCAGATAAAGCCCCGCATGATATAACAATAAACATCATGGGAAACAGTATGTTTTGTGCAGGATTGTGATGAAAATTAGCAAATCCTTTCCATGTTAATTCATTTAACTCCAATTCACCGGTCATCCCCATAAAAAACATAACACCTCCAACCAGAATGGCCATTAACAATAGTGTACCTCCAAAAAAAGGATAAATGCGTCCTATAATTTTATTAATTGGGAACAAAGTGGCCAGTAAATAATAGGCAAAAATACCATACAACCAATACTTCATTCCTCCACCTGTAAAACTCGTTAAAAGCTCAGCTGGGCCTGTAACAAAGGCTACGCCAACAAAAACAAGCAACACAAGAGAAAACACCCTTGTAAAATTTCTAAACCCATTACCAAGATATTTCCCAACAATCTCGGGTATACTGGCTCCTCCATTGCGAACAGACAACATACCCGAAAAATAATCATGTACAGCACCCATAAATATACATCCTATCACAATCCACACATAAGCCATCGGGCCATACATTGCCCCCAATATTGCGCCGAAAATGGGCCCTAACCCGGCAATATTCAGGAATTCTATGGTAAAAACCTTCCAGGTAGGGATAGGGATAAAATCAACACCGTCAGTTTTTGCCAATGCCGGTGTTATTTGCTGGTCATCAGCTCCAAAAAAACGTTCAACATAATGGCCATATAGCCAAAAGCCTAATAAAAGGAGTAAAATAGAAGTAATAAACGTAATCATCTCTGAAATACTAATAATAAATAATTTCTTGTTGCTTAGCTAAGGCGACGAAAATTCAATAATATCCTTACGTTCACACCTCGTTTGGCTCGTAAAGAAGATTCTGAGTACCTCCTAAAAATCAAACCTCTTGATATACACTGTGTAACCACAGAGTGATGATTAAATGGTAAAGGGTTTGCTTAGGCAGATTGCCTAACAACAATAAGAATTAATTGTTCCTGCACTTTTGGAATCCAAAGATAAGAAAAAACAACTTTAATGATTTCTTTACTTTAATTGTAGTTTTAGAAAGTATTTTATACTTTTATTCCATCCTAACACATGAGTCCATTTTAAACACCGGTTCTTAATATGCCTTATAAAAAATATTACACACACCCTAAACATTATATTGCAGTTGATTGCGCTATTTTTGGCTACGAAGAAGGAGAATTAAAAATATTACTTTACCCCCGGGGTTTTGAACCATCACAGGGTAAATGGTCACTTATGGGAGGTTTTGTTCAGGATAATGAATCGGTTGAAGAAGCAGCTCGTCGTGTGCTGTCACAGACTACCGGCCTCACAGAGATTTTTTTGGAACAGGTGGCGGCATTTTCTGAACCAAATCGGGATACAGGCGCCAGGGTTATCAGCATAGCTTTTGTGTCATTAATTCCCATCCACAAACACAACAAAGATTTAGCACGTGAGAATGGGGCTCTTTGGTGGCCAATAACTAAAATGCCTCCGCTTATATTTGACCACAGTGATATGATTCAAAAAGCATTGCAAAGTTTACAAAAAAGAGCTGCTTCAGAGTTAACCGGCAAAGAATTACTTCCCGGAAAATTTACTCTGATGCAATTGCGTAATCTGTACGAAGCCATTTTCCAAAAGGCCTTCGACCCGGGAAATTTTCGCAAAAAAGCTCTTTCACTTAATGTACTTGAGCGGCTTAATATAAAAAACACCACTGAGTCGAAAAAAGGTGCCTTCTATTATAAATTTAAAACAACCAAATCCGAACCCGGATTAGTTAAATTAATTAATGGTAATTAAATAATTAATTTCTCTATTCATTAAAAAAAAATGCTTTCATTAATCAATTTACGTTAATTTTTGAAAAAAGTCTGTAATATTGCAAACTGGTGGGTACTGGTAGGATTACCAGGAAAATTTATTAATTGTTAAATCAAAACTATTTCTATGAATGCTGGATTTACTACCATTGACTACATGATTTTTATCGCCTATGCGATATTAATTGTAGGCTTGGGACTTTGGCTTTCCCGATCAAAAAAGGGAGAGGAAAGAAACTCTAAAGATTATTTTCTGGCCGGTGGAACACTTTCATGGTGGGCTATTGGTGCATCACTAATTGCTGCAAACATCTCTGCTGAACACTTTATCGGCATGTCTGGTTCGGGATTCCGAATTGGATTAGGAATTGCCGCGTATGAATGGATTGCTGCTATCACTCTTATTCTTGTGGCCAAATATATGCTGCCACAAATGATCGACAAAAAGATCTTCACCATGCCGCAACTTGCTAAAGAGCGTTACGGAAAAGGTGTTAGTTTCTTCTTCTCTTTTTTCTGGTTATTGGTTTATGTTTTTGTAAACCTTACATCAGTTGCCTGGCTGGGAGCCATTGCCATGGAACAGATTTTAGGATTTCCTAAAGAATATGGTGTTCCTGCTCTTTTACTTTTTGCCGGTCTCTATTCTATTTATGGAGGTTTAAAAGCTGTTGCCTGGACCGATGTTCTTCAGGTAATATTCCTTGTGGGTGGAGGCTTAATTACAGCCTGGTTTGCTCTTGCTGCTGTTGCAGGTGATGGGGGAAACGCCATTGATGGATTCCTTATTGTTCTTTCAAAAGTGCGGGAAGTCCCAACTGATCTCCATTTCAACATGATTATCGACAGTAACAAAGATGTTGGTGGTACCATATTTAAGGACTTACCTGGTCTTGCTGTTATTTTTGGTGCCATGTGGCTTACCAACATTGGCTACTGGGGTTTCAACCAATATATTATACAAAAAGGCCTTGCTGCCAAAAACCTTGCTGAAGCAAAAAAAGGTCTTATTTTTGCAGGATACCTGAAAATTCTTATCCCAATTGTGGTTATAGTTCCCGGTATTACAGCCTATGTATTATTTAACCACCCCGATTTACAACACGCCATGCAGGGATTACAAGGTTCTATTAATGTGGCCGACGACGCTTATCCCTGGTTATTGCGCAATTTTGCCCCGGTAGGAATACGTGGCCTGGCCTTTGCTGCTCTGGTAGCTGCTGTTGTTTCATCACTGGCCTCTATGCTTAACTCTACTTCAACCATTTTCACCCTTGACATTTATAAAGATCTTATTAATAAACATGCATCTGAAAAGCAATTGGTTAAAACAGGCCGCATTACAGCAGCTGTTGCTTTGGTAATTGCAATAATTGCCGCAGAACCTTTGCTGGGTGGACTCGATCAGGCTTTCCAATACATTCAGGAATATACAGGTTTTATTTACCCTGGTGTTGTTGTAGTATTTGGCATGGGTGTTCTTTGGAAAAGAGCTACAAACAGGGCAGCCTTATGGACTACCATAGCAACTATCCCTACTGGAATTGCCATGAAAATTATACTTCCTGAACTTCCTTTCATTATTAGGATGGGATATGTTTGTATGGTACTGATAACAATGGCGGTGGTTCTTTCTCTTACCGACAAACACCATGTTTCAACCGAGTTACCTTCTGATAAAAACCGACAAATGCAAAATCATGCCGGCTGGTTCTTCGCCATACTTGCAGGAATTGCTTTTATTGCAGGATTAATCTGGGGTACAAATCTGTTTGGTTGCGGTTTGCTTAATCTTGGATTCCATTCAATTTTTATGATGGTATTCCTTATGTCATTTGTATCTATCATCATGTTTACTAATGCTAACTCTGGCCAGAAAGATGCAAAATCCTACGACTTTGATCCCAAACTATTCGAAACTGATAATAAGTTTCTGCTAGGGGCCATTGGCATTGTTGTCATTATCATTTCATTATACGCCTACTTCTGGTAAAGTGTATCAATAGAATTTCATTAATAATTAAACCCTGGTAAGGCCAAAGCTTTTGCCGGGGTTTAATTTTAAATACTATTCCGTATTGATGATAAAAACTAAAATACTATTTGTTTGTCTGGGCAACATATGTCGCTCCCCAAGCGCTGAAGCTGTCATGAAAAATTTGGTTGCAAAATATAATCTGGCCGACCAGTTCGAAATTGATTCGGCTGGTATTATAGGTATTCACCAAGGAGAACCTGCCGATGCTCGTATGAGGCAGCATGCTTTTATTCGAGGATATCACTTAACAAGTATCAGCCGACCCGTAAATCCTACACACGATTTTGCTCATTTTGATTTTATTATCGGCATGGATGATAAAAATATAAGCAATTTATTAAGTATGGTACCCGATGAAGCATCTAAAAAGAAAATCCATAAAATGACAGACTTTTCTAAATCCGGCCATTACACCATAGTGCCTGATCCCTATTATGGCGGAGATCAGGGTTTCGAACTTGTTTTAAACATCTTAGAAGAAGCTTGCGAAGGACTTTTGCATAATATCCAAAAATAAAATTCAGTTAAACTGCTGACAGATAATTATTTGAAATAGAATCTAACCAAGTTATTCCATTTAAACAATCAATTATTTTATTCATTTAGAACTGATTTTTTAGAATAATAAAAAAACAAAAGCTAATCTATAATAAAGAAGAGGCAAAAATATACAGACTGTATGTTTTTGCCTCTTCTTTATTATTAAGCTGATTTATTGTTTAATACAAATCCACCTATCACCTAATTCTAACAAATGTTAAAAATAATTATAAAAAGTATTTGCATTTTATCCATTATGTAATATCTTAGCATCGTTTTTGGAAAGTGTAATAAACACACTAAGCATTTTATAATACACATGGAAACTAAACAAGAAGTTAATATTTACAATCGAACAGGGACTATAAACAATTCTGTATCTGTTGACTGTGTAATATTCGGATTTGACTTTACTCACCTTAATGTTCTGTTGGTTGATAGAGTATTGCTTGATGAAAATAACGGGAAAGAATTATTTCGTGATTTAACTCTCACAGGAAACCACATTTTTGAGGAGGAGGAACTAGATGATGCAGCTGCCCGAATTCTATTTGAGCTAACCGGCCTGGAAAATATTTACCTGGAGCAATTCTATACATTTGGTTCACCCAAAAGGATTACCCGCGATAACGATAAAAAATGGCTTTTAACCAATGGACGTGACCCAAACAGTCGCATTTTTACTATAGGCTATTATTCCCTTTTGGCAACAGATAAAGTTTCCCTGCAATGGAAAGGCCGCAATGTTAGCTGGGTTCCTGTTTCAGAAATCACCGACTTGGCATTTGACCACATGGATATTCTTCAAAAAGCTTTAAGTGCACTGAGAAAAAAATTAATAAATGAACCTATCCTTTTCGAATTATTACCTTCAAAATTCACCTTATCTCAGTTACAACGTCTATACGAAGTTATTCTAGGAATCCAACTGGATAAACGAAACTTCCGCAAAAAAATATCAAGAATGAACTATCTTATTCCGCTGGAAGAAAAACAAAAAGGAGTCGCTCATAAACCTGCCAGGTTGTATGTTTTTGATCGTCATATCTACGAAAAAAACCGTAAAGAATTACTTGATTTTGCTATATAAACCTTAACAATGAATAATACCAGTAATAAAATATCAATTAAGGAAAAGATTGGCTACGCACTTGGCGATGGGGCCGCAAATATTGCCTGGCGTGGTGTTTCCACTTTTCTGTTTATCTTTTATACCGATGTTTTTGGTCTGAATCCTGCTGCTGTTGGATTGCTTTTGTTAATTGCCAGGTTCAGTGATGGTGTTAGCGATATTGCAATGGGTATTATCGGCGACAGAACCAAATCGAAGTATGGGAAATTCCGTCCCTGGATTTTATGGACAGCCATTCCATTTGGCGTGATATTATCATTGCTATTCACTGGTCCCAACTTAGGACCAACAGGTAAAATAATATATGCCTATACCACCTACATTATATTCACCCTGGTTTATACAGCAAACAACATCCCTTACGGAGCTCTTATGGCCGTTATGTCGGGCGACGACAAAGAACGAACAAGCCTTGGCTCGTATCGTATGGTTGGAGCTTTCACCGGTGGCATGCTGGTTCAGGGCGCATTGCTATTTTTGGTAGCATACTATGGGAATATTAATCCTACCATTGACATTAATGAGCTGGAACCTAAAAAATATGAAGTAACTGTTTCTACATCCAAAGATGTAGATAACGTGAACATAAAAACCAAAGACGGCATAGCACTTTTTACCTGGGCCAATGCTGCCAATAACGACAGCACAAATGTTCCTACAATAGGAAAGAGTTTTTCAATGAAAGCGCAAGATAAATACTCTTTTATTGTAACAGGCGAAGAAAATATTGAGACCGATAAAATTACCATAATTGACCAAAAAAGAGGCTATAGCAATGCCATTTATTTGTTATCAGTAGTCTTGTCTTTATCACTTTTTATAACGTTTTACACTACAAGGGAACGCATAAAACCACTAAAAACTCAAAAAAGCAATCTGGGGAAAGACATAAAAGATTTAATCCGGAATAAGCCATGGATCATTCTATTGCTAATAGGTTTACTCTTTCAAATTTACAACTCCATAAAACAAGGTATTGTTGTCATATATTTCTCGCATTATATTCACGATCAGCTTTTGGCTGGTTCGTATATGGTAGCACTTATGATTGCTTCCATTGGAGGTGCAATGATGACCGCACCATTAGCAAAGCGACTTGGTAAGCGTAATCTTTTTATTTACGCATTAATTTTTTCCGGCGCAATTAATGCCTT
>CAZSQG010000063.1:24107-26536 GCA_964608615.1 uncultured Marinilabiliaceae bacterium
CTGGTTTTTTGTGGTCCTAACGATACCACAAGCATTTTTTCAATAGGTATTATTTCTGAATTTGCCGCTGCTATTTTCCCAACATTGTTCTTCGCCATGCTCGGTGATGCTGCCGACTATTCGGAATTCAAAAATGGACGACGGGCAACAGGATTGATATATTCCGCCGGTTCTTTCTCAACCAAGTTTGGTGGTGGTGTAGCCGGTGCAATTATTGGTTTTGTATTAGCTGCCTTCCATTACAATGGTCAGGATACAGTTGCTATTCAGGGTGCCGTTCCGGGTATCATAATGCTTATGAGCTGGATTCCAACCATCATTGCCTTTATAGGGGCAGCTTTAATGATTCTATACCCGCTGAATCAAAAGAAAATGGATGAAATTACAATTGAGTTAAACAATAGAAGAGCCGCCGAATTAGCTTAAGAAATTAAATAAAATAGATAAAAGGATTAATATCAAGAATATGAAGTTTGGACATTTTGACGACGCAAGCAGGGAATATGTTATAACAAATCCCCAAACACCATGGCCATGGATTAATTACCTGGGCAACGAGGATTTCTTCTCCCTGATTTCGAACACAGCAGGAGGATATTCTTTTTATAAAGACGCTAAATTTAGAAGGTTAACCCGTTACAGATATAATAACGTGCCAATGGACGATGGCGGTCGTTATTTTTATATTAAAGATGAGGATGTTGTTTGGTCACCGGGATGGAAACCATGCAAAACACCTCTCGATAGCTATGAATGTCGTCACGGCATGAATTACACCTCCATTAAAGGTGAGAAGAATGGAGTATCAGCAAATGTGCTTTTCTTTGTTCCGTTAAAAACCTGGGCTGAGATACAAAAACTCACGCTTACCAATAACTCCAAATCAGTTAAAAAACTGAAAGTTTTCTCATTTATGGAATGGTGCTTATGGAATGCTGCCTCAGATATGGAAAACTTCCAGCGTAATTTTTCAACCGGTGAAGTCGAGATTGAAGATTCAGTTATCTATCATAAAACAGAATACAAAGAACGTCGCGACCATTTTGCCTATTATTCAGTAAACACTCCAATACAAGGGTATGATACCGACCGTGAATCATTCTTTGGTCTGTATAATGGATTCAACGAGCCACAGGTTGTCACCGAAGGTAAGCCACGTATGACCGAGGCTCATGGCTGGTCACCCATTGCTTCTCATTATATCGAAGTTGAGTTACAGCCGGGCGAAACCAAGGATTTTATCTTTATGCTAGGCTATGTTGAGAATAAAGATGATGAAAAATGGGAATCAAAAGGAATAATAAACAAAACCAAAGCTAAAGCTACCATTGCAAAGTTTAACACCACTCAAAAAGTGGACGCTGCCTTTGCCGAACTTAAAACATACTGGGATAACCTGTTGAGTGTATTTAGCATTGATTCGGGCGACAATAAATTAGACCGCATGGTGAACATTTGGAATCAATACCAATGCATGATCACCTTCTGTTTTTCACGTTCAGCATCATTCTTCGAAAGCGGCATTGGTCGCGGGATGGGTTTCCGTGACTCAAACCAGGATTTGATTGGCTTTGTACATCAAATCCCTGAACGTGCCCGTGAACGTATCATCGACATTGCATCCACGCAATTCCCCGATGGAGGCTGTTATCACCAATATCAGCCATTAACCAAACGTGGAAACAACGACATTGGCGGTGGTTTTAACGACGACCCTATGTGGCTAATACTTGGGACTACTTGTTACATCAAAGAAACAGGTGATTTCAAAATTCTTGATGAAATGGTTCCCTTCGATAACGATATGAGTGTTGCCCGATCCTTATTTGATCACCTCACTGTTTCGTTTGATCATGTTGTAAACAATCTTGGCCCACATGGATTACCATTGATTGGTCGTGCCGACTGGAATGACTGTCTTAACCTCAATTGTTTCTCCAACGATCCAAATGAATCGTTCCAGACCACAGAAAATAAATCTGAAGGATCAAAAGCAGAGTCGTTAATGATTGCCGGTTTGTTTGTTGTTTATGGCCGTGAATACATTAAACTTTGTAACCTGCTTAAAAAAAATGCCGAAGCTGCCAGAGCAAACAAACATGTTGATAATATGATTGAAGCCGTTAAAAAGCATGGTTGGGACGGCAAATGGTTCCTGCGTGCTTACGACTATTATGGCAATAAAATAGGCAGCAACGATAATGAAGAAGGTAAGATATTTATTGAATCAAATGGTTGGTGTACCATGGCAGGAATTGGCAAAGAAGAAGGAATGATTGAAAAAGCTCTTGATTCGGTTAAAGAGCGGCTGGACTGCGAATTTGGTATTGTATTAAATAATCCTCCTTTCACCAAATATTACATCGAATATGGTGAGATATCCAGTTATCCTCAGGGTTACAAAGAAAACGCCGGAATATTCTGTCACA
>CAZSQG010000064.1:0-25475 GCA_964608615.1 uncultured Marinilabiliaceae bacterium
CAAGCATAGCAAGCCATTTGGCAGCCAAAGTTCCTTCAGGAGAATTTTCGTATTTAGTAACCAGACTTCTTAATTCTCCTTCAAACTCCTGATTGTTACCTGTTTTTCCCTGAGTAACAGCTCTTAATAGATGGGATTTTCTTAGTAATTCTTCTTTCTCTCCTGTTGATAATACAGTTTGGGTATAGGTTAGCACCTGTTGATAATTGTTGCGTAGGTATGCTGAATAAGCATTTTCATAAGCATCATTCAAATCTTTTTCTTTCTGAGCTTGTTTCTCCTGAAAATGCGGATCAGTAACAAATGCAGTGAATCGGCTGTCGGGGTAACGGTTTAGTAAACCATGTTTCATCTCTTCCATACCAGCGGAATTGCCAAGCATGGAGTAACACCGGAATGCCCAAAACCATGATTGCTCTGCAAGAGGATGGTCGGGAAAATCGGAGAGCATTTTCTTAAACAGAATAACTGCTTTGTGGTGATCTTCAAACTGATCAAAAAACACCATGCCGGCATTGAATAGTGCCTGGGCAAGGCGGTCGTCTGATTGCGCCATTTTTTCTGCAGTAAGCGGAATACCTGCAATCAAAGTTTCTTTGGTAGGTGTAGATGACTCCACATTTTTTTGTTGATCCTGTATGGAGGGTTCGCCAGCTGAGGCTACAGATTCAAAATCGTCAGAAGGTTGTCCGGGGGTAGCCATTTCTGGCATTGGGGCAGATGTTCCTTTGTCGGAGCGGCGCCAATTGTCTTCGGCATTTCTTTTTCCCCAACGTTTCTCAAAATCCATTTTCCCAAGGCTTATTGTTGTGGGATTGTAAAAATACCACTGTCCCTGATTATCAGTTTGTCGCGTCAACTGGTTGGAAAAATTACGATAGAAAAATGGATCGTCAGCCATACTGCCATCCTGTTGTTGTTTGTCTTGCGCAGATTGTGCTAAAGCCAATTGCTGCTGTTCTATAAGATTTGTAATAAACGAATCGCGCACAGCAGGTGACATTGCTGCAATCCGTCTTACACTGTCTTCGGCATTAATTACAGTATAGTGTTGGGCCAGTTCTTTTAAGGCGCCATATCGCTGATTAATACTCTTTAGCCGGGGGTCTTGTTCCTTAAGAACTATAAGAGTACTGTCGTAATAGGAATATGAGGGAACGTACTGTGCGTTATTAAAATAGAGTTCTGCCAATTGCAGAAAAGCTTCTCCTTTGAGTTCTTGATTTTCAGTATTATATCCGGCTGATAACCTTAGGTTGGTTATAGTGTTTAATGTATCGCCTTCGTTTAGATAACTCTGGGCTAGAATATAGTAAATGCGGTCGCGGTATTCCTGATTTTTTGATTGCTTTACTAGTTTGTTCAGTTCTTTGCGCGCTGCTTGGGTGTTTCCATCAAGTTGTCCGTTAAGAATCGCTAGATTTAGTCTTGAATTGAGGTTCATTTCATATTCAGGGTTGGAGCGTGAAACTTTTAAAAAACTTTCGCGAGCCATCTGGTATTGTCCCGATTGCTGATATAATTGAGCAAGTATGTAGTTTCGTCTGCTTTTATTCCATTTGCCTTGCACCTGATCAGTTGCTGCTACCATAAACGGAATGGCAGCTTCGTATTGTCTCAGATGAATGAGGTAATCAGCATAAGTGGCCATGAATTCGCCATAGAGTCTATTGGGAGCTTTGCCCATGCCGTCATATTGGTTAAGCAATAAAAGCGCATTGTCATAATCTCCCATTTCAATTCGGGTGCGTGCCATCCAGATGAGAGCTTCAAATCGGACAGGATGATTGGAGAACTCCCGCATAGTATAATCAAAGTATACCAATGCTTCGTTAAAATCATGGTTGTAAAGATGTGCCTTCCCAATAAGCATGTAGGCTTCATCGACCCAACTATTAAACTCACGACGGTTGTAAAAGGCTGCATAACGCTCCTGATGCCGGCTGGGCTTTCGTTTGGGTTTAACTTTTATGGATTTTTCCTTGATGAGCTTTTGTCCTTTGTTGATTGCCCGGTCCATTTCGTCACGAACGCCACCGGCCTTTTCGGCTCCAGAATAAGGGAAAAGTGGAAGTATATCTGTATAATTATCACGGTAATTATCTATTAGTGATTTTTCACCCTGTCTGAAACTTTCCAATCCATTATACAAAATATTATAATGGGCTGTCATATTATTATAATTCCTCGACATCCAGGTGTTTTTCCGGGTCGAACAAGCAGGAAGCAGCACTATTAGTAACAGAATCCCTATTTTTCTTAATACCATTCGCACAATTGAGATATAGATATAAATAAAACAAGATTTTTACAAAATTATTTCATTCATTATTAAAAATACCATTGGAGACTAAAACAATTTTATAAATTTACCCTTATCATTTAGGAGGGTTACCCCAATCCTTTTAATATAGGAACTTCTGAAATACGGAACTATGAGAATTCATGTGATTGAAGATGATAAGGTTTTTAATAAATTAATTGAAAATACACTGAAATTGGTTCCTGATTTTGAAGTGGCTCCTTTTTTCAATGGGAATGATTTTTTGCGCAATTTACCTGATAATCCCGATATTGTTACACTTGATCTTGGACTTCCCGACTTTTCGGGTGAAGCTTTGCTAAAAAAAATAAAAAAGTTTAATCCCGACATCGAAGTTATTATAATTTCGGGACAGGACAATATAAGTCTTGCCGTTCAACTATTAAAAGAAGGGGCTTATGATTATATCACCAAGGATGAAAACATTAAAGAGCGTCTTCTTCATAGCATTAACAATATTGTTAATAAGCAATCACTAAAAAAAGAGATATTTAATTTAAAAACTGAGATTTCAGGTAAATATAGTTTTCAGCATGCAATTATTGGTGAAAGTAATGGAATTAAAGGAGTGTTTTCGTTAATTGAAAAGGCTATTAGGGTCCCAAATATTAATGTTTCAATTTATGGAGAAACTGGTACCGGAAAGGAACTTATTGCTAAAACCATCCATTACAGTTCGCCACGTTACGAAAAACCTTTTATCGCTGTAAATATGGCCGCCATACCCCGTGAACTAATAGAGAGCGAGTTGTTTGGGCATGAAAAAGGAGCTTTTACCGGAGCTTATATGACGCGCAAAGGTAAATTTGAAGAAGCAAATGGTGGTACCATTTTCCTGGATGAGATAGGTGAAATGGATATTGATCTTCAGGTAAAACTTTTAAGAGTTATACAGGAGCGTGAGATAACGCGAATTGGGAGTAGCCAAAGCATAAAAATCAATACACGTATAATAACAGCCACCAATAAAGATCTGGCTGAAGCGGTAAGGGAAAAGAAATTCCGTGAAGATTTATATTATAGGCTTTTAGGTCTCCCCATAAATCTGCCTACTCTAAAGGAACGGCAGAGCGATATTTTAGTCCTTTCAAATCACTTTCTTAAATCGTTTTGTATAGAAAATAGTATGGATTTGCTTGAACTCACACCCAAAGCAAGGAAAAAGCTTTTGAATTATTCTTTCCCGGGTAACGTCAGGGAATTAAAAGCCATCATTGAATTGGCAGCTGTATTAACCAATAGCAATGAGGTTGATGAAGATCACATAGTTTTTAATACCACACATATTAACCCTGAACTGTTTTCGGAAGAGTGTACTTTAAAGGAGTATAATCAGAAAATCATTAAACATTTTCTGAATAAATACAGGAGTGTTATGAAGGTGGCAGAAAAGCTAAATATCGGCAAATCAACTATATATAATTTATTGAAAAGTGAAAAAGAATACACAGGAGAGCATTCAGAGGAACTTTTGAATGGGTAAAAGTGGCGGAGGAAAGGATGAGCAAGCCCTCGGGCTGATTTAAGTAATCATTGGTTTCCGCCATAGATTGCTTGTGGTTGGCAGGTAAAACAAAAAAGGTCTTTGCACAAAGTGTAAAAACCTTTCTTATAACATCCAATTTGTTCGATAATTTATTGAATTTGTTTGTGTTAATTAATCAGGAGTATAATGTTACCCAATTAATGCTTTGTATTCTTCGGCAGGAAGTAGCTTACTTATTTCAGATAAATCGGCAATCTCCAATTTAATCATCCAGCCACCTCCATACGGATCTTTATTTACTAGTTCGGGCTGACCATCAAGGTCCTCATTTACTTCCAGAACTTTTCCAGAGAGCGGCATATACAGATCAGACACGGTTTTAACAGCTTCAATCGTACCAAAAACATCTTCTCTGGCAAGGGTCTCATCTTCGGTTTCAATCTCAACAAAAACAATGTCACCCAATTCACCTTGTGCAAATTCGGTAATGCCAACAATAGCAATATTGCCTTCAATACGAACCCACTCGTGGTCCTTGGTATACTTCAAGTTCTCGGGTATATTCATAATGCTTTTTATTAAATGGTTTCCTGCCAAAATTAGGTAATTTTTTATAATAACGTCATGCTATTTGTCTTGTTAGGCGAATATTTAGTGAAAGTTAGTGAATTTAGGGTTAACAACAGTAATTATTACTAATTCTCAATAATGGAGTTGGTTACTTTGCATTTTGTGTCACTATGCATTGAAATACCCGGATAAATTGGATACCACGAACCTCCTATGTTGCTCATTATTGTTGAATGATCAATTTGAATATCGCCAGAATGATCATTGGTTACGAAAAATATCGCCGATCCATAAGCGTTAACTTTGTTTTGCTCTATCAACGTTCCCAGAATTTTTAGAGTCATTTTGTTTCCATCGTTGTAAATTGCCCCTCCGCTGCCTCCACCTTTGGTGCCTGACTGAGCGGGATTTCCTCCATTACCAATAGCACGGTTATGCGAAAACAAGCTGTTGATAATAGTCCATGAAACACCAATACTGCTTATGGCACCTCCGTTTGATCCAAAATTACCATATCCAGGAGCTCCACCAAAAGTGCAATTGACAATATACACAGGTAAGTTATTATATTGGCTGAATACACGTATGGCACCCCCACCTACGTCAGGTCCAAGGCTGTCGCATGCATTATTGAAAAACCTACAATTGACGGCTTTAAAACGTCCGCCCCGAACCCAAATGGCCCCGCCTCCGTTATTTTCAGTTTCGGTAGTTGAATTCCCATCTGCAAAAGTGATGTTTTGTACTGTCAGTCGGGGATGATCTTGATTTTGACAGTGATTGGTTGTCCAATGTTGATCCTGATCGCATGTGTTCATGTACAAGATGCGGTTTTTTCCGCCCCCACTTAGAGTGATTAGTCCATTCCCATCAATAACGACATCAGCTTTGGAATCGTTAAAAACTATTGCCGGCTTGGTTAGTGTAATGGTAAGGGGTTTATCACCACAGCTAAAAATGATTCTACCACCTTGCGCTACGGCTTTAATAAATGCATCTTCCGTGCAACTTTCAGGGGTTCCGTTACCAATAATAATGTCAGGTTCTGAAACAGCTTCAGGCCCGGCTTCGGTAGGGACTGGGTAAGAGCCATTAGGATTTCCAGCGGGAGGACCATCCTGAGGATTTGCTAGTGGGTTATGGAAAGTTGTATGATGTGAAGAAGCATCTCTTTCGCATTGAATAGAAAGAAAAAAAACCAAAATGATTACCAAGATGATTGTAAACGGAAAATAAACTATGTGATATATGTGTTTATTAATGGCTTTCATAATCTAAAACCTCTGTTTAGGAAGAAACACTATAATAAAAAAGGATCTCACTTTTATTTAGAACGTGAAAGTTGTCTGGATGGTATAGAAGAAAATATTATTACCTAATAAAGATGTAATTATTAAGTTTGCCAAAACTTAGCATAAGCGATTCAACCCTTTTGCAGAGTAATATTTTGCAAGACATCCGGATTTGAGTTTAGTTATGTTTAAAACCCGCGATATATAAACCAAGTTTCATATATCATAAACGCTCTTTATTTCCTGACGTTTAAATACCATCACGGTACGGGAAGGTATATACAGTTTCACCTGATGAATGGTTCTTTGCAAGGGTATGGGCTCGGAATAGTAACTCAATGTTTCGTCAACGCGGTTGAACCCTCCAAAGTCGGTATGATCGGAATTTAAAACAATTTTAAACTTTCCTGCTTTTACAGGTATTCCATAATTAGTAAAAGATTGGGTGGGGTTAAAATTAAAGACAAATAACAATTTGCCTCTTTCAAAGGCCAGCACCTGGTCGCCATCATTTATTAGGTTGGCTTCGATTGACTCGTGCGATAGAAGTTTTAATTTCCCGGCTAATTCTATCATTTTCCTATCGAATTGAGCCAACCATTGAAATTTTAGGTGGTCATTATCCATTAAACTCCATTGGCGCCGCGCATACTTGTAGGACCAATTATTTCCTTGGCGCGGAAAATCAATCCATTCGGGGTGCCCAAATTCATTACCCATAAAATTGAGATATCCGCCATGAGCTGTTGAGAGTGTTATGAGCCTTATCATTTTATGCAGAGCTATGGCTCGATCAATAATTAGATTAGGCTGATCTTTTGCCATGAAATCGTACATCTCTTTATCAGCCAGTCTGAAAATAATAGTTTTATCGCCTACTAATGCCTGGTCGTGTGATTCAGCATAGGCAATTATTTTTTCTTCAGGACGATGTTGCAGTAATTCATGAAAAATAAAACCAACCTGCCATTTTTCATCACTTACTTCTTTGATCAATTTTATCCAAAAATCGGGGACGCCCATGCTTAAGCGGTAGTCAAAGCCAATTCCGTAGTCATTGGGACTGGCTCCGATGCCCGGATATCCACTCATTTCTTCGGCAATGCTAACTGCTTTGGGATGAATTTCGTGAATAAGGCAGTTGGCCAGAGTTAAATAGGTTATAGCGTCATTATCCTGTTGTCCATCGAAATAATCGTGATAGGTAGTAAAGCTATGTTCTAATCCATGATTAAAATAGAGCATACTGGTAACTCCATCGAAACGGAAACCGTCAAAATGAAATTCTTCAATCCAGTATCTGCAGTTTGAAAGTAAAAAGCGCAGAACTTCGTCTTTTCCATAGTTAAAGCATCGCGAGTCCCATGCAGGGTGATTTCCACGATTACCGGCATGAAAAAACTGATCATAGGAACCATCAAACCGACTGATGCCTTCCTCTTCATTTTTTACAGAGTGCGAGTGCACAATGTCCATTATTACGGCAATACCCATTTTATGGGCTTCATTAACCAGATGCTTTAAGTCGTCGGGAGTGCCAAATCGGCTGCTGGGAGCAAAAAAATTGGAAACATGATATCCAAAACTCCCATAATAAGGATGCTCCTGAACAGCCATTAGTTGTATCATATTATATCCCGCCGATTTTATTCGGGGGAGGATTTTTTCGGCAAATTCAAGATAGGTACCAACTCTTTCCTCTTCAAGAGCCATACCGGTATGTGCCTCGTAAATAAGAGGTGGTTTTTCGGGGCCATTGAAATTCTCGTCGCCCCATGTGAAAGTGTCAGTATGCCAGACTTGTGCGCTAAAAAGAAGGGTTTTTGGATCTTGTACAGTCCGTGTTACGTATGATGGGATTCGCATGCCAGCACCATCTTTCCATACCATCCACAGCTTATAGTAGTCACCATGTTTGAGTGATTCGTCCGGAACCTGAATGGTCCACAACCCCTGATTGTTTTTTTCAAGCTGGTACTGTTGTATTGGTTTCCAATCTGAAAATTCTCCAACAATAAATATCTTTGTGGCGTTGGGTGCCCACTCGCGCAAGATCCAGCCTGTTGAGTTTTTATGTAGTCCAAAAAACTGGTGTCCTGATGCAAATTCTTTGAGTGATCCCCACCGGAGTTTGATATCTTCAAGTTTTGTTTTGAAATAACTATGCCTTTTTTCAATTTGGGAAGAAAAAGGAGCCAGCCAGGGATCGAATTCAACCAGTTTCATAAACAGCTTGGTTTATATATGATTATTTGAGCATGCCTGATTTAATAATTTGTTCAAGATCATCGGGAGTATCAATTGATACACTTTCGTGTGTCGTAGTTCTTACGCTAATGGTATAACCGTTTTCTATCCACCTTAATTGTTCAAGCGATTCTGCCAACTCAAGGGTGGATGGGGGCAGATTTGTGATTTCCCGTAATATATCGCTTCTGTATCCGTAAAGTCCAATATGAAGGTAATAGTCATGTTTGGAAGCCCATTCTTCGTGTGGAAACTGGCGCAGATACGGGATTGGCGAGCGCGAAAAATAGATGGCCTCATATTTGGGGTTGAAAATTACCTTGGGTTTATTTGGGTCAAAAAGATCTTTGGCGTTTACAAGTGGTTTTACCAAGGTGGCAATTTCAGTCATGGAACTCATGAAACAACCCGAAAGAATTTCAAGCAATGATGGATCAATAAAGGGTTCATCTCCCTGAATATTGATTACCACTTCAAAAGACTTACCTTCAGTTGCTTCTACTTTATTTAGAGCCTCAGTACATCGGTCGGTGCCGCTTTGATGTTTGGATGAAGTCATGATAACTTTTCCTCCAAATTGCCGAACGGCATTTTCTATTCGTTCATCGTCAGTGGCAACATAAACATATTTCAGCACTTTAGAAGCCTGTTCGTACACCCTTTGAATCATAGGTTTTCCACCAATATCAGCCAGTGGCTTTCCTGGAAATCGGGTAGAGCCATAACGGGCTGGGATTAGCCCAAGAATCTCTTCTTTCAACATTTCTGTTAGTATTATTGTAATAATGATTTTGATGTTAAGGTGATTAAAGACTATTCAAATAATGATTTATTTGACCTCTCCAAGATAATACCAAAAACCATCCTAATAAAGGTAAATGTAAAGATTTTTTAGGAAATTATCACTGTAAAAAGCGGGTATTGGTGATCTTCAGGGTGATTAGTATAGTAAATAGAGTATTACCTTAAATTAGCAAGTCAGGTTTTGTTTATTTTCTTAATAAAACATTATGTTTCTGGTATTAGTTTGGGTTAAAACCTTATTATCAGTTAATATGATAAACTTGTGGATTTTAGGTGTTACATAATTCTGTATGTTTTTAATTGACTTATCGTATTAGGGTTTTTTGTTTGAACTAAAATATCAAAAGTCATGCAAAGGTTAACATCAAGTCGTACTGATTGTTGCGAGTTGTAGATAATAAAGAAACAATTAATTATTTATCTGTCTATGTGGTTAGTTAAGCAAATTGGCTTATAAAACTTTTAATTTACTTGAAGACAATAGCGTGCAGGTCATCCTCTTTAAAGGAGCCAAGCGGGAGCGGCGAGATATAATTATTTGCATACTTAACAAAACAACATTAATTTCTCGGTGATAAAATTACTTTGACGAGCAAGGAAAATCCTTCGGGAAATTGTAACTTTGTCAGTTGTAACTGAAATTTTAGCAGTTAAAATAATGGATGTCCAGCAATTAAAGCAAAGATTTGGAATTATAGGTAACTCCTATGCGCTTAATCGTGCCATTGATGTGGCGGTTCAGGTGGCCCCAACTGATTTGTCGGTGCTTATAACTGGTGAAAGCGGAACTGGGAAAGAGGTTTTTCCACAGATGATTCACCAACATAGTGCCCGTAAACATGGACCTTACATAGCAGTAAACTGTGGAGCTATTCCGGAAGGAACTATTGACTCGGAATTATTTGGGCACGAAAAGGGCTCATTTACCGGCGCTTTATCCGATCGAAAAGGTTATTTTGAGGAGGGCAACGGAGGAACCATTTTTTTGGATGAGATAGGCGAATTACCTTTGTCAACTCAGGTACGGTTGCTTAGGGTTTTGGAAACAGGAGAGTTTATACGTGTTGGGTCATCAAAAATAATCAAAACCAATGTACGGGTAGTGGGAGCAACCAATGTAGATCTTGATAAGGCCATCAGAGATGCACGGTTTCGCGAGGATTTATATTACAGGCTTAGCAGTGTTCCAATTAAAATACCTCCATTACGTGAGCGAGTGGAAGATATTTATATCCTATTCCGTAAATTTGCCAGTGATTTTGCCGATCGTTATCGTATGCCCGCCATCCGGCTTGAAGATGAAGCGCGTTTGCTTCTCGAAAAATACCGATGGCCTGGGAATATCAGGCAGTTAAAAAATATTACCGAACAGATTTCGGTTATCGAAAAGCAGAGGGTGTTATCGGCCGATTTGTTAAAACAATATCTGCCTTCACATGCCGGCGAAAATCTTCCTGCTTTGCTTGGGTCGCAGAAGTTACATGATGAGAGTAATTTTTCTAATGAAAGGGAAATTCTTTATAAAGTACTTTTTGATATGAAGCGCGACATGAACGATTTGAAGAAACTTGTTCTTGAAATGCTTCAGCATGGAGGAGATATCAATCTTAAGGGCGAACATGCCCAGACTATTAGGAATTTGTATGATGGGGATGGAGAAATATTACAACCCTCAACTCCTTCAACTGTTACGTTCAAACCACGTAGAGATGAGCATACTATTGAAGATACCGAAGAATTTGTTGAAGAGTCTCTTTCTTTAGAAGTAAAAGAAAAGGAATTAATCGAAAAGGCGCTTGAGAAACACAATGGGAAGAGAAAAATTGCGGCCAATGAGCTGGGTATTTCGGAACGAACACTTTACAGAAAAATTAAGGAGTTTGATATAAACGGATAATGTTACGCAAAATTGACAATGAAAATGTGCCAATAAATATATAATACGGAGCTGTTTTTGTTTTTGGGAAGAGAAATTTGAAATCAAATAGTATGGGATGATGAATAAATTAAGGTCACATAATTTAAAATTAATTGTTGGAGTATTTGCTTTTTTAATAATAGTGTTAGGTTGTTCCGTTAATGTTACCTTTAAGGGATCATCCGTTCCTGATAATATTAAAATAGCTTCGGTTCAATATTTTGAAAACAGAGCGCCATATATTAATCCGGCATTGAGTCAGAGTTTTACCGAAGCGCTTAAGGATAGGATTACTTCTGAATCGCGGTTGATTGTACGTACTGGTGTTGGCGATGTGGATTTTTCAGGGGAAATTGTGGGTTATGAAACTCGCCCAATGGCCATTCAAGCCGATGCATTATCGCAAGAAACCAGGTTGACCGTTACTATAAAAGTGAGGTATAATAATTTTAAAGATCCCAGATTAAATTGGGAGTCAAACTTTTCGGCCTATCAGGATTTCCCAAGTGAAAGTAATATTACTGCTATTGAGGATGAGTTAGTAACGTTGATTGTTGACGAAATTACTCAGAATATTTTTAACAAGGCATTTTCCGATTGGTAGATGATGAACAGGCATCATATAATAGAAATTGTGCGGCATCCTCATTTGCTCAATGAGCAGACACTCTCGGATATCAGGATTATTCTTGATGAGTATCCTTTTTTTCAGGCTGCCCGAATGCTTTGGATTAATAATCTACATATATTAGATCACATTCGTTATAACAATGAGCTTAAGCTTGCAGCTGTTCATATTCCGGATCGTGCAAAATTGTATGATCTGTTGCATAATGAGGGTGAAAAAACGTTGGTTGAAACGTCCTTGGTTACTGAAATAGCTCAACAAAATGAAGGTGTAAGTCTTAATGGGGAAAACTCAGGTGAGGAAGTTATAACTAAAGGTTTGCCTATGGATAAACCAATGGCAAAAACTGTGGTTTTCGATTATTTTGATGTAGATGATACCATTGATACGTTTTTAGGCGATAAATTGGATTTTTCTAAACTTCACCTTAAGAAAGAAGAAGAAATAAAACCTGTTTTTCCTCTTGTTGAAGATAATATGGTATTGCCCAGTGCTGACTTGCTTGATTATGAGCGGTCTGATTCAAGCTTTTTCAGTCTAACGGATTCTGAAATTGAAATTAATCGTGACGAATTCCGATCATTTTCTTCCTGGCTTAAAGTTCTTCGTCAGCAACCGAGACCTAAAACTAAGGATTCGATAGCTAGTCATCCTGTTGCTGGAAAAGGAGAACAAAGAAATTTGATTGATGATTTTCTTCAAAAAGGAACAAAAAGCAGAATTAGGATTGTTGGAGATGCTGCAAAAGTTGGAGAAAACGAAGATTTTTCGTTGAAAAGTTTGCAGGAAAATGAAGACTTAATGACTGAAACTCTTGCTAATATTTATATAGGTCAGAAGCAATTTTCAAAAGCAATAGAGATATTCGAACGTTTACGTTTGAAATATCCCGAAAAAAGCATTTACTTTGCACGTCGAATCAAAGAGTTGGAAGAACAAATTAGTAATCAGTAATATTTAAGGATATGTATTCTATTGTTTCAGTTTTGGTAATTCTGGTCAGCATATTGTTGGTTTTGATAGTCTTGGTTCAGAATTCCAAAGGTGGAGGCCTAGCCTCTAATTTCTCTGCATCTAATCAGATTATGGGAGTACGGAAAACTACAGATTTTCTTGAAAAAGCCACTTGGACACTGGCTGGAAGTCTTCTGGTATTGTCATTTTTAGCTGTAATGGCGTTGCCAAAGGAAAAAATGGGAACACAGTCTATTATTGACGAACAAACCCAGACGATTACTCCTCCGGCAAGTAATATGCCTAGCTTCCCTATTGCTGGTGAAGGTGCTGAATCAGAAAATGATTCAACTGCTGAGTAATTCTCTGCAAATAGCGAAAAAATGCCAGAGTGTCAGTCTGACTGACACTCTTTTTTTGTTTTTTAGTGAGCTTCTGGCGCATGTAGAGCCAGCTTTTTATTTTATGTCAGGATTAAAAAATTGGTTGCTGCTAAATTGGCGTAAAACTGTTTATTAGTGCATGTTTTGATTATTTGGCATAGTTTCTGAAACTAGACATCCCGTAAGTTAAAAATTGTTTAACATTTAATTATAAATAAAAATGTCGACTTTAAAAGGTAAAATTCTAGCCGGTAAGGTTTTGGTAAAACCACAGGCTGCTGAAGAGAAAACTTCTAGTGGTATTATTATTCCTGACTCAGCAAAGGAAAAACCCCTGAAAGGTGAGGTTATTCTTGTTGGAGTTGCAAAAAAAGATGAAGTAGTGGAAGTAAAGACTGGCGATAAGGTCTTTTTCGGAAAATACTCAGGAACCGAGCTTAATATTGATGGCGAGGACTTTCTTTTAATTTCACAAAGTGATATTCTTTATATTGCCTAATTTTTAAGTACAATTTTTAAAAATATAATAAAATGGCCAAAGATATTAAATTCAATGTTGAAGCACGTGACCTCCTTAAAGTTGGCGTTGATGCTTTAGCTGATGCAGTAAAAGTAACATTGGGACCCAAAGGGCGTAACGTGGTTATTGATAAAAAGTTCGGTGCTCCTCAAATTTCCAAAGATGGTGTTACTGTAGCTAAAGAAATTGAGCTATCGGATCCGTTTGCAAACATGGGCGCTCAGATGCTTAAGGAAGTAGCTTCTAAAACTGGCGATGATGCAGGCGATGGTACTACCACAGCTACTGTATTAGCGCAATCAATAATAAATGTTGGACTTAAAAATGTTACTGCTGGTGCCAATCCTATGGAACTGAAAAGGGGGATTGATATTGCAGTTGCAAAAGTTGTTGAAAGCATAAAGAAGCAGGCACATGCAATTGGTGACGACAACGATAAAATTGAGCAGGTTGCAAAGATTTCTGCAAACAACGATAGCGAAATAGGCCGTTTGATTGCTGAGGCAATGGAAAAAGTTGGTCGTGAAGGTGTTATCACTGTTGAAGAGGCTAAAGGTACCGAGACTACAGTTGAAGTAGTTGAAGGAATGCAATTTGACCGTGGTTACATTTCTCCTTATTTTGTAACCAACACCGAAAAAATGGAAGCCGAACTGGAAAATCCATTTATTCTTATTCACGATAAAAAAATAAGCACCATGAAGGATATGCTTCCTGTGCTTGAGCAAACAGCTCAATCGGGACGTCCTTTATTGATAATTGCTGAAGATGTGGATGGTGAAGCGCTTGCTACTCTTGTGGTGAATCGCTTAAGAGGTTCATTAAAGGTAGCAGCTGTTAAAGCTCCTGGTTTTGGTGATCGTCGTAAGGAGATGCTTCAGGATCTTGCTGTTCTTACTGGTGGTACCGTTATTTCAGAAGAGACTGGATTGAAGCTTGAGAATACGACTCTTGATATGCTTGGAAAAGCTGAGAAAGTTACAATCGATAAAGAAAATACAACCATTGTTAACGGGGGTGGAGCTAAAGATGCTATTGATGCTCGTGGAGTTCAAATTAAAGCACAAATTGCCAACACTACATCTGATTATGATCGTGAGAAGTTGCAGGAACGTCTTGCCAAACTGTCTGGCGGTGTAGCTGTTCTTTACATTGGTGCTGCTTCGGAAGTTGAAATGAAAGAGAAGAAAGACCGTGTTGATGATGCATTGAGTGCTACTCGTGCTGCTGTTGAGGAAGGTATTGTTCCCGGAGGTGGTGTGGCTTATATCCGTGCTATTGACGCCCTTGAAAACCTCAAAGGTGCTACTGAAGATGAAACTACCGGTATAGAAATTATCAAACGTGCCATTGAAGAACCATTACGTCAGATTGCTTTTAACGCAGGAAAAGAAGGCGCTGTTATAGTTCAGAAAGTGCGTGAAGGTAAAGGCGATTTTGGTTACAATGCTCGCGTTGATGAATACCAAAATTTCAACAAAACCGGAGTTATCGACCCGGCTAAAGTAACCCGCGTTGCTTTGGAAAATGCTGCTTCAATTGCAGGTATGTTTCTTACAACCGAGTGTGTTTTAGTTGAAAAGAAAGAAGATAACCCTGCTCCAATGCCAGGCGGAATGGGCGGCGGAATGGGCGGAATGATGTAATTATTATTAGCTTATTAATATTAAAAAGGCTGCTCTTAATGGGCAGCCTTTTTATTTTACCAACGAATGATAATATTAGTTTTTATTAATGCTTTTGTGAATAGTTAATTAGTAAGTTTAAAATTGAAATGAAAGCCAGTTTTATGGGTTTATTCTAAAAGATTCTCTAAAGCTATCTGCAATTGGGATATTGTTTTTAGTGGCAGGTTGCCATTTGGAGGTTTCCTTTATTATATTAATTATTTCACTGTTAATTGATTCGTCGGGGGTGCGTATTACTTCAATGGAATCAATACTTCCAGAGACAGATATGCTGATTTTTACCACAACACGGAATTGACCACTAACAGGCATGTTTAATCCCTCAAGTTTTCCAATAACTTTTTTTCTGAACTCACTAAAACCAATGAGTGGTTTTGCAGAAGTGTACTCGTCAATAATTGATTCTTCTTTCTGAGTTCCGTAACCAACCACAACAATCTCATCAAGTGCCAGCATGTTTGGATTAAGAATAATTTGAGTGGTGTCTTTCGGGGCATTAAACTCAAAAGTATCGTATCCAATAAAGGAGGCAGCGAGAAGGTCTCCCTCATGATCGTTGGCAGGTATAGCCAATTCGAAATATCCGTTAATGTTCGAAATGGTGCCCTTACCTGTTTTAATCTGAGTAACACTGGCACCTGGAATTGGTTGCCTTGATTCATCAAGTATAAAACCTTTTACTACCATGGTGCCGGTATCTGGTTGATCATTACTAATATTAACTCCGTTGACTTTTCCCTGCAGAGCATCCGCCGCTGATAGTTCTACTTGTTTTGATTTGGATCTTGACGCCAAACCACGTATCCTGAAAGTTGGTGCTGATGATTCTGCCTGTTGTGCTTTTATCTCAGCAACGTTTGCATTCTGAGTTGGCTCGTTAACCACTTCTTCAAATACAGCAACATCATCGTCGTAAACAGTTAATACATCATTTTCATGTACTGCTGGGGTAATGGTGCTTTTTTCATCAGGTTCCACCATGGACATTATGGTTGTTTCTGAAATCTCCGGCTTATCGATATCTTCTGAATCAACATCAGTCAATTCTTCAAAAACAGGTATGGGTGCTGATTTCTTGTGTAATTTAATTGGTTGTATGGTATCCCGGCTGTCTTGTTTTAATTGAGCAATTTTTTTATCCTTTTGTTGTGGAACAAAAAGGAACATAATTGATACAAGACTAATTATTATGGCCACAGATGCTGCTGAGGCTATCCATAACCAAGGGCTACGTCCCGATTGCTTTTTGTTTAGGCGTGTGTTTAGTAAATTTATATCCTGTTCAATTTCTGAGGGAGAAAGAAGCGACAAACCATCAAAGGCATCAGCTTCGAACGGATCAGACATTATTGATCGTTCAAAATTGTGCCGTTCACGGGTTGATAGTTTTCCTTTGAGATATTCTGAAAAAGCTTTTATCCCGATTGTTTTTATCATATGTTTGTGACTATCTTTCATTAGTCTCTTCTATACAGATTTTTAAGTTACGTTTTCCGTTCTGAATAAAACTCTTCACGTTTTTAATATCAATATTAAGCATTTCGCTGATTTCGTTGTAGCACTTTTTTTCAAGATAGAAAAGTTCAATACAGGATTTTTGCTGAGTTTTTAACTTCTCCATACATTCTTTGAGCCTTTCCTCCAGCTGCTCGTGCCCATTATTCTCAAAAGGATGCCAGTGGAAGCTGTTTTCCATAAAAACAGGCTGGTTAATTTTAAGAATATTTTCGCGGGTTTGTATTGATTTTCTATGTCTCAGGGCCATAAGACAATGGTTTTTGGTTACCACGTATAGCCAGGGCTTGAAGTTGATTACATCATTAACAGGTAGTTCTTTTACCAGTTTTTCAAATATTTCCATCACACAATCTTGCGCCCATTCACGATCTTTAAGATATTTCATGCATACACCGTAAACCAGATGCATGTATCGGCCATACAATTGCCCAAGCCAAAGGATATCGAAATGTTCCCTGAATTTATCAAGGAGCTCATCATCGGTAAAAACTTGTTTTGGCTTTGTTTGGAAGAACATTGTTGTTTCGAATGTTTTTTGCGACAATAAAGATAATCGCAAAATTGAAAATTGAACTGTATTGTGTTGGTTAAATTAAGGTTCAATATTAGGTTCAAATTATTGGGATTCCAAAAATTCGTAGAATAATTATGATTGATGGCCAGAGCTTGATATAAAATTGAATTAAAAAATAATTAATAAAGAAACCTACCTCTATGCTCGAAATAGAGAAATTATGGGTGTTAAATATAAACGCAATACAACTTTAGTTTTCGCGTAATCAAAACTTGATAGATCTTTCTGGTTTATAGATAATTTTGGGCGACTTGATTGGTCGAAAAAAAAAAGTGAATTCTTTTTATGGAATTTTAATTTTGTTTGCATCCTATGGGAAAATGTTAATTTAAAAATGTGAGCTATGAAACGACAATTTTCCCACCTAAACAAAGAAGAACTTCAAAACAATAGTTCTTTAACTGATTTGTTAAAACCATTACAAACCTTGTTATTGGTTATATTAGTTGCACTTTTTTCTGCTAATGTGGCTTCTGCTAATTCAGGTAACAGTTGGATTGACGGTGTTGTAAAAGATAATTACGGCAATTTTATTCCCGGAGTAAATGTATTGGTTAAAGGAACTTCCAGAGGCGTTATAACAGATATGAATGGCTTTTATAAGATATCTGTTGTTCCAGCCGATAAGTTTCTGGAATTTAGTTTTATCGGTATGGTTACCCAAATAATTGAAATTAATGGCCGGCCACGAATTGATGTTGTTATGCAAGATGATCAAGAGGATCTTGAAGAGGTGGTGGTTGTTGGCTATGGTACAAATGGATATACACCCGGCTTACGAATCAGAGGCCATTCGGGGAGGAAAAGTAAGGCAGTCGCAGCTTCTTCGATGGAGGCAGCATATTCTCCGGCTTTGTATTGCGTGACTGATGCTGATCATAACACCGAAAATTATTCCACCATTGTTGAAAATGGTTATAAAGAGGTGCTAAAGGATCCTTTGTCAACTTTTTCTGTTGATGTTGATAGGGCTTCTTATTCTAATGTGCGTAGGTTTTTAAATAGTGGACAACTTCCACCGGTTGATGCTGTACGTATTGAGGAGATGATAAACTATTTCAGTTACGATTATAAAGTACCTGTCGATGAACATCCATTTGCAGTGCATCACGAGTTGGCCGTTTGCCCGTGGAATAAAGAACACTATCTTATGAAGGTCGGTCTGAAAGGAAAGGAAATTGCAAAGGATAATCTTCCGGCCTCAAACCTTGTGTTTCTTTTAGATGTATCGGGTTCAATGAATTCGTCCAATAAGTTGCCGCTTTTAAAGTCAGCCTTTCATTTATTGGTTCAAGAGTTACGCCCTGAGGATAAAGTGTCAATAGTAGTTTATGCAGGTGCCTCAGGTTGTATTTTAGAGCCAACACCAGGTAATAACAAACAAAAAATTCTGGATGCACTTAATCGGCTTGAGGCCGGTGGTTCAACTGCCGGAGGAGCCGGTTTAATGCTGGCCTATCAAAAGGCTGAAGAGAGTTTCATAAAAGGCGGAAATAATCGGATAATTCTGGCTACTGATGGTGATTTTAATGTGGGAGTAAGTTCTAATTCTGAGATGGAACGTTTGGTTTCTGATAAGAAAGACAAAGGTATATTTATAACGGTTTTGGGATTTGGTATGGGTAATTATAAAGATGATCGGCTTGAAATTATTGCCAATAAGGGTAATGGCAATTATGCATATATTGATAATGTTCAGGAGGCCCAAAAGACGCTTGTTAAGGAGTTTGGGGGAACTTTATTCACCATTGCAAAGGATGTGAAATTTCAGATTGAATTTAATCCATCAAAAGTTACGGCATATCGTTTGGTGGGCTATGAGAACAGGATGCTGAATGCCGAAGATTTTAACGATGATAAAAAGGATGCAGGTGATATTGGTTCAGGGCACACTGTTACGGCACTATACGAAATAATTCCTGTTGGAGCAGCTGATGCAGGTAGCTGGATTAAGCAAATTGATACGTTGAAATATCAGAAATTGGGAGAAGAATCGGTTAATTCTGATTCTGACGAATGGTTAACACTTAAGCTGCGATATAAGAACCCTGATGGAAATAATAGCCATTTAATAGAAATTCCTGTTAAGGGAAAAGTGAAGGTTTTCGAAAGTGCATCAATGGATTTTAAATTTGTAGCATCGGTGGCAGGATTTGGAATGCTTTTGCGCAATTCGGAATATAAAGGATTGTTGACTTATCCGGAAGTTCAAAAAATGGCGAAAGATTCAAGAGGGGATGATGAAGATGGCTATAAAGCAGAGATGGCTCGCCTTATTCAAACAGCCGGAGCGCTGAGTAAGCAATTTGCAGTTACAGAGTAATTCTTAAGTGGTTTTTATGGTTTCTTTGGTTTCATAAAAGAAGGATTTATTAACCATATAAGGAAAATAAGGAGGTAAATATAATTTTCATATTCCTTATCTATCTTATATGGTTTATTTTAACCGCAGTTTTTGTTAGGTAAAAAAGCCTTATTGGTTGAACTAAAATAGTATGAGTCTGGTGCATTCAACACTAAGAAATTTGACAGGAATTCAATATATTTGCAGCACGAAAAAACTTCCCTTCTCAGGGGTGTTTTAAATTGTTAATCAATAGGTTTGTAAAGAGGCTGAAACCAAATGAACATATGAAGAATATCCGTAATTTTTGTATTATTGCTCATATTGACCATGGGAAGAGTACCCTGGCCGACCGTTTACTTGAATTTACCAATACGGTTTCGGAAAAAGATTTGCAGGAACAGGTGCTTGATAGTATGGAACTTGAAAGGGAGCGTGGCATTACCATAAAAAGTAAAGCCATTCAAATGCAGTATAACTACGATGGAGTGAATTATATTTTTAATTTGATTGATACTCCAGGACACGTAGATTTTTCATATGAAGTATCCCGTTCTATTGCCGCTTGCGAAGGTGCGTTATTGATAGTTGATGCCACTCAGGGTATTCAGGCTCAAACAATCAGTAATCTATACCAGGCTGTAGAGCATAACCTGACTATAATACCAGTCCTCAACAAAATGGATATGCCTAGTGCTATGCCCGAGGAAGTTGAGGATCAGATAATAGATCTTATAGGTTGCGACCGAAGCGAGATTATTCATGCCAGTGGAAAAACGGGTGAAGGAGTTCAGGAGATAATGGCTGCCATTGTTGAGCGTGTTTTACCACCAACCGGTGATGGTGAAGCTCCTTTACAAGCGCTGATTTTTGATTCAGTGTTTAACTCATTTCGTGGCATTATTGCTTATTTCAAAGTTGTAAACGGGGAAATACGCAAAGGTGACCATGTAAAGTTTATTAACACGGGACATGAATACAATGCCGATGAGGTTGGAATTCTTGGGTTGGGATTGATTCCCCGGAATGTTGTTAAAACAGGTGATGTAGGTTATATTATTTCCGGTATTAAATCAAGCAAAGAAGTAAAAGTTGGCGATACTATAACCCATGTTAAAAGGCCTAGTCTGGCTGCAATCTCAGGTTTTGAAGAAGTCAAACCAATGGTTTTTGCCGGAGTTTACCCCATTGATACCGAAGATTATGAAGATTTAAGGGCTTCAATAGAGAAATTGCAGTTAAATGATGCATCCCTTACCTTCCTGCCCGAATCATCAGCTGCTCTTGGGTTTGGTTTCCGTTGTGGATTTCTTGGGTTATTACACATGGAAATTATTCAGGAGCGTTTGGATAGGGAATTCAATATGGATGTTATCACCACTGTACCAAACGTACCTTATTGGGCCTATACCAGAAAAGGAGAAAAGCTGGAAGTGAACAATCCTTCAGGGTTGCCTGATGTTGCTATTCTTGATTATGTTGAAGAGCCGTATATCCGGGCTCAGGTTATTACCAAATCGGAGTACATTGGCAATATAATGACGTTGTGTCTTGGGAAAAGAGGGGAGCTTGTTAAACAACATTATCTTACTACCGATAGAGTTGAAATAGAATTTGACATGCCACTGGCCGAAATTGTTTTCGATTTTTATGACAGGCTAAAGAGTATTTCCAAGGGATATGCTTCATTCGATTATCATACTATTGGTTTCAGACCATCAAAACTAAGCAAGCTGGATATTCTTCTAAATGGTGAAAGCGTGGATGCTCTGTCAACCCTTACACATGTTGACAATGCCTATGGTTTAGGAAAGCGGATGTGTGAAAAATTGAAAGAGCTTATACCGCGTCAGCAGTTTGATGTGGCCATACAGGCGGCAATTGGAGCTAAGATTATTTCCAGGGAAACGATTAAAGCTTTGCGTAAAGATGTAACTGCAAAATGTTATGGTGGTGATATTTCACGTAAACGCAAATTGCTAGAGAAGCAGAAGAAAGGAAAGAAACGGATGAAACAGATTGGAAATGTGGAAGTTCCACAAAAAGCTTTTTTAGCAGTTTTGAAGCTTGATTAAAGCTTGATAAAAAAACTCAAAAAAAAAGCTTCTGGTTAATCCGGAAGCTTTTTTAATTATGTCAATCTGATAAAATTTACATTACCAGTTTGTAACCTTTGCCATGCACATTAAGAATCTCCACAGAATTATCATCTTTGAGGTGCTTACGCAATTTTGTAATGTATACGTCCATGCTCCGGGCATTAAAGTAGTTGTCGTCAACCCAGATGGTTTTAAGCGCAAAATTACGTTCAAGCACTTTATTGGCGTTGTTACATAAAAGTTTCAGAAGTTCTGATTCTTTTGTTGTTAGTTTCACCATATGATCGCCGTCCGAAAGTTGTTGCTTTTGCGTGTCAAATTTGAATTTCCCAATCTGAAATATATCCTGACTGGCAAGAGTTCCTTTGGTTCGTCTAAGGATGGCCTCAATGCGGAAAAGTAACTCTTCCATACTGAAGGGCTTTGTCAGGTAGTCGTCAGCTCCAATTTTAAAACCCTGAAAGATATCTTCTTTCATTGATTTGGCTGTCAAAAAAATAATGGGAACCTCGGTGTTAACCATTCTGATTTCTTTAGCCAGAGTGAATCCATCTTTTTTTGGCATCATGACATCAAAGATGCAGACATCATACTTCTTGCTCATAAAGGCCTCGTAACCCGCTTCTCCGTCGGGCATTAGATCTGTGTCATAGCCTTTGGCCACTAAGTATTCTCTGAGCAGCATGCCCAGGTTTTCATCGTCTTCGGTCAGGAGAATCTTATATTCTTTTTCCATTCCTTGTTGCTTTTAAGGGGTATAAATATTTCGAATTTTGTTCCAACATTCAGTTCACTTTCAGCTTTGATTGTTCCACTATGATCCTCCACAATCTTTTTAACATACGAAAGTCCAAGACCAAATCCTTTAACGTTATGTATGTTTCCGGTAGGAACGCGATAAAATTTCTCGAAAATGCGTTTCAGGTTATCTTTAGATATCCCAAGACCATTGTCTTGAACACTTATTACCAGTCCAGCTCCCCGGTTCCATGTTTTAATCTGGAAAAATGGAGTACCCCGGCGGTATTTAAGAGCATTATCAAGCAAATTAAAAATAACGTTTGTAAAATGCACTTCATCTACATGTGCTAATGCATTTTTAGCTTCAAGTTTCTCAACAATTTTCCCGTTTTTAGTTTCAATCTTTATTCGAAAACTATTTACAACTCCATGTACAAGTTCGTTGATGTCGAGTTCCTTTGTTTTTAAGCTGGCTTTTCCTTTTTCAAAGATAGCCATTTGTAGGACTTTTTCAACCTGAAAACTAAGTCTTTTACTTTCGTCTTGAATAACGCCTGAAATATGCTGAAGTGTTGCCGGTGTTTTTGATACGGTTGAATCCTTTAGCATTTGGGAAGCCAATGAAATGGTTGAGATCGGTGTTTTAAACTCGTGGGTCATATTATTGATAAAATCGTTTTTTATCTCATCGAGTTTCTTTTGCCGAACAATTATTACCAGGGTAAGAATGGAGGATAAAATCATTACTAATGTAAAGATTACAGTAGGTAACACCATTCCCATTGATTCCATTATAAAGTTAGGTCTTTTAGGGAAATAAACCAATACATAATTTGCTTTAGGATGAACATCGTTGGGGAAAAGATGTTTTTGATAACCTGATGTGGCATTATCTTTTTTAAAGGAGGTTGTTGATGTTACCAAAATGCCACGGGAATCATATACTCCAAATTCAAACGGCAGCTTGATACCTCCTTCTTCAAAAGTCTTTGCCAGCGAAGCGTCTAACATGTCGCGGTTAACACGTTCCTGAATAGGTTTATCACTGACTAAAATATCTTTCATTATGCGCCCACTTTGTTCGCCCAGTTTATTTTTTAGTTGTTTTTGCATGTTGTTGAGAACATGCGAAAGAGGATCTACCTTATCCTGAGGATTATAAACCATAGGAGTTCGTTCCTGATAACTAAAAACCAGAGTGTCGCTCTGATAGGTCGAAAGGCGCGTACTCATGTGTGATCCTTGAATTGAAAAATCAACGGAAATATCGTATTGTAAAAGATTTGTTTCCGAAGGTATTTGCTTTCCAGAGAAATATTTGTTTTCTTTTTGAAGTTGGGCCGGGAGATAATTAATAGGATTCAGATCAAGCTGAGCTCCCAACATGGAGGTCTCGTTCATCTCAAGGCGCGTAACAACCTGATCGATAGACTGACGAACAATCTGATCGAAATGCTCTTCTTTAATGCGTGTGGCATTATGAATCCACATGGTTTGAATATAGATTAAACCAACCAGGGTGATTGAAATAACTATAATTAAGATCTGGATATACCTTCTACTCATGAATGCAAAAATAATTGCTTGAAAAGAATAAACACCCTATTTAACATTAATTAACTTGGTTTGTTGATTATCAATGGTTTTTGATGGTTAAGGGATTAAAAAATGTCAAATTCACGTTGCTGATAATGTGTAATAAGATGTGTATTTATTTAATTTGTTGTATGGATTAAGGCAAGATAGCTATAAACAACCAAAATTACGTTTATTGGCTCTAAAATCCACAGATGTTATAATGATTGACTGATAGTGAGGGGTTGCTGTAAATTGTAAGCTGAAACATAATATATTATTAATCATAGATATAAGTCCTACTGATTTCAGGGATAACAGTTATTTGTTATGTCTGCTTTTATGAATAACACAAATAATACCTATTTGGTCATTTCGTAAAAAAAACAAAGGGTGTTAGCACTAGCCCAGAGCAAAGCACCGGGTAAGGTATATAGAGCCCCAGAAGACCTGAATGGGCGGTAGCCATCATGCTTACGCCCTTTCAGGGCTTCCGGGGGATGTTTTGCCATATCGGGCAGTGCCCGATGCTAATGCTTTTGCCCCGTTAGGGGTGTTGACGCCCCTCATTTCAACGAAAAGGCATTTAGGCATTCATCCGGATATACATTAAAAAAAATTCCAATATGATGTTAGATGGGTCAAATAGTAATCTCTATTAGGGAGTCTTCAAATCGGACAGGCGTTTCATTTTTTGTCATGACACAAAAACAGAAACAAATTTCTCAGAAGGCCATGCCGATACACAATTAAATATAATGACTGCTTTATTGATTTTACTCACTATAATTCAATTAGAGCCCACAAAAGAAAAAGTTTAATAAGTCACAAAGAAATTTTAATTAGAGGAAACCTCTTGGAATTTGGTTGCATTTTCAAGTGCCTGGCATGCAGCGTTTTGCTGGGCTTCTTTTTTAGAAGTGCCTTTTCCTTCACCCATGATTTCGTGATTAACAACAGCTCGGGCAATAAAACCTAATCCACCAGGAAGTTGGTCGGGATATTCTTCGGTAACAAAATAGATTGAACATCTGTTTTTTTGACCCCACTCAATTAGCAAGGATTTGTAGTTGTTGTCATGTTCAGCAATCTCAGAAAAATCAGTTTGTTCCGACAGTATTTTACGGTAAATGAATGATGTAGCTTTTTTGTGACCCAGGTCCATATAAATAGCACCAATTAGTGCTTCTAGTGTATCACCGGGAATATGTGTCTGCGCGAGATCGTTGAGAGGCTGGGTTCTGATGATTTTGTCGAGGCCCATCTTTAAAGCCAGGCGATTCATGTTGTTTCGGTTCACAATGCGTGCACGCATTTTAGTTAATAAACCTTCATCGAGACAAGGGAATCTTCTAAACAGTTCGTGTGCAACCACTGAGCCCAGTACGGCATCACCAAGAAATTCGAGGCGCTCATTGTTCAAAGGTTGCCCCATCTGATCTTTACACATTAATGATTTGTGCTGAAAAGCCAGATGATAATAGGAGATGTTTTTTGGTTTTACTCCTGTAATTTTTTTCATCAAACTATAAAACTTCTTACCCGGACGAGAAAGAAGTTTCATAGATATTAGAATATGTTTAAACACAGAGTTAATCAATTGCTTTAAAAACAACGGAAGCATTGTGACCTCCAAATCCAAAGGTGTTTGACAACGCAACCTTAACAGAACGTTTCTGAGCTTTATGATAAGTAAAGTTGAGTTTGCTATCAATCTCCGGATCGTCTTCGAAATGGTTAATTGTTGGCGGTACAATACTGTTTTTGATAGCCAGGATTGAAGCAATGGCTTCAATAGCTCCGGTAGCTCC
>CAZSQG010000065.1:0-21866 GCA_964608615.1 uncultured Marinilabiliaceae bacterium
TTACTATGATCCTCTACCTCCTTTTTTGGTAATGCGATAAAAATTGTAAGTGTAAATTTTAATTAAATCCCGGAATAGTATAAATTTATTCCGGGACTTTTTATATATTTATCAACCTTTTAATTTTTAGCCTGTTAGTTATGATTCGAATTCTGTTCCAAATACTGTTATTTGTTATGGCTTGGAACAGCTCTTTTAGCCGCAGTAAATCCCTTGCCGATAGCTGTGTTCAGGTTATTAATACTGATAAAAATATCACCAACGGCCAGCATTACGAACTGCTTTATCAGGTTATCCTTAATAATACCGATCCAGACACCTGTATTTATTATGCTGAAAAATTAATTGAAATTTCTGAATTGTCGGGTAACCAATTGTATCTTCAACGTGGATATTTTCAGAAAGGCCAGGCGTTTATCTTTAAGGCTAATTTTAAAGAAAGTCTTATTTATCTACAAAAGAGTCTTAGCATTGCACAAATTAATCATTTTAATAATGAAATTGGGTTTAGTTATTATACATTAAGCCAGGTTTATAAACAAACAAATAATTGTGAGCAATCAATTAATTGTATACTAAAATCCATTGAATTTTTTAAGAAAGATGTTTTAAATGTTGGTTATTTAGCTGGGGCTTTTTATCAATTAGGTAGTATTTATTTTGAAGAGGAAAAACTAGATTCTTCATTGTTCTTTTTTAATAAAGCAGTTGTTGACTTTTCTAAACTCAATAATTTACAAGCAATAGCCTATGCTAAAGGTAATATTGGATTAATTCAGCAAAAGTTTAATCAAACTGATTCAGCCCGAATTAATCTTTCGTACGCGATTGAACTGTTGTCCGAGTTGCAAGAAGTAAATGGAGTTGTTTTATATTGTTTGCATGCTTCTCAAAACGAGTTAAGTGATAAAAAGTTTGGGAAAGCCTTAGAATATGCCCAAAGATCACTTGATTTAAAAGAACAAACTGGAAATATAGAAAGTCATCGTGATGTGTATGAACAATTGAGCAAGGTTTATGTCGCCATGGGCGATTATGAAAAAGCCTACCATTACCAAAATGATTATTATACCCTGCGCGACAGTCTGGTTAATTTGGATGTGGTTACCCAAATGGCAAATCTACGTACTGATTTTGAGGTAGGGCAGAAGCAAGTTGAGGTGGATTTATTAGAGAAAACAAATCAAGCTAAAAACAGGGTGGTCTTAATTATGGTTTTGGGGTTATTTGTTGTTTCGGTATTGCTGATTGTAATATTTATCAGTTATCGTCATAAGATGCAGCTTAATAATAAGTTGCAAGAACAGAAAAAGAAATTGGCCGCCCGAAAAGTGGAGATGGAGGAAGCCAATAATGCCAAAGACCGTCTTTTTTCAGTTATTTCGCACGATTTGCGTGGCCCCGTGGGATCCTTAAAAAACCTGGCAACTCTTATTGTTCAGTCGCTGGATGACCATAATTTGAAAGACGCCGGTGAGTTGGCATTTTCTATGTCGGAGTCATCACAACAAGTTGAATTTTTGCTCGATAACCTGCTGCATTGGAGTATTAGTCGACAGAATTTATATAAACCAAAAAAGGAGGCATTTGAACTCAACAGATTGGTTAATGAAGTTATTAATGTTTATGTTCAAACAGCAAGGGCTAAGGAAATTCAACTTACCTATAATCCTTGCTATTCGAGTATTACCATTGAAAGTGATTCTAATTGTTGGGCTACCATTATTCGCAACCTGGTTAACAATGCCATTAAGTTTACACCTGTTGGGGGCAATGTTTGTGTAACTTCTTGTTATAATAATGGGTTTGTTCGTATTGAAGTTACGGATAACGGACTTGGTATGAATTCTGAACAGATTGAAAATCTGTTTAATTTTGTTGGAAAGGTATCGGAGTGGGGTACCAAAAATGAAAGGGGACAGGGACTTGGCTTGTGTCTGGTTAACGATTTTGTGAAGATGCAGGATGGCTCTATTGAAATTGAAAGTGAATATGGCAAGGGTTCAAAATTTATTGTTACTATTCCCGCCACTTTGATTCAAAAGGGAGAACGTGTGGTTCAGATGCAGCTTTCCTAAATTAATAAATAACTATTATATAAATAAGGGTACAATAGATTTACTATTGTACCCTTATGGTTCTAATAAAGTTGTTTTCTAATATGCAAATAAAGGAAACTCCTTCATCATTTCATTAACCTTCTTGCGTACATTTTTTATTGTTTGTTCGCTATCGGGATCCGACAAAACTTCATCAATAAAGCTAACAATGGGTTCAATGTGTTTCTCTTTCAGGCCCCGGGTTGTCAGCGCTGCTGTACCCAGGCGAATTCCGGAAGTCTGGAATGGTGAGCGGTCATCGAATGGAACCATATTCTTGTTAATGGTGATATCAGCCAATACCAGAGTGTTCTCAGCTTTTTTTCCGGTTAGGTCAGGGAATTTTGTGCGTAGATCAACCAGCATGCTGTGATTGTCGGTACCTCCCGATATGATTTTATAGTTTTTGGAAATAAGCTGGCTGGCCATCTCTGCAGCATTCTTTTTTACCTGGGTCTGGTATTCTTTGTACTCAGGCTGAAGTGCTTCGAAGAACGAAACAGCTTTGGCGGCAATGATATGCTCCAATGGTCCACCCTGGGTACCGGGGAAGACGGCTGAATCGAGTAATGATGACATTTTGCGTATTTCGCCTTTTTTAGTTGTTTTACCAAATGGATTATCGAAATCTTTGCCTATCAGAATGATCCCACCGCGTGGCCCCCTAAGTGTTTTATGAGTGGTGGAAGTTACAATGTGGGCATATTTTGCAGGGTTACTCAGCAGTCCGGCAGCAATAAGTCCCGCAGGATGAGCCATGTCAATCATAAGCAGGGCTCCTATTTTATCGGCAATGGCGCGCATTCGTTGGTAGTCCCAGTCGCGTGAGTAAGCTGAGGCACCACCAATTATCAATTTGGGTTTATGTTCTAACGCCAAAGCTTCCATCATATCGTAATCAACCAGACCTGTTTCTTCTTTTACGCTATAGGCAATGGGTTCATACAATAAACCAGAGCTGTTAACTGCTGAACCGTGCGAAAGGTGTCCGCCATGTGCCAGATTAAGCCCCAGAAATTTATCACCAGGATTCAGTACAGTCATCAAAACAGCCATGTTTGCCTGGGCTCCGCTGTGCGGTTGTACATTGGCCCATTCGGCATCAAAAAGCTCCTTTAATCTTTCAATGGCAAGATTTTCGCTCTGGTCAACAATCTGGCAACCACCATAGTATCTGGCACCGGGAAGTCCTTCGGCATATTTGTTGGTCATAACTGAACCCATAGCTTCCATCACCTGGGGGCTCACAAAATTTTCTGAAGCAATAAGTTCAATGCCATCCATTTGACGGTGTTGCTCCTTTTGAATAAGTTCAAAAATCTGGTTGTCGCGTTTCATTCGTAGCAATTATTATGAGATTATTAAATACTAATCGATTGATTATTATGTGTTTGAATATTTGTTCTATGAATGATCTTGATGATCTAAAAATAACTTCAATAAATTAAAGATTCACTATTTTTTTTGATAAAGTTGATGGAGCCTTAAAAATGTCAGACTCACTAATGTTTCCTAGTTTAATTGTATTGTTCAGTAACTATTTTAGTGGGGTTAGATAATAAACATAAAAATGTTAAACGCAAAGGTTGCAAAGTTTTTATCCGCAAAGATAGCAAAGAATTAGTGCCCAAATTCTTGCAAGCAAGCGGCAGAGTCGAGCGGAGCGATTCTCGCTCACGATGAAGAAATTGTAAGATTTTCACCTCACCTGTTTGGTGAGAACCAACAATTTCTATATCGGGGTAATATCTAAGTAAAGCGCTTTTTCACTACGTTTAAACCGCTCAACTTAGGTATTAATTAAATCATTGAGTCCTTCGCGGTTTCCTTTGCGTACTTTGCGGTAAATTTTTGTCTTATTATTATTAATGAATATCCGTATTGATGCCTATATGTAATGTTTTTCAGTGAGATGAACTATCTGTAAGCCCCTCAGGGCTTGCGTGACTCTCTCTGCCATAGCGGAAGCTTTGCTCCGGGCTGGTGCTAAAACCCGTTGGGGTTCTTTACGAAATGATCAAATAGGTATTATTTGGGATATTCAATTATAATTATTTAATGCTAGCGTTTTCATGTTAACGTTATGTGCTGTTTACTAATGTGGAGAATAAAGTTCAAGAGCAACAATTATTCGTCGGAGAAGTGAATCAAAACCTTTCGATAAACTGAGAAAATCTTCGATTTGGAAACAAACCCCAGGTATTTACCATCCTTAACAACGGGTAGATTCCACGCTCCTGTATCTTCAAATTTTTTCATTACTTCATCCATGCTTTCATCAATTTGGATAAAGGCCGGAGGAATCGACATTACCTGATGCACTTTTGTGATATGATAAAGTTCGTGGTTGAACATGATTTCCCTGATGTCATCCAGAAGAACAATTCCCAGTAAGCGTTGGTCATCGTCGATAACCGGAAAAATATTGCGTCGTGCTTTGGCAATAATCTTAACCAGCTCGGCAAGTGTTTGTCTGGGATGAACAGTTTGGAAATCTGTTTCAAGCACATTGTTAAGCCTCATTAAGGTAAGAACGGCTTTGTCTTTATGGTGAGTGATAAGTTCACCACGCCGAGCCAAGCGTTTTGTGTAAATGGTATGTGGTTCAAAATATTTATGAGTAAGCACAGAAATGGTTGATACTGTAATAAGTGGGATAAAAAGACCATAACCATTTGTGATTTCAGCAATAAGGAAGATGGCCGTTAGTGGCGCGTGCATAACGCCGGCCATAAGGGCAGCCATACCAACCAGAGTGAAATGAGAAAGAGGCAAATCCACAAACCCAAAAATATTAAGCAAACGGGCCAGGAAATAGCCGGTTACTCCGCCAATAAAAAGACTTGGGGCAAAAATACCTCCCACACCACCACTTCCATTGGTGGCAACAGATGCAACTACCTTAAAACCAACAACAAGTACTAAAAATATTAAGATTATCCAGGTGCTGTCGCGGAAGGCATAAAACAGACTGTTTTCGACCATGGCATGTGGGTTACCCGATAACAAGGCAATTATAGTATTGTAACCTTCACCGTAAAGAGGAGGAAAAATAAAGATAAGAATGCTAAGAATAAGCCCTCCACCGGCCCATTTTATGTAAGGATTTTTTATCAGGGCTATTTTATTCTCTAAATAAAGCGTGGTCCAGGTCATGTACAATGAGACAAAGCCCCCCACTACCCCCAAAATTATATAAAAAGGAAGGTTGTTGAGAAGAAAGGGGGCCTCCAGGTGAAAAGTAAATTCAGCACCTTCTCCAAGGAAGAAATATGCTACTGATGTAGCTGACACTGCGGCTAAAAGCAAGGGTACAAGTGATACCATTGTGAGGTCAAGCATCAGTACTTCCAGTGTAAACATCAAGCCGGCCATTGGTGCTTTAAAAATACCCGCAATAGCACCTGCCGATCCGCATCCAATGAGTAGAGTGATGGTTTTGTAATCCAGATGAAAAAATCGCCCAAGAGAAGAACCTATGGATGCTCCTGTTAGTACAATTGGAGCCTCAGCTCCTACAGATCCCCCAAAACCAATAGTGAATGCACTGGCTATTATGGATGTGTAGGAATTGTGGCCTTTAAGATTACTTTCCTTTTTTGAAATAGCATAAAGAATTTTTGTGATCCCGTGTCCTATATCATCTTTTACAATATACCGCACATAAACCAGAGTAATTAAAATCCCTGCCATGGGATAAAGAAGATAGAGGTAGTTCCAGTTAGTTAAATCAAATCCTTCAGTAAGAAACTTATGAATAAAATGAATCGCGTTTTTGAGTATCACTGCTGCCAAACCGCTGAAAATACCAACCACCAAACTTAAAATCAGGACAAAATTGCGGTGTGGAATATTACGTACACGCCAAATAATAATGCTCCCTAACCATTTAGATATCAAATCGCTATAAGACATTTTTCTTGTTTGTTTTGTAAGGGATGCGAAGTTAATGCTAAATATCCGTTTATCAAATTTTGCTTTGTGATTTATGACAGAGATTTGATGTCTGCAAGCTACCGTTTGGCTAGTTACAAATTTTGAACAGCCGGCTTATAATTACCACCTATGAGTGTAACCACAAACTTGTTATCTTTGCAAAAAAAAATGTCTCTGGGAATTGAAGAAAAAGATCTGAATCATTTTATTATGGTGGGCGACAGGGTTTTAATAAAGCCAAAAATGCCACAGAAGCAAACTAAATCGGGGCTTTACCTGCCTCCCAATATTCAGGAAAAGGAAAAGGTCTTATCTGGTTACGTTGTAAAAGTTGGGCCTGGTTATCCCATTCCAGCTATTGCTGAAGCCAACGAACCCTGGAAAGCCAAAAACGATCAGGTACAGTACGTCCCTTTGCAACCACGTGAAGGAGATATGGTTGTATATCTTCAAAACAGCGCGATAGAGATTGAATTTAACGGTGAAAAATATGTTGTAGTACCTCATTCTGCTATTCTATTAATAATTCGTGACGAAGGTTTATTTGAATAATGACTTAAATTTTAACGAACCAAAATAAGCGGGTGTTTGTTTAATCTTTTAAAATATAATGTTGAACATAAAATATTGAGATGAAGATTAACCAACTGGTTTTGATTATAGTATTTTTTCTTTTTGCCGGAATAAGCTATGGCCAAAAGACCTCACTTATGGGTTTGGTGAAAGATGTTTATTCAAACGAACCCATTGCATTTGTAAATATTATTGTTTTTAATACTCAAAATGGTACAACCAGTAACCAGGAGGGTGTTTTTACTTTTGAGAATATGGAACCGGGATTTGTACGCCTGAAGGTTTCATTTATCGGGTATGAAATGCTGGTTACCGAAGAAATACAGATTTCAGCCATTCGATCCAATTATGTTGAGATATCATTAAAGCCAACCAGTACAAGTTTACAAGAAGTACGTGTAGTATCAAACCCTTTTGCTGCTAAGGCTGAAAATCCTGTGTCGTTACATCGAATAGGAGTTGATATTATTGAAAAAAGCGCAGGAGCAAGCCGTGATTTTTCAAAGATATTACAGAGTTTTCCCGGCGTGGGAAGTGCAACGTCTTATCGTAACGATTTAATTGTGAGAGGAGGGGGGCCATCAGAAAACCGTTTCTTTTTAGATGGTATTGAAATACCTACACTTAATCACTTTTCTACTCAGGGGGCTTCGGGAGGATCAGTAAGTATTTTAAATGTTGACTTTATTCGGGAAGTTGATTTCTACTCAGGGGCTTTTCCTGCTTCCAGAGGTAATGCTTTGAGTTCGGTATTTGAGTTCAGGCAGATTGATGCAAACCAGGAGAAAAGCAGTTTTCGTTCAACTGTAGGTGCTTCGGAAGTCTCTTTTTCATTAAACACGCCGTTAAGCGAAAAAACATCTGCACTTTTCTCGGTTCGTCGTTCCTATCTGAAGTTTTTGTTCGATCAGATTGGCTTGCCTTTTTTACCGACATTTACCGATTTTCAGTTTTATACAAAAACGCGTATCAATTCTAAAAATGAGATCTCATTTCTTGGCATTGGTGGCATTGATGAATTTAAACTAAATCCTTCTCCAAAACCAACTGAGGAGAACAGGTATATTCTTAATTATTTACCAGCCTACGAACAATGGAATTATACCATTGGTGCCAGTTATAAACATTTTTTGGAAAGCAGTTATTATGTGCTGGCTCTTAGCAGAAGTCATTTGAATAATACAATTGACAAGTATATAGATAACGATGAGAGCTCAGTTGAAAATCTGCTTTACGATTATATATCGGATGAAACAACTAATATAGTCAGGTTCGATTTCTTTTCCAATCCCGGTGATTTTTCAATAAATACCGGGCTTAATATTGAATATGCCGATTATTATAATCGTACGTTTAATCAGGTTTATGAAAATAATGAGCCTGCCAGTATTAATTATCGTTCTGAACTTGGTATGGTTAAATGGGGCACTTTTGGGTCGGTTTCGCACGTTTTTTATGATGGGGATCTTACACTATCGGCCGGGTTTCGACTAGATGCCAATAATTACAGTTCATACATGAGCAACCCTTTAAAGCAGTTTAGTCCCCGTGGGTCGTTGTCGTATCGGCTTACTTCGTCTATCTCCTTTAATGTTGCCGCTGGACGTTATTTTCAGTTGCCGGCATATACTACGTTGGGATATCGTGATGCAAATGATGTTCTGAAAAACCAACTTAACGGCATTAAATATATTCGGGCCGATCATTTTATTGCCGGGCTCGACTGGCGATTAAATAGTCATACTAAAATTGGAATCGAAGGTTTTAGGAAGAATTATGCCAACTATCCGCTTTCGATAAAGGATGGCATTTCAATGGCCAGCAAAGGAGCTGATTATGGAGTTTTTGGTGATGAGGAAGTGTCTTCAGTGTCAAAAGGACATGCTTCCGGTTTTGAAATCCTTGTTCAGCAACGCTCTCCAAAAGGTTTTAGCTACCTGTTATCCTATACATGGGTTATGAGTGAGTTCTCAGATGTGTCGGGCAAGATGGTGACTTCTTCGTGGGATAGTGGTCATTTGCTTACATTAACATTCAATAAATCGTTTAAGCGCAATTGGGATGCGGGGTTGAAGTGGCGTTACGTAGGTGCTTTGCCTTATACACCTTATGATTTTGATAAATCTTCGAAGGTTGAAGCCTGGGATTTAAATGGACGTGAATACCTTGATTTTAGTCAATTTAACCAAAAAAGGCTGGGCGATTTTCATCAACTCGACTTAAGAATTGATAAATCTTATTATTTTAAGAAGTTTTCTTTGAGTTTTTATCTGGATGTGCAAAATGCCTATAACTTTCAATATCAGAAGGCACCTAATCTGATACAGGTACTAGATGAGAACGGCAGTCCCATTATCGAAAACCCTGAAGCCAATATCCCGGAGCAGCGTTACAGACTTAAGGAGTTAAAGAATATCTCCGGAACATTATTGCCTTCGGTTGGATTAATGCTGGAGTTCTAATATTATTGTCGGGTCTTCTTAATTAGCAGGTAAATCAAAAATCATTGGGTAACAATCGATATCTTTGCAGATTCAATTAAATTAAGCATCTTGAAGATGAAAGAAAATAGAATCTGCCAATTGTTTGGTATACAATATCCGGTTGTTCAGGGAGGAATGGTTTGGTGTAGTGGGTGGAAACTTGCCTCTGCAGTAAGTAATTGTGGTGGATTAGGGCTTTTGGGAGCCGGTAGTATGCATCCCGAAATACTTCGTGAGCATATTATAAAAATGAAAGAAGCAACAAATAAACCCTGGGGTGTTAATGTGCCACTGCTCTATCCCGAAATAGATGCTTTAATGCAGATTATTATAAATGAAGGTGTAAAAATTGTATTTACTTCGGCAGGCAGTCCTTCCAAATGGACTGGTTTTTTAAAAAAGAATGGAATTATTGTGGTACACGTGGTTTCGAATAGTCGTTTTGCAAAAAAATGCGAGGAGGCTGGTGTTGACGCCATTGTTGCCGAAGGTTTTGAAGCCGGTGGACACAATGGTCGTGAAGAAACCACTACAATGACTCTGATTCCACTTATTCGAAAGGCAACAAAACTGCCTTTGATATCAGCAGGAGGTATTGCTTCGGGTGAGCAGATGCTGGCAGCAATGGTTCTTGGTGCTGATGGGGTGCAGATTGGTTCTCTTTTTGCTCTTTCGCAGGAATCGTCGGCTCATCAGTTTTTTAAAGATCATTCCATTCAATCGAACGAAGGAGATACCCTTTTGTTACTGAAAAAGCTGGCCCCTGTAAGATTACTACGCAATCATTTTTTTGAATTGGTTCGTGAAGCTGAGAGTCGTGGTGCTGGCGAAGACGAGATGAAAGAACTGTTGGGTAAAGGACGGGCTAAGAAGGGCATTTTTGAAGGCGATATGGAACAAGGCGAATTGGAAATTGGGCAGGTTGCTGCCATGATCAAGAGAATTGATCCGGTAAGTGTGATATTTGAGAATCTTATTACTGAATACAACAATGCCGCAGAAAAGATAATGAGGGTTAGGTAATAACTTCGGGTTAATTTGTACGAGGTAATTTTTAAGTTGAAAAAAATAGAGATGATTGAAATTTTTAAACATACATTATCCAATGGTTTGCGTGTATTGGTTCATCCCGATAAAACAACTCCAATGGCTGCCGTTAATATGCTTTATGATGTGGGTGCGCGTGACGAAAACCCCAATCAAACAGGATTTGCTCATCTTTTTGAGCATCTGATGTTTGGAGGTAGTCGTAATATTCCATCATATGATGAACCGGTACAAAGAGTTGGTGGCGAAAATAATGCGTGGACCAGCAACGATTATACTAATTATTATGTAACACTTCCGGCGGGTAACCTCGAAACAGCTTTCTGGCTCGAATCGGATCGTATGTTAGAACTGGATTTTTCTGAAAGAAGTTTGGAGGTTCAACGAAAAGTTGTTATTGAAGAATTCAAACAACGTTATTTGAACCAGCCCTATGGCGATATTCCTTTGCTGATGCGACCAATGGCATATAAAGTGCATCCGTATCAATGGTCTACCATTGGTAAAGAGATTGCGCATATTGCTGATGCCACATTAACTGATGTGAAAAATTTCTTTTTCAGGCATTATGCCCCCAACAATGCAGTGTTGTCTGTTTCAGGTCATGTTGATCCGGAATCAGTTTTTCAAATGGCTGAAAAGTGGTTCGGCGATATCCCTTCAAGGAATGTCCCAACACGCCAATTGCCGGTGGAACCTGTTCAAACAGAGGCACGTATGCTTACTGTTGAAAAAGATGTCCCGGCACATCTTATTAACATCAGTTTTCATTGTGGGGCTCGTAAAGACTCTGATTTTTTTGTATCCGACCTGTTATCTGATGTTTTATCCAATGGTCAGTCATCGCGACTGAATCAGTCACTTATTAGAGAACAACGATTGTTTTCGGATGTAAATGCATACATATCAAGCGATCTTGATCCGGGCTTGCTGACTGTAACAGGCCGTTTAATGCCCGGAGTTACCATGCAAGCAGCCGAAAATGCCATTTGGCAACAATTAACAGCAATAAGCCAGGAAGGCGTATCAGCATACGAACTGGAGAAGGTGAAGAATAAAGTTGTTTCAAATCTGGTTTTCTCTGAAATCAGTTTTCTTAATAAAGCTATGAATATTGCACAATACGAACTTTTAGGCGACGTTAACGAAATCAATAAGGAAACAGAGCATTACAATGTTGTTACTCTGGAGCAATTAAAAGATTGTGCAGGACGTATTTTCAGACGCGACAACAGTTCGACGCTTTATTACCTTTCAAACAAGAACAATTAACAGACCAAATAAATGATAAAACATCCTGAAAGAGCAAAAGGACCGGGTTTTGAGCCCATTGATGATATTGATTTTTTACCAGTTACAGAGTTTAAACTTACTAATGGTATTCCTGTTTCACTAATAGAGGCGGGGAGTCAGGATGTAACACGTATTGACTGGGTTTTTCCTGCAGGATCAATTCAGGCAGAGGTTCCATTGTTGGCTTCAACTGTGGCCAATCTGATTTTTGAAGGTACTGAAACACGTTCTTCTTCCCAAATATCCGAAACGTTGGATTTTTATGGGGCATATTTAAATGCACAGACTTATCATCACAATTCGGTGATAACCCTGTTTTGTTTGACTCGCGATTTACCAGTACTGCTACCTTTAGTTGAAGATATTATTAAAAATGCCACCTTCGATCCTATTGAGTTTGATATATACCTCAACAAGCGACGACAGGAACATCTGCTTGAATCGGACAAGGTGAAAATCATTGCTGCACGTAAATTCAGTCAGGTTCTTTTTGGTGAAGATCATCCTTACGGGCGTAAGCTGGAACTATATCATTTTGATACACTGAAACGCGAAGCCCTTATTGATTTCTATAAAAATGCTTATACGCCGCAAGATTGCAGAATAGTCGTTGCAGGTCAACCCGGATCGGACTTAAAGGAACTGCTTGGAACTTATTTTGGTTCGCCACAATGGAATCCCGGACCATTTAATCAAAATGGCGTTGGAGCCATACAGCCAATGGAACAAAAGTTTCATTTGATTGAGCGTGAAGGAGCTTTACAGTCGGCTCTTCGCATAGGACGCCCCTTGTTTAACAACCAACATCCCGATTTTATAGCACTTCAGGTTGTTAATACTATTTTGGGAGGCTATTTTGGGTCACGTTTGATGATGTCGGTTCGCGAGGATAAAGGTTTGACCTATGGTATAGGATCGTCAATAATGCCCTTTCGTAAGAGCGGAATGTGGATGATTGCTTCCGAAGTTAAGGGCGAAATGCGACAGGCTGCCATTGATGCTATTTTTGAAGAGATGAAACGGTTGATTAAGGAACCTGTTTCGGAACATGAACTGGGATTAGTTAAAAATTATATGCTTGGCGAGTTGTTACGCAATTTTGACGGTCCTTTTTCATCGGCAGATATATACAGGAGTCTTATGGAATTTGATCTGGATTTTAGTTTTTATGCTGAAATGGCCAAACAGATTCGTTCCATTACAGCCGAAAAAATTCAATCTCTGGCATCAGAATACCTGAATCCGGAAGATTTTTATGTTGTAGTGGCGGGTAAATAGACTATTTTAATTGGTTTTTGAAAGTAAATCGTTAATCTCTTCTTTCGAGTTTGAGTAATCAATGTAAAAAGCTAATTTAGTGGTTTGTTCCAAATCGCCGGCATATCAATTAATATTAAGGCTATTGCCGAATTGGGAAAGGTTTATTTGAATGGTGTAAGTAATTCGCATTTTTGTTCGTTTTATCATTATTTAATATGAGTGTTGATACCAAGATAACAGAGGAGCAGAGAGCCAAGCAGGAACTTGATGAGATTTTAAGTGTCTGCACACGATGTCAATCGGTGGAGGAGCATAAGCTTATTTATAAGGCTTTTGAAGTTGCCATGATTGCTCACCGTGGTGTTCGGCGTAAATCGGGTGAGCTATACATTATGCATCCGCTTGCGGTGGCTCGTATTGTTGCGGAAGAAATTGGCCTTGGATCAAAGGGGATTTGTGCTGCTTTACTACACGACGTGGTTGAGGATACGGATTACACCCTCGAAGATATTCAGGCTATTTTTGGCGATAAAGTAGCTTCTATTGTTGACGGTCTAACAAAATTGGAGGGAGCTTTTGATCAAACCAAATCAAAGCAGGCTGAGAATTTTCGTAAGCTTTTATTAACAATGGTGGAGGATGTGAGGGTTATTCTCATTAAGCTGGCCGACAGGTTGCATAATATGCGAACTCTTGACAGTATGCCCGATCATAAACGACTTAAAATTGCAGGAGAAACTCTTTTTATATATGCTCCACTGGCTCACCGGCTTGGACTTTACGCTATTAAATCGGAGCTCGAAGATCTTAGTTTAAAGTACGAACATCCAAAGGTTTATAATGAGTTGCTTGCTAAGCTTCAGGAATATCAAAGCCGAAACGATCATTTAATAACGCGGTTTTCAATTCCTATTATTGACCAACTTTCGAATGAAGGGTATGAATTTGATATAAAAGGAAGACCAAAATCTATCTTTTCCATCTGGAATAAGATGCAAAAAAAACAGATTCCTTTTGATGAAATATACGATTTGCTGGCCCTTCGCATTGTGTTTAAACCTAAAACGGGGATTCCTGAAAAGGCTCAGTGCTGGAATATTTATTCTATCATTACCGATATTTATAAGCCCAAACCCGATAGGTTGCGCGATTGGGTGAGTGTTCCAAAAGCCAATGGTTACGAAGCCTTACATGCTACTGTAATGGGTCCTTCGGGCCGATGGGTGGAGATTCAGATTCGTAGTGAGCGTATGGACGAGATTGCTGAGAGAGGATTTGCGGCTCACTGGAAATATAAAGGACAGCAGGATAAAGAATCGGAACTGGATAACTGGCTTAAACACATTCGGGAAATTCTGGAAAATCCCGAATCAGACTCTCTGGAGTTTCTGGATGATTTTAAGCTTAACCTGTTCAGCTCCGAGATGATGATTTTTACACCCAAAGGAGATGTGAAAATTATGCCTAAAGGAGCCACAACTCTTGATCTGGCTTTTGAAATTCATTCAAAGATCGGGTATAAATGTATTGGAGCCAAGGTTAATTATAAATTGGTACCCTTAAGTCATGAACTTAAAAGTGGTGACCAGGTTGAGATTTTAACTTCTGAAAAACAAACACCTAAATATGAGTGGCTTAATTATGTTACAACAGCAAAAGCCAAATCCAGAATAAAGGAGGCTTTTAAGGAAGAGCGAAAGGTAATGGTGCAAACTGGAGAGAAAATACTCGAAGAGGCACTAAAACAGAAAAAGCTAACTACCAATGCTAAGATTCTTAAAAAACTCAAGAGTCATTATAATATTTCCATAAAGGAGGAGCTATACTTTAAAATTGGTAAAGGAGCCATACGTCTTGATAATCTTCAGGATATTCTTAGCGATAAAACCTCTAATAAGTGGGTGCGGTATTGGCGACTATCGTTTAGGAAAAGTGATAATAAAACAAAAACATCTGGTCAAGCGGGGAATAATGATTTGAAGACTACTTCAATGGTTATATCTGATGATATGGCTTCGGACCAGTATCAGATTGCCCAGTGCTGTAATCCCATTCCTGGCGACGATGTGGTTGGGTACACCGATGATGGAAATAAGCTGATTTTGCATAGCCGAAAGTGTCCCGTTGCCATTCGTCTTATGTCAAGTCATGGTAACCGTATAGTATCGGCAAAATGGGAATCTCATAAGATACTTTCTTTTTTAGCTCTTATTAATCTTTCAGGAATTGACCAGATAGGAATCGTGAGTAAAATTACAAAGGTCATTTCGGATGATCAAAATGTTAATATGCGATCCATTCATTTCGAGAGCCATGATGGGATTTTTGAGGGCACTATTTATCTCTATATCCCTAATACAGAAGACCTGAATAATCTCATCTATAATATAATGAAGATTAAAGGCGTTCATAATGTAACCCGTCAGGAACGTATAGCCAAATAATCCAGGCGCAAAACATTGTAGGAGTATAGATAGGGAAGTGAACGACTGTTGAAATACTTACCGTGATTCTTATATTTTCGTCTTGTTCAAATTTAGTTTTATTCTAAATAATCTTTCGTAGATTTGTAAAAATTCCCTATTTTTAAACCACTGTTTTAAATGGGATTAATTATGGATAAGGCTAAGAACAAAGAGATAGTCAAGCAGTTATTTACTGAATACCTTCAAAAAAACGGACACCGTAAAACGCCTGAACGTTATGCTATCCTGGATGAGATATACAGCCGGGATGGACATTTTGATATTGAGTCGCTCTATATTTTTATGAAAAACAAAAATTATAGGGTTAGCAGGGCCACGTTATACAATACTATAGATCTTCTGCTTGACTGTAAATTGGTTATAAAGCATCAGTTTGGTAAAAACATTGCTCAGTTTGAAAAGTCTTTTGAATCAAAACAGCACGATCACCTTATTTGTACTGTTTGTGGTAGTGTAACAGAGTTTTGTGATCCGGGCATACAGATTGTTCTTAACAATGTAAATAAACTTATGGATTTTAGAGTGGCGCATCACTCTTTGTATATTTATGGTGTTTGTAAAGATTGTAAAGGAAAATTATAAAACAGTACTTTGTAAGAAGTTGATAATCTGGTTTAATGTAGTTTGTTGTTGTAGATAGAGGGAAAATAAAGTGTTTTTTTATCACTAATCCCGTTTTTAATAGCTAATTTTACACATCGGAAAGCCATCCCTTTGGGAAGGTCTTCCGATTTTTGCTGTCTGGAAGTTTGTAATGGTAAAAATTGGTATTCCCGGAGTTTGGAGTGAGTTGTATAACAAGGTTTTAACGCACAAGTTCCGTCATCGTGGTTGTAAATTAATATTGTTTAAATATTGTTATGATGAATAAAGTTGATGTTTTGCTTGGATTGCAATGGGGTGATGAAGGAAAAGGAAAAGTCGTTGACGTTCTTACCCCAAAATACGATGTTATTACTCGTTTTCAGGGAGGCCCAAATGCAGGTCATACTCTGGAGTTTAACAACATTAAACATGTGCTTCACAATATTCCATCCGGAATTTTTCATTCCGATAAAATAAACATCATTGGTAATGGCGTTGTATTGGATCCCATCATCTTTAAAAAAGAAATTGACAGTTTGTCTGCAAAAGGATTTGACCTGACCAAAACGTTGTTTATTTCAAAAAAAGCACACCTGATTCTTCCAACGCACCGTATTCTTGATGCAGCCTCCGAGGCCTCTAAGGGAGCCACGAAAATTGGATCAACGCTTAAAGGTATTGGCCCAACTTATATGGATAAAACAGGACGTAATGGCATACGGGTAGGAGACCTTCTTAGCGGATTTGACGAGAAATATGCCGCCCTGAAAGAAAAACATCTTAAGCTTCTGGAAATTTATGATTTTGAATTCAGCCTGGAAGAGTTTGAAAAAGGTTTGGCCGAAGGAATTGAAGCTATTAAAAAGTTTAAACTGATTGATAGTGAACATGAAATAAACCATTACCTGAACCAGGGAAAAACTATTCTTGCCGAAGGTGCTCAGGGTACTATGCTTGATATTGATTTTGGGTCGTACCCTTTTGTTACTTCGTCGAATACTGTTTGTGCCGGTGCTTGCACGGGGATGGGCATAGCTCCAAATAGAATAGGGGAGGTATATGGTATTTTTAAGGCTTATTGCACGCGTGTTGGTTCGGGACCGTTTCCAACGGAGCTGTTCGATGCGACTGGCGAGGACTTGAGACAAATAGGCAAGGAGTTTGGTGCAACAACCGGCAGGCCCCGTCGTTGCGGCTGGCTCGACCTGGTAGCATTGAAGTACAGCGTTATGATAAATGGTGTAACTCAGCTTATTATGATGAAGAGCGATGTGTTGAGCAATCAGGGTACCATTAAAGTAGCTACTGCCTACAAAATTGGTGATAAGATAGTTGATGAATTTCCTTATGAGATTTCTGATAATCTGGAACCTGTTTACACCGAACTGCCAGGCTGGAAATGTGATTTAACCAAAATTAAATCGGAAGATGAGTTTCCCGAGGAACTTAACAACTATATTCAATATTTAGAAGAGGAACTGGGATTACCCATCAAGATTATTTCAGTTGGCCCCGATAGGGATCAAACAATTCTTCGGTATCAGGAATAGGGTAAAGATTAGGTCCATCGCTGCGCCGTCAATGACAGGATTCTGATATATTGAAAGATAGATCCATCGCTGCGCTCTGGATGACATGCAGTTGCGAATGAATTAAGGGTTAGATCCATCGCTGCGCTCAGGATGACAGGCAGCCGTTGAAAAAAAATAAAAAAGCAGAAGTCGGGCCACGCCCGACTTCTGCTTTTTTATTTTCTCCCACACCACCGAGGGTTGTCATTCCTAACGGAGTGAGGGATCTAATGCTCAGTATATGAGAATGTTCTCTCCCATGTCCTGATGGATCTAATGTTCAGTGTGTGAGAATGTTCATTCCTTATAATTTCCCAAGCACTTTTGCGGTTTTCATTTTACCACCTGCTGTAACTTTAATAACAAATACTGCATCAACCCTTGGCAGACTAATTAATGTTGTATAAGTGGCTGAGGTTGTTTCGGTCACTTTTTGGCCATTAAGGGTATAAACTTCAATAAGTGCATCTTCGGTTTCGAGCAGTTCGCTGGCTATCTCAACCATTGCTTTTCCTCGCATTCCAACTATTGTTATGCCTTTAGAATCACCACTTTCTACGTCATCTTCGGGATTAACAACCGGAGTGGCTGAATAGCTGATGTGGATTACAAAACGGTCGTGTACCTCACCCAAAACTGAAGGTGTATAGGTGTAATTGGCGGTGGCTCTCAGGTTGGTGCGGGAGCCGGTAACCTTATCTTCCAACTCAACCGAGTGTCCCGAATTGAATAATCCCAGATCAAAGGTCATAGTCACCTCATCGCTTACCCTGTTGCGTACGCTTAAAGGAATGGTTCTGCCATTATCGTCCAATTGACTTAAGCCGTTAATGGCGGCAGGAGTAGTGTTAATGCGGGTATATACTTCAGGCACTACTTCGGAATCGTTAAAGCGTTTTTCCGAGTCGCTTTGATCCATCTCTTCAGTTGAATTCGACCAGAAATATATAACAGCTCCGTCGCGCGCGATTTCATTTGTTGATACAACCCTTATTATATCGGCACTGCTGCCTGTTGAGCCACTCTTAAGGTACGATGCGGAATTACCATGGCTGCGGGCTTCCTTGTTAACCGAGATGGTTGTTGCAGAACTTGCTCTAACCCAAACCGCCTGCATTGGTGGGATAAGCGCCAGTTCGGTTTCTGCTTCAATACTATAAAGTGTTCCGGTAGGGAAAATAGCAGCCCTAGCTCCTAGGGGGGCTGTGCGGTTATAAGTTACAAAAGCCATCTCTGAGTCTATTCTGGTTCTATACCACATGGTTTGTATGATATTGGGACGACTCCATCCTGTTCCGGCATCGTCCTGCCAGTCGATAAAACATGGGTAAGGGTTACCAAAGAGGTTCCATCCATAGGCATTATAAGTACGGGAAAAAGAGTTTGACCCGGAATTAAGCGTGCCTGTGTAATTGAGAGTGTTTAGAGCGGGATACTTAACCAAAACGCCTTCCAGAGACAGTAAAGATGTACTGGCAGCATCGTCTTTTGTGTTATACCATTGTTTGTTGCGATAACAATAAACCGAATTGCCTGTTACATCATTATCAAAGTTCCCAAAACTAGCTCCGGCAATAGGGCTGGATAAATAGTACCATTGGTTGGCCGGAAGAGTGAGATTAATGCGTGCATTACCAGATCCTGATATAGTACCATTATCGATAAATGAAGCCAAGCCGTTTATGCCGGTATTATTTTCGAGGATCAGTTCGCCATCATTAACAAAACTCCCCTCAATAGTGACCTTAGCACCACCATCAAGCAAAACAGATGCCCCGGATTCTATATTCAGGTTATTAATGATCATCACATCTTCAATGATGGGCTGATTTACTGTTTTTGAAGAGATCACTATGTTGTCGTTGGTAGCCGGAACATTTCCACTGCACCAGTTTGCCGGATTATTCCATGATCCATCCGCTACTCCTATCCACAGATTTTCTGTTGCTAATACAGTGATTGTTATGTCGTTGCTTGATGATTTACAACCCAGGGCTGTAGTTGCAACCACATTTACAACCTGATTATTAACCAGATTGGTGGCGGTATATGTGGCAGATGTTCCGGATTGTTGAGTGTTGTTATCTACAAAGAATTCATAATCAACAGCTGGTACAGAGCCGGTAGTGGCTGTGAATGTAACACTGTTATTTACGCATAGGAAGGTCTCTCCAATATCAGAACCGATATTTACTTTAGCTGACTCATTTACGGTTATATCTAAAATTCTGGGGTCGCTTGTATTACAGTTGTTTGTAGCTGTTACAGATAAAGTTCCACTTGTAGCAATATCTGTAAAGTCAAGATCCACAGAGTTTCCGCTTCCATTAATGTTAACACCGCTTCCAGAATATGACCAGCTATACGAAGCTACGGTTGCATCTAACGGTACCGTATATTCAACAGCTGTTTCGCCTTGGCAAACGGTAGCATCATACGAAGTAAAAGCATCTGGTTGCGCTGCCAATAATGGGAATGCTACGGATACATCATCCGATGATTCACATTCGCCGTTGCTGATGGTCCACCTTAGGGTATAACCTTCTCCATTTACACCATTGAATTCACTGGTGGGGGAGGTGGGGTTGACGACTGTGCCACCATTTCCTGAAACTATGGACCACAGACCGGTTCCAATAACCGCGGTGTTAGCGTTCAGTGTAGCTGTATTGGCTCCGCATAACGACTGGTCGTCTCCGGCATTAGCTGTAGTTGGTGAATCGTAAACGGTGATGATGGTATTATCAACAACACCCGTTTCGGTACCATTGTTATAGGTAAATGTAAGCAGCTGGTATTCACCTGCCTGTGTTGTAGGCAGAACAAAAGGTAAGGCACTCACCGTAACCGGACTCTGGATATTACCCCCAATCGCATAGGTTAATGTGTAGTTGAAGCCGATTGGTTCCGATGAGGTAAAGGTTACAGGTATTCCTACTGTTGCGCCACAAAGTACTCCCGAAGGTGTTAATTTGGCCTTGGGCTTAACGGTGTTAACCGTAGCACTTGTTACATCAATCATGCCGGTGGCAGGGATAATCATCCTTGAACTAGTGGAAATGGTTCCACTGTTGTTATTTCCTGATGCAGAAGAGGCAATTGCTTCCCATTGTGATGACCCGTTATTATAACTGGCAATACGTAAATCTATTAATCCATTTTCGGTAACCAGCGGTGTGATGTCGCTGTTGGCATCCCAGTTAATGTTAACAATGGCCTGGCTTCCGGCAGTTGCCGAAACATTCCATTTCTCCTTAGAGTTGACGTAGGTTAATGGAGTGGCAAATTGTGCATAAGTATTGTTTGGTGTTACATATTCAACGGTCCAGTCAAGGGTTCCTGTCTGGGTGGCCGAGAGTGTCAATTTATTACCCAATCCGTCGTTGTTTCCAACGGGGAAGAGGAAGGAGTCACCCTGGTTCATGCGTTTTACCAGTGGTCCGTTTACATACGAAGTGGCAGTACCTCCGGCAGGTGTTACACTGCTTGAAGAGGTATTGGTGATAACCAGTGGTGCCGAAGGGCTGGTGTTGATTAAGCCGTTGATTAACATCAGGGTTCCTGATACCTCGATCGATCCATTGGTTGTTAAGCCGTTGGTATTATTGATTTCCAGATTATTAAAAGCACTTGTCCCAGAAAAATCCCCGGTTATTCCGCCAATGGTTTGAGTAGCATCTCCTGAGAAACGAACGGTGGCATTGCTGCCTGTTCCTGCAATAAAACGGCCAGTGTTGTAACGCTCAAAGGTGCCGTTGATGATCAGTGTTCTGTTATTGACACTGTTATCAAGGGAAGCGCCATCAATAACCAGACTGTGACAGAAAATCAAATCCTTATCGGGATAATAACGCGATCCGCTTCCCGACAACTTAAGGTTGGGGATGGAAGAGAACAGGTCGGCGACAATATTGTAATCACCTGAGCCTCCAAACTCCAGAGTTGCATTACCACTGCAATCGAAGAAGGATGAGTATCGGCCGGCCGGCATCAATGCATCTTCGAGATACAAGGTGCCATCACCATCGATGGTTCCCAGATTATGCCCATACGTGGTTTTGCTAACCTTTAAAGTACCGTTGATATAGGTTTTGTAAGCAAACCGGTGGTTTTGGTCCAGTGTTACTTCAGCATTGATATAAACGATGGCGCCATTGGGACCTCCATCAGGGCAGTCCGGTGCGGTGCCTATCGGAGTCCAGATGGATTCATCGCTCCAGTCGCCAGTCGTGTTGGCTTCATACGCAGGTACTTCGGCAGGAATATCGTTATCATGCCCGGCAGTGTATTCACCATTAATACTGGTTAATCCTTCGAACCGGATGATATTGTTCCCTTCTTCCACGTTGTCGGTAAGGCTACCTGCAGCAGCTTTCGACCAGCTGGTGGTTGGCGTTAACAAACGAGCGGCTACATAGTCGTTTTCGTCGGTTGAAATTTGCTGTACATCATCCTCATCGTAGTGAAACTCCAATTCGCCATTGAATCCGGTAACGCCGGTACTTTCAACTTCCCAGAAATATTTCAGGACCC
>CAZSQG010000065.1:21876-24947 GCA_964608615.1 uncultured Marinilabiliaceae bacterium
CCTGTAAGGCGATTTTGCCGAGGGATGTTTATCGTTGACGGTATTAACGCGTATATACCCTGCAGTTGTATTTGAATCAATGGTCAGTACTGCCGGTGTATATTTATTGGCAATACCCATTGGGTAAGTAAATATAGTTTCGGTAGCAATGGTCGGGAACAATTTTTGAATACCCTGGTTGCTGAAAACGCCATCGGACGAGATCATTTTCGAGGGACCAAAATCGCTACCTTCAATATTGGCATTTTGTCCCAGTGATAACAGGTATTGGTTGATGTTAAAGACACCACCTGAAAGTACCAGGTTTTTATTTAGTGAAATATTGTTGAGCAATCGTGCTCCGTTTGAGTCGTTCAACTCCAGACGGCTAAATGTTCCTGTACCGGAAATCTGGTGTTGCTCACTGCCCCCTGTTAATACAATACCACAGGCAGCATCGCCACTGGTATAGGTAGCATTGTTAACCAGGTTACCATTCAGGGTTACTAAGTTGTTGGCTAAAATAAACGTCCCCGAGGTCAGTTCCAGATCGTTTTCAACGGTAACATCTTTGCTAAATGTTAAAGAGGTAACCGGGTTTACCTTCAAATTGTGGAAACTGGTTACTGAGGTTCCCAACAGCTCCTGTTCTCCACCATTAAACACGGTTAAGTTGTTGTAATGGTTATAGGTTCCGTTGTTTTCAAAATCGCCTTTAATGGTTACCCCGATATTAAATTCACTGTTGGCATCGAACACACTGTTGGCGTTTGAAAGTAACAGATTTCCTTTCAGGGTTAATGGACTAATAAGCAGTTTTACGGTAGCATCGCCCGACGAATAGCCGGTAACGGTTACATTATTCAGTGCTGCGGTAGCATCGAGCTGATAGGTTTGTGCAGCAGCGCTCAACTCATTGGCAAAGACAATATCGCCACCTGTAACCGACGATGAGGCAGGGCGCAGGTATAAGTCGCCATAAGCGTTTCCGCCTCCACCGCGTACCAGTGTTAATGTACCACCCGACATGTTAAACTTACTGCCGGTATTGAGCACCTCAAGTTTGGCATTGGTAGTATTGGCGTTGTTACCGTTAATGATAACCTGTCCGCCACTTTGTGTATAGCTTAATATACCACTGGTAGTGGCCGGGTTACGGCGTATCTGACCGTTTACCACCAGTTTGCCCCCCTGTACCTCAATGGCCGAGGCGCCTCCTCCCGAGTATTCAATATCGTTATTATAAACAGGGGCATTAACGGCTCCAACATACACGTTCCCGTTTACCACGGTAAGCTTACCGTTGAGGTACATATCGTTGGTGTTGGAGTTGCCATTGGCAATCAGGATGTTACTGCCACCCGAATTCTGCGGATAATCGATATACAAGCCGGCAGTGGCAGGTATGGTAAACTGACTGGTAGTGGTAATGGTGAAATCGGAATTCGGATTTTCCCGTTTGTATTCAAGGGTTCCGTTTTCCAATGTTAACCAGTTATCATCCGGTGTTTCCAAATCACCATCGATATCAATGGTTAATTTGGTTGCCTGGGAGGTGCCTTTGTTAACCGTTACCTGTCCCAGTGTGGTTTCAGGTGTACCGCTTGTATTGGTGATGGAGGCATTGGTCTCCCCAAAAAATACAAGGGGGATATCGGTGAAATCACAACCTGCATATTGATCATGATTTGCTTTAATTCCCAACGCTGCATTGTTAATTAAATCACCACCAATGCTTATGCTTTGGTTGGTAGAGCTAGAGATTATATTACCCCAATAGCCTGTCACATCCTGAGTGTTAATGCCTGCACGTTCATCAACAATGACGTTTGCTTTAACTACAAAATCCTGGGCAATATTTTTGTTACCATAGAATATTAGTGCACCACCCTGCAAATGCATATTGCCATTTATTGTTATGGTTTTTGCAGTAACATTGTAAGGGGCAGTAGGATAATCACCGTCCCAGGTCGGGCAGAACCACGATTCAGAATTTTGTCCTTTTGTGGTTAAATCGCCATAGATAGTTACATCAGTATTTCCAAAGATAATATTGGAACCTCCTAATGGGGAGATAATTAAATTACCATAATTATCAATGTTATTGGGTAACCAATAGGTTGTTCCGGAATCTTCATTAATGGTATATAATTCGGTAGTTCCCAGGTTGGCATTGAATTCAGTAAAATCGCCCTGTGGAAATTCAAAAGTACTACCAGAATTATCTTTAGTACTCACTCGAATTAAACCGTTACCATTGGGATGTGATAATACCATTCCAAAATTGCTGGCGGGGTTATAAGTCACATCCAGGGTTCCTCCGGCTTCAATTTGAAGACTGGCACAGTTTTGATCATCCCTGTTGGCTGTGTTATCCCATCTTTGGAGAGAAACTGTATGTCCTGCTCCAATAATAACCACATCACCAGCTCCAGGAGTTTCTGAAGCAGCGCCTCCTGTATGGCCTGTTATAGACCAAGTATCATTCTGGTTCCAACGACCTGTTTTACGGCTGTAAAACTTAGCCGGAGTTCCAAAAGCACCTTCTGCACCTGCAGTATAATCGCCATTGAGGAAGTTGGGGCTGGCGGTCCAGTCGGAGATGGTGTTGTTGGATTCATTCACATCGTTGGTGGTGCCATAACTCCAGGTGTAGCTGGAAGCGTTATACATGGCCGGCACGTAGAGTGCTTCGGTGCCGGATATATCGCTATCGGCATAATTAAACTGGTGGGTTACCTTACCATCGTAACCGGTAAACCCTTCCGATTTAACCCGCCAGAAATACTTTAGCGAATTGTTTTTGATGCTGGTAACTGTATGTTCGTAATTCACGGGCACCACTGTAATGGTTCCGTAGGTCGAAGGTGCTGAGCTAAAGCCCAGAGTAGCCGGTGTGTAGTTTTCTACGCCCACCGGGAATGCTCTGGCAGTGATGGAGTTATAGGTGAGCGTTAACCCGCCATCGCCCGCATTACCTGCCGTTCGAATATAACTGGTGGCATCGGCACTGCTAAACGAGGCCGCTGCACTCATTTTAAGGTTATAGGTGGCAATGTTCAGGTGTTTATTCCTGGCAAAAGTAAGGGCAC
>CAZSQG010000066.1:0-24779 GCA_964608615.1 uncultured Marinilabiliaceae bacterium
ATTCAGCTATATAACGCATGGTGTTTTCAGGGTCTCTTACCATAAACAAATATTTATAAGCATCGTCAATGCGGTATTGCACAACCCATTCCACATCGGCAAGGTTTAAATCGCCGGTTAGCATTAACGATTCATCAGCTGTTCCACCTTTGGTGTATTCAGAATTAACACCTGCAGATACTGTACGAAAGCCGAATTCTAATTTTTGTTGTCTTTCCACGGGTACTTTGGTTACCTTATCAACCAGGGGGATTTTAAAATTCAAACCGGGTTGAACTGATGTGGTAAATTTCCCAAATCGGGTTATTACACCCACTTCCTCGGGTTCTACCTGAAAAAATGCACTCCATACAATTATTAAAATAAAAGCAGCAATTAAAATGGTTTTGATATTTTTTAAAACCTGCTGAACAAAAGGAGGCACATCAAATTGATTAAATTGATTTTGTGTCATTGGATATAAATATTGGTAATTATTTCGAGGTTATTATTAGCCTACAAAAAGTCTCATCTTACGGGCCATTGTTAAAGCTCGACTAAAGAAATTTATAACAGCTTAAATATACGGTAAAAACAGCATTTGTTGCTATTTTAATTTGTTTTACCACTCTTTCGCCACTCCGTGGCTAAGAGGAGTTGTATTAATTGGCGCGGTTCTCGTGATGTAATTTTTTGTTACCACTCTTTCGCCACTCTGTGGCTAATAGTAGTTGTATTAATTGGTGTGGTTCTCGTGATGTTTTTTTTGTTACCACTCTTTCGCCACTCCGTGGCTAAGAGGAGTTATATTATTAGGCGCAGTTCTCGTGATTTAATTTTTGTTACCACTCTTTCGCCACTCTGTGGCTAATAGTAGTTGTATTAATTGGTGTGGTTCTCGTGATGTTTTTTTTGTTACCACTCTTTCGCCACTCCGTGGCTAATAGGAGTTATATTAATTGGAGCAGTTCTTGTGATGTATTTTGTTGTTACCACTCTTTCGCCACTCCGTGGTTAATAGGAGTTATATTAATTGGCGCAGTTCTCGTGATGTATTTTGTTGTTACCACTCTTTCGCCACTCCGTGGCTAATTGGAGTTATATTAATTGGAGCGGTTCTCGTGATGTATTTTGTTGTTACCACTCTTTCGCCACTCCGTGGCTAATAGTAGTTGTATTAATTGGTGCAGTTCTCGTGATGTGATTTTTTGTTACGTCTTTTTCGTTGCTCCGTGGCTAAGAGGAGAGCGAGGCCAAAAAGTTGCGAACAGCATCAACTGTTTCAAGTTTGTAACTTGCATTTGTAAATTTCAATCCAACTTTGATAGTTATTGAGCTTTTAGGTAATTCTTTAAACATAAATTCATCAGTCCAGTCATCACCAATAGCTAGAATGAAATCTGCATTCATAATGGTCAGCAATCGGTTAGCAGCCAATCCTTTATTTATACCACCTGTTTTAACTTCAATAATTTTGTGCCCTTCCATAATTTCCATATTATGGTTGGCTATCATATGGGTAAGCTCTTCTTTTAATTCGTTGGCTCTCATCTCTCCTAATTCAGCTTCTGCATTGCGAAAGTGCCAAACCAAAGAATAGTTCTTTTTTTCAATAAACGAGCCGGGAGTTCTGTCAACAAAACTTTCAATTATAGGTTGTATCATTGGCATCCAGGCATTTGAAGCGTTGACAAGCATTTCCCACTCACTGTCAATGCGTTTGAGCCATACACCATGTTCACATATCAGGTTTACTTTTTCTTTTGCAAACCAACTCCCTAGTGTTTCTTTATCTCTTCCGCTAATAATAGTCACTAAATTACGAGGGTCGGCTGTCAGATTGGCAATAATCTGTAATAATTCATTATCAGGACTCACGGCCTTTGGGTCTTTATTAAAATTCTTTAGTGTTCCGTCATAATCAAGAAAGATTGCTCTTTGTTTGGAATCATTCATTCTTGACATTATTTGTCCCTGTATGTTGTGATTAATTTTTGTAGCCAATAAGTCGCGTTGAATTTTATTTACTTTCCGTAGAGTACTAACAAATTCCTTGGCCCATTTAAAAACGTCGTATCTTTTGAGTCGTTCCTGCATACTTTTCATTCGTTTTTCCTGTTCGGGTAACGACATTTCAAGTGCTTGGAGAATAGCTTTTTCAACTTCATTTTCATCATTAGGATTAATTATAATGGCTTCTCCCATTTCTTTAGCTACGCCGGCCATTTCGCTAATAATAACCACCCCGGTCTGATTAATGCGTGATGCAACATATTCTTTGGCTACCAGATTCATTCCGTCGCGGACCGGAGTTATCAGTGCTACATCTGACAAACTATATAGTTCAACAAGATTCTCGAAAGGCATTGACCGATAAAAATACCAAACAGGTGTATAATTAATATCTCCATAAAGACCGTTTATTCGCCCAACCAGTTCTTCCACATCACTCTTTAATTTTTGATAATGTACAACATTACCCCTTGAAGGAACAGCCAGCATTATTAGTGTTACTTTTCCCCTGTACTCCTCATGATTATGCAAGAATTTCTCAAAAGCACGTAATCGATTGGGTATTCCTTTTGAATAATCAAGCCGGTCGATAGATAAAATTAGTCGTTTATCTGTGGCAATAAGAAAATACTTTTCGAGTTCCCTATGTACTTCTGATCGTTCTTTTAACGGTGTGTGGTGAATCTTTTCGGATGCCTCATAAAACTTAGAGTAATCAATTCCCATTGGAAAGGCATCGGCAATTATGATACGGTCTTCAATATGAATTTGATTAAAAGATATTTCATAACCCAACAAACGTCTTACGCAACTAAGAAAATGGCGCTCATAATCGTATGTGTGAAAGCCAATTAAATCAGCACCAAGTAAACCCCTAAGCAAGTCGTTACGCCAGGGGAGCATCCTGAATATTTCATACGAAGGAAATGGTATGTGTAAGAAAAATCCAATGGTAATACCAGGTTTTATGCTCTTAATCATTTCCGGGACAAGTAATAACTGGTAGTCGTGAACCCAAACATAATCGCCTTCATTTGCAACTGCCAGTATGCTGTCGGCAAATTTTTGATTCACTTTTACATAGGTATCCCAATAGTTTGCTTCAAAATCAACAAACTGAGCAAAATAATGAAACAATGGCCAGATAGTGTTGTTGCAAAATCCTTCGTAAAATTCTTCAATTTCTTGATTTGATAGATGTACCGGAATGCATCCTTCTTTAAGAAGTTCTTTATCAATTTTTTTAAGTTCTTTATCAGACAAATCATCTGAAGGAATCCCTGGCCATCCAATCCATTTTCCGTCAAAATCCTTGTAAACTGAATTCATTCCTGTGGCTAATCCTCCAATGCTCGGTTTTAATGTAATATTATCATTTTCTTTTTCAATGCTGATTGGTAGCCTGTTAGATATAATATGTAGTTTTTTCATAGAATAATGCTTTAGAATATTTTTCATGAGATGGTTAATTTAACTAATTTACCAGTTGAAATAAAGGAAAAACGAATAAATATGAATAATACTTGCTCAAACAACCTTGACTATGGAGTTATCGGTAATTGCAGGAGTGCTGCTCTTATATCTAATAATGGAAGTATTGATTGGTTGTGTTTACCCAAATTTGATTCCTCCACGGTGTTTGCAAAATTACTTGATGAAAAGCGCGGTGGTAGTTTTGAAATAATACCTATACGGAAGAGTACCATTAGCCAAAGATATGATGGTAACACCAATATTCTTATTACGACCTTCAAAAATAGAGATGGGGTTTTTGAGATACATGATTTTATGCCGCGATATATTACAGATTCAAACCAATGCTATTCACCGCCCGATGTTATCAGGTATTTTAAATGGGTTAGTGGTTCTCCCAAAATTAAGTTAAGGTATAATCCACGTCTCGAGTATGGTAAGTATGATACTCGTATTGATATTCATACTAAATTAATTAAGGCTTATACGGTTAAAGGGACTTACGATTCTTTTTATCTGTATTCAAGTTTTGATAATATGCAGCTAGCCGGAGAACAGCCATTAACGATAGAAAAAGATGAATATGTTTTATTAAGTTATGATCAAAAACTGTTAAAACAGAGCATCGAGCGCTCGTATTTAAAATTGGAGAGGACCAGGGTTTATTGGCTTAATTGGGCTGATCGTACCACTGTTTTTGGTAAATATTCGAAGGTGATTCTTCGAAGCGCGTTAGTTTTAAAATTGCTTACCTATCAAAAAACTGGAGCTGTGCTGGCTGCAATAACAACTTCATTGCCCGAGACAATGGGAGCAGGACGTAATTGGGATTATCGGTTTTGTTGGATTAGGGATGCCTCCATGGTAATTAAGATTATGACAGAACTTGGGCATTTTGAACTTGCACATCGGTACTTAAATTTTATTACTGATATCATGCCTGATAAAGATGAGAAAATACAAGTAATGTATGGAATTAATGGTGAGAAAAAACTAACGGAATTTGAATTATCTCATCTTGCCGGTTATTGTAATAATAAACCAGTACGAATTGGTAATGCTGCATATAAACAGAAACAGAACGATATTTATGGTCTTTTATTGAATCTGATTTATCAGCATTTTAAGCTTTTCTCGGTTTCTCTTGCTCATAGCGAAGAACTTTGGACCATTACGCGCAATATGCTTAGGTCGGTAGCCCGTAACTGGCATAAACCTGATAGAGGAATTTGGGAGATGCGGGGAAACGATAAACATTATACTTTTAGTAAGGTTTTGTGCTGGGTGGCTGTTGACAGAGCCATAAAGATTAGTGAGTTACTTCAGCAGACTCATCATAAAAAGCAATGGACAAAGCTTCGTGATGACATGAAATCCGATATATTAAAAAATGCTTGGTCTGAAGAGAAACAAGCCTTTACTCAGGCATATAACAATAACGATCTGGATGCATCATTGTTGTTAATGGAGCCATTTGGTTTTCTCACCGCCGAAGATGAAAAATACCAAAAGACGGTGCTTGCTATACAAAAAGATCTTGAAAATAATGGGCTTATGTATCGCTATAAGAATGAGGACGACTTTGGGGAACCTTCATCGGCATTTACTATTTGTTCCTTTTGGTTAGTAAAAAGCCTTTATAGAATTGGCCGCAAAGAGGAGGCCATTCAGAAATTTGAAACCCTGCTTGGATATTCAAATCATCTTGGTCTCTTCAGCGAGGATCTTGATTTTGAATCGAAACGATTGCTTGGCAATTTCCCTCAGGCCTATTCACATTTATCTCTTATTGAAACAGCCATTGAATTAGGCGGTAATGAATATAGCAAAGAAGAAACTCTTTTGCGGGAAATTCAGTAGTCAGTCTCTATTGAATAGATAACCAGTCGGCCATGTCTTTATATTGTAATCCGTTAGAGGCTATCCATTCCATTACTTCGGCAGGGAATAAGCCATTGGTCATGTGCCATGATAATGCTTTGGCGTGGCCTAATTGGGCTGCTTTGGAGAAAAAATGGGAATAAAACTCCCATAGAATGTCATCCGATGATATTTTAGCCTTATCAAGCGTATTCATTAAGTCAAAAGATTGTTTAACAAACCATCGACTTCTGGCTGAATAATCAATTGGTTTGAAATCAGTCTGTTCAGGTGTAAAGTCTATCGTAAACCCTTGACTTACACGACTGATTTTAGAGATTCCTTTATTGGATGTGGCCCAGGCCTGATAAAGTCGTTCAAGGTTTAAAACGGTTTCTTTACTGCGTTCAGTGCTGTTCTCGAGTAAAAGGAAATAAAACAAAGGTAATGCAGCTTTAAGGTTTTCACCTCTTCGGAACATTTGTTCTCCTAATAAATAGTGGCTTTCGGCAAACCATGGAGCTGCATAAACTGAACGTAGTAAATACATCTCGCCTTCTTTACTGTTAAAAGGTATCTTAATTCGTCCGGCATGATATAATAAAAGGTAATCCTCAGGAAATAATTTCAAACCCCGGTTTAGCCAATAATTTCGTTGCCTGATCTTTCCAAGTTGTTCGTTGCCTAAAACACCGGCAATATAAGCATCGGCTGTAACTGTTTCTTTTTGATTACGCGCCCCACGTGCATATGAAAGTGCTTTTTTTTGGTTGCCCATTTGAATATAGATAAGGGCTAATCCTCCAAGTACTTTGCCATCTTTGACTCCTGCATCAATGGCCATGTCAAGATAAATAAGTGCTGAATCGTTCTTGTTTGAGCGCAGAAAATCCAATCCTTTGGTTTTGTATTCCTGTCCTGCGGTTTGACCCATAAGGGTTGCTGAAAAAAAAATCAGAATGGAAGTGAAGAAAAAATATTTCATGTGTCTATAATTTGTTTTTCAATGGTCACATGGAACTCACCAGATAATCACTATCCTATGTAAGGAAGTCTTGTTCATGGCTCGTTTCATGTGTCTATAATTTGTTTTTCAATGGTCACATAGCCTCCCGTCTTTCAGTCGGGACAGGTAGCCCCGCTTATGAGCGGGGGAACTCACCAGATAATCACTATCCTACGTGAGGAAGTCTTGCTCATGGCTCGTTTTATTTTATATTTATGAATATCATTATTTCAGGCTAAAGCTATATGTTTCAATTATATATTGGTTATTCCTATCTTCGATTAGGCTTTTAGCACTGTGGGGATAACGTTCTCTTATTTTGTTGAGAATGTTAACCCGCTGCTATGACCCGAAAACTCAGGTGCATAAAAGCACTGTACTACTGCTGGCCCACATGTGGCTATTCCTTTATGTGACACTACTAATTCATAGGAGATAGTATATTTTCCTTTGGGTAGATGATCTATAAAGAAATCGGCACCTGCATCGGTTACCGACGCATAATAACCTAAACCTGATTTCCATACGTATCCTGAAAAGACATCCAAAGGCTCCATCACCGATGCACGTTTGTCGTTAACATGCACAAAATCTAAAACCTGCGAAGCTTCAATCAATAACCGGACCATTAAACGATCGCCGGTAAATAAAATTACAGAATCGGTTACAGGATACCATTCCTCAACGCCTTTATTTAATACGCGCTTAAATATAGCTTTGTTTACATCCATAAACCCTCCTTTTTGAACCTTGGCTTCTTCTTGGGTGTAGCTCCAATGCATGGTAGCCCACGAAGGAGAGGCAGCATTTTTCTTTATTTCAACATTACCTAAGGCTGGTTTTACTTTATCCTTATCCCAACTTTGAGAGAAGAAACCACTACCTGAAACGGTTTTTGATGGCACTAGTTTTTGACCTCCCACTTTTATCTGGTCAGGAGCCTGATTCTCAAATAACTTTCTCTGTGATGTTACGAGACTGTAAACCGCTGCTACTGTTGCTCGGGTAGTGCTCCAGTTTTGTGTTCGTTTTTGTGATATCAGCCAGTCTTCCATCCCGGCAATCATGTTGTTCAAAGGTTGCAACTCGCGTATAGTTTCCAAAACAATTACCTGGCGTTCAACCGGAGCCTGGTACCAGTATGGTCCCTCAACTATTTTATAAAACCATTCGTTGCGCTCTCCTTTTATTGCTTTCTCCTTTATGGAAAGCAGTAGTTTTTGAGCTTCTGAGATGTAGCCATATCTTGACAAGACTAACGCTACCATGGCTTGTCCGGTAACATCATCGGGTTGGTAATGTTTTTGAGTCTTTTCAATCCAGAATTTTTCTGCATCTGATGGTTCTTTCGAAGTAAAAAAGCTTAATGCATATAGGTTTTTAATTATAGTCCTATTTGGGGTTATAACGCTATCGTTTTCTGTGGTTTTTATGTTTTTCAAAGCATTATCGCGCGATAAAATCAATTGATTTTGTAGCCACCTAACAGCGCGATTCGTGCTTAAATCTACATCTCGCCCCATATCAACGCCCATTTTTTTAAGATAACCAAATCCGCTCAGAATTTCAGACGTCACAAATTCAGAAGGCTGCATGCCATTGTACCATGGCCATGCGCCATTGTTCATCTGAAGGTTTTTGAGTTGGGAGAGTGCCGTAGACAGTTCAATGTCAAGAAACCCCTCAGTCACCAATGAAGCTAATCTGCGACGGCGCTCGGTATCGTTTTTTGCTTCAGTGAGCCATGGTGTTGCTGCCAGCAAGGTGTTTTTTAATTCAGGATTCTTTTCAAGCGCCGACAATAAAGCATCTTCATCACCGGGTAATGCTGCAGCCCATGATTTTAAAACTCTTTCGATCTGGGGGTTGTCTTTAAAAATTTGCCGGGCCACTGAAATAGCAAAATAGCGGTTAAATACCTGGTCGGTGTTTTTGTATGGCTGCTCAATTAACCAAGGTAATACACCCAGCATTTCCCATGCTGCATTTTGAGTATATGTAAAAGTGAAACCTTGATGTTCTTTGTCTTTAGAATTCATCAGCGATTCCATCTTTACATTGTGTTTCCCTTTACCCGAAAGGGCTATCGGCATTGTCTCAGTTATTACCATTTTAACAGGTAATACCGGAATAAGATGCTCTTCTCCATCCTGAAAATGACCTGCTGCTGCAGAAACTCTAATTATTAAACCTTTAATTTCGGATGGTATTTTAACTGACCATTCGGCTTTGGTATTGCTGTTTGCATTGGCACTCCAGTTTACCGGTGCTGTTTCTAATCCAATAACTTCTTTTTCCGAAACTGCATCCTTGATTGTAAGCCTTGCTGTTCCTGTTAAAGCCGAATCGGTAGTGTTGATTATTTTTGTTGATAATATCAATTCATCTCCTTGGCGTACTACACGTGGAAGGTTGGGTATAACCATGATCTCACGCGATGAGGTAATAAATGTTTCCATAGTTCCCGAAGCTCCATCCTGTTTGTGAGCTAACGCCATAAACCGCCATTTGGTAATACTTTCAGGCATGGTAAAATTAAACTGAACCTCTCCGTTTACATCTGTTTGTAAGGTTGGGAGGAAAAAGGCTGTTTCCTGAAGTTGCCTGCGAACCAAATCGGTTGCTGATTGAGAATGTGGAGGAGGTGGTGGAACTTGCTCTTCTTGTCTGGTCATAGGAATATCATCATATGATTCTGCATCAGCAATTGATAAATCATCTTCAACGATATCCATACTTTCAGAAACCATTGCTCCTTTTAATAGCATTGGTGATTTATTACGAAATCCGCCTCTAAATCGCAAGCCATTATTGTACCCAAACCAATTAAGCGAAGGATAAGGTGTTGTTTGAACTGACTTATACCAAATGAGATTTCTATTCCATCCAAAGCCTTCCTGAAAGTCATTATACTGCCATTGACTGAATCCATAACGTGGATTAAAGGGATTCATATTTATTTGATTTGGAGCAAAATAATCAAGTGATGAATCGTACATTAAGGCTAGCAGTTCCGCTTGTGGGGTGTTTTCATTACCATCTGTCACTTTAATGCGCCATGTTTCATCACTTCCAGGTGTTACCTTATCACGAAACGATTGTAGTTTTATATTCAGCTTACTAGCAGGATTTGTTATCTGAATTCGTGAGTTTTGTATATAAACACGATTGTTTTGAACCAATAAAGCCTGGATGTTAACAATACCTACCATAGCTTTTGTTACTGGTATTACTATCTGTTCAGATAACTGGCTCACTGGTATATTGCGTTCCAGCAGGATTCTGTTTTCATGTGAAGCCAATAGAACGATTCTTCCCTGTTTAAATGCACTGGCCAAACTGATTTCAATTCTCTTGCCAGGGATGATTTCTGTTTCAGAAACAGTCATTAATAATCCATCTCCGGGATTAAACGATTGACCATTGTTTCCAGAGACATAAAATAGAGATTCGGCTTTTTGCATTTCACCTGTTTTGTCAAGTGTTTTAATTTGTATTTTATAAACTCCAGTTGGTAGATTTTCCTCAAAACTTATATTCTCCGATATTTGTCCGTTAACCTCTGCATCACCTGTCTTAATCACTTCTATATCTGGCCAGTTTTGCCACTCTTCCTGTTCCGGACCATAATTACTGTATATATCTCCTTTCCATAAAACTGTATCAGGCCTATTCCACAATCTTTGTGGCAAAAGTTTTTGCGGTACCAATAAACGTGAAATGGTGTAGCTAACTTTCCCCTTTACATTCTCACCCGAATGATTTTCAAGAATAAACGTAACCGGTAATTCTTTCACAGGAATTATAAAACCTGTTTTTGGGAGCGTAAGGCTGGGGATAATAGCGTTTCTAGCAATTGAAATGGTTTGGTTTTGTGAACGGGTTTCACCATTCACATCGGTAACATCAATATCTATTATAAAGTTTTCGGGTAATTGTCCTGCTTCTTTTGATGATGGAACAGCTGTAAATAATATTTCAAATTCTCCATTATTCCCTGTAGTGCTTGTGCCTGATGCAATTGACACAGGATTCTGGTATCCCCAGTTTCTCCGGAAGTTAACTTCCCGGGTAACACGCCAGCTAACAGAAGCACCTTGTAGAGGTGCGCCAGTCATATCGGTAGCTTTGCCGAATGTTTTTACTTCATCGCCCATTACAACTATTTGATTAAATGGCTCCATCACCACTTCAAAACGTGGGCGTTTGTAATTTTCTACATTAAAATAATGATTTCCGTGATAAGTTTGCAGATAGAAATTGCCGGTAAGGACATTGGAAGGAATAGTAAACTTACCATTTATACTTCCATAATCGTTGGTTAACAGTGTTTGCGACGATAACTCCTGTCCGTTTGCATCGCGGAGTGAAATAGTTATGGTAATTTTCTTCAATACTCTGGCTTCTTTTCCGTTTGTATCCATGAATATTCCTTTAAACCAAACTGTTTGACCGGGACGATATATTTGTCGGTCGGTGAATAAAAACAACCGTGTTTGATAGTCCTCACCCTTATTATTAGTTCTATAGGTATACAATTGTTCAGTTTTATATCGGTCCTTACCCAATATTGCTTCTATTTGTTTATGATTATTATTCTTTGAGAAATCAATATGAGCACGGCCGTTTTCATCTGTTTTAAAGGTCTGAATTTTCTTTCTTTCAGGGTTGTTCCACTCATATTCAAAAATTGAAAGAGTAACATCTTTCAAGGGATCACCGGTAAGCCTATGTAAAACTGAAACGTCTAAAAAGCCTTCATTATCGCTTTTGTGTAAAACTGTAAGATTGGTTATTTGAAAAACTTTCAAGCTATAGATTTCCATTTTCTTAACATCACTATTAAACGGTGTGAGCGATGCCATCAAACAATACATGCCCGGCTCGTTTGGTCTTTGTAAATCAAATTCAGCTGAATGGTTTAGGTAATCTTCAAAATCCGGTACTGTTTTTATTTCAGTTCTGATAGGTTTAAGGTTCTCTATTTGTTTCAGCACAGCTTCTTCGGTGGTCTCATTTTGTTTGGCTTCTTCCTTAAAGGGTTTCACCTGAAATAAACTCACGTAAATGCGCTTAACATTATTGTAATCAACCCGGTAAGCGAAACGTTCTCCAATGCCGTTGTACCTTTCGGTTCGAAGATGTACGTATGGTCTAGTGATTCTTTGAATCAAATCCCTGCAAAGTGCTGCTCCTTCCGATTCAGGCCATGCATCAACACCTTGTTGAGCAAGATTTAAGGCTTCTTTCAGATAATTACGGTTATCATCCTTCTGTGATTCGGAATTTGAGAGTTGTTGTAAAAACAAAGCCTTGGTGAATAAGACATCTGAAAAGACTGAGGTTTTTCGCGATTTTTCAGCCAAATTGGTTAAGGCATTTTCATAGAGTGTCTCTATGTTATCGCCGCTGTAAAAATCCGATAGTAAACGCAAACGGGTTAAATCGGCATCAAACAGAGGTTCCGGTTCGTGTGTTTTATTTCTGAAGGCCAGCCAGTCATAAAGAGATTTTAAACCACTAGTAACCGCATCCGATTTGTTGTAATCGTTTAACGAGAGCGTCAGAAACTGATTTATGTCGCCTAAAATGGCAGGGTTCTCAAAAATACTGTGTCCGGGAACTGCTTCTTGAAAAAGAGCATCGCTAAGCATGGCTTCCACAGCTCGAACCGATAGAAAGTCGAATAGGGTGGGGCGCAGGTTGAATTTACCTGATTCCTTTTCAATAATATCCTTGTATTGATCAAGTTGCTCATTTTGAAGTAACGAGATATTGCTGAGAGATAAGCGATAATGTTCAATGGCTTTTCCTGATAATTCAGACGCACTCATTTCGCGAATATCGTTACTTTCGCTATCAACTTGTCTTTGTTCCAATAGCTTCCAACGGTTTTGGATATAGTACCACTGGTATAATTCGGCTAGCATTGTATGCATGATTTGCTTTGCCGGTTCCCATGTTTTTGGAGCCTGATTTTCCATCTCCTCTATAAAAACTACCAGCGACTCTTCGGTAATAGCATCACGGTATTTCATTCGCAGCACCAATGTTTTTACAAAAAGGGAAGTGCTTCTTTGCGATAGTGCTTTTTTGTACAATTCATCGGTTAGCTTAAATGCCGATTGCGGCAAGCCATCGTTCTCAAGTGAATCGATACGCTGAATGATAAGGTTCTTAATTAAAACTTTATTATTATCCTGCTTTTGCGGTTGTGCCGACTGGAAAGCAATGAAAAGCAATACTATCAGAGAAAAAGTCTTTTGCATAAAGGAAATATTAGTTGAAAAAAGATATTGTAATAGTTTAAAAAATTGGATTATGACAAGTCCAGGTTGATTATGAATTTATCACTTCTCAGCATCATCGCGTCTCAGCTTTTATATCATGCAATTTATCAAATTTTGAACCGTTTTGCATAGTTCGTTACCATATCATTTCATTAATACTATAATCTTTGAATAAACTTACCATTATTATATATTTGCATAGTAATACGAAATAATAACATAGTAACACGATGAGCGTTGTCCGTTTTGGAGTATCCATAGAACAGAACCTGCTTGAAGCGTTGGATGAGTTTGTTGCTGAAAACAAATTCTCAAATCGATCACAGGCTATTCGTCAATTGATTGCCAAGAATGTTGTGATTAAAAAATGGGAGTGCAATAATATAGTAGCCGGAAGCATTACATTGACATACAATCATCATAAGCGAGATGTTTTGTTACAGCAACTTAACGATATTCAACACGAGTTTTGTGAGTCGATACTCTCATCGATGCATATTCATCTCGACAACGACAACTGTATGGAAATTGTTGCTGTGAAAGGAAAGGCCGTAACACTTACCGAATTGGCCGACAGGTTGATTGCCGTAAAAGGAATAAGTCATGGGAAGCTGACAATGAGTAGAGTGGGGTAGGTTATAACTGATAATTATTAATTACAGTACGAAAAAAACGAAATTTTAACAGTCACGAAGTTTTTATTATTGATTATTTAATTCCGCAACAGCTTCCTGAATAAAAGGACGAGTATAATAATCATCATCAATTATTTGGCCATTCCACGTTATCAAATCCAAATCAATAATTCGAGGTCCGAATTTTGGAGTTGTTCTGTCACGTCCCATGTCATCTTCTATCTTTTTTAATAAGTTTTGTACATCAAAAATGGGCAGTTGGGTATTTACTAAAACGGCACCATTTAAAAAATCGGGCTGATCGATAATGCCGATAGGGGTAGTACTCCCAAATGAAGATACTGAGATTATTGTAAAGTATTTTTTTATTTGTTCCACGGCAAAAGCCATGTTTATTACTGGTCTGATGTTGGATCCAAGACCAATTATTGCCTTGTTTGGGTTCAAATTGAGATTTGTTTATGAATTCTATTTAAGATAAAGCGCCTAATTAGTGTTAGTTACTTGTTTTGTCCCGACAATTTTACCGAAACACTTTCAGCAAATCTCAGGGCATGGGGTTTATCAACTTCAATCTCTGCCTGTTTTACCCTTTTATTTGCTAAAACCAATTCCAAAACTTTATTAGCAACTGATTCTATAAGGTTAAAATTTCTATTTTCTATTGTTTCAATAATTTTTTTACAAATGGCCCTGTAGTCCAGAGCCATCTCAGGATCATCACTTAGTTCCTCACCAACGGTATCAAACTCTATTTTAATATTGATTATTAAGTCTTGTTTCTTTCCTTTTTCATGCTCCATAAACCCTATTTCTGTTCGCAATAAAAGGTTCTTTATGAAAATTTGGGCCATTCTTTCTTTTATTTAAGATGAGAACCTCCATCACAGAATAATACCTGTCCCGTAATGTCATTATTCACAGTTAAAAAATACACGCTTTTACAGATGTTTTCAATATCTATCTGTTTTTTTAAAGGTGTTGCTTCAATAACCTTCATAAAATACCGGTTATTCTTTCCTTCAGGAGGTAAAACGGGTCCTGGAGCAACTGCATTAACCCTAACGTTTGGGGCCCACTCTAAAGCTGCCATGGTAGTTAGATGCATCAGTGCTTTTTTTGCAAGAGAATATGCTCCGTATGAGGAGTCATTATTTACAATTCGTGTATCAAGAATATTAATTATAGTGCCTTTACCATAATGATTATAAAAGCTTTGCATCAAAGAAAACGGGGCGTAGAAATTTACAGCCATTTGTCTCTTTAGTAATTTTTCATGTGTTGCCGATAAAAGTCCGGGATCAAAAGACGATGCATTGTTAATTAAGGCATTTAATGGCACAACGTTTTTTATGAGTAATTCACATTCTGTGTTGTTTTCAAGATTGGCCTGTATAACAGTAAATTTTCGTCCGTGATATTTTGCCTGCAATTCAAGCGATAAAGTTTCAGCCTCGTGAAAACTGCTGTTATAATGTATAACAACTTCCCAGCCCTGAGCTGCAAAATGAAGGGCCAGGGCTTTGCCTACTCTGGTTGCAGCTCCTGTTATAAGAATAGTTAATGGCTTCATTATTTATATATCAGTTCAACCAATTTTTCCAGATAAATACGATCAGTTTCATCGAAATTACATAAATCACGACTGTCAATATCTAGTACTGCAACAACTTCATTATTTGTATTTCGAATGGGAACAACAATTTCAGATTTGGTTAAGGATGAACAGGAAATATGTCCAGGAAAATTATTGACATCAGGAACCACAACACTTAACTCAGAGTTAATTCCCGTCCAGCAAACACCACTGTTTTTTTTAAGGTTTAAACAAGCAACAGGCCCCTGATATGGCCCTATAACCAGTTGGTGTCCATCGAGAAGGTAGAATCCCGTCCAGAAAAAATTTTTCATTTTATGATGCAGTAAAGCTGAAATTGTAGCCATTCGCGAAATGGGATTTGATGTAGCTGTAACTAATTTACTTACCTGCTCTATAACACGTTCGTAACGTCCTGCCTTTGATGATTCGTTCATTTTATTTCTATTGTCATTATTATTATGAAAAGTATAAAAACTATTGCATAAAAACAACAACCGACCAAGGTCTTAAAACCTGGTCGGTTGTTCACTCAACTACTAAACCTAAAACCTATTAAAAAATAAATAATTAAAAGAGTACTAAAATACCACAAAGGGACAATAAAAAAAATCAATTAGCATAATTTCCTTCACGATCGTGCAACATTTGCTGCAATTTTTTACGGGTAAAGAATATGCGACTTTTAACTGTGCCAATCGGAAGATCAAGTTGTTCAGCTATCTCTTTATACTTATATCCATCAGTATGCATTCTAAAAGGAATACGGAAATCATCGCCAAGTTTGTCAATATATTTATTCATTTCAACAACAGAATGAACCATTTCTGGAGTTTCCGAAGCAAAATTCTTTCTGTAAGCCACTCTTAATGCATCATCAGTACCATCAAAGGTGTTTTGTGTTTTCTGATTTCTGCGATAATTATTAATAAAAGTGTTTTTCATAATAGTGAACACCCAAGCCTTAAAATTGGTGTTAGCAGTAAACTGATTTCGGTATGTCAGTGCTTTTAAAATCGTTTCTTGTAACAGGTCGTGTGCATCATCATTATTTGCGGTCAAACTCAGAGCAAAATAAAGTAGCCTATCCTGTAGACTTAATAAACGGTCGTTAAATTGTATCGTTGTCATGGCTGAAATGTTTTTGATTAGTGTTTAACAAATATAAGTAATGTATAAACGAAAGGCAATTATATTTTTGAACATGATATTCCTAATTAGATCAAATCTAAATAAGGTGAATTGTATATTAATGAAAATCAATACTAAAGGTTGATTTTAAGAATGTATTCTAAATTACATGGATTTTAAACATTAAACAAAGTTAACATTGCGTTAACATCTATTAAACCTGAGAATATGCTATTTTCATTTTACCCAACGTCAGCCTGTCATCCTGAGTGCAGCGAAGGATCTAATAATCAATGAATCAGAAACCTGCCATTGTTAGCGCAGGGATGGATCTAATAATCAATGAATCAAAAACCTGTCAATGGTAGCGCAGCGATGGACCTAATAATCAATGAATCAGAAACCTGCCATTGTTAGTGCAGCGAAGGATATAACGATCAATAAATCGGTAACCTGCCATTGGTAGCGAAATAAAGAATCTTATCATTGGTCAGTAGTGATAAGCTGTCTGTTTTTATTTGAATATTTTTTCAAAGAAATTATACAGATAGAATATGAACCAAGATTATTGAGCTAACAAGGGGATTGTGTTTTTTTGAATTATGGTTTCACTCGTCCTGCTGTTGTTCAAGACTACGGGCAATATTTTTATATTCGCGTGATTTTTCCGATTCGCCCATTTTGGCGCAAACCTTGCTTAAAATTTTATAAACTTCGGGATTGCTTTTTCGTAAGTTTTTGGCTTCCAGTAGATCCTGATATGCACCATTGGTGTTATTGAGCTGAAGGCGGATTTGACCTCTTAGAAGTAACGCATTAAAGTGTCGTTGTTTTATTTTTAGTATAGATGTGCAATCTGCTTCAGCGCCATTGGCATCGCCAGTTGATTTTAGCAGATTAGCTCTTCGTAACAGAGCATCTATAAATTTGGGATTTAACTTTAATGCTTTGTTGAGGTTGGCTATGGCCGATCGTGTATCGTTAAACTTTACCTCACATTCATTGGCCATCAGAAAGTATTCCCGCGCAAATTCATCTACATTGCGTTTGTTTTCTTCAATTTGGGTTTCCAAATCGGCAATATGGTTTTTATAATGATTTATAAAGTGCATTTCCTGGGCCAGGAATCTTTGGAATTCAGGTTTTAGAAGATCATTACGATGGTCAACAGCTTCTGCAAAATGATTAACAGCTTCTTTCCATCGGTGATTTCGAAATGCAATTAAGGCCTGAGTATAAGCATTATCAGCTTTTGCTTTTTTGAGTTCTTCTTCAATCTGTTGTTTGTTGTTAGCGTAACGGGCAAACTCTTCAACATTACTGTTTACAATTATATCGCGTTGTAAAACAGGTGTTTTAAGTACCAGCCCGTGAAGCGATCGGCAACGGCTTAATGCAACATAAAGCTGTCCGCCGGCAAAGGCTCCCCCGGTAAAGTCGACCACTACTTTGTCGAATGTAAGTCCCTGGCTTTTATGAACCGTTATGGCCCAGGCCAGTTTAAGAGGATACTGTTTAAAAAAACCAATCTCTTCAGTTATTATCCGATTGTTTTCGACATCAAATTTGTATCGCAGATTTTCCCATTTCTCAAGTGTAACCAGGTGTAAATCATTATTCTCCATCCTAATAAATATCCCATCATCGCTTATTTCGTCAACTCGTCCCAAGCTACCATTATACCACCGATGTTCCATATCGTTTTTCACAAACATCACCTGAGCATTCTCTTTCAGAATCAGGTTTTTCAGTGTTGGAAGGCTCGATTCAGGAAAGTCGCCCGAAATGGTTCCTTCAAAACGGGTCTCTGTTCCTTCCAGTTCAATAAGTTTTTGTTCATTGATATAATTAACTGTATCGCGACGGGTAGCTAATGTGATAAACAGCTCATCTTTTGGGGTCTGGTATGCAGTATTTAGGTGTTTGTTTAGGATGTCCAGATGCTGATTTTTGGCTTTGTTTTGTCTTATACGGTCAAGTATATCAACAAATACAGGATCGCTTTGTCGGTAAACTTTACGTAGCTCAATTTGTACAAGAGGGATACGTTGAAATACGCCTGCCGAAAAAAAGTAAGGTGTTTTATAGTACTTACTCAGGATTTGCCATTCATCGCGTTTGACAACCGGCTCGAGCTGAAAAGCATCGCCAACCATAAGGATTTGTTTTCCGCCAAAAGGCAGGTTTCTGTTTCCTGTAAAAATACGTAGAACCTGGTCGATGAAGTCGAGGATGTCACATCGAACCATCGATATTTCATCAATGATTAGAAGCTCAATCTCTTTTAATAAATGCGTTTTGTCTTTGTTGTACTTTAAAAAATCATAGATGCGGCGGTCCTTTTCTGAAAGATCAGGATCGTTGGGGAGAATTGGTCGGAACGGAATTTTAAAGAATGAGTGTATTGTAACACCACCTGCATTAATAGCGGCGATTCCGGTTGGAGCCAGTACAATATGCTTTTTATGAGTTGTTTGACAAATATATTTTAAGAATGTGGATTTACCCGTACCTGCACGTCCGGTGAGAAATACCGACGTGTTGGTGTATTGAATCAGCTTAAGTGCATCCTGGAATTCAGGATTATCGGTATCTAAAAAGTCGGGCAGTTCGTTCATCCAGTCTGTTAATTTTCATATATATATAATTTGATTTTCAATGGTCACATGGAACTCGCCAGATAGTTCCCGAAAAATAGGGGCCGGCTATTGCCTTGTGTGAGTATGACTTTACTCATGGCTCGTTTCTTCTTTTTTATCTTCATCAGGATTAATACCCTGCGACCCATAGCGTTTAATTACATTATATGCTTTAAAAAGGCCCAACTCGCCTGATTTGCTTAAATCGAGAGTTCCTTCAATTTCTTGCTCCAGATAGATACGTGTTAAGCCGCGGTTAAACCAGGCTTCAGCAAACTCGGGATTTATTTCAATAGCTTTTGAAAAATGAGTAAGGCCTTTTTCAAAATCACGAAGAATACATTGAATCATACCCAGGTTAAATTGGGCAAATTCGAAGTTTGGATTAAGTTCAATAACTTTTTCCAGATCCTTTATTATAAGGTCGTAATCGAGGATGCGATTCTCTTCTTTATTTTGAATAGATGAGTTTACCCCAATAGCACCCATTTGTAGTTGTTGCTTTTGAGGGGGAGACTCTGACTCAATCTGTGATATAAATTGAATCATCCTGAATCGGGTAAAAGCCCTGTTGAACCATGCAAGGTAATTTGAAGGATTAAGGTCGATGACACGGTTGTAATCGTTCATTGCATTGTTTAGATTCAGAACTGATGAATAGTAAAGAGCTCTGGCCATCAAAAGTTGTTCTTCCTCTTTATCCGAAGCTTTTTCAAGTTTTTTGTCGATTTTCTCGATGTCGGCAAATACTTTTGAGGCAGTTTGGCGCGGTAATTCATTTTCGTAATTTGATATTTTTATTTTTTCATCCGAAACAGGTTTCCGGTTGTAAACTTCCAGTTCCATATTATAATATCGAAGCTTGTGCACTGGGGTATCTCCTGGAAAGAATGTAAGACCAAACATTGGCTCAAGTTCAATAATTATGTTTCTGTTCTGAATGCGGCCCCTCAGTGGGTTACTGGCAGTAATCTCTTCAAACTGCTCTTCTTCAAAATCGTTGAGTACAGCAACCTTGTTATAGTTTCGAATATCTTTGTCGGACTCTTTCCGTGTGGCTTTTCTCTGTCCTTCTTTCTGCTGAGACTGTTTTTCTTTGTCCTTGTCTTCACGTTTTTTATTAAGCGCTGAGAGATTCTGGTCTTTCTCAGCAGAATCGGAATTTTCGCGACGTGCTAGTTCCAGCTTCATGGCAGTGCCATAATCAAGAGAAGCACCATGTTTATCGCCTAGCATTTGCCTTGCCTGAGAACGATTAAAGAACACTGGTGCAAAATCGGGAAAATTATCAGCAATAATGTTAAAGTCGGCAATAGCTTTTTCCCATTGTCCTGTTTCAGAATAAAGCATTCCCCGATAATAGAGCGTTAAAAGATCATCGGTTTTTAATGCAAGTACTCTGGAAAAATCTTCGATGGCGCGGTTTATGTCACCAATTTCAGCTCTGAGAATGCCTCGGTTCGAAAAGGCCATAGCGTTTCTGGGCTCCAGTTCTATTACCTTATCAAAATCTTCAACTGTGCCTTTTAGGTTATCTAATTGATAGCGGATAATACCGCGATTCATAAAAAGGCGGGCGTCAGTAGGCTTAAGGTTAATGGCTTTATCCATATCGTCAAGCGATTTTTGAAAATCGCTGATTTGGTAATATGTAATGGCCCGGTTAATATATCCATCTGGAATTAATGGATTGATGGAAATCGCTTTGGTGAAATCGTTAATGCCGCCAATAGTATCAGTGTTTGCAACTTTAGCGAGGCCTCTGTTTAGGTAGGCAGAGACTAATTTGGGCGAGAGTTCGAGCGCCTGGTTATACCATTCAATGGCTTTTGGATAATCCTTAAGTTGAATATGGCATATTCCGATATTGGTTATTAGGTGGATATTTACGGGGTCAATTTCAAGCGCTCTTGTAAAATCAGACAAAGCCTCATGGGTAAGACCCAGTCTTTGTCGGGAGATTCCCCGTAAATTATAAGCATCAACGTAGTAAGGGTTTAGTTTTAGCGATTCAGAACAATCCAATTCGGTTCCTTTTAAATCTTCAAGATTGTATTTTCCTATAGCTCTGAAATAATAAGGTTCAGAAAGATATGGTTTGGCTTTTATTATCTGATTGAAATATTGGATTGCCAGAATATAATCCTCAAAATACAATGCATTCCGACCTATGATGGTCATGCGTTCTGTATTTATTTGTGCTTTAGCAGGCATAACTCCCGGTATACTTATAAAAGCAACCAGTAAAATAAGTATTTGTAATGTCCGGTTTATTCTAGCCATAAAAATAAGTTCTGCATCGCGTTAGCAAATATATAACAAAAACTGGCAGTGAAAAGTTATCTCCTTATCGTTAATAAACAAAGTTTATTTTCAAAACCTTTGTGTTTCCAGCCTGGTCAGTGGCAGTGACTTCAAGGGCATGTTTAACTCCTTTCCTTATTCGTAATCGTTGAAAAAATCCAATGAGCACCTTGTTTTTGGGATCGTATTCAAATAAAGCCCAATTACTGTTAATGGTACACCTATAGTTATTAATTCCGGAGAAATTGTCTTTTATTTCTATCCTAATAGCATCTCTTTGTGTATAATTATGGCCCTGTGGCATCTGCAATACCCTAAGTGTAGGTGCTATTGTGTCAATAGCCAGACAATAAACACCTGGATCACGGGTGCGGATAATCCAACGGTTGTCATCACGTTTACCTCCTGCAAAAACAAGGCCATTTTTGTTATTTAATTTTGCACCAACTAACCCTTTAATGTTTAGGTTTTCTTCGGGAATGGGTATGGAGATTTCAAAAAAGTTATGAACTGGTATGGATTCATCCAGAACAGTAAAATGATTGCCAATGCCTGTTCCGTTATTGGGCGATACCTCGAAAAGGGAAGGTACATCGGTGTAAAAACTATTGGCGGGAAAGTGAACGCTGAAATTGTTCGATTTGTAATGGTAGGGTTTCCTTGCACCTGTCATGGGCTGTAAGGGGATTGAAGATTCCAGATTGAGAGGAGAGGGGATACCTGTTATTTTAAATTCAAGCCGTGAAAGGTTTCCTGCAGCATCACTGATTTTATATTCAATCACTTTTTGCGATCCGGCTTCCATATTAATGCGACCTTGTTGAGGTGTAACATGATATATCTCCAGTTTGTTGTTTTCATCCAGAAAGCTTTTTTGTATTGTACGCCCGTTTTTTTGTTTCATGCCGTAATCAATATGACTGTTGAGATAACGGGTTTGACTGAAGAGAAAACCATCCAATCGTGATTCGAACCATTGCTTGCCATCAACATTTAAAGATATGCTGTAAACTCCACATTTACGCCATGATCCGGTAAGGTAATCAAGTGTTTCAATACCAATGCCAATGGTACCTGATGCAGTAATGGGTGGATTGCCTTTTAGGAAATAGCTGCCCTGTATTTTTACTGCGGGTAGATAAAGAGGGGTGTTTTTTCCATTAATACGGCTGTTTTTATCAAGTGGATATATACACACAGCCTCAATATGCGGTGGTACATCATCCTTTATCGGAAGGTTAAAAAACTGAACGTTGACGGGCTTCTGCTGTTGGGTTTCACGAATCTCGAAATGAAGGTGAGGACCACCTGAACTTCCTGTGTTACCTGAATAAGCAATAATTTCTCCCTTTTTTAAAACAATTTCACCCGGGTTGAAATGTTCTTCAATGGCAAATGATTCTTTTTGGTATTGAAGGTTGGTAATAATTGCTTCAATTTTAGGAGCAAAACTGTTCAAGTGAGCATAAACAGAGGTGTAGCCATTAGAATGGTCGATGTAAATAGCTTTCCCATAACCAACGGGTGATACCACAATTCGCGAAACATGTCCGTAATCAATAGAACGAACAGCAAGTCCTGTTCTTCCAAGTGTTGTAAAATCAATCCCTGAATGGAAATGTCCAGTTCTTAACTCTCCAAAACTTCCACTAACAAATGCATTTACATCAAGTGGGAATTGAAAATCCCAATCGGGAAGCTTTTGACTATAGGAAGGAGCTAATGATATATAGATGAATATAATAGTTAACGCTTTTATTGGACTCCTCATAGTTTTGCTTTTCTTAATGGACTTGCTCTTTTAGTAAAAGTTTAATTTAACAGGTTTTTAAGTCTGTAAATTCGTGCTAAATTAACCATTTTGAGATGAATTTTGTGATTAACTAAAGCAACCTTTCAGCTTTTTTTGCATCATTTTATTGTGATTTAGTTAGTAATAAGCTTAATTGGAGGGTGAAGAGATGAAAAAAACTATGTTGTTAGTTCTATTAGCCATTTTATTGTTGCCATTAACAGGTTGTGATGATGATGATGATTGTTATTCGTTGGGTAAATTCTGGATTACCACTGCGACTATTGAAACCGGAAGTGTGAACCCATATGTGATTGTAACTGATAATGGTGACAGGCTGTTTCCTTCGGCCACTGTTATACCATGGTTTGAGTTAAGGGATCAACAGCGTGTGTGGATTAGTTATTCTATTTTGGGCGATGCAATCGGCGATTTTGATTACTACGTGAAGGTTAATGACATGTCGGAAATTTTGACCAAAGGTATTCTGGAGTTAACGCCCGAAAATGCTGATTTCATTGGAGATGATCCGTTAAGAGTGAAAAGTTACTGGATTACCGGCGATTTTCTTACCATTGATTTTTTGTATAGTGGAGGCAATGCCATTCACTTCATAAATCTGGTACAGGATGTCAATAATCCTGTTGATGAGGAAGGTCGTCCTATTCTTTTATTCCGCCATAACCGCAACGACGATCCTGCCAATTATAGGATGCGTGGTACAGTATCATTCAATTTATTCGATTTACGTGTTGATGGTGAATCATTCGTGTCATTTGTTCTAAGATCAACACCCTTTGACGGAGAAGATCCGGTTGATGTGGTTTTGGTTTACAATTATGATTAAATTTCAGGTTTTTTTCTTGTGATGTTACCCTTGCATTCGTTTTTTTACGAGTGCAAGGTTTTTTTTTGGTATGATAATTGATTTGGGTAGCCGAAATAATTTAATTCAATAGTTGAATAAGCTACTGAATAAGAAAAACTGATAAATATTAATTAACTCAAAACCTGTTGTTGTTATGAAAAATTTACTATTATCTCTGATTTGTTCGCTGATTTCAGTAGTTGGTGTTGCTCAAACAGATACTATTTTTGTTAATAATGAGCGAATTGTTTGTTTTGTTAAGGAAATTACCCCCGATGCTGTTAAGTTTGTTTATCCCGAAGAGGAGGTGTTAAACTCTGTTTACAAGAACACCATTCAAAAAATTGTTTTTAAAAGCGGACGTGTTCAGACTTTTGCTGAAGCTACTTCATATAAAAAAGTTGTAGGTGTTGAAGATTTTGAAAATGTTTCCATTACGCAGGTAGAAAGTGAAGTAAAAGGGCTGTTTAAAATTGGTGAGGTTAGTTCAAAAGCAAAAGGAACTACCACCCTTTCGAATCAGGAAAGGGTTAAAGAGAGGGCTTATCGAAAAATGAAAATGGTGGCTGCTATGATGGGGGGTAATGTAGTATATATTACTAATCAACGTACTCAGTCAAACAATATGGGGACGGAATATCAGGCAGGTTCATCTGCTGAAGCCAATTTAAGTGGTGTAGCTTACACCAATATCCTTCCCAGCTACGATGGGTTTATTAATGCTATTGGTGATAAACGTAGTTTTAATAGTGTGGTTGAGATTAAACTTTGGAGCAGTGCCAGTGATATTAAAACAACTCCAGTTCAGGGAATGCTGGTAGTGAATAATATTACCAACGATAATGGAATGATTATTCTCGAAGGGTCCTTTGCAGGCCATCCAAAAATTAAGAGATTCAGGGTAACTGCTTTTGGCGAAGGTTTCTTTAATGTTTTTTATGAAGACAAGAGTTCAGTTTACAGTCTTAAGGTTCGAATTTAATAGGTGCAAGTTAAACCTTTAAACTATCTGGAATCGTTGAGATTAGGTTAATGCAGGATTTTTTTTGCATTTTTTTTTGTAAAATGATTTCCACATTCATTCAATATTTCTATCTTTGCACCGCATTTGAGAAATAGTAGTTCTTTAATGCGGAACGATTCCGTAGCTTAATTGGATAGAGCACCTGGTTACGGCCCAGGAGGTTGGGGG
>CAZSQG010000067.1:0-24545 GCA_964608615.1 uncultured Marinilabiliaceae bacterium
AGGCAATTTCCTTAGCAGTAATTTTGTCGCCCATTTTACGGATAACATCGGGCAATGGTCCAATAAAAAATATGCCTTCCTGAATGCAACGTTCGGCAAAATTTGCATTTTCTGATAAATATCCATATCCCGGATGTATGGCCTGAACCTTATTTTCTCTGGCTAACAGCAATAAGTTTTCAATATCCAGAAACTCAGGTGTTTTCCCATCGATTTCAGGAAAATCAATTACTTGATCCACGGCGTTTAGGTAAACCGCATTGGGTTCTTTACGTGTACGGATGGCAAACGTATTTATGCCCATTCGTTTTGCTGTACGAGCTATACGGATAGCAATTTCTCCACGGTTAGCAATCAATATGGATTTAATCATTCGTAATCTGTTTTAGTTTATAAAGGAGTATTTCCATGTTTACGACGCGGAATACTTACCGATTTTTTTTCAAGGCTCTTTAGCGCTTTAATTATTTTAACCCTTGTGTAAGCAGGGTCTATAACCTCATCAATAAAACCCTTTTCATCGGCAATATATGGGTTTGCTATTTCGTTACGGTATTTCTGAGCAAGCTCCATTTTAAGAGATACTGGGTCGGCCGATTCAGCAAGTTCCTTTCGATAAAGGATGGCAATTGCACCTTCGGGCCCCATTACAGCAATCTCGGCAGTTGGCCATGCAAAATTGAAGTCTCCGCCAATACCCTTGCTGTTCATTACAATATAAGCCCCACCGTATGATTTTCGCAGCACAACAGTAATTTTTGGAACAGTGGCGCGGGTATAAGCATACAACAGCTTAGCCCCGTGACGGATAATACCTGCATGTTCCTGGTCGGTACCGGGAAGAAAACCGGGAACATCTTCGAGCGTAATAAGCGGAATATTGAAACTATCGCAAAAGTTGATAAACCTTGCTGCTTTCACGGACGAATCTATGTCAAGTGTCCCAGCCATTACTTTGGGCTGGTTGGCTATAATTCCGGTGACAGATCCACCCATACGGGCAAACCCGATAATGATATTAGGAGCATGAGTTTCGGCAATCTCGAAAAATTTACTTTTGTCGGTAATCAAACGGATAACATCACGAACATCATAGGGCTTATCAGTATCATCGGGAACAACATCTCGCAAGGATTCTTCGATGCGGTCCACAGGGTCGTCGGTGGCAGCAAAAGGAGGATTTTCAATATTATTGGAAGGCAAAAACGACAACAACATTTTTATACCAAGAATTGTATTTTCGTCGTCGTTAAACACAAAATCAGCTACTCCTGATTTCACAGCATGAACAGAAGCCCCTCCCAATTCTTCTGGTGTAACATTTTCATTCAACACCTGCTTAACCACATCAGGGCCTGTAACAAACATATAACTTGTTGAAGCAGTCATAAAAATAAAATCGGTAAGGGCAGGTGAATAAACTGCACCTCCGGCTGCCGGCCCCATAATGGCCGAAATCTGTGGAACAACCCCTGAAGCCAGTACATTGCGACGAAAGATATTGGCATATCCGGCAAGGCTCGAAATCCCTTCCTGTATACGCGCCCCACCGGAATCAATCAGTCCAACCACCGGTGAACCGGTTTTAAGTGCCATGTCCTGAATTTTCACAATTTTGGCAGCATGAACCGAACCAAGTGAACCGCCAAGTACATTAAAATCCTGAGAAAAGGCATACACCTGCTTTCCATTTACCGTTCCAAAACCTGCAATTACCCCATCGCCAAAAGCATGAGTTGATTTCCCAAACGAAACATTGGCAGGAGGTGCAAAAGCATCTACTTCCTCGAAAGAGACTTCGTCGAACAAAAGAAAAATTCGCTCACGTGCAGTAAGCTTTCCCCTATTATGCTGTTTTTCGTAATACGCTGTGTTGTATTGTTGATTAAACAACGCCTGCCGTTCGGAGAATTTATCAAAAACCTTTCCCATACTAAAGAGTTATTAAAATTAGAGTTTGCGCCAATAATATCCGTAGAAACATAGTTAAAGGATAAACTGTGGCATAAGCGGTAGATTGTGTATGACCAGAAGCCAGGCTGTTAGCATATTCCAGTGCGGGAGGATCGGTCATTGCACCCGAAACTATTCCGCATATTTTCAAATAGTTCATTTTCATAGCCCTGGCAATTACAGCAGCCAAAAAAATAGGAAAAAACGTAATTACAGCACCATAAAGAAGCCAAATGTACCCACCATTAACAAGTGTTTGAACAAACTGTCCACCCGAAGACAGCCCAACACATGACAGAAACAGGATAATACCCAATTCCCTCACCATCATATTGGCGCCCGGGGTCATATAAAAATCGAAATTCCTGATTCTCCCTTTATGCCCAAGAAGTATAGCAACTATAAGTGGCCCACCTGCCATCCCTAATTTAGCTGGTGCTGGTAAACCCGGAATAAAGAGAGGGATGCTTCCCAATACTATTCCCAGAAAAATGCCAAGGAAAATAGGGATAGTATTAGGGTTAGCCAGTTCTTTAACTGAATTCCCAAGTTCATGTCGGATGTCTGGCAATAATTCGCGTTTACCTACTACCCTAACTGTATCACCAAGTTCTATAGTTGTTTTGCGGGTTGGCAATAATTCAATTCCCGCTCTGAAAATACGAGTAATATTGGCTTCGTAACGACGGTATATACCAACTTGTTCAATTGTTTTCCCTGCAAGTTTGCGGTTAGTAACCAAGACATGGAACATGGCCAGCTCGCCGGATATTTCACGTTTATCAGATATTTCAACATCACCCATTTTTAAACGCAGGTTTTCAATATGGTTTATTGCTGATACTCCATAGATCATATCTCCTTTCTGGAGAATTTCTTTTTCGGAGGCAAAAAGGAATGAATCCTTACGACCAATACGGGAAATGACCAGCTCATTATCTACCACTTTTTTTATGTAGCCAATTTCCTTACCAAACATATTAGGGTTAGTAATAGAAATCTCAACACTTTCGAGTTTTTTCTTATCATTGCTATACTGGTTGTTATAATCTTCTACTTCTTTGTTAATCTTTATGCGAAAAAATAGGCGTACCAAAATCATGGCAAGGATAATCCCTATAACACCAAAAGGATAAGCAACGGCATATCCCATTCCTGTAATTGCTGCATCTTCGGGTTTCCCAAATTCGGTTAAGACCTGTTGAGCAGCCCCAAGCCCGGGAGTATTGGTTACAGCTCCACTCATTATGCCGGTGATTATTGCCGGTGATACCCCACCCCAATAATAAAACATATAGGCAATAGCAAAACCGGCAACCACAATCCCGGCAGCAAAAAGATTGAGTGTTAAACCATCGTTTCGGAAAGTGTTAATAAAACGGGGGCCAACATCAATCCCTATTGCATAAACAAAAAGGATAAGACCAAACTCGCGCACAAAATGCAATACATGCGGATCGGTCTGCGCGCCAAGGTGGGCAAACAGAAGACCTGAAAAAAGCACCCCGGCTATTCCCAATTTCACTTTTTTAATCTCTATTTTACCAACCAAAATCCCGACAAATGCAGTTAAACTTAGGTACAGGATCGCTGTAGCTGTCCCAGAACCAGTAAATAAATTATTTAATATTTCCATAATTATTATTAATAAGGACTTCGGGCTTTAACCCCGAAGTCCTTCGTATATTATACATTCGAAACCGATTTACGCATTTTGTAAGCTGCCTCAACCATATTAACTATTGCTGCTTTGGTTTCGGGCCAACCTCGTGTTTTCAAACCACAATCGGGATTTATCCATAATTGGCGATAATGAATTTCTTTTGCAGCCTTATCAAGAAGTTCCACCATTTCGTCAACGGTAGGTACACGGGGAGAATGAATATCATACACTCCAGGCCCTATATCATTGGGATATTTAAAATAAGCAAACACATCGAGCAATTCCATTTGCGAGCGTGAAGTTTCGATGGTAATAACATCGGCATCCATGGCGGCAATAGCCTCAATAATGTCGTTAAATTCGGAGTAGCACATGTGCGTATGAATTTGCGTATGGGGTTGAACTCCAGAAACCACAAGTTTAAATGCATTAACAGCCCAATCAAGATATTCCTGCCAATAGGCCTTACGCAGCGGAAGGCCTTCACGTATTGCAGGTTCGTCAACCTGAATAATATTTATCCCGGCACTTTCCAAATCAAGAACCTCATCACGTATAGCCAGTGCAATTTGCATAGCTGTTTCGGAACGAGGCTGATCGTCACGAACAAACGACCATTGCAAAATAGTTACGGGTCCTGTCAGCATCCCTTTCATTGGTTTAGATGTAAGCGACTGTGCAAATGCAGTCCATTTTATAGTCATGGGTGTTGGTCGCGATACATCGCCATAGATAACAGGTGGTTTAACACAACGCGAACCATAGCTTTGTACCCATCCATTCTGGGTAAAGGCAAATCCTTTGAGTTGTTCCCCAAAATATTCGACCATATCGTTGCGTTCAAACTCTCCGTGAACCAGTACATCCAAACCAACATCTTCCTGCCAGTTAACAGAATCTCTGATAGCATTTTCTATATGCAAGTCATACTCTTGGGATGATAATTGTCCTTTTTTTAACTTAGCCCTTAACCCTCTTACCTCGCTTGTTTGAGGAAACGAACCAATGGTGGTAGTTGGGAACAGTGGTAAATTCAGCTTTCGTTGTTGCAACTCATGTCGGATAGCATAAGGGACTTTACGTTCCAAATCATTTTCGGCTACATCTTTTAGCCGGTGTTTTACCAATAAATCGTGAACCAATTCAGATTTGCTACGGGTATAAATATCTCCCGAATTTTTTATACGGTCAGGATGTACTTCGCCATGGCTAACCAGATTACTGTCTTTTATCCTTGACAAAGTAACAACTTCAGATAATTTCTGCTTTGCAAAAGCCATCCATTGTTTAACTTCTAACGGAAGGCTCTTTTCATTGGTCTCATAATCTAAATCGCATGGTACATGTAAAAGTGAACAAGATGGAGCTAACATCAGTCTTTCTTTTCCAACTTTTTCAATGGCATTGTCAATTAATTTTATTGATTTTTCGTAGTTATTCTTCCATATATTCCGGCCATCTACAATTCCCAAGGAGAGCAGCATGGTTTCGGGAATTTTTTTCGCCACTATTTCTATTTGTTCGGGCGAGCGAACTAAATCCACATGCAGGGCCTGAAGCGGAAGAGAAGACACAAAATTCAGGTTGCCGCCCAAATTACCAAAATAGGTTGTAAGGATAATTTTAAGGTTTGGAAACCATTCATTAATTTGATTAAAGGTCTTCAAATACGCATCTTTTTCTTTTTCTCCCAGATCAAGAACCAGACAAGGCTCATCTATTTGAATCCATTCAGCCCCAATTACCTGGAGAAGCTTCAGAACTTCCTGGTAAACCGGCAAAAGAGAATCAAGCAAGTCGAGTCGATGGAAGTTTTCTTCCTTCTCCTTTCCTAAAAGCAAATAACTTACAGGGCCTAATAGAACTGGTTTGGTAATGATGCCCAAATCTTTGGCTTCAATAAACTCGTCGATTACCTTAGAGGAAAAGAACTGAAAAGACTGATTTTTATAAAATTCGGGAACAAGGTAATGGTAATTTGTGTCGAACCATTTAGTCATTTCGAGCGCGGTAATATCCTGTGCGCTGTCCTGATAACCACGAGCCATAGCGAAATATAAATGTTGCAATGGATTTTGTTCCGCCGACAACATTGGTCTAAACCGCGGCGGAATGTTTCCAACCATTAAACTGGTATCCAGAACATGGTCATAAAACGAGAAATCATTCGAAGGAATAAGGTCAATCCCGGCCTCTTTTTGAATTTGCCAATTCATTTGGCGAAGTTCACGCCCTACTTGTAAAAGTTCGTGGGCTGTGATTTTGCCTGCCCAAAAATTTTCGCAGGCTCGTTTCAATTCTCTTTGACTACCAATACGCGGATAGCCAAGGTTGTGCGTTCGCATTTTTTTAAACTTTTAAATTAATAAATAATTTATTTAAAAGTCCTTTGCTGAACTTCGCAATGCTTGCTCACGAAAATATGTACAGAGAGTAACAATAAACCCTGGTTTGGGCATAAAATGGCTGTCTGACATGGCTTTTTCCGCGAAAGCATTGTCAATCCAATTATGGCAGGTCTCCTGACTTACACCGTTTTTACCGTCCTTCCCATTCGCAAAAGCGTACAGTGGACATGCTTGGTAAAAACCTTTTTGTGGTGCTTACAGTTGCGCGACAGTCCGTGATTTACACACGGTTCCCTATTAATCCCGGCAAGCCGGGAACCCTAAAGGTTGAATGAAATATGGAAAGAACTTTGAAGGCTGCAAAAGTAGTAAAATATTGCTAACTATTCAGGCACTTTGAAAAGTTATAGTAAACCGAATATAATTTGTTCCACATATTCGGCAGCAATAGTGCCTATTCTTTTACCGTCTTTTTTCCAATCGTGTTTTAATATTTTGTTCTCAGGGATATTTCCAAAAGCTCTTCACCGCTCTTTCGCCACTCTGTGGCTACTTTGCGATTATACTTAGTCTACTTATTGGTGTGTGATTATTAACAGTATAGACAATTGCATCCTTAATAAAACGCGTCACTAATGAATAAATATTTATGCCGCGATAATAAAAAAAAGGCATATAAGGATTAGCGAGCTTTTCCATATATGCCTGATATTTAAAATATTAAATAGCTTAAATCAACTCAATACTCCTCTTAACAAATTTAGTTAAAGCTTCACCTTTAAGCATGTTATTTGAAAGCAGAGCCAGATCAATAAGTTGTGATACAAGCTTATTACCCGAAGCAAACTCTTTCAAAATAGATTCTTTTTTACTCTTTTGCTCCGTGATTTTCTTGTTCACATCATCCAATTCTTCTTTTTCGGCTTGTGGAATTTCTTCTTCCTTCTTATCTTTTTTGGCTGCTTCCAACTCAGCATGTTTGCTTTCGAGAGAAGAAATACGACTGCGAATCTTTTTAAGCTTCTCTCCCACCGATTCTTCAATTTCGGTAGTAATACGATTAACCAACATGTGGTTACCATTCAAAACTAAATTGTAGCTATCAGGAAGCTCACCATAAAAGCCCATATTACCACCAATAGCGCTCATCTCTTTCATGCGACGCATAAATTCCTGCTGGGTAATCATAACTGGCGTATCATTCTCTCCAAGTGCTTCAAAAGCAACAATAAAATGCGACTTGGCCATCTGTGGAAGCTGAGATGAGAATACAGTTGTAAGATCTTCTTTTTGATTGGCTGAAAGTTTCAGATCAAGCTTTTCATCTTTTGGAATTAGTTTTTCGGCTACATCACTGTCAACACGCACAAAACGTGTTTTTTCAAGTTTCTGTTCCAAATGATTCAGGTAATGACTATCGAAATAACCATCCATGATAAGCACATCGTACCCTTTGTTTTTAGCTGCTTCAATAAAGGTGAACTGATCCTCTTTATTAGTGCTGTAAAGGTAAACCAACTGCCCATCTTTGTCGGTTTGATTCGTTTTTATGATTTCTTTATATTCTTCAAAAGTAAAATACTTACCCTCAGTATTTTTAAACAATGAAAACTTTACTGCTTTTTCATTAAACTTCTCATCGGTAAGCATTCCATACTGTATAAACAGTTTCAGATCGTCCCATTTTTCTTCAAAAGCTTTTCGGTCGCCCTTAAAGATTTCTTCAAGTCGGTCCGACACTTTTTTGGTGATATGACCCGAAATTTTCTTTACGTTGCTATCACTTTGAAGATATGACCGTGATACGTTCAACGGAATATCAGGAGAATCCAATACACCATGTAACAGTGTTAAAAATTCAGGAACAACACCTTCAACTGAATCGGTTACATATACCTGATTACAATACAGTTGTATTTTGTTTTTCTGAATTTCAATATTACTCCTGATTTTAGGGAAATAAAGAATACCGGTAAGATTGAACGGATAATCAACATTCAGGTGAATATTAAACAAGGGTTCATCCACCATCGGATATAAATCGTGATAGAAACTCTTGTAATCCTCATCTTTCAGGTCAGCTGGCTTACGAGTCCATAACGGATTAACCTCATTTATTATATTAAGCTTATCGGTTTCAACATCCTTACCATCTTTCCATTCAGTTTCTTTTCCAAAAGCAATGGGAACCGGCAGAAAACGACAATATTTCTTCAACAAACGGCTAACTTCTCCTTTGCTCACAAACTGATGGTTATCATCATCAATATGAAGAACTATTTGAGTACCGCGATCTTCTTTTTCAACCTCTTCGAGTGTGTATTCGGGATTTCCATCGCAGGTCCATTTAACAGCCTGGGCACCATCGCGAAACGATTTGGTAATGATTTCAACTTGTTTTGAAACCATAAACGAACTGTAAAAACCCATCCCAAAGTGGCCAATGATGGCTGCGGCATCATTCTTATATTTTTCGAGAAACTCATTGGCTCCCGATAAAGCTACCTGATTAATGTATTTATCAATCTCTTCGGCAGTCATCCCAACACCCCGGTCGGTAATAGTAATTGTTTTGTTTGCTTCATCAATAGCAACCTGAATAGTTACATCACCCATTTCACCCTTAAACTCACCAACGCTTGCCAACGTTTTCAATTTTTGGGTTGCATCAACTGCGTTCGAAACAAGCTCGCGCAAAAATATTTCATGGTCGGAATAAAGAAATTTTTTAATGATGGGAAAAAGGTTATCCGTACTTACACCAATGTTTCCTTTTTGCATAGTTATTATATTTTATTTGTTGATTATTATATTAATTATATATCACTTAGCTCTTAGCGATTCTTTAAACAGTCATAAATTTATAAAATCCGAATTTATTAATCAAAGCCTATGCCAAAGGAAAGAAAGTGACAAACCGACAGCCAACAGGCTATTCTGTCAGTTAGCTTATTCCATCACAATTTAGTGATGAATTTTGGAACAAACAGAGAAAGCTAGTGTCAAATCAACCATGAAACTTCGCCTTAGCTCTGCCCCTAACACCCCAGAGGAACTCAAACGCGTATCCTGATCAATCCAATTCAGACTTGATACTGGAAATAAGGTTAAAAAAAAAACACAAATTGAGGAATAAACAGGTTAGATTAAATTACAATAAATCAACTAAAAGAGTAGCTTTTTGGTATTATGCAAAGCGTTAAATTTGCAACCATAGTGGTTGTATTATATTATTTTAAGACAATCTCATAATTTGCATTAGTATTTAACCCTAAAAAGTAATAATTTACTTATTTTTAATGCTATATAATTCATCTTGTCATATAAATTTCCACTTCAACATGAAACGAGCCATGAGTAAGTTTCCTCACACAGGCTGTGTGTCAATTAAAAACTAAATTTTAAACATATGAAACGAACATGTTTGCGAATTAACACAAACACCAATGAAAATAGCAAACATGGAGTTCCATCTGACCTTAAACTTAAAATTATTTACAGATGAAACAACTTATTACAATTACAGCAGTTATTTTTTTAATTGCTGCCTGTACGCCAACAACGCAGCGAATCCCAAAACAGTACAGCATTGAACAGTTTTATCAGAGCACCCGTTTTTCGGGAGGCAACTTCTCAAACGATGAAACAACTCTACTGGTTAACAGTGATCAAACCGGCATCTTCAATGTATATGAAATTAACATTGAAGACGGCCTTAAAAAACAAGTTACTTTTTCGGACACGGAATCATTTTTTGCCATTGATTATGTACCCGGAACAAATCAAATCCTTTACTCAGCCGACAAAGGTGGTAATGAGCTTGATCATATATACCTTTTAGAAAGCGACACCTCTTCCATTGATTTAACACCCGGCGAAAATGAAAAAGCCAGTTTTGGTGGATGGAGTCAGGATAAAAAATCAATGTATTTCATCTCAAATAAGAGAGACCCGAAATTCTTCGATTTTTATAAAATGACAATTGATGGGTGGAATGCCGAAATGATTTACCAAAACAATGAGGGTCTGGATATTTCTGGAATATCGGATGATGAAAACTTTTTTTGCTTAACCAAAACAGTTACCAACAGCGAAAACAAACTTTTTTTGTTAAACCGTACCACCAATGAAATGACTGAAATATCCACTGAACCAGGAAACTATGGAAGTGCGGGTTTCAGTAATGATAATAAACAATTTTTCTTTATCACCGATGTAGGCAAAGAATTCGCTTACCTGATGCAATACAATATTGAGACCGGTGAAAAAGCGGTTCTTTTTGAAACCAATTGGGATGTAATGTACAGCTACCTTAGCGAAAACGAAACCTACCGGGTAACTGGCATCAACGAAGATGGCAAAAACAAATTGATTCTACTTGACAATGCCACGCAAACACCTGTTGATTTCCCCGAAATAACCGATGGTGATGTGGTAGCTGTTAATATTTCAGAAAGTGAAAAACTAATGCGACTAACCGTTGGTACCTCAAAAGCGCCCAATAATATTTATGTTTATAACTTTGACGACAAGAGTTTGAAAAAACTCACCGAAAGCCTCAATCCCGAAATTGTTGCAGATGATTTGGTTACCGCCGAAGTGGTTCGTTTTAAATCCTTTGATGAATTAGAGATCCCAGCAATTTATTACAAACCATTGGTTGCATCAAAAAACAATAAAGTACCGGCTTTGGTTTGGGTTCATGGTGGCCCAGGTGGCCAAACACGTGTAGGTTATTCTGCATTAATACAGTATCTGGTTAATAATGGTTATGCTGTATTGGCCGTTAACAACCGTGGAAGCAGCGGCTATGGCAAAACTTTCTTTAAAATGGACGACAAAAATCATGGCGATAAAGACCTTAAAGATTGTATTTGGGGTAAAAAATGGCTCCAATCTCAGGATTATATTGATGCCGGGAATATTGGTATAATTGGTGGTAGTTATGGTGGATACATGACAATGGCTGCCCTGACTTTTGCTCCTGATGAGTTCAATGCCGGGGTTAACCTTTTTGGCGTAACAAACTGGTTGAGAACATTAAAATCCATTCCTCCCTACTGGGAATCGTTTCGACAGGCTTTATATACCGAGCTGGGCGATCCTTTCTCCGGGGATTCTCTTCGTTTATATGAAATATCTCCTCTGTTCCATCCGCAGAATGTAAAAAAACCCGTAATGGTTTTACAAGGTGCAAACGACCCTAGAGTATTGAAGATTGAATCGGACGAAATGGTTGAAGCTATTAAGGCCAATAATGTACCCGTTGAGTATGTGGTTTTTCCTGATGAAGGACATGGTTTTATTAAAAAAGAGAATGAAATTGAAGGCTATAAGAAAATCCTGACATTTTTGGATAAGTACCTTAAAACCCAGGTAGTTGAATAGTTACATGTGTTTATATTTATCACTCTTTCGTAACTCCGTGTTAGCGCTGTATGTATCTGGCGGTGTGAGTTTTAACAGAACAGGTAATTACCACTTTACAAGATGAACGAGGAGTGAACTCAGTAATTTTAATTAGTTAATTGAACACCTAACAAAACTAGACCAATTCCAATTTTTAAAAGAGAACATCCTTTTTTTCAGGATGTTCTCTTTTGTATATTAAGAAAAAGCAGCTATACGCTAGTCGATTTTCAATGGTACTATAAGTATCATTGATAGAAAAACAAACTGGTTGATTACAAAAACTCATTCAGGAACAATCAGAATTTATTATATTTATCACCATCAAAAAACCTTACCAATAAGAAACTAAGAATAATAAATTGTTGTGAAATGAAAACAAACTTAAAACCCTTATCCTCAATTAAAAAATTAGTATTTGAGTTTTTATCAGTATCATTTGCTGTTTTTATTGCATTAATGGCAAATCAATGGAGAGATAATTACAATAACGATAAGCTTGCCAAACAATCAATTAATAATATTCAAGAAGAGATTGTTGATAATAAAGATGTAATATTGAAATCGATAACGGAACACAAACAGCTTCTTGTGTTTGTTGATAGTATTATGCCTTTAATTAATGATGATGATATTGATTCAGATTCAGATTCAACCATCGCTGTTAGTTTTAAACTTCTTAACTCAACATCGTGGCAAACAGCACAATTAACCCAATCAATTTCATATATGGATTTAAATTTGGTAAACAAAATTTCTAAAATATACATTTACCAGGAATATTATCAAGAGATTATTAAGGACTTTATTTTAAAAAACCTTGTCCAAAAAAATGTCAATATAGAATATATGGAATATATTCAGAATCTTTTAATATCGATTGTTCCTATTGAAGAAACTCTGAATGATAATTATGATAAATTATTGGAAAGCATCTCGCTTTTGAATAACAAGAAAACAAAAGCATAAGCATACTTCCTTAACAATCAGTATTAAGAGTTAAGATCTCAGTTCTATCAATTAACCCATTACGATTTCGATAATGGCAGGTTTTAATAACAAAGGTTTTCAACACGATAAAAAAATAAAGAACATTTCCTCTAACATCGTTAGCCATACCATCCTGGATGCAAGGAGGTGAAAACCTGCCTAAAGCGGCTACAATGAAATCGGAGCTTAACTCCTCACTTTAAAATAGAACTATTCATAAACTGAATAACCGAATGACTAACAACCTTATCAAAAACATCGAGAACGACCGTTTTGCCAAACTTTGTGGAATCAGAATTATTCAAATTGAATCTGATTATGCAAAAATTGAAATGAAAATTACCGATAACCATCTCAATGGCGTCCATTCGGTGCATGGTGGGGCCATCTTTACATTGGCCGATTATGCCTTTGCAGCAGCATCAAACTCCAACGGATTAACCACGGTTGGAATAAACGCCAATATCGCCTACTACAAATCGCCTACCGGAAAATGTCTTACTGCCGAAGCAACAAAAATTGCTGGTCAAAACAAAATATGTGGTTACAATGTTGATATATACGACGAAGATGATGAGATAATAGCCCGATTTACCGGTATGGGCTATATAAAGCGATGAAACACGTATTATTGTAATCCGGAATGAGATTCCCGAATAAATCGGAGCAGGTTATTAGAGTATATAAAATGAACCATGTGAATAACTTTTCGCACAACGCGTAATAGATTCCTGTATTTCTGCGGCGACAGGTTGTCCCTACATATCGCGGATTATTGACAAATTCCATGTGGCCTATAAAAAATCAAACCCATGAAACTCTATATTAAAAACATGGTGTGCAACCGATGCAAAATGGTTATAAAATCTGAGATGGAAAAACTTGGATACCATCCCATTTCTGTTGAATTAGGCGAAGTTGAAATTAAGGAAGACTTAACCATTAGTGAAAAACTAAGAATCAGCGAATTATTAAATACTCTTGGATTTGCATTAATTGAGGATAAAAAGAGCCAACTAATTGAACAAATTAAGACACTTATTATTGACCTTATTCATTATAAAAACAACAATCTTAACATCAATCTATCTGATTATCTGAGTCAAAAACTTAACCATGAATACCATTACATCAGCAACCTGTTTTCAGAAGTTGAAGGCACCACAATTGAGAAATACCTTATGACTCAAAAAATCGAACGCGTAAAAGAACTGTTGATTTATAACGAGTTTTCGTTAAGTGAAATTGCTTATCAACTCAACTACTCCAGTGTTGCTCATTTAAGCAGTCAGTTTAAAAAAGTAACCGGACTAACTCCCAGTCATTTTAAAACCATTAAATCGCACAAACGTAAACCGCTGGATGAACTGTAAAAGTTGTAATTCATAATTCAAATAATATAACATCCAAACTGTTTAATGTTGCCAATTTTGTATTACAAAAAATTATAAAGATGGCAACAACAAACTCACACAAAGCTGATTTTCCAGTGCTCAACATGACCTGTGCTTCTTGTGCCGCGAGTGTTCAAAGCATCCTGAAGTCGCAAAGCGGAGTTGTAAATGCAATGGTAAATTACGCCACCGCAAGTGTTAACATTGAGTATCTACCCGAGAAAATCACAGTTGAAGAATTACAAAAGGCTGTTCAATCAATCGGATACGATTTGTTCATTAATGAGCATTCAAACAATCAGCAATCACTTAAAGAAATACAAACAGAAAAATTCAAGCAATTAAAACACAATACCATCAGTGCCATTGCTCTTTCTATACCCGTGGTGATAATAGGTATGTTTTTTATGAACATGCCGTATGCCAATCTTGTAATGTGGATACTTTCAACGCCTGTTGTGCTATGGTTTGGCAGGAATTTCTTTATTAATGCATGGCGGCAGGCAAAACACTGGTCGGCCAACATGGACACACTCGTTGCCTTGAGCACCGGAATAGCATATATATTCAGCCTATTTAACACAATAGTCCCGCAATTCTGGCAGATGAAAGGATTGCATGCACATGTCTATTTCGAGGCGTCATCTGTAATAATTGCCTTTATACTACTGGGGAAACTTCTTGAAGAGAAGGCAAAAGGAAATACTACTACTGCCTTAAAAAAACTAATGGGATTGCAAGCAAAAACAGTTGTAATTATCTCAAGTGATGGTCAGCAAACCGTTACTCCAATTGAGAATGTACAAATTGGCGATACCATACTTGTTAAGCCAGGCGAAAAAATTGCCGTAGACGGATGCGTAACCAAAGGTTCATCTTATGTCGACGAAAGTCTCTTAACCGGAGAACCTCTGCCAACCTTTAAAAAAAATGACGAAAAGGTATTTGCGGGCACTATCAATCAAAAAGGTAGTTTGCAGTTTAAGGCCGAAAAAGTTGGTTCCGAAACAATGCTTTCACATATAATCAAAACCGTTCAGGAAGCACAGGGTAGCAGGGCTCCTGTTCAGAAAATGGTTGATAAATTAGCCGCCATTTTTGTTCCTACAGTAATGGCAATAGCATGGATGTCGTTTGCGGCATGGATGGTTTTTGCAGGCGAAAATGGTTTCAACCATGGACTCTTAGCATTAATCACCGTTCTGATAATTGCCTGTCCCTGTGCAATGGGATTGGCAACACCAACAGCCATTATGGTTGGCATTGGCCGTGGAGCCGAAAATGGAATCTTAATTAAGGATGCCGAAAGTCTTGAATTAGCTAAGAAAGTGAATGCCATTGTTCTGGATAAAACAGGAACAATCACTCAAGGGAAGCCAATTATAACCAATATTGAATGGCTTAATAATGATGACTCTCTTAAAACTGTTTTGGTAAATCTTGAAAAATTATCTGAACACCCATTGGCCGAATCAGTTCTCAAATATTTTCCGGAACAGGAAACTCTTTTGGTAACCCAATTTGATAGCATAACAGGAAAAGGGATAAAAGGAATAAACAATAACCAAACATATTATATTGGAAACCAAATTTTTCTTGACGAAAACGGCATAACCACTAACGCCCTTCTTAAACAAAAAGCCTTGCAATGGAGTGATAGTGCCGAAACAGTTATTTGGTTTGCCAATAATAAGGAATCACTAGCCGCTATTGCCATTGCCGACAAGGTTAAAGGTGGTTCCAAAGAAGCCATCCAACAATTGCACCGGATGGGGATTGATGTTTATATGCTTACCGGTGATAACAAAGCTACAGCTCGTTCTATAGCCGAAGAAACAGGAATAAAACACTACATGGCCGAAGTTTTACCTCATCATAAGGCTGAGTTTATTAAACAATTACAAGGTAAGGGCAAGACTGTGGCTATGGTAGGCGACGGGATAAACGACAGCGTTGCACTGGCCCAGGCTAATGTTAGCATAGCCATGGGTAAAGGCAGCGATATAGCCATGGATGTGGCCAAAATGACCATTATTTCGTCTGATCTTATGAAAATTCCTGTGGCTTTAAACCTTTCCAGACAAACGGTTAATACTATAAAAGAAAACCTGTTTTGGGCATTTATTTACAATCTTATTGGAATACCTATAGCAGCCGGTATCCTATACCCTTTCACCGGCTTTCTGCTAAATCCTATGATTGCAGGCGCAGCTATGGCTTTGAGCAGTGTGAGTGTGGTCAGCAACAGTTTGCGGTTAAAATGGAAGAAACCTATTGAAGCACAAATCATGAAAAGCACCGGTGAAACTAAAAATACTATTCCGTTAAAACCAAAACCAAAACTGAAAACAGAAAACATAGAGCTCGAAAAATCATTTGAAATGAAATTTGCATCAAATATCACAAACACTAAACCAATACATGTAGCTGATATTATGTTACAAAGAAAACATATTTCACCAAAACCTCATGAAGAATCAGAGAACGTTTATAAATTTAAAACATCCATCAACTGCGCCGCTTGTATTTCCAGGATTTCTCCTTTTTTGAATGCGGCAACCGGTATTAACAACTGGAATGTTGATACTTCTCATAAAGACAAAATTTTAACTGTTCACTCCAGTGCCATTACCGAACACGAAATAGTTGAAATTGTACAACAAGCTGGTTATAAAATTGAGAAATTATTTTCAGTAAAAAGTTAATCAATTACAACTATTCAGGAGGACTATATTGATGATATTCATATACTTGATAAAAATGATAAACGGAAAGGTCGCAAAGTTTTTTATTCTCAAAGAGCGCAAGTAATTAATAATTAAATCATTGCGTTCTTTGCGGGTTCCTCTGCGCACTTTGCGGTTAATCTTTATAGCGGTTTCATTCAAGTTATTATGTTTTTTTAGTACCTGAATAGCTACAATCAATTTCTTATATCAATATGGTATAATTAAGAATGCAACTAATAGAATAATGTCCCGGCGTTCACCTCCTAAAGTTAAAACAGCTTATCCTGTTAAAAACCACAACACCAAGTACACACAGCATAACCAAATAGCGGCAAAGGATCAGTAAAGACTATACTCAGGTAAGTTGCTTATTTGATGCACATTGCAAAATATTTATGTAATAACCCCTGTAAAATAATAAAAGTTATTACTTTTAGTTTTTCTTTTCAAAAGTGAAACGTAACAACATTAATAGCTACAACGAATATTAAAATATACGCGCATGAATTTAAGATACTCTACAATAATAATTTCGTCTCTAATACTTTTCAGTAATCTATCAACTCAAGAAACTAAAAGTCAGGTCTGGAACAATCATAAAGCTGCAGTAGCTTTAACTTATGACGATGCCTTAAACGTTCATCTCGATAAAGTTATTCCGGTTTTAGATTCACTACATTTTAAAGGAACATTTTATATTCCGGGAAACGCTGCTGCTTTTGACTCCAGACTAGAAGATTGGAGGCATATAGCTTGCAATGGCCATGAATTGGGCAATCACACTCTATTCCATCCTTGTGCCGGAAAACCAAAAGGCCGTGAATGGGTAAGCCCCGATCACGACCTCGACAATTACTCTGTTACTCAAATATTAGATGAGATAAAACTTAATAACACCTTATTAAAAGCCATTGATGGTAAAAACTTAAGAACATTTGCCTATACCTGTGGAGACATGTCGGTAGGCGATTCAGATTTCTCAAAACTGATTAAAGATGATTTTGCCGGAGCCAGGGGTGTTTCGTTTCAATTTGAAAAAATCAACACCATTGATTTGTTAAATATCAAGGCTTTTTTTGTAACCAACCAAACAGGAGATGAATTAATTAACCTTGCAAAACAAGCTATTGAAGAAGATGCGTTAATTGTTTTTCTGTTTCATGGAGTTGGAGGTGAACACTCCATTAATATCCCATTAAGCGAACACAATAAATTGGTTAATTTTTTAAAGACCAATGAAAAGGATTTCTGGGTTGCCCCATTAGTCGAGATTTCAACCTTTGTTTCGAATAACCGATAGTTTTTATTGTAATGCTGGCTTAACATAGCTCCCTACTCCCAAAGTTTTAAACTATTCGGGATTTAAACAGACAGTTTATTATTTAACTCTGCTGCTTTAGTTGTAAAGGAATGCCCTAGCGCAAACAGTCTTTGCTAGTAAAGTCACCATAAGTTGTGAATAAAACCAATTTGCAATTAATTTAAAACACCCTCAAACTAAATCATTATTGTTCCACTATTAGTTGATAATATGGGTATTATCACAAACAATACTTACACTTAAGCCAAAGTCGTTTAGCTAAGGAAAATTTATCTCTTTTGAGGTTGAGAAAATCAGGAGGTACCGTCCCTCAAATATAATTATATGGGCTAATTACCACCAAGCGTTATTTAACCCCAAAATTTTCATACACTTTGATTGGTTCTCATAAATCCCCGTTAGGCTGATCGTTCGCAAAATCCCAAGTGGCACTTTTAAGCAATTCTCAGTATCTTGGATAACAAAGTTATCAAGCATCTACCTCTCCCCCATGTCATAGGCATCAACATATGGATTTAATCCATTGTTTGCGCCCTTTCAGGGCTTCCCTGACCTGTTTTGCCACATCGGGCAATACCCAATGTTGATGCTTTTGCCACCTTGGGGCGTTGACGCACCTCATTGCAATTATAAGGCATCTATGTATTCATCCGAATATTCATTAAAAAAAACCCTCCCTATTGTTTTATTAAAAAAAATTATTTAACTTTGCATTACAAAGTTCTTTTAGAAATGAAAAATCAAACTTCCCCAATCGACGATTTAAAACACATCAGACAGATGATGGAAGAATCGTCAAAATTTTTATCACTCAGCGGCCTTTCAGGTGTAGCTGTCGGTTTTTTTGCCCTTTTAGGTGCCGCAATTGTGCATTTCTGGGTTCTAGATTACGGAGCTATCCAATACGATGAGTACCTAAAGGTTCTTCCCGGATATCACAACAAAGGAATTCGAATTTCGTTGCTTACAACAGCACTTTTTGTATTATCAGGAGCCTTGTTATCAGCCTGGTTTATCAGTTATAGAAAAAGCAGAAAGCTAAATATTAGCTTTTGGACTTCTTCTACAAAGAAAATGGTTTGGGGATTATCAACAGTACTGGTTACTGGTGGATTATTATGTGCAATTTTGGTTTTCCATGGCTATTTTAAAATAATAGCCGCTGTTATGTTGATCTTTTATGGATTGGCTCTTCTGAATGCAGCAAAATACTCAAAACATGATTTACAAAGCTTAGCCTATACCCAAATCATTATTGGATTAATGGCTGCACTATTTGTTAATTACGGCTTATTGTTCTGGACTTTAGGGTTTGGAGTTATTCATATCCTGTATGGGATTTTAATGTATTTCAAATATGAGTGGCACACCCAAAACTAAAACAAAAACCATGAAAAAGCCAAAGAACAGCCAAAGAGCGGTAAAGAGCTTAACTAAACGATAAAAACTTGTAATTGATTAAGATTTATGAAAAGCATTATTGAGGGATTAAACAAAAACTTCGACAGTCGTGTACGTTTGGGCATTATGAGTGCACTAATGGTAAACGATAGTGTGGAATTTAAATCCCTCAAAGAACTATTAGATGTTACCGACGGAAATCTGGCCAGTCATCTTAAATCGCTTGAAAAGGCCGAACTGGTAACTGTTCACAAACAATTTGTTGATCGTAAACCCAACACATCTTACCAGATAACACAAAGGGGGAAAATGCAATTTTCAGCCCATATTAATGCATTGGAAAAACTCATTAAAAGCTAATATATCTAAAACAAATTTTTTTTATTAATCTACTTTGATTTTCAAAGTCCTTTTAAAACAAATAAAACTATGGAAACCTATCAAACAAACAAAACATCGTGGAGTAACACGATCACTTTTAAATCGGCTATCATCGCCATAATTGCCTTGCTCCTATTAATACCATTGGGGATGATAAAAAGCGTTATTTCTGAACGTGAAGATACAGCACGTGAAGTTGAGAACAATATTTCGGACCAATTTGGAGACGCTCAAACATTGGTAGGTCCCATTCTTAATGTACCGGTAGAAAAGAGAACTATCGACAAGGACGGCAATGTAATTATGGAGCGAAGTTGGTTACATATAATGCCAGCTAATTTTGATATGCAGGGAAACATTGAACCTGAAATACGCTATCGTGGCATATATAAAACGGCTGTATATAATTCCACATCCAATATTACCGGTAATTTTTCAATCCCTTTTAAAGAAAACGAAATTGACGGTACCATAGAATGGGAGAAAGCCTGCCTTACCTTTGGAATAAGCGATAACAGGGGCATCAGAGGAGATGTGCTAGTTGAGTGGAATAACAAGAACTGGGCAACAGAATCAGGCATGATAACAAAAGACATTGCCAAAACCGGATTCAGCGTTAGAACACCTTTAAACAAAGAAAATATTGAAGAATCAATTCCATTTAATTTTAAACTGGAGCTGAGTGGATCAAAAAGCTTTTCGGTTTTACCAATTGGGCAAATAAGTAACATAAAAATCACCTCCACCTGGAGCGATCCAAGTTTTAGTGGCTCTCTGCTACCGCAGGAACGTAATATAAGCGAAAATGGCTTTGATGCTCAATGGAAACTCACACATTTGAATCGCAACTTTCCTCAATACTGGCAAGGGAAGCAATTTGATGTTTGGGAACATAATCTGGGTGTAGATCTGTTTTTACCGGTTAACCACTACCAGAAATCATACCGGTCGGCCAAATACGGTTTGTTATTTATTGCACTAACCATGATGGTTTTTCTCTTTATGGAACTCACCAAAAACAAAAAGATACATATTTTTCAATACCTGTTGGTCGGGCTGGCTTTGGTTCTGTTTTTTTCGGTATTAACAGCACTTAGTGAACATCTTGGCTTTAATGTGGCCTTTTTGATAGCATCAGTGGCCAACATAGCAATGATTGGGTATTTTGCCTATGGTCTTTTAAAAGATAAAACATTAACAATCTGGGTTATTTCTCTTTTGGTAATTATGTACACCTTCCTTTTTGTGTTACTACAACTCAATGATTATGCATTTTTGGCAGGAAATATTGGACTTTTAATAGCACTTGCCTTTATTATGAAAGCATCGCTAAAAATTGGAAATAAAAATTCTGAAATTCAGGAGTAACATTTTCAATTACAGTACAATTCAAAAAAAGGCGAAGTGGGCATCTATCCTCTTCGCCTTTTATAATTCAGTTACATCTATAAAATCGGCTTGCTTATTCTTAAAGTATTGACAGCATGCAAACTGTAATATTTTCAATCATTAATAAAAATAGCGTCAAAGAGATATTTGAACGTTTAATAATACAACCTGAAATACGCCTCTGCGCAAGTTGTCTGAATAAATAGAAAGTACTATAGATAAATGATTTAGCCCCATTAACGAGACTCTTCATTGCCATACAGAGATTTTAATAACATTGAGTAAGCAACAATCCTGCTTGCCACTTGCTAATACTTCAAAGCATTAACTCAGTGCATAAGCGACTTGCACCCTCTGCAAAAATAAACTTAAAATTGCTATTTTGCAGAGTTTAAGTATATTTACCATTCAAGGTGCAAATTCATAGTATAGTTGCATGCAGAATTATGGACTAGCTTACTTATTATTGTGGCTCCTATAAAAAGCTAGTGTAACCTAACAGTAAATAGTCTTGTAATCCCACACACCACATTACAAGCTATACTACCAACATTGACAGAGCTCAAATAACACAGCAAATAGAACGCAATTTTATGATTAAAAGACTCTTCCTTAACGAAAAGTTTATACTTGGACTTATACTATTAAATTCTTTCATTCTTTTTATTGGAGGTTATCTTACAGGTGAAAATGAAAAGGCCTATTTATCAATAGTTGACAATTCAATTACAGCCCTATTCATTTTAGAGTTAATAGTCAAATTTAAAGAATATGGCTTTAGGACTTTTTTTATATCAAACTGGAACAAGTTTGATTTTAGTCTTATTGTACTTTCCTTGCCTGCTCTTATAACATTTATATTAAGCATAGAAGTATTAGACTTTAGTTTTTTGCTGGTATTTAGGATTATGAGAGTTTTTAAAGCGTTTAGGTTCTTTAAATTCATCCCTAATATTGGAACACTAATGGAAGGAATTCAACGAGCTTTAAGAGCCTCCCTTTTAGTCTTTTCTGGATTTATTATATACATTTTTATTATCGGTTTACTCTCATACTACCTATTTCAAGGTTCAGGTTCCGTATTTTTTAGCAACCCCATGATATCCCTTTACTCAACATTTAAAATATTCACCGTTGAAGGTTGGTTTGAAATACCTGAACAAATAACAGCTGAATATACTAAAATTGGTTCCTTTTTTACGTACCTCTATTTCATATTTATTGTCCTAACAGGCGGAATATTTGGACTTTCCATTGTTAACTCAATTTTTGTTGAAACAATGGTTAGCGATAATAACGATGAAATTGAGAAGAAAATTGATAATCTTGAATCCAAGTTAAACGAAATATTAATTAAACTCAATAGCAATGAAACTAGAGAAAATATTAGATAACGTTAATTCGTTAGAGAAAAATTCCTTTCTAAAAATAATTGACAACATTAAATCTTGCAACCCTAAGAATAGTAAAGAAATAGACAGAATACTTTCTGAAACAAGCAATGATTTAAAAAGTGTTGATAGCATAAACATTGCAAGAGTTTTTAACCTGGTAAAGAATGAATTTGCAGAAATTGTAAAATCAGAATTTGTTAATACAACATCACAACTAGATATTTTAATTGACATAATTATTAAAGATGGTAATTGTATTCTAAGACAAAATTGGCTAGCTAAGCTTTATGAGAAAGAAATTGAAAACATTAAAAAGAGAACACAACAACTTAAAGTTCAACTGGAGGCAGAAAAATCAGAAATTGAGGAAAGCAGAAAAAGAGACTTTGAGATTTATAAGGTCTGTGTAGAAACTGCTTTTAAGAATGACACATTTAATAATCGTGATTCAAAAATAACTGATGACGAATTATCAATTCTAATAGCGTTAGCAAAGAAATTGGAGTTGTCGCAGGAAGAAATTAAACTAATAAACTACTTAATAATACCTCCCGTAAAATTAGATATTGAAAGCGTTATCACGTCGCTTAAAAATACAGGCGTTGTATTTTATTCCAAAAAGAATAATCTTGTTTATGTAGCCGATGAAGTTGTGAAAGTTCTTCGCCAAATTAGGAATAAAGAAATTGCTGATAAATACTATCGCAGAATACTAAAATCCATAAAAGAGCCACAAATAAACATTGTTTGCCGCAAGCATAATATTGACATTAAGGAACTTGACTACGAAGCTAAAATAAAGCGTATTATAAAAGAGGGGGTTGCGTTTTCCAGCCTTCTAAGTAATATAATCCATAAAGAGGGCACAAATTTAACCGATAAAAAGAAGTTTATAAATGACCTTTGGGAGAATGGTCTAAAAATACCTGCTCCACTAAAGGGCGTTACTCTTGAAGAAAAAATAAATTACATAATTTCATATTTCGACGAACTTGAAAAAGATGAAAAAGTAGGCATCTCTGTTGAAGGATATGAGAAACTACTCATTGAACTAAATGAAATTCTAACAACTTTTAAAAAGCAAATAATCAATGAATTTGAAATGCCTGATGACATTGTTCTTGACAGCAGTAACTTGCTCGACTTTAACATAAAGCCTCGTGAAATTCTTGACATACTAAACAATGAGGACTTAAAAACATTTATTTCTGCAAAGCAATTGAAAACCAGAGGAGACTTAGTTCAAAATATTTTAGATGCATATAAAGATGCTGAAAATTTAATGATTGAAAATTATGAAGCAATTGGATTTAGAGATTTAGCTTTGCTTAAAGAAAATGGAATTATTATTAAGGAAAGTGACTTAGGATTGAAGTTTGAAGAAATTACTAAAACTATTTTTGAAAAACTAGGTTTCGTAGTGGATGAAAAATTAAAGAAAAAGTTAAATTCAGATAAAGATAAAATGGACATTTTAATAAACTTAGGGAATAACGATGTTATTATTATTGAATGTAAAACAGTCAAGGAAAGCGGATATAACAAATTCAGTTCTGTTTCACGTCAAATAAAAGCTTACGCTGATTTAGCAAAAGCGAATGGCTTTAATGTGGTTAAATCTTTACTAATAGCTCCCGATTTTAGTGATGAATTTATTAATCATTGTGATTTAGAATTTGAAATTAATTTATCACTAATAACTGCAAGCTCGTTAGCTAATATTCTTGATGTTTTTAGAAACTCCAAGCTTAAGGTGTTTCCTTATCAACTATTGATGAAAGACGTACTTATAAAAGAAGAAAGAATTTTAAAGGCAATAAGCAAATAAACACAGACATCTTTTTAGCAGCCCACCCCTAGCGTAGTATAAAAATTACCGTGTCATTAGGTTATTCAAGGGTTGTGGGCCGCTTCAATTATTAATAAGGTGGAAAGCAACACAGTCCTCAACGGCAGCTTTTAATAACGCCAAACATTATATCAACAAGTTACGAAGATAAACTAATTGAAATATAATATCTATAACAGCAATAACGATATAATGACGTTGTGCACAAGCAAAGGAATCGACCCTTAATGACGAAACATGATATATTATTTTATTTTCGTCAATAAGAGCGTATCTTTGTCAAAAAAGAAGAATGATAGAAAGAGAATTATACTTAAAACGATT
>CAZSQG010000068.1:0-24443 GCA_964608615.1 uncultured Marinilabiliaceae bacterium
CGGAATCCTTATTATTTAAAGCATTTAAATGATTTTCTAAAAATTTTACCGGACAACAATGGTATTTATTATAAAAAAGGTGTAACGTTTACAATTCGCTACACCTTTTTGCTGTTTATGACTTATATTAAAAAAAGCCCTGCTCCTTCTGTATCTGTATAACCTCGTTATTAAGAACCGAAGATTAAGTCAAGAGCTAAACTACTGAGAATTCTTCGCTACTCGACTATAGTCATTTCCTCAATCAGATTTGTTGCTCCGGCATATTTTTCAATGATAAACAAAACGTATCGGATATCCACATTGATACACTTCTGTAATTCATCTTCAAAAGCAATATCACCACTCATGGCTTCCCAGTTACCATCAAATGCCAATCCGAATAACTCGCCATTAGCATTGATTACAGGACTACCTGAGTTTCCTCCTGTTATATCGTTATTGGTTGTAAAGTTTACATATAAATCACCGTCCGAGGCTGCATAGCGGCCGTAATCTTTAGCCTTATATAATTCCTTAAGCTTTTGAGGCACCACAAACTCAAAGTTATCCGGATCTTCCTTTTCCATTATTCCTTTAAGAGTTGTGTAATGGCTGTAAACCACTGCATCACGAGGTTCGTAGTCGCCAACAACGCCATAGCTTAAACGCATGGTAAAATTCGCATCAGGATAAAAAACCCGCTCAGGTTGCATTTCCATTAACCCGGCAATAAACAAACGGTTTGCATCAGCTATGTTTTTATCGGCGGCCCTGTTTAACTCGGCCAGATGGCGCGTCATATCGCTTATTGATTTCCCGGCAACATAAGCCGGATCCTTCTGCAATTTTTTAAGATTAGGTTTTGCCAAAAAAGCGTTAAATGCATCCTCGTTAACAAAGAACGATTTAGAAAAAACATTTGATACAAAAGCATCATAGTTGCCTTTGAACTTTTTATTTATATCCTGGTAAAACGAAGGATGATACACCAACCCAATTTCTGTGGCATACAATTTAACCATGGCCAATAAAACTTTCCGATCGGTTGGGGCGTGATAATCTTTAAAGAACGACGATCCTGTACTCTGCATCAACTCTTTAGCTTTGGCAATTCTTTCTTTGTCTTTCGATATAAGAGCTTCTTCCATTTCGCGCGCGCCATTGGCGAACGACAGCCCTTCAGTTCCCCGCACAAGACATTCGCGTAGAAAATTACTGGCCAAATACACATCCGATCTTCCTTTATAAGCCGTTTCAAGAGAAGATAAAACCGTTCCGTATTTTTCGTTGCGCTTGCCGTCGGCCTTTACCCACAATGCAAAATCACCTTCTATCACTTTCTTTTTAGCCGGTACATCAAGGGCCTCAAGGCCCCGGTTCATTCCAATACTGTTTTTCCAATAGTTTGAGCTACCTGCAAATTTAGATGCATATTGAAGCTTTACTTTTTCGTTGGCACTCATGGCTTCCGACCATATATCCTGTTTGATGCCACGTACTTTTATCAGAGAATAATTATAGATGTTCATACGCTCATCAATCCCCCACGAAGTAAGGTAACGATCAGTGCTACCGGGATAACCCACTGTCATTGCGAAATCCTTTTTTTCGTAACCTTTAAGAGAAACCGGTAAGTGATGAGCAGGTTTATATGGTATGTTTTCATTTGAATAACCAGCTGGATTTCCATCTTTATCGGCATACACCCTGAACATAGAGAAATCTCCGGTATGGCGGGGCCACATCCAGTTATCGGTATCATATCCGAATTTACCGATAGAGGAAGGAGGGGCGCCTACAAAACGCACATCAGTAAACACCTCATAAATAACCAGAAAAAACTGATTGCCGCCAAAGAAATCGCGCACCAGAGCTTGATAATGAGTTCCTTCTTTTTCTTTTGAAGTAATCGCGGCCGATATTTTTCGAATATGCTCCTGCCGTTCATCATAACTCATCTGGTCATTTAGCCCTGCTACTATTTGCTCGGTAACATCTTCCATTCGCTTAAGAAAAGTAACAGTAAGACCTGGTGCCGGAATTTCTTCGGCAAGCGTGTAAGCCCAGAAGCCTTTTTCCAAATGATTGTTTTCAACAGTACTAAGTGCCTGTATTTGACTATAACCACAATGGTGATTGGTTAGGATAAGCCCCTGATCAGAAATCAACTCGCCGGTACAACCACGCCCAAAAATCACAACCGCATCCTTAAGGCTGGCATGATTCACGCTGTAAATATCCTCGGCAGAGAGCTTCATGCCCATCTGCTTCATTTTTTCGACATTCAATTTTTGAATAAGCGGCAAAAGCCACATACCTTCATCGGCTCTTAGCTTGCCTGTAAACAATACAAACACAGCCATAAATAACACAAATACTTTTCTCATTTTAAGTCCATTTTTATATTAAAGATGTCACCAGTCTTTTATCGTTCCTAATATTTAAACATATTATTACCACCCCTGGCATCCACTGAGTGCCAAAAGAACAGTAAAAAGAGTCCTTAGGCAAAGAGTTTAGCTTAACAACATAGATATTTTTATGGTAAAACATTTAAATAACCTATTTGTAGGCTTGATGCCTGCAAATTTACTGAATTATTGTAATGCAAAAGCCATTAGTCAGGCATAATATCCAATTTGCAAGCAAACCTCCTCCTAAAGTAATAAACATCTTAAATTCAAGTCTTTGCTTTTACCTAAGATCTTAGATTCAACGCTTTACTGTTTGAACAATAAAAACTCAAGATTCAGGTGCAATTATAAGTGAAGTCATATCCATCTGTTAATATGCATATTACTTGCCATTTCGAAAAATTTTAAATTATAACATTTGGTAGATTCAAACAACTATTTTACATTTGTGCGTCTTTTTAAAAAAAAGAATTTAGTATTTATCCTAACTAACTATTTAACATTATGAAAAGAAAATTAATGCTTTTAGTTGCCATTCTGGCTTTAGTATCTTCAAGTTCTTTTGCTCAGCTTAAGTATGGTGGTGGTTTATCTATTGGAACAAAAGCTGGTGGAATTAGTGATGATTTGGATGAGAAATTAGGTATAGGGATCAACGCTAGAATTGATTATGCTTTTAACGAAAAATTCTCAATTGCACCTAACTTTACTTTCTGGTTTCCTTCTGCTCCTGGTGATGCTAAAATAACTTACTGGCAGTTAAACGCAGATGTTCATTACACATTCTCTGGTGATGAGGCTATGAGTTTTTATGGCATTGGAGGTTTAAATTACTCGTATGCTAAAATTGAAGATTATGATGACAATGAAATTGGTCTTAACCTTGGTGCTGGTGCATTATTAAAAGAAAAATTCTTTGGTGAATTAAAATATGATACTGCTTTTGAGCAATTAGCTCTTACAGTAGGTATTCTATTCTAATAATTACAAGCAGTAAAAATTAAAAAAGCTATTCTTCGGGATAGCTTTTTTTGTGTTGTATCACTACTGAGCAACCAAAACAATAAGGTTTTTCGCTGCGTTGCCATTGACAGATTTTCAATTAGTTGGTGGTTAGATCCTTCGCTGCGCTACCAATGACGGGTTACCGATTTATTGATAATTGAATCCTTCGCTGCGCCACCAATGGCAAGTTACCGATTCATTGATAACTAGATCCTTCGCTGCGCCACCAATGACAGGTTACCGATTTATTGATAGATAGATACATCGCTGCGCTACCAATGGCAAGTTGCCGATTCATTGATAATTAGATCCTTCGCTGCGCTCTGGATGACACCGCACTTTTTTTATGGGAGATAGATGGGGGTTTGAAGGGCTGGCTCCGCCAGCCCTTCAAACCCCCATCTATCATGCGTGCTACCTTATTGTCCTCCCGAACGTAGTGAGGGATCTAACATTCAATGTAAGAAACATGGTTTTATTCTTACGATAAATCCGTAATAACTTGTTTCTAAGGGGTCAGGTTCTTCGCTGCGCCACCAATGACGGGTTACCGATTCTTTGATAGATAGATTCTTCGCTGCGCCACCAATGGCAAGTTACCGATTCTTTGATAGATAGATCCTTCGCTGCGCTACCAATGACGGGTTACCGATTCATTGATAATTAGATCCTTCGTTCCACTCAGGATGACAGGCTGCCGCTGGGTAAAAGTAAAAAGTAGAAGGCGGGCGTTGCCCGCCTTCTACTTTTTACTTTCCTACATTATTGTGTTGTCCTCCCCAACGGAGTGAGGGATCTAGCATTCAAAGTACAAATGGGAAATGCTTCTTACGATTAGTATAATTGAGAATAACGTTTTAGGAATTGATTTAGATTACTTAATTTTGGCTCAATACATTTACATTGTTTTATCCTGAATTATTCCAAAATAATAGCCTTTTGGTTTTTCATATTTTGAATGGTAAGGTGTTGGTTATCTCATGTTTAATTAAAAACTATTTTATGAAAAGGATCGTTTTACTTTTTTTTGTTCTGGTAGGCTTTGTATCTTCAAAATCACAAAACCTGCAACTTCATTACGATATGGGTGAGGACCGGGGTTATATGACTACTACCCTTGAGATGTTTAAACCCGATAAAAATGGTAGCACTTTTTTCTTTGTTGATTTTGATTATAACAAAGATGCTGGGAATTCTGTTTCATTTGCGTATATGGAAATTGCGCGAGGATTGAAGTTCTGGGATTCGCCATGGGAAATTCATGTAGAATATAATGGAGGAACTTTTGTTAATGACGCATGGTTACTGGGTGCCAATTATACTTGGAATAATAGTGATTTTACCAGGATTTTCACGCTTCAGGGAATGTATAAGAATATTAAGGATTATGAGGATCCCTCATTTCAAATTACCGGAGTATGGACTATGCATTTTGCAAATAAGAAGGTTACATTTTCCGGCTTTGCTGATTTATGGAAAGAAAAAAAAGTTTTCGAAGAATACACTGGAGGTGGATTGCCTGATATAGTAGAAACAGATTATATATTTCTTACCGAACCTCAAATATGGTATAATGCAACCGAAAAGTTTTCTCTGGGGTCGGAAGTTGAAATCGCATCTAATTTTACTGAAAAAGGAATTACAATATGTCCTACTTTAGCCGTTAAATGGGAGTTTTAGAATAGGTTAACTATTGATTCAATTACAGGTGTTACTTTAAATTAATTTATCAACAAAAGAAGATAGTATTATGCTGGAAAAATTCTTTAAACTTAAAGAGCATAAAACGGATGTGAAAACTGAGGTTATAGCTGGTGTAACAACGTTTATGACCATGGCATATATTCTTGCGGTTAATCCGGGCATTTTATCAAAAACAGGAATGGATATTAATGCTGTATTTACAGCAACTGCACTTTCAGCAGTTGTGGCAACTTTAGTGATGGCCTTGTGGGCGCGATTGCCGTTTGCATTGGCACCTGGTATGGGCCTCAATGCCTTTTTTGCTTTTACTGTTGTAATAACTATGGGTTATAGCTGGCAGTTTGCCTTAACCGCAGTTTTTCTGGAAGGTTTGATCTTTCTAGCTTTAACCGCCTTTAATGTTCGGGAATTAATTGTAAATGCCATACCCATAAATCTCAAACATGCTATTTCGGCAGGTATTGGCCTTTTTATTGCTTTTATAGGATTGCAAAATGCAGGGATCATTGTGAAAAGTGATGCCACAATGGTTGCATTGGGAAATATGAGCTCTCATACCGTATGGGTGGCTGCTTTTGGCTTAATATTGACTGGTGTTTTACTGGCTTTAAAAGTTAAGGGTGCATTACTAATTGGTATATTTCTTTCTGCATTACTTGGTATTCCCCTTGGTATAACTATTTTTCCCGAAGGAAGTATTATATCGTTACCACCCTCAATAGAACCCATTTTTTTAAAATTTGACTTTAGTCAGGTTTTAACTTTTGATATGGCTATTGTTCTTTTAACTTTCCTGTTTGTTGATATGTTTGATACTGTTGGCACTTTAATAGGTGTGGCATCAAAGGCTGATATGATTGATAAAGAAGGTAAACTACCAAGAGTAAAGCAGGCTCTTTTTGCTGATGCCGTTGGAACCACCTTTGGTGCAATAGTTGGAACATCAACAGTAACAACTTATGTTGAAAGTGCCTCAGGAGTAGCTGAGGGGGGAAGAACGGGATTAACCTCCTTAACTACGGCCATAATGTTTGCCCTGGCATTGTTTCTGGCTCCTTTGTTTTTAATGGTTCCGAGTGCAGCAACAGCACCTGCACTTGTTTTGGTTGGTTCTTTTATGATGTCCCCAATACTAAAGATTAATTTTGACGATTATACAGAATCTATCCCGGTTTTTCTAACCATCATCATGATGCCTCTTGCTTATAGTATTGCTGAGGGCATTGTTTTTGGGATGGTATCGTTTGTTGTCTTGAAGATTCTTACCGGCCGATTTAAAGAGGTATCTGTTGTGATGTATGTTTTGGCAGTGTTGTTTATTGGTAAGTTTTTTGTTTAGTTCTTGTTAAATGTTCTAATATAGGCCTCCGCTTTTTTTGAGCGGAGGTTTTTTTTAAGACTAATATTCGCAAGTGAGTGTCAGCCTCTCAGATTAATAAAACATTTTGTGTTATGTTTAAATTTAGGTCAAACCCTGATTCTTTAGGTTATGAGTAAGCACTTAAGCTATGTTTTTATATATCAAGACTCCGTATAACAAGCTTCAAAGCTGCATAAGCAAGAACATTGAGCTATAATTTATATGAAGAATGTAGTGATGAATTGAGTCTGGAGTGTAAGAAGTATAAGCAAATATACTGTATGTTAGGCATATACAAGAAGGAATGTTAGTATTGAAGAAACCATTTTGGTCTAATTCAATACTTCATAATTCAAAATGTTTTCGGGGTGAGTTTTTGTAGAATTGGAAAATAAAGCGCTAAACAGATTCTTATTCCATTGATTTGCTGTTTGGAATTCTTTAAAACTTGTGTTATTCCAATCAATATTAAGATTTGATGCTGTATTAGGCGATATATAGCAATAAACAGCATCAATGATTACTACATTTCTTTTTGCTTTATTCCCTTTTGTATTTTCGTTAATTTCTCCGGCAATTATTGTAATGTTTTGTTTTTTTGATTGTTGAACTAATTTTGAAACAACCTGCTGATAATAGTGATAGTTTTTTTCAGATATAGGTTCTCTGTATTCGCCTCCAATATCACGAATAGGTCTTATTTGTAAGGTCTGAATATCAAATTTACCAAAGTAGTCGAAAAAACATTCAAGATCAGCCAGGTTATCATCGTTAACTGTGTAATTAATTCTGATTTGAGGAATTGTCAGGTTTCCATCAATTTTTTTTTGTGTGATAAGTTTAAGCAGAGCAATTAGGTTGTCATAGTTTGCATTAACCATGAAATTTTCATAAACATTTTTTGTTACGCCGTGTATGGAAAGTATTAATTCATTTAGGCCACTTTCAAAAAGGTGGTTAATTGATTCAAGTGAAAGATTCATTCCGTTTGTAACGAGGCTTATATTTGGGACTTTATATAAGTTAGCCAATTTTATTAATCTTAAATAATTTGGGTTTAATGTTGGTTCGGCTCCACAACCAATTACAACCTGAAATGCACGAGGAAACAGCGTTTTAGCAAGGCCATCCATTTCATCAGAAGTCATATTTCCTTTCATTGTTTTTCGGAATGACTCGTTGGAGAATGAACACATCTTACAACGTAGGTTACAAGCCAAAATAGGATCAATACGAACAGATATATGTCTTAATCCTAGTTTAGAAGCAATATATAGAGCCAGTAATTTTATTTTATTGCTTTTTACTAATATGTTTATTTTTAAAAGTTTGCGATAATCATTTGTTAACATGGCTGACATGATGGAGGTGTTAATGTTATTTAATTTGACTTAAGCTAAAGATAGCATCAAAAAATGATATAGTCATTTTAGTTTCAGATTTGTATTGTGTTAAGGTTCACGAAATTTAACACTAGATAACAATTGTGTTTGATTAAACTATATTTAATGGTATTTTTGAATTTACCTTAAGGATAGGCAGCATAATTGATACAAAGCATTGGGTTTTAAATAAAATTTATTGGGGTAGAAATTGTTTGTTGCAATGGTTGTTTTATTCTTTTGTATTATGGCTACCCAAAGAATGATTTTGGGATCCAGAAAGCGATAGCGTACCATTCCTTTATTAAGATACCTTATTTATATTAATAACGTACTTTACTGACAGCTTATGTTAAAGAAAGGTTTTGTTTTAATTATTGTGTTATCACTTTTAGTTATAACAGTGAATTCGCAAAACACTAATCACAAAAACGTTAATGTTGAATCACTTAGCGATGCTCAGATAAGTAAAATGCTTATTGAAATTCAAAAAAGGGGACTCTCGGAACAGGAAGCTGTTAATATGGCAACTGCCTATGGTTTATCAGCTTCGCAAATTAGCATTCTTCGCAAAAGGATGCTTACAGTGAATGAAGAGGCTGAGGAGGGTTCACAAATGTTTGGTGAAAGTGAATTGGATACCACATTCTTTTTGTCCGATAAAGAGATGGTTACCGCAACCAAAATTGATAAGTCAGTCTTTGGATTTCATCTTTTTAATAGTGAAAATTTAACCTTTGAACCTGGGCTAAATATACCAGTTGCATCGTCTTATGTTGTAGGCGCCGGAGATGGGTTTGTAATAGATATTTATGGAGCCTCCCAGCAGCAGTACCGCGTGTTTGTTGATAATAACGGAAATATAACCATCCCTAATATTGGACCTATTGCAGTTGGGGGGATGGAAATGGCTTTGGCCGAAAAGCGAATCTTCGATAAACTTACGTTGATTTATAGGGGTCTTATTTCATCTCAGCCAAATACATTCGCTAATATTCAGCTTGGGCCAATTAAGGCCATTAAAGTGAATGTTATAGGAGAAGTTTTTGCTCCCGGAACATATACCCTGCCTGGTACAGCTTCGGTTTTTAATGCACTATATCTTTCAGGAGGTCCAAATTATAGTGGGAGCTTCCGAACTATAAAAGTGATTCGTGAAGGCAATGAAATTACAGAGCTTGATGTGTATGATTATTTGATTAATGGTAACAGCAAAATAAATGTTCCATTACGAGATGGTGACATTATTCTTGTCCCAACTTATCAAAAACGGGTGAGAGTTGGAGGAGAATTTATTCGCACAGGAATTTTCGAAAGTAAAGATGGGGAATCAATTGGTGATGTGGTGAGGTTTGCCGGAGGATTTACCGAATATGCCTATCGCAACCGAATTGAATTACATCGTAATAATGGACGTGAATTTGAGTTAGTTGATCTTTTCAAGGATGATTTTAATCAAACGTTAGTTCAATCGGGAGATAGTATTTTTGTTGGAAGGGTTTTATACAGGTTCACTAATCGTGTATCCATTGATGGGGCTGTTTTTCGGCCCGGAACATATGAGTTATCTGAAGGGTTAACTTTGAAGCAACTCATTGATAAAGCTGATGGTATCAGAGAGGATGCTTTTTTGGAAAGGGGTTTGATTCTTAGGTTAAATGAAGATCTTAGCTTTAGTAATGTATCTTTTAATATTAGTGATGTGCTGGCTGGTCGACATAATATTGAATTAAAACGTGAAGATGCTGTAACTATTTCACCTCTTGATTCGATGCGCGAGCAACGCACTATTAATATTCATGGAGAAGTGCTTCGACCGGATATATTTAACTTCAGAGACAAAATGACTTTAGGTGATATTATAGCTTTAGCAGGTGGCTTTAAGGAATCGGCCTCGGAGTCTTTTATTGAGATAACCAGGCGTTTAAGTTATGAGGAAACATCCAGTTATGGAGCAAAGAATGCAACTTTATTTCAGTTCTCGGTACCACGTTCGCTAACACTTAACAATAAAGATGCGGGGTTTGAGTTAAAACCATTTGATCATATATATATTCGAAAGGCTCCGGGTTTTTCGGATGGAGGTTTTATAACTATATCAGGCGAGGTTTTATATTCAGGAGATTATGGCCTGGCAGGTAAGAATGAAAGATTGTCGGAAATAATTATAAGAGCCGGGGGCCTTACTCCTGATGCTTATGCCTCGGGAGCTATGCTAACCCGAAGAATTCAGTTAACAGCCAAAGCACGACGTCTAAGAGAAGTTTTGAGAGAAAGTGCAGATGGGATAGAATTTAGTGATCTTGGTTTTGAGGTTGTTGGAGTAGATCTTGAAAAGGCAGTTCAAAAACCGGGAAGCAAGGATGATATAATTGTAAGGAATGGTGACGAGCTGGTTGTTCCACGAAAATTATTAACAGTTAATGTTGAAGGCGAGGTTTTAAATCCTATTACCATGCCATATGTTGAAGGAAAGAGGCTAAGGTTTTATATAAACCAGGGAGGAGGGTTTGGTGTAAGGGCAAAGAAGAATAAAGCTTATGTTGTTTATCCAAATGGAACAGCCGCTGCTGCCAAAAGCATAGTGTTTTTTAGTAATTATCCCGATATAAAGCCTGGCAGCCAAATCGTGGTGCCTCAAAAACCAGAACGTGAAAAAATGCCTGCATCTGGATGGATAGCCATTGGTAGTGGGATCTCATCGTTATCATTAACCATTATTGCAATTATTAATGCTACCAAAAATTGATTTTTTTTGAGTTTATAATAGGATCGATAACATATGAAAAAACAACTTTCTGGTTTTCAAACCCCTGACAAATCAATTAAAATAATCAAAAATAATGAGATTGATTTGATTGCTTTGGCTAAAGTCATCTGGTTAGGTCGAAAAAAAATCTATATATCAATTTTTGTTTGTCTTTTTATTGGTATTCTCTTTGCCTTGTTAAGTCCGGTGACATATCATTCGTCAGCCGTTTTATTACCTCAAGCTGAAACAAAAAGTGATTTGGGGCAATTGGGGTCGTTAGCTAGTCTGGCAGGAGTCAATTTAAGTTCAGTGATGGGAGATGCTACAGGTATCCAGCCTGATTTATATCCAAATATTGTTGGTAGTTATCCATTCCTGAATGAGCTTATTCATATGCAGCTTAATTATATTAATGAAGATAAGCCGATATCTTTTTTTGATAAAGAGCTTTCGGATTCAGTTCCAGGATTAGGTTCCATCATTATGAAATATACGTTAGGATTGCCCTGGACATTAAAAAATGCATTATTTGAAAATAAAACTTCTTTAGCGATCAATCAGCAGGTTGCATTGAACGAAGACTTGATAATTCTTGATCATAGAGAGGTGCAAATTTTTAAGAAATTCCATAAGCTGATTTCGGTGGATGTTGATAGTAAAACCGGATTGGTGTCCCTTTCGGTGGAGGCTCTAGAACCATACGTTACAGCACAGCTGGCAAATAAAACAGTAGAATTGTTACAGGATTATATTATCCGTTATAAAACCAGCCAGGTAAGAGAAAATTTAACTTTTATAGAAGCCCGTTTTAAAGAAAAAAAGATTGAATTTGAAAAGGCTCAACAGGAATTGTTTGAGTATAGGGATTCGTACAGAAACCTTGTCGCAGAAAGAATGGATCTCCGGAGTCAGGAGCTAGAGGATGAATACAATCTTTCGATGAGTGTTTATCAAAATCTTGCCCAGCAATTGGAGCAGGCCCGAATAGCAGTAAAAAAAGAAACCCCTGCCTTTACTGTGATAGAGCCTATTAAGGTACCAATTGAGAAATTTAAGCCTAAACGTACAATTATTGTCATGGTTGCTGCTTTTATAGGTGGAATTCTAGGGGTATTGTTCTTGTTTTTGAGGCTCCTGATCAAGAAGTTTAGGCAAGCCTGGAATGTTTAGTGTTGAATGAATATATATTACAGGTGGTATTGGTTTTATCTGTTAACGATAAGTTTGTGGTAAATCTATGATTGTTTTGTGACGTTGATTTTCCTTTTACCGCTACCAGCCGTTTATTATAATGCCAGTTTGTGATTTGCAGTAAAGTTTTCTTATTGAAGAAGTTGTTTCTAAAATTTAAGTTTCTAATTATTCATTCTCTCAGGTTATCTGAGGGACCAGATAACCGTTCTCAACGGCTTAAGAAGAATATAGTAGGATCAATTTTTGTTAAAGGCGCAAGTATAATTGTCAATCTATTATTGGTTTCAGTCACATTAAATTATTTAAACCAAACTAATTATGGAATATGGTTGACATTAACCTCTTTTGTTACTTGGGTTTCTTTTTTCGATATTGGACTAGGCTCAGGGCTTCGTAATAAATTAGCTGTAGCTTTAGCAAATAACAATATTAAAGAAGCCAAGATTTTGGTTAGTACAAGTTATGCGTTTTTACTCATTGTGGCCTCTTCGTTAACGCTTTTATTTGTTGTTGTAAATCCTTTTTTAAGTTGGAGTGAAATTTTGAATAGTGGTAAGGAAATGCACCATGTATTGTTCTTACTTTCGTTTTTTGTATTTATCTCTTTTTTTTTAAACTTTGTTTTACGTTTAATTGTAAGCGTCTATTATGCCGATCAAAAGCAGTATTTAGGTGACTTGTACCTTCCTGTCAGCAATCTTATTGTGTTAATTATCATCTGGATTTCTTCAGGCCAAAGTTTACTGTATTACGGGATCGTTTATAGTGTTGTTCCTACAATTATTTTAATAATGGTTTCTTATCTTGCCTTCTCAGGTAAGTATAGGTCAATTAAACCAAGCATTAAACACGTCAAATTTAAACATGGAAAAGAATTAATTTCGTTAGGTAGTTATTTTTTTATCATTCAGATTGCGGGTGTTATTATGTATCAAACAACCAATGTAATAATTTCTCAATACTTTGGACCTAGTGAGGTTACTCCATACAACATCGCCTTTAAACTATTTTCCATTTTAAATATGGGTTTTTCAATTTTACTTGCACCATTATGGTCAGCATATACAGAGGCATGGGTAAAGCATGATTACGGTTGGATAGAAAGGAGCGTTAAAAAGATGAAGCGAATTTGGTTGTTCGTAAGTTCAGTAGGATTAATTATCCTCATAAATTCAAAGTGGATATATCGTTTTTGGGTTGGTGACAAAATTGAGATACCATTTTTGCTTTCGTTTTTAATGTATATTTATTTTGTATTAAGCATGATAGGTGGAATATATACTATGTTTCTAAATGGAGTAGGGCGATTGAGAGTCCAATTGATCCAATCTATAGTTGGGGCCCTTCTTTTTATTCCCATTACATATATTCTTATAGAAAAGGTTCAGTTTGGTCTTGAATCTTTAGTTCTGGCAATGATTATTTCCAATTTGGGGCCTCTTTTAGCTCCAATTCAATATTCAAAGATTATGTCAGGCAACGACAAAGGAATTTGGGGGAAATAGTTTTTGTATTTCACTTTAAGTGGTATATCAGCTAGGTATGTAGCACTATGCTTTTAAATTTATTTATGGTGAGTCCTGTTTGTTAACAAAGGAAATCCATATTTCAATGCCTAATTTGTATTAGTAATGAAGGAAAAGGTCAAAGTTTTGTGGTTTTCGCGAACCCCCGGATTAGCCGAAAATCAATTAAAAAACCGTAATGTTGGAGGAGGTTGGATTAAGTCGCTTCAAACATTATTAAACAATCATTCAAAAATAGAATTAGCTATTTCTTTTTATACATTTGAATTACATGAAAAGGAGTTTTATCATGACGGCGTTAAATATTTTCCAATAATTTTAAATAGGGGTGAATCAATCCTTCACAAAGCATTATATAATTGGCGACATCGTAAGGTCTCCAAACAAGAGCTTGATCGCATCAATGAAATTGTAGCTACTTATAATCCTGATTTGATACATGTTTTTGGAACAGAATCAGCATTTGGTTTAATTTCTGAATATACTTCTAAGCCTACCATAATTCACTTACAAGGACTAATTGATCCTTGCTTTCGTAACTTTCTGCCCCCATCTTATAGTTTTTGGCATGTGATTAAACGTTCTAACTTAATGGAGTTCTTTTATGGAATAGGTCTCATTCATGAATACATGGCATTTATCATTTTAAGGAAACAGGAGAAAAGGATTTTTGAAGCCACGAAATATTACATGGGAAGAACTCGTTGGGATAAAAGTTATGTAGATGCAAAGGCAAATAATGGGGTTTATTTCCATCTGGACGAAGTTATTCGTCCGGAATTTTTTAACGAATCAACGTCATTATGTTTATCTGGCAAATTCAAGATCATCACAACTATTAATCCGGCAGTATATAAAGGTCTTGAACATATTCTGATAACCGCTCATTTATTAAAGACAAAATCAATAATAAATTTTGAATGGATTGTTGCCGGAGTTGAATCTACACATTCTCTCATTTCTTTTTTTGAGTCAAAAGAGAAACTGAGTTTTAGTGAAAACAATGTAAGATTTGTAGGAAAAAAAAACGAAGTCGATTTGGTTAATGAATTGCGCTCAACTAATTTGTTTGTGCATCCATCTCATATCGATAACAGTCCCAATAGTGTTTGTGAGGCCATGGTAATGGGATTACCTGTTATTGCCAATAATGTTGGTGGTTTAAGTTCACTTATTAAGCATAAAATTGATGGATATTTGTATGAAAATGATCCTATAGTATTGTTTTCTTATATAGTAGAAATATATAACAATTATGATGAGGCTAAAGAAATTGCAAGAAAAGGACAGATTACCGCGAGGCATCGTCATAATCCGGAACTGATTATTTCTGGTCTTATGAGGATTTATAAAACTGTAATAAAAGCTGTTGATGGTATTAGTTGTGATTTATAAGATTATCAGAAGGATCAATAGAACAATCATGCTGTTATTCTATTATGTAATTACGCTATTAAAATTTTTATTTAATGGTGTGAATTTCCATTCTGATTTTACTTCCAGAGGAATTCCTTTCATTGATGTTGTTTTAGGAGGGAGAATGGTTATCGGTAGATCCTTTTCAATGAACAATACTAAATGGTTTAATCCTATTGGGAGAAGCCAGAAATGTTCTTTTTATGTGGCTAAGAATGCTGAGTTGGTTATATCCGACCATGTGGGGATAAGTGGAACGGCTATAGTCTGTTCCCAAAAAGTTTTTATAGGCAATTATGTTAAAATTGGAGGAGGTTGTTGTATTTATGACACTGATTTCCATTCAATTATCCCGGAGGAAAGAAAGATTAAGGAGTTAGATATAAAAGGAGCCAGAAGCAAAGTTGTGATTATTGAAGACAATGTGTTTATTGGAGCTCATACAACCATTTTAAAAGGCGTGGTAATTGGAAAGAATTCTATTATTGGAGCATGTTCAGTTGTAACAAAGCCAGTTCCGGCTAATCAAATCTGGGCTGGAAACCCTGCTAGATTTATTAAAAATTTATGAATATCAAATTCTTAGGATATAATTCAATTACTCACCATCTTTTGTTTTTGGGGATGCTGGCACTGTCGGGTTTTCCTTATTTCACATCAAATGACTTTTACTACATTGGTTTTTTTATATTTTCATTTTTGGTATTATTTGTTGAGAGAAGAACAATTGAGATTAAAAGGAACACCTTGTTGATAATAGGTATTCCACTATTGTTGATAGTTTTACAAGCGATTGTCTTTCGTTTTTTTACATTAATTACAATTATAGGATTTTGTCTGAGAATTTTTAGCGCAGTTTTAGTTATTCAGGTTCTTAGAAATAACTTTTTGTTTTATTTCTTAAGGCACATGAAAGTTTTAACACTGTTAAGTTTTGTTGTGTATTTTCCTGTTGCATTGTTTCCTGGTTTTTACGAATTATTAAAGGATTCGTTACCTGCAATATTTTCATTTCAGTATGACTTATGGGGAATGGAGATTGACCGTAAAACCTTGATACTGGTTAATCTTAATATGGATATGCCAGACTGGTTTCCGATAAGGAGAAATTGTGGTCCTTTTTGGGAATCAGGTGCTTTTGGGGGATTCCTAATGATCGCTTTAATGGTTTCAACAATAAAAAATAAGGCATTATTTAAAACCGAAAACTTAGTTTTTATCGTAGGTATCTTAACAACTTTTTCAACAACTATATACATATCGTTTTTTTCTTTCGTACTCATGTATTTTCTTATAAAGGAATCAAAAGTGAAAGCTTTTATTGCTCCTGTCATTATGCTTTTAGGATTTTTAGCATATATGAACCTGGGATTTCTTAATGATAAAATTATGGGTGAAATAACTAATTTGCACAGCTCAATAATTGAGAAGCAAGGAGATACCCGGATTGCAAGTGGATTTCTTGATATTTTGGAGTTTTCGGAACATCCAATAGTTGGACGCGGATTATGGACGGAGACCCGGGTTAATGTACTATTTGAATATGTTGTTAGAAATAATGGATTAACCAATTTTTTAACTACATGGGGACTCCCTTTCTTTGTATTTTTTCTTACGATGTTTTATAAGGGGTTTTATTGGTACGCTCTCTATAATGGCATGACTGGCCGAATAGCCGCAATTGCATTGGGTGTAATATTATTAATTTTAATTGGTGAGAATTATTTTAATTTCATGTTTTTTTGGGCGTTTGCGATGATGTCTGTTTACTATAAACAAGAGTGGGACACAAAAAATGATGGTTCTTTGCTAATTAAATCTGATGTTAAGGCGATCTTCTAATTATTATTGAGTAATGAGAATTGCGGTTTTGTTAGCAGTATATAACAGGAAAGTAAAAACCATTAGATGTCTGGAATCATTGTTTCAGCAAAACATTCCTGCTGAGGTTAAACTTACGGTTTATCTTGTAGATGATGGAAGTAGGGATGGCACTCGGGATACTATTGCAGAATTATTTCCTTTAGTAAAAATAATTACCGGGACTGGCAATTTGTATTGGGCTGGAGGAATGCGTTTAGCATGGGGTGAAGCAATAAAGAGTAAATACGATGGTTATTTGCTTATTAATGACGACACCATCTTATATCCAAATTGTATAGAGCTGCTTCTTGAAGTAGATTCATATGTTATTAATTCCTTTTTAAGACAAGGTGTTTATATCGGTAGTACCATATCTTCAAATGGAAATGTTGTAACCTATGGGGGATCAAAGTTAATAGGAATGTTTTCAGATAAGTCTAAGCGAATTGTTCCTGATGGGGTAAATTTCTTTAATTGCGAGTTAGGTAATGCTAATATAATGTATGTATCATCTAGTGTTGTTAATATCCTTGGAATTTTAAGTGATAAATATACACATGGAATCGCTGATTATGATTACACATTATCGGCAGTTAAGAAAAAGATTCCTGTTATGCTTGCCCGTGAAATTTGTGGAGAATGCGAACACGATCATGGAAGTAATTGGTTGTCGGGGGAGACTTTTCTAAAAGAACGGATTCAATATTTGAAAAGTCCCAAGGGCTTAGCCTATTATGAATATTTGTCTTATTTAAGAGTCCATTTTCCTTTTTATTTCCCAATTGCTTTTCTTAAGCTCTGGATGAAAACTTTGTTTCCTTTTATTTGGGATAAATGGAAAAAAAACAATTTTCAGACTAGATGAGTTATAAGAGTTTTATTAGCAATTAATATTCATTATATGAACAGGGTTTACAAACAAGAGGAAGGGAGGGTCCTTATTTTTACCCGGATATTAACAAGTTATAGAAAACCTTTTCTTGATTTGTTGCACCAGCGAGTTTCTTTTAAGCTGATTCATGGGAGGAATAAGTCTGGCATTAATCAACCGGTTGGGAGTTATTCGCAAGTTGTTAAGCTCATTCATTGGGGTAAAGGAGAGACTCAGGTTTTTGTAGGTGGGGTGTTAAGTGTTTTTAATACAAATGTAAGGATTGTTGTTTATGAGTTTGCAATTGGTATAATTTCGTTTCCAATTGTATTTGTCTTAGCAAAAATCCTAAGAAAAAAAATTGCCTTATGGTCTCATGGATATAACAGGAAGCGAGGTTTTTTTCCTGAATCCAATCTCCAGGATAAATACAGGTTGTTTCTGATGAAAAGAGTTAATGCAGTTATGGTGTATGGTGATTCAGATAAAACAATGCTATCAAAATATATTGATTCAAAAAAGATCTTTGCTGTTCACAATACCCTTGATACAAATTTTCTTTTTAAAATAAGAGATGAGTTGGTTCGTGAAGGACGTACTGCAGTTAGAAAAAGATTGGGGATGGATAAGGCTTTTAATATTACTTACATCGGTAGATTAATGAAGGACAAGAGACCTCTGGACTTAATTGAATTGCTAATGGAATGTAAAGTAAGAAATATTGGGAGTGTGGAAGTTTATTATGTGGGCGATGGTCCAATGAAAAGTGAACTCATAGAATGTGTTGATAAATTGCAGTTGGGAGAAGAAATCCATTTATTAGGTGAAGTATACAACGATTACAGAAGTGGTGAAATATTGTTTTCGAGTGATTTAATGGTTATTACAGGGGGGGTTGGGTTAAGTGTTAATCATGCCTTTTGTTTCGATTGCCCGGTTATGACTTTTGATCCTAAAGTGTTTAAATCTCATGGGCCTGAAGTGGATTATATTAAAGATGGTTTTAATGGATTTTTCGTAAAGCCAGGTGATATAAATCAAATGGTTACAATTGTGGAGCGCTACATGAATGATAAAGACTGTCAAAAGCAGATAAGAACGAATGTTCGTAATACAATTGAGAGAGATTGTTCTATTGAGCAAATGGTGAATGATTTTATTACTGCATTGAATTATTTAAATTAGTTCGGTTTCGTGACTGTTTTTGATTTACCTAAACAAAATGGAATCTGCATTGTCTTAGTCTGTTTATTGATATCTTGTTTCAAAAAAATATTTTCATATTCAAGCTTTTGAGGTATTTAGTTGTTGTAGTAACTGTTTGTTTTTATTTAAATATGATAAGAGATAACTACATTGAAAAGACCCAAGGGATTATTTATCCAATTATGCTTTTCTTTGTGATCATTTAATTAAGTAAACACTAAGTACATAACAGATCTAAGACGTATTTATTAAAATCGCTGGTATCCAGAGTGTTTAAAAAGGCATGCACGGTTTTAATCTGTCCATATAAAAAAAATAGACTTTTTTCCATGTTTTTTCAGCTTAGTCGGGTTGATGTTTTTATGCTCATCAATACCGACAAGATAAGTCCAAATAAATAGCCACGGTTATCATATAAAAAAATCAAGTCCTTTATACCTTTAGCGGCTACCCGCTCCTTCATGTTTTCATGAATACGAATATAAAACGGTACTTTATTTATGATGAGATACTCAAACCAAATCTTATCAATGATGTTTTGTGAATGAATAGATGTTCGCAGACGATAATAAATATTGCTAAATGAAGAAAGTTTTATTCTTGCTACATATCCCAGGGCCTATTCATGGTTCTTCTATTATTGGACAATATATTTACAAAAGTGCTTTAGTAAATAGTTGCTTTGACTGCCAGTACATCAACCTACTCGCTTCTAGTGATGTTTCAGATACGGGTAAAGTGGATGTGAAAAAAATTTTTCGGTTTTTCAATTTGTGGATTTCATTGCCTTATAAACTAATCATTTCCAGACCTGATCTTTGCTATTTCGCAATTTCTGTAAATGGATGGGCTTTTCTTAAAGACTTATTGTTAGTTTTTTGGTTTCGCATATTTATGGTAGATATTGTCTATCATTTTCATAACAAGGGAATTGTAACGAATAGGAGGAAAATTAAGTATCATTTTGCCTATTGCTTCGCGTTTTATTATCAACATGCAATTGTTTTATCTCCCAAATTGAAAGAGGACATAGCAGGTTATTTTGACAATTCAAAGATTTTTGTTCTGCCAAATGGCATTAATTCTGATGAAGAGGCTTTGGCATGTTTAAATAAAGAAAAATTTAACAACATCCCTAATATTCTTTTTTTGTCGAATTTGTTTCGTTCAAAAGGTATCTTTGTTTTACTTGATGCCCTATCGTTGTTAAAAAACAAAAACGTTGAGTTTTCTTGCAATATCATTGGGGGTGAAGGCGATGTTTCGGTCATGGAAGTTGAGAACTACATTAGGGATCTTTTTTTGGACTCTTGTGTAAAATATCATGGGCGAAAAATCGGTGAGGAGAAGAATGTATTTTTTAAAGATGCAAGTTTGTTTGTTTTTCCAACAGAAAACGAATGCTTTCCTCTTGTTCTTCTTGAAGCAATGAAATATGGACTCCCAATTGTATCATGTCGCGTAGGAGGAATTGAAGATATGGTAAAGGAGGGAATAAATGGCTACTTAGTTAATCCAAGAGATCATGACCTTTTAGCCAATAAAATACAATCACTTTTGTTGGATGTAGAAAAAATGAAAGTTATTTCTGAATGTAATATGCGTGAATTCAAAGAGAACTACACACTACGAAATTTTGAAGAGAAATTATGTGTGATTATTAACACTGTAACCACATGAAATCGTTTAAAACGGTTAAAGGTATGGGCTTTGGGATATTTACGGACTGTATCCATGTTGTCGGAAATACTTATGCGATCTGATATTTTTATACTCGCATCGCATTTTGAAGGTTTACCTATGGCTTTGTTAGAGACTATGGCCGTGGGGATTGTTCCTGTTGTTACTGACGTAGGTTCAATAAAAAGTGTCGTTCAACATGGGGTAAATGGCGTTATAGTAAATAAAAAGGACTCGAAAGATTTGTACGAAAAACTAAAAGAGATTATGTCTGATCCTGCATTGTTTCGCGTATTATCAAATAATGCGCGAAATACCATTTAGGATAAGTGTGACATAAAAAGTTACGTTCAACAATTAAATGTTGTGTATAATAAGGTTGTTAGCGAATGATGTTCGTAGCATTTCGGTAAATTCTATGATAAATGGATACTTGCAATGTTTTAGGTTATAACGTCTTTTCTGGAGATGTTAAAAAGCTTATCTTTTCAGACTCTGATTCTACTATCATCAACACCATTAATGCATATTCGTATGTGATATCAAAGGGAGATCCTCTTTTTAAGGAAGCATTACTATCATCAGATATCCTATTGCCGGATGGTTTTTCTATAGTGATTGCTGCTCGTTTGTTAACAGGGCGTATAATAGAGAAAATTGCGGGAGAAGATATTTTTTTTCAACTTTTGGAGTTCTATAATAATGTTGGAGGGAAAGTGTTTTTTTTGGGAGCTAGCAATGAAACTCTTTTGAAGATTGAGTGTCGATTACAAAGTGAGTATTCCAAATTAGTATTTCGGTCTTTTTCTCCTCCGTTCAAGAAGGAGTTTTCTATAAAAGAAAATAGAGAAATGGTGGAGGAGATAAATTCATTTGCCCCGGATGTATTGTTTGTTGGAATGACAGCCCCAAAACAGGAGAAGTGGGCTTATTTGAACAAAGAACGTATTAATACGACGGTGATTTGCTCAATAGGAGCTGTTTTTGATTTCTATGCTGGGAGGGTAAAACGTCCACATCGGTTTTGGATTAGTCTTCGTTTAGAGTGGTTTATTCGTTTAATTCGGGAGCCCAAACGATTGTGGCGTAGATATCTGGTCTATTCTCCCCGGTTTTTTATTGATTTAATTAAGGAAAAGATTAGTGAGCATAAGTCATAAATGCTATTATTTATTTAGTCAAATTACGAAATCATATAGATATACCATTTATTAAATCAAAGTACTGTTTTTTATGCCACCTCTATATAGTTCATATACATATAATAGTTCATCCTTTATCCAAAGGTGGGTTCATATAAAAAGATTTAGTGATGCAATTCGACTTTTAGACATTTGTGAAACCGATAGGTTGTTGGATTATGGTTGTGGGGATGGATGGTTATTGAAACGTATTCGTGAAAAGTGTAACAATATTGAGCTTCTTGGTTTTGAACCCGTAGAAGATCTTTTTACCCAGGCAATAAATAATGCTGATGGCACTAATATTAAGGTTGTAAAAGACATTATTGGTGTCAGTGGAAGTTTTACGAAGATTTCTTGTTTAGAAACCTGTGAACATTTACCACAGCCTGAACTGGATAAATTACTCGAAAATATTAAAAGACTATTATCCCCTATTGGTAGTGTTTTGATTAGTGTTCCCATTGAAACAGGATTACCTGCATTAATAAAAAATGGATATCGGATTCTTAAAAAGGAGAAAAAACACAATCTGTCTTTAAACCGGTTTTTTAGAACGTTGATAGGTTTACCTGTTGAACGAATTATTGGTGAACTTGAACCTGGGATTCGCTATTATTATTCGCATGTTGGATTTAACCATAGTGTGTTTGAAAGAAAACTAACGGAGAATTTTAGAATAGTAAAAAGGAGTTTTTCTCCATTTGGGATAGGGCTATATTGTTTTAACAATACCGTCTCGTATATTTGTGAAAACCCCAAAGGGTGATAGCTTAACTTGTGCTTTGGTTGTCTTTGTTTTTTAATCATCTGGAGTCATTTTTCTAAATGATTTTCTTCATATCCTATCATTTTTTTTATGAATAACACCGTCATTTTTGGCAGCGCTGGTTTTATAGGTTCCCATTTTAAAAGAAAACTTCAAGGTTTAACTCGTATTATTGAGTTTGATTTGGTTAATGGTTCTAATCAGGATGTTCGTAAAAGAATTGAACTGGAGGGAGACTTTAACCCGGGTGATTTAATCATCAATCTGGCAGCCACTCATCGCTCACCGGGTCATACTGAGAAAGAATACTTTGAAACGAATATCAGAGGTGCCGAAAATGTGTGTGCGTTTGCTGAAAGACATGGCATTAACAATATTATATTTACCAGTTCTATTGGGTTATATGGCCCTTCGGAAGAAAAGAAATTTGAAGATTCATTACCCAAACCGAGTCTTGCATACGGTACGTCAAAACTAGCTGCTGAGTATATTCACCTTAATTGGCAGGCCACTGATGCTCAAAACAGAAAATTACTGGTTGCCAGACCCGGTGTGGTATTTGGATTGGGCGAGAAGGGTAATTTTACCCGATTATATAATAGTCTTAGCAAAAGAGCCTTTTTATATCCTGGACGAAAAGACACTTTGAAAGGTTGTATCTACGTGAAGGACTTGGTTGATCTGGTGATTCAGATAAATAATTCATTCGATAGAGGTGTCAGACTCTATAATTTTTCTTACGAGCCTTCTCCTTCTATACTGGAGATTGTTGAAGGCATTTGCCGGGTTGCAGGATTAAAGCCACCTAAGCTGGTCGTAAATGGCACGTTGCTGCGAATGGTAGCCGCTATATTGGAGAAAACTGGTGGGTTTAATTTGGGATTTCACCCCGACAGGGTTCGAAAACTGATGATATCAACAAATATAAGTGGTAAAAGACTGCTTGAAGATGGCTTTGATATGACATTTGGATTGGAGAAGGGTTTGGATGACTGGTTTAAGGATTGCGATAGGAAAGGATTGTTTTAGAAAAGAAATAGTTTGAATAATAAAAAACCCGCGTTTCTTTTGAAACACGGGTTTTTTATTTGAGGTCGGTGGCGGATTCGAACCGCCGTAGACGGTTTTGCAGACCGTTGCCTAGCCACTCGGCCAACCGACCATTAAGGCGTCGCAAAAATACAAAATTATTTCTTTTGAAGGTACGGTTCACTCATTTTTTCTGTAAAAAGGTTGAGTGACTATTAACTGATGCACCCATTGTGCTTTAGTTGAACCATTTTAAGGTCTCTACCGTTTATATTAAACCGTTGTTGCTACAAAAATCAACGACTGATAGTGAGACTAACCTTTTTCATTTGTCCGCCCATTGGAGGATTCATTTTGGAAACTTTAACACGCGCGCTTTTTATAAAAGGGAATTGTTCAAAAAGCTGGTCTAAAATACGTGAAGTAATGTGTTCCAGTAAATGCGATTTTTGTTTCATTTCTGCTTTAACCAGTTCATATACTTTCACATAGTTGAGGGCATCCTGAATGCGGTCAGTTTGAGAAGGAAGGGTTACATCTGTTTCGATGGTGATATTTACTAGAAATCGGTTTCCAACAATCTGCTCTTCTTTGAAACATCCGTGATAGGCATAAAACTCCATCTCTTCCAGCTCAATAATGCCTGTTTGGTGTATTGTACTCATTGCCATTAATTTTTAAGGGCACGAATTTACTAAGAAAAAACAGACACCACAAAGATTATGCAAACTCAAAAAAATATACCAACACTAAGAGTTTAAATTCCGAAGGCTGTTTTGTTGTTGAAAAAGTTAATCCCACAAAGACACGAAGAGCACAAAGTGAGTACAAGGTTTTCTTTTTTTTCTTAGTGAACTTTGTGACTTAGTGGGAAAAACTAATCCCACAAAGGCACGAAGAGCACAAAGGGAGTACAAGGTTTTCTTTTTTTTCTTAGTGAACTTTGTGTCTTAGTGGGAAAAACTAATCCCACAAAGGCACGAAGGACACAAAGGGAGTACAAGGTTTTTTTTCTTAGTGAACTTTGTGGCTTAGTGGTGTTTTCTTAGTGAACTTCGTGGCTTAGTGGGAAAAACTAATCCCACAAAGACACGAAGAGCACAAAGTGA
>CAZSQG010000069.1:0-5100 GCA_964608615.1 uncultured Marinilabiliaceae bacterium
TGACAGATTTATGATTTATTGATAAATAGATCCTTCGCTGCTCTCAGGATGACAGGCTGTCGTTGGGTAAAAGGAAATAGGAGAAGGCGGGCGTCGCCCGCCTTTTCCTATTTCCTTCCCTATATTTATTGTGTTGTCATCCCGAACGCAGTGAGGGATCTAATGTTCAATGTAAGAGAGCTTTTATTTCCATATCAAATGCGTTTGGTTTTTCGCTACGCTTACAATGATAGATTTATGATCTCTTTCTGTCATGTTCACATTTTGCCCAATTTATTGGGTGGCAACTCGGGATGACTGTTTCAAAAACGAGAGTAACGCAGTATTTGGCGTTTTCTTATAAAGACTATTTAGGTTCATACCTGGAGTTTATAGTGACCTATAGAGCCTCGACCATCTGATTATCCCCACAGATGGTGGAGCAAAGCTGATTTTAGAATTTAGTAATGAGACAGGTTAATAACTCAATACAACTATTCCTCATCCATAAAAGGGTAACGGTAATCGTGCGGGGGTAAAAAATTCTCCTTAATAGTTCTTGGATTTACCCAGCGAATCAGGTTAAGCAATGAACCGGCTTTGTCGTTGGTTCCTGATCCTCTTGCTCCGCCAAAAGGCTGTTGTCCTACTACAGCTCCAGTTGGTTTATCGTTGATATAGAAATTGCCGGCAGCATTTTCGAGCCTGGATGTTATTTTCTCTATGATATATCTGTCTTGAGCAAATACTGCACCGGTTAGGGCATATATAGACGTTTTATCTAAAAGCTCCAGAGTCTCATCCAATTTTTGATCATCGTACACATAAATCGTCAGAATCGGGCCAAACAGTTCTTTCTGCATAGTTCGGTACATTGGATCTTTTGTTATAAATACTGTGGGTTCAATAAAATAACCAACACTTTTATCGTAACCACCTCCATGAAATATTTCAGTATCGTGATTTTTACGAGCCAAATCAATTTCACTTGCCAATTTGTCGAACGACTCTTCATCGATTACTGCATTAAAGAAGTTTCTGAAATCTTCCGGAGGTCCCATTCGTATATCTTCCAGATCTTCTTTTAAATAATGACTTATCTCGGACCATTTGCTAACTGGCAGGTAGGCTCTTGATACAGCAGAGCATTTTTGGCCCTGGTATTCGAATGCTCCCCTGGTAAGAGCTGTGGCAACTGCTTTGGTGTCGCAACTTTTATGGGCGAAAATAAAATCTTTGCCACCTGTTTCACCAACAATGCGAGGGTACGATTTGTATTTATGAATATTATCTCCAATAGTTTTCCAGATTGACTGAAATACTTTTGTAGATCCGGTGAAGTGAAAGCCTGCAAAATCGGGATGATCAAAAACCACTCGTGCCATTGCTGGTCCCGAGGCAAAAACAAGGTTTATTACGCCATTGGGAACGCCGGCTTCGCGAAAAACCTGCATTAAAACATGTGCTGAAAAAACAGATGTTTTAGATGGTTTCCAAACAACTACATTACCCATCATGGCAGGTGCTGATGGGAGATTTCCTGCTATGGACGTAAAATTAAACGGGGTGAGGGCAAAAACAAATCCCTCCAGCGGGCGATATTCCATTCGGTTCCATACCCCGGGTGATGATTCGGGTTGATCGGCGTATATCTGCGACATGTATTTAACGTTAAACCTTAAAAAGTCCACCATTTCGCAAGCCGAATCAATTTCGGCCTGATAAGGGTTTTTTGATTGGCCCAACATAGTTGCAGCGTTGATCTTTTGTCGGTAAGGACCTGCAATAAGTTCAGCAGCTTTCAGAAAAATGGACGCCCGGTGTTCCCACGATATGGTTGCCCATTTTTTTTGAGCGTTCAAGGCGGCATCAATAGCTCTGTAAACATGGGTTTCATCGCCCTGATGATAATGACCAAGGATGTGTTTAATGTCGTGAGGGGGTGCAATAGCTATCGTTTTATCAGTTCTAACTTCCTCCCCGCCAATAAACATTGGTATATCCAGTTCAGTGGAACGATACTCTTTCAATTGTTTTTTAAGTTTTATGCGTTCACTTGAGCCTGGCATGTAGTTCAATACCGGTTCGTTACCGGTCATTGGTACGTTGAATAATCCTTTTGACATGTCATTATGTTTTGAAGGTGTATACTAACGATGAATTGATAACCAGAGTAACTGATATCAACTAAAACAAATTTACACCATTGGAAGGCGGGTTAGAATGAAAAAAGTCATCTTTAGGCTTTTAATCCCAAATTTGTGGTCACTATACACTAAAATGCTCCGAAGCAATATATTGTGCTAGTATTATCAGGTAACAAGTGATTCCGCTGTAAGAAATAAAATAACAGGTAACTATTCAGGGTTTTATTATTATCAGAGATATTCCCGGGACATTAATATGCTATTGTTGGGTTAATGATGAATTAATAACCTCTGCTCCAATTAATCGTTGGTTCCTGTCCCCTATACCTTTATAATATACAAGAATCAGGTAGTCGTTTTCGGTTTGTTCAAAATTACCTTCAATTGGAGCCAGGGTGGTTTTATCTTTCTCTAAAACTAAATATTGATAATTGTAGTATCCTTGTTTAAGTAGAAGCGTTAATTGGTAGCAATTGTTAGCCTGATTGTAAACCATTTCTGTTGTGCTATTTATTTGCCAGGAAGTAAGGGCTCCATTTAGATAGATTTTTTGAAACGGACTGGGATCTTCTGGTTTCAATGTAAAATGAGTAAATATATAATCGGCTTCCAGTTCCGGGTTGTCTTGTTCCTGAACATTAATATAGAACCGTCCGTTCATATCTTTTCTGTATTGATACGAAAATTTGTTGCGGGGGAAATCTTGAGAAACGGTGGCATGAAAAAACGGATCCATGAACACAACTTCTTTTAGTCTGTCGGACAGAAAGCGGGTGCTGCGCAAATCAATGTACCGAAACTCATTCCCTGCTTCCATCAAATTTTCCCTGTTATAATTGAAATCCATAAATCCATCTCTGAAAAACATAGGCTTTAATCCGGTGGTTATATTATCGGTACGTCCGTTTTGCATAATTGTAACCGAAATTTCCTCAATTGGATTACGAATGGTAAAAGCAGGGTGTAGTATTTCAAAATCGATTTCATGATGGGAAGCCCGGATCGATGAGCTTACAGTATTACGTATAGCGCTTTTTATTGTAACCAATTGCTCAACAACCATAAATTTCTTTACCAGAACGGGACTCTCTTCCTGGTTAATCTCAAATACTTTTAGAACATAGTTTCCCGAGCGGGTGGGCGATATGTCTGCATTTGGAATCTCCAGATTGTAATGTAAATAGTCGAAAGTGGTGTTGAACGAATAGGAGTAGTCAAGTAAAGGATTAATTGGAGTTCCCTTGAGATAATCAGTAATCATAAGTGCCGACTCAGTCCAGTTTGCATCACATAAAGTGAGGGTGTAATAATAGTTTTTAACCTGGTTGCCGGGCTCGTCAAATGATAAAAGCAATGTTTGATCACTATCTATCCGGATTATTGGATGTGAAAGGGGCCATCCCTGACGATGAAATTGTATTGTTTTGAGGTTTGGAGATATTATTTCGGATGAATAGGACCTTTCGGTGGCGTTATTTTGTGCTGATGTGATGTTAAAAAAGGTGAAAAGAATAAAGTATTTTAAAAGATATTTTATGATGAAAGTTTGTTCCACATTCAAAATAAGACAGTTGAAAGTGATGAATGGGTTAATGTGGGTTTTTATGTGGTTCATAAAGTGCTTGTTTCAAAAGGATGTTTTCTGTGTATTACTGATAAATTTATGTAATTTTGCGATCAAATTTAAAAAAAATACGATTCAAGTATGTCTGAGGTGATTAAAATCAAGAAAGGGCTTGATATCCCGTTATCGGGAAAAGCCGAGAAGGTTTTCGGACAGACCCAGTTACCCGGTTTATTTGCTGTGAAGCCTACCGATTTTCATGGTATAGTTCCAAAAATGGTTTTAAAAGAAGGTGATCCGGTAAAGATAGGTACTGTTTTGTTTTTCGACAAATATCATCCGGAGGTTAAGTTTGTATCACCGGTTAGTGGTGTTTTGAAATCTGTAAACCGTGGAGAGCGTCGGCGAATTCTGGAAGTAATAGTAGAATCGGATGCAAAGGATGAGTTTGTTGATTTTGGGGCTGCCGATCCTGCCAAAATGGATAGGGCTGCTGTTATTGAAAAAATGTTAGAAGCCGGAGCCTGGCCATATATCAGACAGCGTCCATATGACATTATTGCTAATCCATCTGAAACACCTCGTTCTGTATTTATTTCCAGCTTTGATAGTGCACCTTTGGCTCCTGATCTGGATTTTGTTCTTTCAGGGCAGGAAGCTGCATTTAAGTCGGGCATTGAAGTGCTGAAAAAGCTTTGTTCAGATGTACATATCGGATTGAGCAATGAATCAGCTTCAAAGGTTTATCAAAATCTTGAAGGTGTTCAGATTCACCGTTTTGAGGGACCTCACCCGGCAGGTAATGTGGGCACGCAGATACATCATGTTGCGCCACTAAATAAGGGAGAAAAAGTATGGGTAGTTCAACCTCAGGAGGTTGTATCCATTGGATCTCTTTTTTCAACGGGAAAGCACGATTTTTCCAGAAGCATTGTTCTTGCTGGTTCCGAGGTTCTTCGTCCAGCCTATTTCCGTTACCGTCTTGGAGCATCAGTTACTGAGCTGCTTCGCGATAATCTTGCCGATGGCACCTTAAGAATCATCAGCGGAAATGTATTAACCGGAGACCAGATTGATAATGATGGGTTTATTGGTTTTTATCATTCACAGGTTATAGTAATCCCTGAAGGAAATGAACATGAGTTTCTGGGATGGGCACTTCCGGGATTTGGCAAATTCAGTATGTCACATTCTTTTTTCAGCTGGATGTGTTCCAAAAAACAATATCGTTTGAATGCCAATATTCATGGCGGTCGGCGTGCTATTGTTGTTTCAGGTCAGTACGAAAAAGTTTTGCCCATGGACATCCTTCCTGAACATCTTTTTAAAGCCATTATTACTGATGATATTGACAAAATGGAACAACTTGGGATATACGAAGTTGTTGAAGAAGATGTGGCTTTATGCGAA
>CAZSQG010000069.1:5110-24419 GCA_964608615.1 uncultured Marinilabiliaceae bacterium
TGGAATTGCAATCGCTGGTGCGTAAAGGCATTGAGGTGATGATAAAGGAAGTTGGTTAATAACTCACATTTTAATCAAAATATTTAACGGGTTTCAGTCCCGGATTAAAGTAGTAATTCCTGGACTAATACTGAAAATCCGGGTTTCAATAATAAACAAAACACTTTCTTATGAAGGTATTACGAAAACTATTTGACAACATAAAACCCCATGTTGAAAAGGGTGGTAGGTTTGAAATGTTTCATTCAACATTTGATTCATTTGAAACACTGTTTTTTGTACCCGACAAAACCAATAAAAACGGGGTTCATGTGCGTGATGCCATTGACATGAAACGCACTATGATTATTGTAGTAGCCGCCCTTGTTCCAGCATTGCTTTTTGGTATTTGGAATGCTGGTTACCAGCATTTTATTGCCATGGGTATGCAGGCTTCATTTGGCGAAATGGTGTTACACGGTGTTATTAAGGTATTCCCAATTATTGTGGTTTCTTATGTTACCGGCTTGGGCATTGAATTTGCTTTTGCACAAATGCGCGGGCATGAGGTTAACGAAGGATTCCTGGTTTCAGGAATGTTGATTCCACTTATTTTACCTGTCGACATACCATTATGGATGGTGGCAGTAGCTACTGCATTTGCAGTAGTAATTGGTAAAGAAGTATTTGGCGGAACCGGAATGAATATCTGGAACCCTGCCTTAATTGCAAGGGCCTTCCTTTTCTTTGCTTATCCTGCTCAGATGTCTGGTTCCAAAATTTGGATATCGGGATTAACTGCCGGCGAAGGTATTGCTGATGGTTTTTCGGGTGCTACTGCTTTGGGTGCTGCCGTTGAGAGTGATATATCATCAAAATTCCCAATCTGGGATAGTTTTATAGGAGTAATTCCTGGTTCTATTGGAGAAACGTCTACTCTTGCTATACTTTTAGGAGGTGCTTTACTTATTTATACAGGTATTGCCAGTTGGAAAGTTATGGTTTCAGTTTTTGCAGGTGGATACATTATGGCCCTTTTATTTAACGTAATAGGTGCTAACAGTTTGATGCAGATTGATGCTATACATCAACTTTGTTTAGGTGGATTTGCCTTTGGTGCTGTATTTATGGCTACTGATCCGGTTACGGGTTCACGTACCGAAAATGGGAAGTGGATTTATGGTTTTTTAATTGGCGTTTTTGCTATTATGATTAGGGTTTTTAACCCGGCTTATCCCGAAGGTATGATGCTTGCCATACTGCTGATGAATACCTTTGCGCCGCTTATTGATTATTTTGTTGTTGATGCCAACATCAAGCGCAGGCTGAAAAGAGTAATTGTTAAAGGTTAAGTTTTAAAAGACTAAGAAAATGGATAAACAAGGAAACAGTTATACTTTCATGTATGCCTCGGTGATGGTAATTGTTGTTGCCGCTGTTTTGGCAATAGTTTCACAAGGATTGAAACCATTACAGGCACGTAATGAAATGGTGGCAAAGAAAATTGATATTTTACGTTCGGTAAACATCGAAAGTAACAATAAGGATGCTGAGGAAAAATTTGAGAAATATATTGGAGCAGCTAGTTATATTGTGAATTTTAATGGCGAAAAGGTTGAAGGCGTTACTGCTTTTAATGTTGATATGGCCAAGGAACTTCGCAAAGCAGCCAACGAACGTTCGTATCCTGTTTACGAAGCGCGTTTGGATAATGGAGAACTTAAATACATTTTTCAGTTTAGAGGTGTTGGCCTTTGGGGGCCAATATGGGGATATATCTCGGTTGATAATGATGGGAATACTATTTATGGCGCCACTTTTGGGCATAAAGGTGAAACCCCGGGGTTAGGTGCTGAGATTGATAAAGCTAAGTTTCAGAAGCAATTTCAGGGTAAGCAAATATTTGGAGAAGATGGCAAATTGACTTCTGTACTGGTTGTCAAAGGTGGTGCTTCTGAAGGATCGCTCCATGAAGTGGATGCAATTTCGGGTGGAACCATAACCAGTAAAGGATTGGAAAACATGCTGAAAGATTTCTTTCAAGGATATGAGAATTTTTTAAGAAATATTAAAAGCGTAAGCAATGAGTAAGGATAACGGACCATTATTTTCTGCAAAGAATATGAAACTGATTACCGGGCCGCTTGGGGCACAGAATCCTATTACGATTCAGGTACTTGGTATTTGTTCAGCCCTAGCCGTAACGGCAAAACTTGAGCCTGCCATTGTAATGGCAATTTCAGTAACTTTTGTAGTAATGTTTGCTAACCTGATTATATCATTACTTCGTAATACTATTCCATCCAGGATCAGAATTATTGTTCAGCTGGTTGTTGCAGCTGCATTAGTAATTTTGGTTGACCAAATTTTAAAAGCATATGCATATGACGTGAGTCGCCAGCTTTCGGTTTTCGTAGGTCTTATTATAACCAATTGCATACTAATGGGTCGTCTTGAGGCTTTTGCTCTGGGTAATCGCCCATGGCCATCTGTTCTTGATGGTATTGGTAATGGTGCTGGGTATGGTATTATTCTTATTATTATTGCATTCTTCCGTGAATTGCTTGGAGCCGGCACATTAACTTTACCTGCAATTGGAACAATACAGGTAATTCCTCAGGTGTTTTATGATTGGGGTTATGTAAACAATGGTTTAATGATATTACCTCCCATGGCGTTGATTGTGGTTGGTATCATTATCTGGGTGCAACGTTCAAGAAACAAAACACTGGTTGAGTCAAACTAAAATGTAAACTGAAAAGCTTTCAAAAATGGAACATCTGATAAATATATTCGTCCAGTCTGTTTTTATTGACAACATGGTATTTGCCTATTTTTTAGGCATGTGTTCTTTCCTTGCTGTTTCAAAAACAGTTAAAACTTCATTTGGACTCGGAATAGCCGTAATATTTGTTTTGGGTATTACAGTTCCTGTAAACTATCTTCTCGAAAATTATGTGTTGCGTGAGGGCGCTCTGTCGTGGCTTGGAGAAGGATTTGAGACCATTGATCTGAGTTTTCTGAGTTTCCTAATGTTTATTGCAGTTATTGCTTCCATGGTGCAGCTTGTTGAAATGATTGTGGAGAAATTTGCACCTACACTTTATACATCTTTAGGGATATTTTTACCCCTTATTGCTGTGAACTGTGCTATACTGGGCGGTTCGCTTTTTATGCAGGAGCGGGCTTATGCCAATATTGGGGAGGCTACTATTTTTGGACTTGGTTCAGGAGTGGGGTGGCTTCTTGCTATAGTTGGTATTGCAGCAATACGTGAAAAACTGCGCTACTCAAATGTTCCTGCTCCTTTACGAGGGCTGGGAATAACCTTTATTGTTACCGGGCTTATGGGTATTGCCTTTATGAGCTTCATGGGAATTAAACTGTAACAGTTTCAGCAAAAATCAAATAAGATGAGTGTTTTATTAGCTATACAGAGTTCTGTAGTCATTTCCGGGGTGGTGGTATTTCTCCTGGTGATTCTTTTATTGGTATCAGTACTACTTTACGCCAAGAAGAAACTTACTCCTTCGGGAACAGTTACTATAAATATTAATGATGGAGAGAAAGAGCTAACAGTTGATCCCGGTCAAAGTCTGTTGTCGGCTTTGGGAGGAAATAAAATCTTTCTGCCTTCGGCTTGCGGAGGTGGAGGTACTTGTGGCATGTGTCGTTGTCAGGTAGATGAGGGTGCAGGATCTATTCTTCCTACAGAAACAGGTTTTTTTACCCGTAAGGAGCAAACCAACAATTGGCGTTTGGCTTGTCAGGTGAAGGTAAAGGAAGATCTTGTGATGAAAATTCCTCATGAAATAATGGGAATTAAGAAATGGGAATGCGAAGTTGTTTCAAATAATAATGTGGCAACTTTCATTAAGGAATTTGTGGTAAAATTACCCGAAGGTGAAACTCTTGTGTTTAAGTCGGGTGGTTATATTCAAATTGATGTTCCAAAAATTGACGTGGATTTTAAAGATATCATTGTTGATGATAAGTTTCACGACGATTGGACGAAATTTAAAATGTTCGATCTGAAAATGTCGAATCCAGAGCCTACTTTTAGGGCCTATTCAATGGCTAATCACCCTGCCGAGGGTAATATTGTTATGCTGAATATTAGGATTGCTACCCCACCTTTTGACCGTGTAAACGGTGGATTTATGAAAGTTAATTCTGGTATTTGTTCGTCTTATATTTTCTCACGTAAACCTGGCGATAAGGTTACTATTTCGGGTCCTTATGGAGAGTTTTTTATTAAGGAAACCCAACGCGAAATGATGTTTATTGGAGGAGGTGCTGGTATGGCTCCAATGCGTTCACATATTTTCCATCTTTTTCACACTCTTGAAACCGGACGTAAAGTTACTTTTTGGTATGGAGCACGTTCGAAAAAGGAAATATTTTACGAAGAGCATTTTCGTGCCATTGAAAAGAAATTCCCCAACTTTAAGTTCACAATTGGGCTTTCGGAACCACAGCCTGATGATAATTGGGACGGACCTGTAGGATTTATTCATAGTGTTATTTACGATAAGTACCTTATTAAACACGAAGAGCCTGAAGATATTGAATATTATCTTTGTGGACCTCCAATGATGAATTCTGCTGTTAATAAAATGTTGTACGATTTAGGGGTTCCTGATGAGATGATTGCATATGATGATTTCGGTTCTTAAACCGGTATTGTTAACTTTACACAAGCATAAAAGAAAAATAAGGGAAATGCCCTGTTTTCCTTTTATGCTTTTTTTTCTTCCTTTAGTTTATAAAATGGTTTATATATTACCTTGTTAATTAATAAGCGTTTTTGATAATTATCAGGTTTTCTAAATATTAATGAAACAACAACGTGCTATAAAGGGGGTAAACATATTCTTTATTTGTTGGGATCATTAAGAACAAAAATTAATGAAGGCACTAATATTTGAATTATGAAAAAAAAATTTGTTGCTTCAATTGCATTACTTATTGTTCTCTTGTTTGGTTGTTCCACTAAACACACCAGCTATATTTATAATGAGGGCGAAGTTTTTGGTACTTTTTACCATTTCACATACGATAATAGTGCCGGCGATAAGCACAAAGAGATAATGGCGCTTCTGGAAATGTTTAACAAGTCGCTGTCAACTTATGATGAAAGTTCTACTATCAGCCGTTTTAATAGAGGAGATGTTGATGTAGTTGCCGATACGTTTTTTAAGCATGTATTTGAAACGGCTATTGAAATATCTGAAAAGTCCTTTGGGGCTTTTGATATGACTGTTGCTCCGCTAGTAAACGCCTGGGGGTTTGGTTTTAGTAAAATAGACCAGGTAACTCCTGAAGTCATTGATTCTTTGAGGCAATATGTGGGAATGTCGAATGTATCCGTTGAAAATGGAGTTATTGTTGCAAAAAAAACCGGAGTTATGCTTGATGCCAGTGCCATTGCAAAAGGTTATGGTGTTGACGTGGTGGCTTTGTTTTTGAAACAACATGGGATAAAAAATTTCATGGTGGAGATTGGAGGGGAAGTTACAACTTCGGGAGTTAATCCTAAAAACGATTTTTGGCGTATAGGTATTGACAAACCAATTGACGATGTATTTGTTAGCAAACGTGAGTTACAACTGATTATTAAGATATCGGGAAAAGCCTTAGCCACCAGCGGTAATTATCGTAACTTCTATGTAAAGGAAGGAAAAAAATATGCACATACTATCGATCCTCGCACAGGTTATCCTGTTCAACACTCACTGCTGAGTACATCAATAGTTGCCGATGATTGTATGACAGCCGATGCATACGCCACAGCATGTATGGTTCTGGGCCTTGATGATAGTATGGCTCTTATCGAAAGCCTGCCAAATACGGAAGCCTGCTTTATATATCAAAGTGATTCGGTTACTAACGTAGCCTTTAGTAGTGGTTTTGCTGAGTATGTTGATTTTTCGGAGTGATATAATTAGTGATTTTTTCAATACCCTTTATAATGAATTACGCTAAGCTTTATTTGGGAGTTTAGTTCAGCTTTTTGTTCTTTTCCTGATTAACCATAGTATGATAAAAGTTAACAATCCGTTAACCATTAGCTTTTCATAACCAAGATTGAATCCAAACCAACTCTGAGCGTTAAAATCCAGGATTCCGGTTATAACTGGTGGCAAAAGAGCAGCAAAAACTACGAGTTTATCGTTTATCTTATACTTGGTAAACAGGCCAAAGGTAAACAGTCCAAGTAAAGGGCCATAAGTGTAACCTGCTAAAGTGTAAATGGTGTTAATAATGTTGTCCTGTTTTAGAATTCTGAAAACCAGGATCACCAAAGCAGTAAGTACTGTAAAACCTATGTGTGCAATTATCCGGCTTTTTTTTGCTTTTGACTCATCCATCTTTTTAATATTCAAAATATCAACCGAAAAAGAGGTTGTAACAGCTGTTAAGGTGGAATCGGCACTCGAATATGCTGCTGCAATCAATCCAAGGATGAAAATAACACCAACAGCAGCGGGTAAATATCCTCCAAGGGCCAGCATGGGATAAAGGTCGTCAGCACGTTGAGGCAATGCAATGCCCAGATGTTGTACATATAGGAATAACAAGGCTCCTAATGATAAAAAAAGAAGGTTAATAGGCAGAAAGGCCGATCCATACCAATACATATTCTTTTGGGCATCTTTCAGGTTGCGGATTGACAAGTTTTTTTGCATCATATCCTGATCAAGACCTGTCATTACAATGGTAATAAAAGCACCCGATAGAAACTGTTTTAAAAAATGTTGCGACGAATGCCAGTCATCCCATACCCAAATCTGACTGTAACTGCTCTTAAAAATTGCCGATAACATTCCCTTGAACCCAAACCCCATCTCTTTATTAATGAATACAATAGTAATAACAACCGCACTTACCATCAGTATTGTTTGAAGAGTGTCAGTCCATATAATGGTTTTAATACCGCCTCTGAATGTGTAAAGCCAAATAAGCGCGATAGCAATAATAGCAGTAACATAAAACGGAATGCCAAGCTTATCAAATATGGCAAGTTGCAGTACTCCGGTCATTAGGTACATGCGGGCAGCTGAACCAACTGTTCGTGAAACAATAAACAGTATGGCTCCCGACTTATACGACCATACTCCGAACCTGGTGTTAAGGTAAGAGTATATAGAAGTGAGATTTAACTTGTAGTATAGGGGTAGTAAGATATTTGCAACAACCACATAGCCCAGAATAAAGCCCAGAACCATCTGGAGGTAAGTAAATTGTTGCACTTCAACGCTGCCTGGAACCGATACAAATGTTACACCCGAGAGTGAAGAGCCAATCATGCCAATGGAAACAATGAACCATGGTGAATTACGATTCCCCAAAAAGAACGTAGCATTATCAGCGTTCTTGGAGGTTATTAATGATATTATCAGAAGTAAAATGAAATATCCGCCAATAAGCAAACTTGTGAGTAGTGGGCTCATTTTTTTTTAGCAAAGAAAAGATTTTTCCCTGTTTAAATAAACTGTTTATGATTGTTTTCAATGATAAGAGCTTTTGGATATTAGTTTTCATATATTTTTGGTATGCTGAACACATCTATACTTAACACTGTTAACTGCTAAAACTTTATTACCTTTACGTAATCAACAATATTTTTTCATGTACGCATCTCAGTTTCCATCAAAGCTATTAGAAAGTGCTGTTAATGAACTATCAAGGTTGCCGGGGATCGGTAAAAAATCGGCTCTTCGATTGGCCCTGTATTTGCTCAAGCAGGAGAAAGAATCGGTTATTCGTTTTACCGAAACAATAAAATCACTTCGTGAAGAAATTCGTTATTGTTCAGGTTGTTTTAATATTTCTGATACTGAAATTTGTTCTATTTGTGCCAGCGAAAAGCGCGATCATAGGTTAGTATGTGTGGTTGAAAGTATTCGTGATGTAATGGCTATTGAAAATACCCGTCAGTATTTTGGCGTTTATCATGTTCTGGGAGGAGTCATTTCACCTATGGATGGAATTGGTCCTGATGATCTTACCATAAAGCCTCTGGAAGAAAAAATAATTGCAGGTATTGTGGATGAGGTAATATTTGCATTGAGCACTACCATGGAGGGAGATACCACTAATTTTTATCTTTACAGAAAATTTTTAAAATATCCCGTTAAGATTACCACTATTGCCCGGGGTATTTCTATTGGTGATGAACTGGAATATGCCGATGAGGTTACTTTAGGCAGATCGATGATAAATCGCTTGCCTTTTGATAAAACATTGTAAGCAAATATTTAGCGAATTGCTTATGAGCGTTATAATCTGAATGTACAAAACAAGAATAAATGGAACGTTCTACTTATTTGAAACAGATCATATTAATATTTTGGATTATTTTTATTGCTATGTTGTTAATGTTTGCAATAAGTATAATTGTTGTGGCAATTTATGGTAAGGTATGGGCTTGGTCTGTAGTTAGTAAGGAGACTTTTAAATCGGTTATTGTTATATTATCATTGATGGGAATTCCGGCAGGTTATGCTTTCCATAAAAAGTGGATAAGTCATCTTTCATCAGGTTTATCAGTTAGCGAAAAGCTCAGGCAATATCGAATAAGCTTTTTTATCAAAATAGTAACCCTTGAAGCATTGGCAATTATTGCATTAACGGGATATTTGTTTTCGGCCGATGTTGTTTTTTTGCTTATTTTTGGGTTGTTATTTTTGGCCTTTGTTTTAAATACTCCTAACAGGTCGCGCGTGATGAATGATCTGGAAGCTAATCAGGAAAGCGATCAGCTTTAATCTCTCAAATTTATTTTTATGATAATTGCTGTGGATTTTGATGGTACTATAGTAGAACACCGATATCCTGCCATTGGTAAGGAAATGTTTTTTGCTTTTGAATCACTTAAAGCGCTTCAAAAAGATGGGCATCAGCTTATTTTATGGACATACAGGAATGGAGCCTGTCTTGATGAAGCTGTTGAATATTGCAAGAATAATGGAGTAGAGTTCTTTGCTGTTAATGCCAGTTATCCCGATGAAGAGATGGATGGTTCTCAAAGTCGGAAAATTAATGCTGACATGTTTATTGATGATCGGAATTTCGGGGGTTTTCCGGGTTGGGGTGTTATTTATCAAACCATTTCCGGGAATGCTCCCTCCGAAGAAAATGAATACAGGAAGAAATTTGAACGAGCCAGCGAGCGTTCATTATGTGGCTTTTTAAAAAGACTGTTCTGTAAAGATTATTAGCATAAGGATAATTTGTAAACGACCTTAATTTTGGAAGATATTCACAAAAACTCGTAATTTTAACATTGATATTATATTGATAACTTAAATAAATAGTGACTTATGAAACGGATTAAATGGTTTTTGATAGCCCTGATAGCTGTCCCTTTTTTTACCAGTTGCGGATACAATACTATGGTTGAACTTCGTGAGGGTGTTGATGCTCAGTGGGCTCAGGTTGAAAATGTTTATCAGCGTCGTGCCGACTTAATTCCTAACCTGGTTGCTACTGTTAAGGGTTATGCGGCTCATGAGAAAGAAACTCTTGAAGGAGTTATTGAAGCACGAAGTAAGGCAACCAGTATGAATGTCTCAACTGAAGGTATGACTGACGAATCATTACAAAAGTTTCAACAGGCTCAGGAAGGCCTTTCCTCAGCTCTTTCACGTTTAATGGTGGTTGTGGAAAAATATCCTGATTTAAAAGCCAATCAAAACTTTTTGGATCTTCAGGCTCAACTGGAGGGAACCGAAAACAGAATTACCGTTGAACGAATGAAGTTCAATGAAACGTCCAGGAGTTATAATACATACATTACAAAGTTCCCTCAGAATATGATTGCCGGGATGTTCAATTTTGAGCGCAAACCTTATTTTGAAGCCGAGAAGGGTTCACAAAAGGCTCCGGAGGTACAATTCTGATAACAATAATGAGAATGACTAAGGATTTATTTTGTAAGGAAGAAAAGGATAGGATAGTGGCAGCCATTCATGAGGCAGAACTAAACACATCGGGAGAGATTCGTGTACATGTTGAATCAGTATGTACGGAAAATGTTCTTGACAGAGCTGCCCATTATTTTGCTACTCTTAAAATGCATAAAACAGTTCTTCGAAATGGTGTGCTGTTTTATCTGGCTGTTAATGATCGGAAATTTGCCATTCTTGGTGATGTGGGAATCAATGCCAAAGTTCCGGCTGATTTTTGGGATAACATTAAGGCCGAAATGGCGACTCTTTTTAAAGATGGTGATTATACAGGCGGGCTTGAAAAGGGGGTTCTGATGGCCGGGATACAGCTTAAAAAGCACTTCCCTTATCAAGGCGATGATGTTAATGAATTAAGCGATGAAATCTCATTTGGTAAAAGATGAATAAATTTAAAGAGATGTTGAGATACGCTATAGTATTATTTTTTCTATCATTGGTTGGTTCAACTTTTGCTCAAACGTTTCCTGAGCAGCCAAAGCAACCCCGTTTAGTAAATGATTTCTCAGGTGTATTGGATGAGGTTTCACTAAATCAGTTGGAACATGGTCTTGTACAATTTTCAAATGAAACCAGCACCCAGATTGCCATCATTACTGTTGATAATCTTTCGGGATATGCCATTTCAGATTATGCCTTTAGGCTAGCCGAGAAGTGGGGTATTGGTCAAAAAGGGAAAAACAATGGGATTCTTATTCTTGTTAAACCCAAAAAAGGAAATGAAAAAGGAGAGGCTTTTATTGCCGTAGGCTATGGTTTAGAGGGTGTTGTGCCAGATGCCGTAGCGCGGCGCATTGTTCAGAATGAAATGATTCCAAAGTTTAGGAATAATGATTATGCTAGTGGTTTGCTAACAGGAGTTGGCGTTCTTAAGGATCTCACCCGTGGAGAATATACTGCTGATAATTATATTAAAAAGACCGAAGGGAATTCAGGTTTTGCGACGGTGTTTTTTCTTCTGTTTATCTTTATGGTAATTTTTATAAGCATTAAAGGGAAAAAAACACAATCCTCTTCACTGGGGCATAGCCTACCCTTTTGGGTGTTAATGTCTATGCTTGGTTCCGGATCGAGTCACTCAGGAAGTTGGGATAGTTTTTCATCAGGCTCGGGCGGCTTTGGTGGAGGTGGAGGTTTTGGCGGTTTCGGTGGAGGCGGTTTTGGCGGTGGTGGTGCCGGCGGTAGCTGGTAGCTAATTATATAAAAAACCCCGGTAGAAACCATGTCTAACCGGGGTTTTTATTTATTCTTTGTATTACTAGAGCTCTCCGTCGACTAATATTCGTCCGCAATATTCACAAACGATTACTTTTTTGCGTAGCTGAATGTCGAGCTGACGCTGAGGTGGAATTTTGTTGAAACAACCACCGCAAGCATCACGGGCTACTGTAACAACAGCTAGTCCATTGCGGGCGTTTTTTCGGATGCGTTTAAAAGCTGAAAGTAAACGATCATCGATACGTATTTCAATTTCTTTAGCTTTTTCTTTAAGACGTTCTTCCTCCATTTGGGTTTCAGAAACAATCTCATCAAGTTCCGATTTTTTTGCTTCCAGATCCGATTTGCGTTCTTCCAGCAATTGCTTTGAAGAAACAGCCTGATCCGTTTTAACCTTCATCTCAGCGGTGAATTCACGAATCCGTTTCTCACAAAGTTCTATTTCAAGTGTTTGAAATTCAATTTCTTTGGTTAATGAGTCGTATTCGCGATTGTTACGAACGTTTGATTGCTGAGCCTCGTATTTCTTTATCAGTAATCCGGCATCCTTGATTTCATTTTTCTTTGAAAGAATGCTGTCGTTGAGTTTCTTGATTTCTATATCGAGATTAGTTATACGGGTAACTAATCCTTCGATTTCATCTTCCAAATCCTGAACTTCTAAAGGCAATTCGCCACGGAGCGTCCGGATTTTGTCAATGTCGGAAACCACTTTCTGTAAATCAAAAAGCGCACGAAGTTTTTCTTCTACAGTAACATCGGTTGCACTTGTTTTGTGATCTATTGTTGCCATTATGCTAATAGTATTTAATGGGATTGGTATTTACTTTCGATAAATGGATTGCAAAATTAGGTATTTTTTTTGTAAGTAGCTCAAAAAAAAGTTCTTTAGTGAACTGTTCACTCTCATAATGCCCAATATCAGCAATCATCATGTTTTTTGTTGTATCAAAGAACTGATGATACTTAAAATCACCCGAAACAAAAACATCGGCTTTGGCTGAGAGGGCTTTTTTTATAAGTGAACTGCCGCTACCACCACAAACGGCGATTTTTTTCACTGATTTTTTTTCTGTTTCTGTATAACGAATGCACCCTGTTTTGGTAATTGATTTTAATTTTTGAAGGAACATATTGGTAGGTAATGGTTCAGTGAATTCTCCAATAATTCCGAATCCTGCCTGATCCCATTGGTTTTTTAGCTGATATAAATCGTAAGCCGGTTCCTCATATGGATGAGACTTAATCAGTGCTTCTACCACATGGTTTTGCAAATAGTCTGGAAAAATGGTTTCAATACGCAGTTCCTCTTCGGTATGGATTTTTCCTTTCTCTCCAACATATGGATTGGTTAATTCATTACCCCGGAATGTTCCTAATCCTTGTGTGCTATAACTACATGAATCGTAATTGCCTATATGTCCGGCACCGGCTTTAAACAACGCTGTTTTGACTTTTTCAGAATCGGATACAGGCACAAATGTTACCAGCTTTACCAGCAGGTTTTTTCGGGGATCAAGAACCTGACATTTTACTAATCCAAGCTTATCAGCTAATACTCCGCTAACACCATTTTTCACACTGTCAAGGTTAGTGTGGGCCGAAAAAATGGCGATTTTTTTCTGCACAGCATCCATAATAATCAGTCCGGTAGTGCTTTCGGAGGTTATTTTTTTTACTCCTGATAAGGTTAATGGGTGATGCGAAATAATAAGGTTACAGTTATTGGATACAGCTTCTGTAATAATCTCGGGTGTAACATCAAGAGTTATAAGAATACCAATAACCGGCATATCGGGATCCCCAATTTGCAAACCACTGTTGTCATAATCCTCTTGAAGTGCAGGAGGAGAGAAATACTCAAGATGGCTGATTATGTCCTTAACTTTTATTTGGTCCATATTTAGCCTTTCTTTTGTTTGTCGTTGAGTAGATGAATCATTTCTTATCCCTGATTTGTTAGGTGTTTAATTTTTTTGGTGAATTATCAATCTTTGGCAAATAGTTGGGTAGCTCAATATATTAATGCTTTTATTTTGAGGATTGATTTATTAAGAAACTTCAAAAGTAATGATGCAATTACAACGGAGTTCAGTATTAATAATGCATGTAAGCTAAAGTAGAAATACGTTGTTGGATTTTGTTCCTGAGTTTAAATCCAGAAATTTAAGTATGATTTGGCAAAATAAATTTTGCTATTTAAAAGGTGTAATCACTCGAAAAATGAGTAAGGCTTTAGTTGTATATTCTCAAGCTAAATGCTATCCTTAATTTCTACAAGCAGATCGCGAATATTCTTAAGCTTGCTAACAACTTCAAAGTTCTGTATAGTGTCAGCTTTATTTTCTTTGAGCTTCTTTTCTGCCCCTTTTAAAGTAAGTCCTTTTTCTTTAACCAAATGAAAAATAAGGTGTAGATTTTCAATGTCTTGTGGGGTGAAAAGCCTGTTCCCTTTTTTGTTTTTATGAGGTTTAATAATATCAAATTCCTTTTCCCAAAAACGAATGAGCGATGTATTTACATTAAACATTTTTGCTACCTCACCGATGGTGTAATACAGTTTTTCAATTTTAGGTTCTTTATAAGGCATGTTGATGATTATTGTGGTTTTACATACAATTTTAAACTTTTTTTCTCTGCCAAACAACCGTTTTGTAATTAATATTTTTTTCTGGTTATTCCTAAAGCGTAAAAAAAGGTCGCATTGGCGACCTTAAAAATACATTTATTTCAGTAGGTTTAATATTAATCGAAAGTCTGGTTGCTGTTTGATGAAATTTGAATCATCTTTTCATATTGTTCAGGAGTAAGGTCCTGGAAGAAATAGTGTGCAGGATCAACAGCATTACCTTTAATTCTGACCTCGTAATGTAGGTGAGGAGCAGTTGATTTACCGGTGTCGCCTACATAACCTATAATATCACCGCGATTAACGCGTTGGCCCGGTTTAACATTAAATCCATCCATATGGGCGTATAATGTTGAATATCCAAAGCCATGGTCAACTTCAATATGTTTACCATATCCGGTAGGAGAAACGGTTACACTCTTAACAATACCTTCACCGGTGGAAAAAATATCAGTTCCTGTAGGTGCCGAGAAGTCTAGGCCTTGATGAAACCTTCTGATTTTATATATGGGGTCTATCCTCCAGCCATAACCTGATGCCGTCCGTCGTAAGTCTTTGTTTGAGATTGGCTGGATAGCGGGAATACAACGAATCATCTCTTCTTTTCGTTTGGTCAGACTTTCTATTTCATCAAATGAATTGGATTGTACGTAAAGCTGTTTCATGATAATATCAAGCTTCCTGGCCGTGTTAACCACTAAGTTTGCATTATCCATATCTTCGAGATAGCGGTATCGGTTTACTCCCCCAAATCCTGCACGACGAATTGAGTTTGGTATAGAATCGGCCTGATAAATTACTCTGTAAACATTTTCATCTCTTTGTTGTATGTCATCGAGTACCAAATGTACCTGCTCCAGCTTTTTACTCATTATTTCATATTGAGAAACCAATCTTGAGTTTTCGCGTTCGAGGCGGGTTTCACGAGGACTGTCAAGCAAATATATGTAACCAAGAAAGTAAACAACGCCTAATACAGCACTAAAAAGAGAATAAGTAAATACACGTGATATATAATATTTAAATCCGGTTTCAACGCGGTCGTAGCTTAATGTATCAGGGTTATACTTAAATTTTACTTTTGACATATGGCACTAATTTTTATGCTAAAATAGAAAATTTTGTTATTAACACGCAAAAATCAGCCGATTAATCTATTTTTGCGCTAAATTTTCTTTCTTAAAAATTACTAAATCAATAAAATGATTTTGATTTTAAATTATGTTTGTAACAACTAAAGTAAAACCACAGATTATTGAATCGTTTTTTTGTACGGGTAATTTGTAAAAAAGGTTTGTTTTTTTGACGTAAATATAAAAATATTTGATTAAAACAACGAGGTTAAATCAATATTCTACATAATTAGTTTAACTTAAAAAACATAAATGATAAAAAAGTAGTAATATTTTGTGATTTGGTAAACCATATGTAGGCAATAAAAAACATTGACAAATGAGCGAAATAAGATATAGAGGAAGATGAACCTTGAAAATATTGGAATATCTCGATACTGGTTTTTTGTCCTGATATCCTTTGTCTATCTATTTTTCTATTTGTTAAAATAATAAAAGAGACAAATTGTATTTGTTCTTTTTAGCAGGGAAATACTCGATAATTAGAGAGATGTTTTAGAGTATGGTTATTATACTTAGAAGTAATGTTATAACAGAGATTTAATGAATTGTGAAGCCTCAGTTAACGAACAAATTAGTTTTGTGTTATCTGAAGTAATTTGGAAATAATGATCAAACTATATATGTGCTTACAACAAATAATAATGCAGAAATGAAAGCAGCAGAAGTACGACAGAGTTTTTTGGATTTTTTTGCTTCAAAGCAACACAAAATAGTTCCATCGGCCCCTATGGTGGTTAAGGATGACCCAACCCTGATGTTTACCAATGCCGGGATGAATCAGTTTAAGGATATTTTTCTTGGTAATGCATCAGCAAAGTATTCTCGAGTGGCTAATTCGCAAAAATGCCTGAGGGTTTCCGGAAAACACAATGATCTCGAAGAAGTGGGACACGATACATATCACCACACTATGTTCGAAATGTTGGGGAACTGGTCGTTTGGTGACTATTTTAAGATTGAAGCAATTGACTGGGCATGGGAATATCTTACCGATGTACTTAAGATTGACAAGGAGCGGTTGTATGCCTCTGTTTTTGAAGGTTGTGCTGAAGATGGAATAGAAAAAGATGAAGAGGCTTTTTTACAATGGAAAAAACATCTTCCTGAAAATCGAATTGTTAATGGAAATAAAAAGGATAATTTTTGGGAAATGGGTGAAACAGGGCCTTGTGGACCTTGTTCTGAAATCCATATTGATCTGAGAAGCAAAGAAGCCAGAAAAGTAATTCCCGGTCAGGAACTAGTAAATAAAGACCATCCGGAAGTTATTGAAATATGGAATCTTGTATTTATTCAATACAACCGAAAAGCCGACGGTAAGCTGATCCTTTTGCCACAGAAGCATATAGATACAGGTATGGGTTTTGAACGTCTTTGCCGTGCTTTACAAAAGAAGGGGTCAAACTACGACACTGATGTGTTTCAACCCATAATAAGTGAAATATCTTTGGTTACTGGTATTAAATATGGAATTAGCCAGGAAACTGATATTGCCATGAGGGTAATTGCCGACCACATTCGTACTATTAGCTTTGCAATTACCGATGGCCAGCTTCCATCAAATAATAAGGCTGGCTATGTTATTCGTCGTATTCTCAGAAGGGCTGTTCGCTACGCCTATACTTTTCTGGGCATGAGACAACCTTTTTTAGCCAGATTACTTCCTGCATTAATTGATTCTATGGGTAAGGCTTATCCTGAGTTGGAAGCCAGAAAGGATTTTATTGGTAATGTAATTGCTGAGGAGGAAGAGTCATTTCTTCGTACACTATCAACGGGCATTAGTCTTCTCGAAAGTATTGTTAATGAAACATTAAAGCAAGGTTATAAAGTGGTGGATGGAAAAGTTGCATTTGAATTATATGACACCTTTGGTTTTCCACTTGACTTGACTGAGTTGATCTTAAAAGAAAAGGGATTGGTTGTAAATCGTCGTGAATTTGCCACGGAGATGGAAGCTCAAAAGCAAAGGGCCCGAAATGCCTCAGCTGTTGAAACTGACGATTGGGTTCAACTTATTCCTGACGACGAAGAGGAGTTTATTGGATATGACTTTGTTGAAGCGGATGTAAAACTTGTGCGTTACCGAAAAGTTAAATCCAAAAATAAGGAGTTGTTTCATTTGGTTTTCAATATTACCCCTTTTTATGCCGAAAGTGGAGGACAGGTTGGAGATAATGGTTACATAGAGAGTGAGGAAGAGAGGATTCCTATTATTGAAACAAAAAGAGAAAACAATCTGATTATTCATGTAACCCCGCTTCTGCCAAAGAATCTGACTTCTTGTTTTCATGCTGTTGTTAATGTCAACCATAGGCAAATGACGGCAAATAATCACACAGCAACTCACCTTCTGCATAAAGCGTTAAGGGAGGTGCTTGGTGATCATGTGGAACAAAAAGGATCATTGGTTCATCCCGATTATCTGCGTTTTGATTTTTCTCATTACCAGAAACTTTCCGATGAAGAATTAAGAGTTATTGAGAAAAAGGTGAATCAGGAAATTCGTAAAAATTATATACTCGAAGAACATAGGGACCTTCCTATTCAAAAAGCAAGGGAGATGGGGGCTATGGCTTTGTTTGGTGAGAAATACGGAGACCTTGTCAGAACCATTGGTTTTGGTGATTCGGTTGAACTTTGTGGGGGTACACATGTAAAGGCAACCGGACAAATTGGTTTATTCCGTATATTAAGTGAGTCGTCAATTGCTGCCGGTATTCGTCGTATTGAAGCTGTTACTGCCGAAAAAGCAGAGGAGATGGTGAATCAACAATCGGACTTGCTGCATGAGCTTGGTAATATGTTTAAAAACCAATTAACTGTGCGTAAGAATATTGAGGCAATGATTCAGGAGAATTCTGTTCTTTCGAAACAGTTGGAGGTGATAAGGCAAAATATGTTAAGGATTGAAAAGCGTAACTTAATTGATTCGGCAGTTAGTGTTAACGGGGTGTTGGTTATTTGTGCATTAGTTAAACCCTTTTTAGCTGGAAATATAAAGGATCTTGCTTTTCAGTTACGATCAGATATTGAGGGTGAAATGGTTGCATTGCTGGGTGGCGAAGACGATTCAAAGGCCCAGATAGCCATTATTGCTTCTGAATCGTTGGTGGAAAAGGGTAAGATTAATGCTGTTGAAGTTGTGAAATCAGTGGCAAAGGATATTCAGGGGGGTGGAGGAGGACAGGCTTTCTTTGCCACCGCCGGAGGCAAAAATCCTTCCGGATTGGATTCGGCCTTGGACAAGGCTTTAATGATTACAAAAGAGAAATTGGCATAATGGCTTATCGCATTGTGTTTTCATCTATTGAACATTAGATCCCTCACACCGTTACCAATGAAGGATTTTTGATTCATTGATCCATCGCTGCGCCACCAATGAGAGGTTTACAATCTCCCTGTCATGTTCACATTTTGCCCAATTTATTGGGTGACAACTCGGGATGACAACACAATAATATAGGGAAGGGAAAAGAAGAAGTCGGGCGTTGCCCGACTTCTTCTTTTCCCTTTTACCCAACGGCTGCCTGTCATCCAGAGCGCAGCGAAGGATCTATTTATCAATAAATCAAAATCTGTCATTGGTAGCGTAGCGAAGTATTTAGTTATCAATAAATAGGCAGCCTGTCATTGGTAGCGTAGCGAAGTATTTAGTTATCAATAAATAGGCAGCCTGTCATTGGTAGCGCAGCGAAGGATCTATTTATCAATAAATCAAAAATCTGTCATTGGTAGCGTAGCGAAGGGTTTAATAATCAATGAATCAGGAGTCTGTGTTGTCTTCTAATATTTTAAAAAGAAATTGTTTACTTATTATTTAATTAGAAAAACAATCTTCTTTAATTTTTTTTTATATAAATTGTATTTGATTCATTATGATTTTGAATTAGCATAAAGGTGATAATAAATAGTATACATATTGTGAACAAGAATTGTAGCATATGTGTGACAATTTATATGAATTATCAAAGGAGGAATTGATAAAACTCCTTGAGAAGAAAAATAAAGGAAATGGTCGGTTTGCAAGCAATTCGATAAAACCGCTGTGGAATTCGACTAAAACAAATGGTGGCTTAAACTCCTGCAATGCGCAAGCTTTAATTAATCTGGATAGTTTTCGCTTGTTTTTTGATTCCATGTCTATTGGTGGTTATTTCTCTACCCCGGAGGGATATTTCCTTCAGGTAAATCCGGCTATGATCAAGATATTAGGGTATCGGAATGAATCTGAGTTAATGTCGCAACATATACCTTCTGCTATTTTTGTAAATAGTAATGATCGCCAGAAGATATTAGACAGTGCTTCTAAAGTTGACCATACCATTGAATGTTACCTGGCAAAAACTTTTGATGGTCGTGCGATTTGGCTTGAG
>CAZSQG010000070.1:0-9054 GCA_964608615.1 uncultured Marinilabiliaceae bacterium
CCCCAAGGGGGAACCCAAAAAACGCACAACTAAAGAGTGTTTTTTTATTGTTGAAATAAACAATGATTTCTCACTTCGCCTCACGTAACCCCTAACCCCCAAGGGGGAATCCAAACACGCAGCTAAAAAGTGTTCTTTTATTGTTGACATAAACAATGTAAAATATAGATTACCCCACACGTAACCCCTAACCCCCAAGGGGGAACCCAAAAAACGCACAACTAAAGAGTGTTTTTTTATTGTTGAATTAAACAATGATTTCTCACTTCGCCTCACGTAACCCCTAACCCCCAGGGGGGAATCCAAACACGTAACTAAAAAGTGTTCTTTTATTGTTGATATGACACGCGGCTACGCGAGAAAATCATTACTTAGAGCAAAGAGATCCTTACTTGGGCTTAAGATTAAAAAGGTTAATGAAAAAGGAAGCATAATGCATATTTTAGGTGTGTTGTTTTTTTAATTTTGTTTTTATTAAAATCCCTTGTAGTGATTAGATAAGTTTCTATATTTGCAACCTCTAACAAAACAACCATCTGCCCAGATGGCGAAATTGGTAGACGCGCTAGTTTCAGGGACTAGTGTACGCAAGTACGTGCAGGTTCGAGTCCTGTTCTGGGCACTGACGACCCCTCCGGATAGCAGGAGGGGTTTTTATTTATTTATTTATTTGATGTCTATTATTGAGAAGAAAAGTTAAAAGCAAGGCATGATTATTAAACTTGCTGTTTTGCAGGTTGTTAGCTTGATGTGCAAATAGTCTTTTTTATACTGCTTAAATTTTTGCTGTGTTCCAGGTTTTTTTTTAACATAATATAACGACAAGAACTTTTGTATTTATTATTTTCACTATACAGAGTCTTGTAAAAAAATCTCCAAGGTTCTTTTTTAAAGGACTAAGGAGTAAAGTGAATATTCACATTTAAATTTGGTTGTGATCAATTGGTTTTTATAATTTGTTTTTTGCGAAGGAATTAGTTTTATAAACATAATCTTCTAACAACTGATAATTTAAATTATTGATTGTTTAGCATGCTATTAGTGGCTTATTCCTAATATTGGTGTTTGTTTTGACAAGATTTTTTTAAGCACATTATAGAGGCTAGTCATAATTGACACTTGGCGATTTGAGTTGGTGCAGTGATTATTGGTCAAGTTATCACTTTGTTATCGCTCCGCGGTTTTTAGAAGGTTTTCGGATTGTTCATCAACTCATTAGCAACTAATGGCCACGGAGCGGCCATAGAACGGTAAAAAAGATGTGGTTATTAATGTAATAAGCAACGGAGCTGCTTCATGTATTGTGAAAAATTGTTTGATTCAGGCTCGTGCAGGTTAGGGATAATTCAGTAATTAACTATGATTTTATATTTGTTTTAAAAATTGTTGATGTTTTTTGTTGCTTAGTATTAAATACTTGTGGGGAATTCTTAATTGTTAACAGCAGTTTTGAAACCTCAAAGGCAAAAAATTGTATAAGGTTTCATCTTGGAAATAAATTGTTGAAATTGGAAAAGGAAGTTCTATTAGTTGTTTTAGCTTTTGCTTTATCATTCGTTTTGGTCTTTGTTTCCATACCCACAATTTTAGCGGTATCGCATGCAAAAAAGCTTTATGATGAGCCGGGAGGACGACGTATACATAAAAGTAGGGTTCCCACTCTTGGAGGTCTCGCTATATTTTTTAGCTTTTTGTTTATATATTCAGTTTATAATGAGGTTGTAGGAAGCATCATTATTCCATATTTAATTCCTTCTCTGCTGGTAATCTTTGTTATAGGTGTAAAGGATGACATACTTGTAACAGCTCCAATAGTGAAATTTATTGGTCAAATAGTTGCTGCCGCCATTATTGTTTGGGCAGGTGATTTGCGTTTCACTCATTTTTATGGCCTAATACCTGTTGAACCGGGTTATTTAGTTAGTCTGTTTATTTCCATAGGATTTATAGTCTTTATTGTTAACGGATTCAATTTAATTGATGGGGTTGACGGGTTGGCATCCATAATTGTTATTATTTGCATCTTATCATTTTCATTATGGTTTTTAATAAATGGCCAATGGGCTATGGTTGCTATTGGTGCCGGTATTATTGGTTCAGTTCTGGGTTTTCTTTACTATAATATGCGTCGCGATAAATATAAAATTTTCATGGGCGATACAGGCTCCCTGATATTAGGTTTTTTAGTAGCTATTTTTACTATCAGTTTTATGGAAATGAATTCTGTTAGGACGGAGACACTAATTCCTTACCGGTTTTCATCATCGGCAGGGATGGCGCTTTCAGTTATTATTTTACCTGCGGTTGATACAATAAGGGTTTTTGTAAGACGTTTAATACATGGATCGTCTCCTTTTAGTGCTGATAAAACACATATTCATCATAGGTTGCTATCGTTGGGTTATTCTCAATTACAGGTGGTAATGATATTAAGTAGTGTGAACATTGCCTTTATTATAGTCTCTATTGTATTACGAAACATAGGAGCATTATATCTAATGGTAATTATCTTAGCGCTGGGATTTTTATTATTGCAAATTCCGTCGTTGACAATCAAGCATCGAAAACGATTGCTTCGTAAGAATTGTAATGTTGCATAGATAAGCAAATAGCAAACTGGTTCAGGGTTTGGAACCATGATAATGCTAATTAGTTATATGGGTTTTATGTGACTCATGGTGGCGAAGCCATATCTATAGGATAATATTTATTGCAATCAGTGAAAAGGCATTTAGGTGTTCAGGCATATTTTCATTTTAAGTAATACTTAATTTTTAATTACTCAAGGTAGAAATATGTATAAAATCTGCAAATAGGGTTTATTTTTGAATAAAATATTAAATTTGCTGTAAAACATTAACTAACGCAAACATTCAGTTATGTTAATAAGGCTTTACGGATTATGGAAGAGTAATTATTGTAATATCAAATTAATTCATGATGCATAGGCGAATAAATAGTTATAGTTATTTCAAAATTTTGATGTGTTTTCTGGTAGTTTCGGGATTGACTTCGTGCCGCAGCAGTAAGGAATTAATTTATATCAAAGATGTTGTAAATAACGAAGGGTTTAGTGCATTGCCTGAATCGGCAAGCCAATACATTATTAAGCCCGGAGATATTTTATATGTAAGTATAAAGTCGATTGATCCGGAGGTTAATGCTTTATTTAATCCCGAGGAAGATATGGGACAAATCAGCAGTTCGCAACATCAGAAATTTTTAACTCCCCAGGGAGCCTATATTTATGGCTACGAAGTAAATTCCAATGGTGATTTAAATCTTCCCATTCTTGGAAAAGTATCGGTTGCCGGAACTCCAAAATCGGAAATAGAAATTGTTATCCAGGAGTTTACTGATAAGTTTTTGAAGGACGCTGTTGTTAAAGTTAAATTACTTAATTATAAGGTCACTGTTTTGGGTGAGGTTCGTAGTCCCGGAGTTTATTATAATTACAATAATAAAATTACTGTTTTGGATGCTATTGCGCTTGCAAATGGAAATACTGATTATGCCAATATTAAACATGTTTTGGTTGTTCGATCAAAACAGGACGGTCGTGTTGCCATGAATTTGGATTTAAGTAGTAAGAATATATTTTTGGCCGAAGGATTTTATTTACAACCCAATGACTATGTTTTTGTTGAGCCGGGTAAGAATAAGAATTTTCAACTCAACAGCCAGGCTTTATCGTTGGTGTTTTCATCCATTAGTATTTTAGTAGCGGTATTGGGTTTGGCATTTTAAATATTGAATAATCTTTATCAGTTACTAAAATAGTTGTATCAAGATCGCGAAGAAGGTTTCGTATTTTTCGAAACAATTGGCATTTTTAAGGTTAGTGTTTTATCATTAGCCTTATTGGTTAAAAACAGGTAATGCCGCTTGTTTGAACAAATAATTTGTTGTTTATATTTTGTTTTTATATAATTCTGGTTATTGTTTTACATTAGTTCAAAGAGTTAACTCATAATATGCTACAAGAGAATTTATCTCAGCCATACCCATCATTCGATGATGAAGATCAAATAGATTTTAAAAGGATAATATTTCTCATTGTCAGGAATTGGTATTTGATACCTATCAGTATAGTCTTGGGAGTTACGGTATCTTTCTTTTATAATAAAATGCAGCATCAGGTTTACAAGACTGAAGCAACTATAATGGTTCCCAAATCGAGCGATTTATTTAGTTTCCAGGAGTTTTTCGATAAAGAGCTGGGAGGGGCAGGGGCCGTGGTAGCTAACGAACTGGAAATACTAAAATCGTACACTCTTAATAACAATGTTGTTCAAAGTTTAAACTGGCGGGTTTTTTGGTACAGCCGAAATTATTTGCGATGGGATGGAATTTATGGTAAAGAGCCTTTTACTTTACTTCAAGATGACGGATGTAAAAATCCTGATGGCGTATTTCTTTATATAACTCCTGTTGGTGGTGGCTCGTATATAATTGAGTCTTCGGGAAGCGCAATGGTTAATGGTAGCTTACAGGATTTTAGTTTTGAAGAAACCGGAACTTTTGGAGAGGTTTTTAAGAATGAGTTCTTTTGTTTTACAATACTCTCAAATGGAGATATTGAAAAAATTAAAGATAAACAATACCGTTTTGTTTTTCGGAACCAGCACAACCTTACACGTCAGTATCAGCAAAATTTGCAAGTGCAATTAGTTGACCGTAACAGTGAGGTAATTCGAATGGCTGTGCAAGGCGATGAACCGTTACGCGAAGTGCATTACCTTAATGAGTTGATTAAGCTTTACCTGGATGATAAGTTGAGAATGCAGACGCAGATTCAACGGCAAACATTAGATTTCATAAATCAACGTTTGGTTGGAATAACTGATTCTCTTGATGAGGCTGGAAACATCTTTAATACTTTTCGATCGGAAAACCAAATTTTTGATCTGAGCCTTCAGGGAAAAATGGTGATGGAGCAATATAATCAGTTGGAACAATTAATCACCACCAGGGAAGGTGAACTGCAGTATTATAATAGTCTTATCGAATATTTACATACCAACGGAGATCCAAGCACGTTAAAGTCGCCTTCGGTTGCAGGTATACAGGACGCCATGCTTAACAGCTTGGTTTTTAAACTTGCCGAGTTACAAACTCGCAGGGAGATGACCACCGTAAGCAGTTTTGAGAATAATCCTTCGCTGGTACGCTTCGATGCTGAAATAGAACAAGTTAAAGAGCAGCTAAAAGAAAATCTTGATAATTTAATAAGTAATACAACTATTGCTTTACAAGGTTCGGAAAAGCTGAAAAAAGAAATTCGTCAACGCATATCACGTTTGCCCGAGCAGGAACAAAAACTTATTGATATTAGCCGTCAATACGAAATTACGGGTAACCTGTACGATTTGATGCTGCAAAAAAGGGCTGAGTTTGAAATTGCTCTGGCTTCAGCGGTTGTTAATATTCAGGTGATTGATTGTGCGCGTATCGAAAATATTATTCCTACAGGAATGGGTTCTATGATGAAATATCTGATTGGAGCTATGACAGGTCTTTTTTTAGTGATGGGCATTATCTTTATAAAAGACCTGCTCGATAACAAAATTCATATGCAGGAAGATGTTGAGAAGCTTACTAAGCTCCCTGTATTAGGGCATGTTTTGCACAATGCCGGTAAAACGGAACTTATTGTGGCCGAAGATCCCAAATCGGTACTGGCCGAATCGGTTCGTTCCATACGTACTAAGATGGCGTTCTTGCTTTCGGAGCCGGGTAACCAGGTGATTGGAGTTAATTCGGTACGACCCAATGAAGGTAAAACATTTATATGCGCCAATTTAGCCTCTATTCTGGCTTTAAACGATAAAAAGACTCTGTTGGTTGGGGGAGATATGCGAAAACCAAGGTTTGCTTCGGTTTTTGGGTTGCCTAAGGACAAGGGTTTGAGTGAATACCTGTCGGGTCAGGAAGATAATATTGAGAGTTTGGTGTTTTCAACCAGTATTAATAATCTTTCTGTTATATCTTCGGGGCCATTGCCTCCAAATCCGGCTGAATTGCTTGATCGGAAGCGATTTAATGACTTTGTTGAATGGGCGAAAAAACATTATGATTACATTGTTATTGACAATAGTCCTATTTCACTGGTGACAGATGGATTTATTACAGCCAAAATTTGTAATCTTAATATTTTTATACTCCGTAATGGTGAGTCGCGTAAAGATCAGGTTAAGTTTATAAATGATATTGCCGATAAAGGATTGATGAAAAATATGGCACTTGTTATTAATGATGTATCACCAGCCCGATTCGATTATTATAACTATTCGTCGTATAAATATGCATATGTGAAAGGGTATTAGACCACGGCTGAAGGTTGTGTTAATTGAACTAAGTAAAAGGGTTTAAGGCAAGATTAGTTAGAAAGGATACAATGAGTTTGTTGACTGCCTCTTTTTGTGAGATGTTCTAAATAATTTGATGATTTAAACCATTGATAAAAGCTATTACTTTAAAAAAAAACGTCTATGTTTAAGAAGCTGATTGTTATAATTTTCTGTTCCTTATTATGCAATATAGTTATGCACGGCCAACGACGCAGCGGACTTGTTGGTCCCGAAGGTAATGGAGCGAAATATAGAAACTCTCGTCTTAATATGAATCAGGAGAGGTTTTATCGAAGTAAGAGTTACGGACTTGTTAGGGTGAAAACACCGCAAGGTTATACCAATATTACTGAAGTAAATATTGGCTTAGGCCTTGGAGATAAAGAAATTCCGTATGCCAATAACCAAATGGGGTTAACTATGGTTAATGGTTACCATATTACACCTTTCTTTTTGGTTGGAGCGGGGGTAGGTATTCAGTCATATAATAAAGGTGTTCTGGCTCCTGTTTATTTAGATGCGCGTTATTATTTTCGATTTAAGTTCTTAAATCCTTTTCTTATGGTCGATGCCGGAGGATTATTCCAGGTGTCGGGCGAACCGGCTAAGAACGGGAAGTTTATATATCCTGCCGCCGGCGTTAGGGTTCCTGTTAGCCGTCGACTCTCAGTAACAACTGCTTTAGGATGGCATGCACATTGGAATAAACCTCGAAATAACAGGGATTCTTTTGTTGCATTTAAAGTTGGAGTGGTATTTTATTAGAAGTTAAGAAGGTTGGTGAATTAGTGATAAGAAGAAACGCCGGTAACGTGGAGAAGTTCTAATATAAGTACAATTTTAGTGTCTCAAAGTGGCGGGAGCAAAAGCAGTGGACAGCGCCCGAAGTACAGAATTTATTCCAAATAGCCCCGTTAGGGGGATATCACATGGTTCCCATTAATGCAAAAATGTTTCGGTATCAATAGGATATTCATAAAAAGTAATTGATTGTGTTGATCCTGGATATTTGAAATAGAACAATGTTAGGGTTTCTCTCAAAAAAAATAAAAATATTTTAAGTTTCTCCCCCTCCGACTCCCCCATGGGGGAGAGCCTCAAGATAAAAAAGCTTACGCCCTTCAGGTCATGGATTTAAATGCTTATTTGAGCCCTGAAATGGCTATCATTACCGCAGGGCATAGAATTTCAATGCTTATTTGAACCCTTAAATGGTTATCGCTACCGCAGGGCATAGCCCTGAAAGGGCGCAAGCAATATTCAAGAGATCGTACTTCCTGATGGTCTCAACTTCAAATGAGATAAATTTTAGTTAACTAAACGATATTATTAAATGATTGTTCAATTTATTGGTCTTGGATACATTGGATTACCAACTGCTGCAATGGTGGCAAAACAGGGTATCAATGTTCATGGTGTTGATATTAATCCTAACGTGGTTGAAACCATTAATAAAGGTGAAATACATATTGTTGAACCGGGATTACAGCAAGTGGTTCACGATGGAGTAAAAAACGGATTCTTTAAAGCGTCAGCTACTCCAATGGATGCTGATGTTCATTTAGTTGTTGTGCCAACTCCTTTTAAGGGAAATCATGAGCCTGATATCTCGTTTGTTGAATCTGCAACACGTACGATATTACCATTTCTGAAATCGGGCAACACTTTTATTATTGAATCAACGTCTCCAATTGGAACTACCGAGAAGATGGCTTCAATAATTTTTCGCGAGCGTCCTGAGCTTATTGGTAAAATATTTATAGCTTATTGTCCTGAGCGTGTCTTGCCGGGAAATGTATTGCACGAACTGGTGCAAAACGATCGTGTTATTGGGGGCATTGATGATGCTTCATCGCAAAAAGCCATTGAGTTTTATAAGACTTTTGTAAAAGGAGAACTACATAAAACCAACGCGCGTACAGCTGAGATGTGTAAGCTTACCGAAAACTCCTCGCGTGATGTACAGATAGCCTTTTCTAATGAGCTTTCTCTTATTTGTGATAAGGCCGGTATTAATGTATGGGAGCTGGTAACGCTGGCTAATAAACATCCCCGTGTAAATATTTTGCAACCTGGCGCCGGAGTGGGAGGACATTGTATTGCTGTTGATCCCTGGTTTATTGTTTCAGAATACCCCAAGGAGTCGCGCCTTATTGGTACCGCTCGTGAGATAAATAATTATAAAGCTTTTTGGTGTGCCGAAAAAACTAAAAATGCCATGCTTCAGTTCGAGATCAGTAATGGTCGAAAACCACTTGTGGCGCTTATGGGACTGGCTTTTAAACCAAATATTGATGATTTACGTGAGAGCCCTGCCAAGTATATTGCTCAAAAAGTAATGCAAAGCGAGCAGAACAACTTCCTTATTGTGGAACCAAATATTAAGGAACACAACGTATTTAAGATCACCGATTACAAGGTAGCTTACGATAGTGCCGACATCATTGTTTTTCTTGTGGCTCACGATGAGTTTAAAACACTCAGCTATAGAGATGATAAGGTTATTTTGGATTTTGCGGGGGTGTTTAAAAGGTAGGAAAGGTGAGGAAGTGATAAGGTGGAAGGGTGAAAAGGTGGGGAAGTGATATAGTGATTTAGTGATAAAGTGGGAAGGTGAGTAAGTGAAAAGGTGATAAAGTGAATACCTGTTCACCTATGCACCTAACCACTGTTCCACCTGATTTAGTGATAAAGTGGAAAGGTG
>CAZSQG010000070.1:9154-23362 GCA_964608615.1 uncultured Marinilabiliaceae bacterium
TCACCTATGCACCTAACCACTGTTCCACCTGATTTAGTGATAAAGTGGAAAGGTGGGGAAGTGATAAAGTGGAAAGGTGAATAAGTGAAAAGGTGATAAAGTGAATACCTGTTCACCTATGCACCTAACCACTGTTCCACCTGATTTAGTGATAAAGTGGAAAGGTGAGGAAGTGATAAGGTGGAAGGGTGAAAAGGTGGGGAAGTGATATAGTGATTTAGTGAATACCTAACCACCTATCCACTGTTCCACCTGCTCACCTAGCTACTGTTCCACCTGATTAAGTGATTAAGTGAAAAGGTGATTTAGTGATAAAGTGGAAAGGTGAATACCTATCCACTGTTCCACCTAACCACCTGCTCACCTATCCACTGTTCCACCTATCCACTGTTCTACCTGTTCACCTAATAACTGTTCCACCTGCTCACCTAACCACCTATAATTATGGAAAGAATCAATAGTTATAAAGATCTGGAAGTTTGGAAAAAATCCATGGAATTGTGTAAAACTGTTTATGGATTGATGAATTTATTACCAGCTAATGAAACTTACGGTTTGATTAGTCAGATAAAAAGATCAGCAGTTTCAATACCTTCTAATATAGCTGAAGGTTCTTCAAGGAATTCTACAAAAGAATTTATTCAGTTTCTCTACATAGCTAATGGATCTCTTTCGGAGTTAGAGACTCAATTAGAACTATCATTTAAGTTGGGTTTTATTGAGGAAAATCAAATTCCTATCGATTTACTTAAACACATACGAAAGATGTTAGTCAATCTTATTAAGATTTTAAAAAATAAAATTTTAAAGACAAAGGGATTAAAGTGAAAAGGCGATAAAGAGGACAGGTGAAAAGGTGGGGAAGTGATATGGTGATTAAGTGAAAAGGTGATAAAGTGAATACCTATCCACTGTTCCACCTAACCACTGTTCCACCTATCCACTATTCCACCCAATCACTGTTCCACCTGTTCACCTAACCACTATTCTAGATAACCACTATTATATGCTTAAACGTATCCTTCTTGTTTTCGGAACGCGCCCTGAGGCTATTAAAATGGCACCTCTTGTTAAAGAATTTCAGAAATACCCTGATCAGTTCGATACCAAGGTTTGTGTTACAGCTCAGCACCGCGAAATGCTCGACCAGGTTCTTCATCTGTTTGAGATAACCCCCGATTACGACTTAAATATTATGAAGGCCGGTCAGGATTTATATGATGTAACATCAAGAGTTTTGTTAGGTATGCGTGATGTTTTAAAAGAGGCCCGGCCCGATATGGTATTGGTACATGGCGACACTTCAACATCAACAGCTGCTGCTCTGGCTGCTTTTTATCAACAGATACCCGTAGCACATGTTGAAGCAGGATTACGCACACATAATATTTACAGCCCCTGGCCCGAAGAGATGAACCGCCAGCTCACCGGGCGGATGGCTACCTGGCACTTTGCCCCAACAGCATTAAGCAAACAAAACCTGTTGCACGAAGGGATAAAAGAAGAAAAGATCCACGTAACCGGCAACACCGTTATTGATGCACTTCATTGGGTTACCAATAAAATCACTAATGACCCGAATTTAGACGAATTAGTCACGAATTCATTAGTCACAGCCGGCCTCCCCGCCGATAAACTATCTGCCTGGAAACAACACTCTTCCTCCTTATCACCTGGTCACCATAAAACTATTCCACCTGTCCACTATTCCACCTGTCCACCATATAACCTGCCCACCGTTTCTTCGCGTAAGCTAATCCTGATCACCGGCCACCGCCGCGAAAATTTTGGACAGGGATTCATCAACATCTGCGAAGCCATTAAAGAGCTCGCTGCAAAATTTCCCGATGTCGATTTTGTTTATCCCATGCACCTAAACCCCAATGTACGTGGGGCTATTGATCAGGTTTTTGGAACCACCATATCACCTAACCACCTTAACACCTTACCACCTAATCACCTAACCACCTTACCACCTGTTAATACCTATTTCATCGAGCCCCTCGACTATCTCCCTTTTGTGTACCTGATGAATATCTCATACCTGGTACTTACCGATAGTGGCGGCATACAGGAAGAAGCACCAGGCCTTGGTAAACCCGTGCTGGTAATGCGCGACACCACCGAACGTCCCGAGGCCCTCGAGGCCGGTACCGTTAAGCTGGTGGGTACCGATAAACTAACTATTATCCGCGAGGTGTCAGCACTGATAAACGATGCGGATGTGTATAAGCAAATGGCTCAGGCAAACAACCCGTATGGCGATGGAATGGCTTGTTCAAGAATCATTGAGGCATTGGATGAAAGAAAACAGGTGGATAAGTGATCAGGTGAAAAGGTGAAAAGGTGGTAAGGTGGAAAGATGGACAAGTGAAAAGGTGGTTAAGAGAAAAGGTGATCAGGTGGTGCAACCTTTCACCGTTCCACTAATTAGATGTTCTACTTTTCCACTTCGTAGCGTATTATGGTTATCCAACCATTTTCCCGAGGCGGTGCCACGGGCTAATGTAAGCTGCCCCGTCAGGGCGCTTAAACCAAAATGTTTTTTACATGCGGGCTGAAAGCCCAGCTTAAACCTGCCCGATGGCAACGCCACGGGAATAATTGGACGGTGCTAATCGACGCCCTGTAGGGGCACCTTAATTTTTTGTAATTATTATTCCGGAACAAGTCAAAGGAATCTATTGTGTTCTAATTACACCAATTGAGAAAAAATAGAAAAAAAGTGAGCAAGTGGTTAAGTGAACAAGTGATTAGGTGATAAAGTGATTAGTTTTTTACCTGTTCACCTTAACACCTTTCCACTAGTGCCACCGTTTCACTTATATTTATTTCCATAGTTGTGGCTCATTTGCATAACAAATACAGCTCATAAAGATGGCTATTATGAGCTATAAACATTATCTTTGTGAGCTAAAATAAAAAAATGCTTGATTCAAGAGAACAGAAAATAATTGATTTCATAAAGAAAACAGGAGCCAGTTCGTCCAAAGATGTATATGACAATGTTCCTATATCAGTTAGTTATGCAACGTTAAAAAGGATATTGTTAAAGCTTATAGCTGAAAGTTTTCTTTCAACTCTAGGTAAGGCGAAGGGAACTAAATATATTATTTCTCCGATTTTTGAGCTTTTAGAGCCAATTGATATAGAAAAATATTTTGAGAATGAAATTGATGAAAGAGAAATAAAGGAGGGATTTAACTTTTCCATAATTAATGATGTACTTGCAAATCATAGTGTTTTTACAGAATCGGAGTTAGCAAAACTGAACGAACTTCAAAGAAAGTTCCAAATTAATATATCACAACTTGCTGAAAAAGAATACAAGAAAGAATTTGAGCGTTTAGCAATTGACTTAAGTTGGAAATCATCTCAAATAGAAGGTAATACATACTCTCTGCTGGAAACCGAAAGACTTTTAAAAGAAAAGGAAACAGCTGCCGGAAAAACAAAAGAAGAAGCAGTGATGCTTTTAAATCATAAAGACGCTTTGGATTTCATAATTGAAAATCCTGATTATCTATATCCTTTATCGGTTTCAAAAATTGAAGATATTCATAGCATACTGACAAAAGAATTATCTGTAGAACGAAATTTAAGAAAGCGACGTGTTGGTATTTCTGGAACTAATTATCGGCCTTTGGATAATGAATTTCAAATATCTGAAGCATTACGGTGTTCGTGTGAGGTGATAAACTTAAAGAAAAGTGTTTTTGAAAAGGCACTGCTCACATTGGTGTTAATATCATATATTCAGCCATTTATGGATGGAAATAAGCGGACAGCCCGAATCGTGAGTAATGCTATCCTAATGAGTGAGAAGCATTGTCCCTTATCCTTTAGGACTGTAGATTCAATTGATTATAAAAAAGCAATATTATTATTTTATGAGAAGAATAATATTTCAAGTTTTAAAGAGATTTTTATAGATCAATTTGAATTTGCAGTGAATACATATTTTTAAAAAAAGAGCCACCACAAAGGCTAATTGCCAGCCTCGATTTATAGGTTTTGGTTGATAATGAAATAATTGAAAAATTTGTTAAAGGTACAACGCACCCGAATCAGGTAGCACGTAGCTCTTAGCCCGTAGTTTACAGGGAAAGGGAAGAAACTGGAAACAGGGAACAGGAAAAGAGCAAAGCGGTAAGCGAAAACAAGTCTCTTAACTCTTTGTTCTTAGAACTATGCATTATGCCCCTCTGTTTAGAAAAAAATCTGCGCCCTTTGCGATATTCTTTTTCTTTGTGGTCTCTACGGTAAAACAAAGGAACATTCTGAAATTGGAGATTCCTGAGATGGCATTACGAGAAGTTATCTTCAATGCAATTATACATAAAGATTACACCGGGGCACCCATTCAGCTTAGTGTGTATAATGATAAACTAATCCTTTGGAACGAAGGTCGTTTACCTGAAGGTTTTACTATTGAAACGCTGCTTGGCAAACATCCCTCACGACCGTTTAATAAAAACGTGGCTGATATCTTCTTTAAAGCCGGATTTATTGAAGCTTGGGGCAGAGGTATTGCTAAAATTACAAATGGTTTTAAAAATGAAGGATTAAAAATTCCCGTATTTGAAACCACAATGGGAGGATTAATGGTAACAATTGATAGACCTAGCCTTAAGGAGGATTCAACAGTTAAAGATAATGTCCCCGATAATGTCCCCGATAATGTCCCCGATAATGTCCCCGATAAAAGACAAATACGTTTACTCGAATTAATTAATAACGACAATCAAATTCTTTTAAAAGATTTAGCCATTGCACTTAAGGTTACTACCAGAACTTTAAAACGTGATATTGATAAATTGAAAAAAATGAATAAATTAAAAAGAATTGGATCGGAGAAAGGTGGCCATTGGGAAATTATCGATGATAAGTTTTAATCTTAAAGTTATGTAGCTTCGCGAATTTACACGAAGAATTATAACCAGATAAACCCAAAACCCGTGCGGGGTAACATTATTTTAAAAAAAAACCGGAAGGAATTAGCGGAAAACTGGAAGAAGGGAGATAGGAGGAAGGAAACAGGCTAAGAGCTTAGGGCAAAGAGGTAAGGGCGAAGTTTTTTTTAACAAGACACGGATTTTAAATCCGCGCCAATAGGGGAAATTAAAAAAGGGTTATTCACTAATTTCACGAATTACACCAATTGAGAAAATAAGGTAGAAAAATAAAAATAATTGACTCCGTCGATCTTTGATTCGTGTAATTCTTTGCGCTCCCGATGAATCGGGATTTCGTAAACTCAAAAAGCGGCAGAGCCGAGCGAGTGGACAAAAAAATTCGTGGATAGAAAAAACAACCTACATAAAATATCGAAAGCTAATAACCCTTACGGGGATGGGAAGGCGACTATGTGGATAATTGAGGCGATGAAAAGGTGGAAAGGTGATCAGGTGAAAAGGTGATTAGGTGGTTATCTCTAATATTGTAGTATTTTTGGCAGATTATTTTCAAGTGCACTATCAAGTACGCTCCTAATAGGCGCTTCATGATTTGATTTGGTACAGTGATTATTGGTTAAGTAACCACTCTGGCACCGCTCGGCGGTTTTAGAAGGTTTTTGGATTGTTCACCAACTCATAAGCTATTAATAGCTGCGGAGCGGCGAAAGAACGGTAGAGAAATGGTTATTAATAAAGGTTTACCTTAGTTAATTTGGTTTCCCTTATATAGTCCTTAGCCCTGAATGATATTTAATATTTTTATGTCTTAATGACAAGAGTGGTATATAATGAATTGGCCAGATTCTAAGACATTTAATGCAATTAAAAAAAACGAATAGATATAATGTTTTTTAACTCAATTGACTTTGCAATTTTCCTACCAATAGTTTTTTTACTCTATTGGTTTGTTACTAACAAATCCCTTAAACTACAAAACTCATTAATAGTTGTTGCTAGTTTTATATTTTATGGCTGGTGGGATTGGAGATTTCTATCGCTCATCTTGTTTAGCACACTGGTTGATTATACTGTTGGTATTCAGCTTAAAAATCAAGAGGATTTATTGAAACGAAGAATCTTACTTTGGACCAGTATTGTAGTAAACCTTGGTTTCTTAGGTTTTTTTAAGTACTATAACTTTTTTATAGATAACTTTATTACTGCTTTTTCTTTTTTTGGTGCCGAAGTAAAAGCTAATACACTGAACATAATACTTCCTGTTGGTATTAGTTTTTATACTTTTCAAACTTTGAGTTATACCATTGATGTATATAAGCGTAAACTTGAACCAACAAAAGACTTTATAGCATTCTCAGCTTTTGTCAGCTTTTTCCCCCAGTTGGTTGCTGGTCCTATTGAACGGGCAACTAACCTATTGCCGCAGTTTTATGAAAAACGAACTTTTGATTATTCAAAAGCGGTTGATGGTATGCGCCAAATACTTTGGGGCCTGTTTAAAAAGGTTGTGATAGCTGATAACTGTGCCGAATATGCAAATTTGATCTTTAATAATTCAGCCGATTACAATGGTAGTACTTTGATTTTGGGAGCCATCTTTTTTACCTTTCAAATTTATGGTGATTTTTCGGGCTATTCGGATATTGCAATAGGTACATCACGGCTATTTGGGTTTAATTTGATGAGAAATTTTGCTTTCCCCTATTTTTCAAGAGATATTGCTGAATTCTGGAGGAGATGGCATATTTCATTATCAACATGGTTTCGTGATTATTTATACATTCCCCTGGGGGGGAGCAGAGGTAGTACTTTGATAAAGGTTAGAAATACATTTATTATTTTTATTGTAAGTGGTTTTTGGCATGGAGCAAATTGGACTTTTATTGCTTGGGGTGTGTTGAACGCCATCTATTTTTTACCCTTGTTATTGACTAAAAACAATAGAAACAATATTGATATTGTTGCCAAAGGGAAAATGCTGCCTGGTTTTAAAGAGCTTTTATTAATAATAGCCACTTTTGGATTAACTGTACTTGCGTGGATATTCTTTAGGGCGGAGAATATTCATCATGCAATTAGTTATATATCAGGGATTTTTTCTATATCACTTTTTGAGGTGCCAAACTTTGGAGAATTGGGTAGAGTTTTGTTAACGACTAGCCTTGTTGGTTTTTTTATTCTAATTGAGTGGATAGGAAGAGAACATGAATATGCTATTCAGTATTTAGGGACTAATTGGATTAAACCTTTACAATATGCAATGTATTACGCTTTAATTATTGCGATATTTTGGTTTGGAGGTGAAAATCAGGAGTTTATATATTTTCAGTTTTAGGTATGAAAAAGTTTTTGTTGAAAGTTTTGGGCTTTTTTGGTTTTTTTACATTTATTGGCCTGCTAGTTCTACTTGGGGATCGCTTTATTTTAAATAGCAATGTATTTTGGAAATTACCAGGTAATACCGAAAATGTTATTTTGGGACATTCACATCCAGAATGTGCTTTCAATGATTCAATAATACCGAATTTTAAGAATCTTGGAGCTTCGGGAGAAGCTTATTTGTATACCTATATAAAGCTAAAAAAGATAATCCAAAACAATGAGCAAGTTAAGACAGTATTTATTGAATTTGGAACTAATAATGTCAAAAAGAATATGGATGAGTGGATATGGGATATTAAGAGTATTTCCGGTCATTTTCCAATGTATTTTTCTACTTTAGAACTACCTGAATTAGCTGTTGTATGGAATAATGGAGCAACTGATTTATTTAAAATTTCTTTTAAAAGGTATATAAAGGAAATTGGATATCATTATTATAGCTTGTTTTTTGAAAAAGGTGGAGTTGTTTCTGATAAAAAAAAATATGGGGGTTACCGATACCTAATCAGAAATAAAACAGATTCGCTTATTAATGCAAGATTGGTTGAAAATAAAGTTTTTAAGCCAATAGATGAAAGGATATCAAATACTAATATACATTATCTTAAAAAAATGCTGGAGTTATGTCAACAATATCAAATAAAACCTATTTTAGTTAGATGTCCTGTTCATGAGTTTTATTCAAACCCCAACGAAGAGGAAAATTTTAGAAATATATTAAATAGTAACTTTTCGGATGTTGTTTTTATTGATTTTGAGAAATTCCCATTAGAAAATGATTTTTATGGTGACTTTGGACACTTAAATTATAAAGGAGCGAAGGTCTTTTCCGAATGGTTTTCGTATATGTTAAATAATGGTTTGCTATATAAAGAGGATAAGCAAGGGTTTATTGATAATGAGATTAATTTATTAAAGAACAATACTTGTATGTTTAAACAGGACTCTCTTAAGAATGAGATTTAGACGCATAGAACCTGTTTCAATATCGCTTATTACGTTTTTCTGTTGGTACTAATTCCATAAATATTTGTGGTAATTTGCAATACAAATAAATTATAGTTCCACTTTCTTACCTAATTTAGGGGGATGTGTTTGGGTAATGTGTTTTTGCTTTTGAAGGCATAGTGTGTATTCAGACCTAAGCCCTCGAAGCTGGTACCGTTAAACTGGTGGGAACCGATAAACAGGCCATTATTCGCGAGGTGTCAACCCTGATAAACGATGCGCAGGTGTATAAACAAATGGCACAGGCAAACAACCCTTAAGGAGATGCATTGATTTGTTCAAAAATCGTTGAAGCATTAATTAATTCGTGTGATTCTTTGCAAGCAAAGAAATACGCGTCAATAGGAGAATAAAGATACAATGAGCAGAATAATTAAAGCAGACCTTTTTCGATACGGCGGACTATCTGGTACTAAAGGGTTTATTAAAGGCCTAAGAATCCCTGGATTTAGATACATGTGGATATTCCGTAAAATTTCGGAAAGTAGAAAACATTCATTAAAGAGGATTTTTTTTAATTTACTTAAGACAAGGTATTCATATAAATATGGTTTTCAAATCCCTTCAACTACTGAAATTGGTGAAGGATTTTATATTGGACATTTTGGGACGATAGTAATAAATGGGAAATCAAAGATTGGTAAAAACTGTAACATTGCACATTGTGTAACTATTGGACAAGCTAACAGAGGCAAGCTGAAAGGATGTCCGACTATTGGAGATAACGTTTGGATTGGAACAGGTTCAGTAATTGTTGGTAATATAAACATTGGGTCAAATGTATTAATTGCACCCAATTCATTTGTAAATGTTGATATTCCAGACTATTCTTTGGTATTTGGAAATCCCTGCAAGATTATCAGTAAAGAAAATCCTTGCGAAGGTTACATAAATTACATATTGAAATGATTTTCAGTTAAGAACAAAGTTTAGCAGCAATAAGGGTGTCACTGGTAAATCAAGTATTCTGCTTCACTCAAGATTTTATATCGCTGGACTGGGAAGTCGTCGGCAATCTATTACTGTTGGTACAATCAACCGTTATTAACGTAGAGCAAATTGGTTAAAACATCATTGATGAGGGGTTTTTATTGTTTTTGAAAATTGAATTATTTATGAAGGAGCTATTAAGAAGGCTGATTCCAAACTCCATTTTGCAAACCTATTATAGGTATAAAAAGTGGCATACAGTTAAACACTTATACATGTATAATGCAAAAAGGTTTAGCAAGTATTGTACGCGAAAAGACAGTGAAGAGTCATTGATTGGTTATTTAACAATGGCAGCTCATGGAATAGAAAAAGGATTTACAATGCCTGATTTCCGTCCAGGATTTGGACATGACCGTATCATCGAATTATTGGATAGATGCGAGCAATACATAAGCATACACGACACAGACAACATCCAGATTCATCATATAGCCAAAGTGGTTTTTGAATATAAACTTTGTCATGAGCGAATAGGATATAACTTAGATAAAGTTGTTAACACAAAAATAGAACATTTTTTATCCCATTTCAAATCCAATCTCTCCGATACAATTCAAAAGGATTATACTAGAGAAGAGTATTTTGCCCATAAAAATGATGATTTTAGTTCATTTTCAAACAGTCGACACAGTTGCCGCAGTTTTTCAACAGAGCCCATTAGTATCGAATCTATTGATTGTGCCGTCAAGTTAGCGCAAAATGCACCATCAGCATGCAACAGGCAGGCTGCAAGAGTTTATGTTATTGAAAATAAAGATAAAATCAAGCAAGTTTTATTATTGCATGGTGGAAATAGAGGGTTTGGTCAGACAATCGACAAACTAATCGTGATATGTGGTTATGTTGGTTGCTATGGTGTGAATGAGAGAGATTGTGTATATGTTGATTGTGGCATTTTTACGATGAATCTTGCGTATGCCCTTCATTACTATAGTATTGGAAATTGCATATTGAATTGGAGCGTAACAAATGATAAAGATATTAGTTGTAGAAAGATTATTCCAATAAAGTACGAAGATGTGATTTGTACTCTAATTGCTTGTGGTAATACACCGAAACAATTTAAAGTTTGTACTAGTGGCAAAAAAAATCTTACCAACATCATACACTATATATAATGGCAAAAGTCAATCTTCTCACAATACATTATTCGGATAATAATGGCGCTGTTTTGCAGACTTACGCAACTTGTGAAATATTGAAGAGATTAGGACACGATGTAACCCTCATTAATCTGCAGCATTCCACTGTTTATAAAAAATATCTAGAAGCTAGGTGTTATTATAGAAAAATGATACTTAGGTATACTCGCTTTCGCCTTTTTAGAAAGAAGTATTACCCTAAACACACACCTTGCATGTTCAAGGTCTGTCTAAAGCATATACCGCCGTGTGATTATACAGTTTCGGGCAGTGACCAAATTTGGAATCCCGATATAGTAAATAAACTTCAGAAAAATGCTTATTTCTTAGACTTTGTAAACGATGGAAGTAAAAAGATAGCTTTGGCCTCAAGTTTCGGAAAGGCAAAGTGGGAGGCTTCTGAAGAACAAACGAGAATAGTTGAAAACTTATTGAAAGATTACTCTGCTATTTCTGTAAGAGAGGAGAGTGGTGTGTCAATTTGCAAAGAGGTGTTTGGCGTACCCGCTATATCTGTTGTTGACCCCACATTGGCATTAAACGATTTCAGCGGTATCATAGATCCTTTACCGAGGCCAAAGAATGAAATGCGTTTTTTTCTGTTCCAACATGGTTATTCGCTGGAAGTAATTGACTACTTAATCGACAAGACTGGTTTGGCGGGAAGAAATATAGGAAGTGAAAAATTTAAATTGTCGAAATATCGTAATCTGAGATACTGGAGGCAATCGCCTAAAGAATGGCTGGAAGCCATTCGAGATTCTGATATCTTTATATCTGATTCATTCCATGGAGTGGCATGTGCAATTATTCTTCATAAACAATTTATAGCCCTAGGTGCCGATATTAAGAAATTTGAGAGAATCGCCTCTTTGCTTCGATTGCTTAATTTGGAAAAATACTATGTTAGCGATCTTGATGATTTAAAACATCGATATGATGAGATTATGGCACCTATTGATTATTCAGCTGTTGACGCATTGTTACAGAAACAGCAGAATATTTATTTTGATTTTGTAAAGTGTCATATCGAGTAACTTTAAACCCGAATTGTATGGATGCTTGGTATACAGAAACCACAAAAGAGAATAAGACAAAGATCGTATTATTCCTTATTTTTCATTTTTTCGCATTCGTCTATTCTTTGAAGAGTATGAATACGAAGTTCTCGTATATCGTATTCTTCCTTTTTGCCGTATGCTTTGGGTAGGCTTTCAGCACTGATGCATATGAAAGTCTGAGTGGCACAACTTTGGGCATTGATGTCGGTATTATGTTTTTGGCAGATGTTCACCTATGTACTCTATTATCAAACAGTATTGGATTTCTCTTTCTATATCACCAGCCCAATCTATTTGCTTATCAAATATCTTGTTATAACTTAAAACAATGGAACGACGTAGCAATTCATTTGCATTTTTTACTGCTTCAGGAAGGATTTTGGCCATGCTGGCAGGTTTTCTGATGCCTTTGTTCCTAACAAGGTTCTTAACGCAGGAGAATTACGGCTTGTATTCTCAGTTTAATGTGCTGTTAGGCTTTATGAGCAGTATGTTTTCGTTTGGGATGCAGTCGAATTTGTACTATTATTTTCCTGGGTCTGATATTGAAAAGAAAAAGAGGTTGGTGGGGAACACCTACTTTTCCTTAATTGTACTTGCCCTGTTAGCGATGACGCTACTCCTTATTCCACAGACACAACAGTGGTTTATTGGAAGGGGAAAACTTTTGGAATTTTCTAAATTAGTTGCAATTGGTATTTTCTTTTCTGTTCCGGTACTACTGATACACCCGTTATTTGTTATTAAAGGAGATAAGAAACTATCCGTAATATATCCTCCGGCAGAAGCGCTATTGCGAATTCTCATTATTGTGGCGACATCATTAGTTTTCAAAACCATCGAGTCCATTTTGATTGCAATGGTTTTGTATCATATCATGCAATTTATATTTGTAACAATATATTCATCCTGGCCATATCGCAAAGTACATAGTTCATGGTTTGAATGGAGGTTGCTTAAAACGCAATTTGTATATGCTGCACCTTTTGGATTTGCGGTTATATTGAATACAGTATTGGGGCGCTTTGACAAGATGCTCTGCATCTCATATATTTCACCAGAAGAATATGCTATATATAGCCTTGCATTCTATGGAATACCTGGAATCACTCAGATTTATAGTTCAGTTGGTGAGGTAAATATCCTGAACATGTCTGCAGCATATAAAGAGAACGATATAAAAGGAGTTATTACCCTCGCGCAAGACTATGTGGTCCGGCTGATTTCGTTCTCGGTGCCCATCATTTTGGTGGCCTTTCTTTATGCCAGTATTGTGATAGACTTCTTATTTCCTCCCAATTATATTGCTAGTGTCCCTTTCTTTAGGATATACATTCTTTCATTCTTGGTAGGAGCTTTTGGGGCCGGATTGGTATTAAGGGCAACGGGTAAGACGAAGTACACATTAAAAGCCTATTTGGTCAGTGCTGTCATATACCTTCCGTTTGCTTTTTTTTCCATCAAGTATTATGGGACATGGGGCGCCATTACGACAGCCATGTTGGGAATAATCCTTCCAAAGCTCTTTCAGATTGCTTTCGAAATAAAAATACTTCAAGTCTCGATCTGGAAGTACATGCCTTGGAGCAAAATTGCCAAAATTATTGCAATCTCAGTTGTACCGTTAATTCCGCTAGTTGTGCTCTCTTTTTTTGTTACTCTTAATGTGTTTGTGGCTGGAGCCTTAGCGATAGTTTATGTGCTTGCAGTTTACTATTTTGAGTTGAAAAAGAGTTTGTTTATTGTAAGTAAACAAACAATTACTACTTATGTCTCCAAAATAATGAATACAATACCTATATGGCGATAAAGATGTCATTTTGTTGGTGAAAATAGAAATATTAGCTTTGATTTTTATGAATTCATTTGTTAGTCTAAAAGACTTTCTTTTCAAATCCTGTTGAAAGGTCAGTGCAAAATCTATTTAAAGTCTATGACAATTTTGATTTGTTGGTTTGGAACACAAGAGAAATATTACGTCCGTGACGGAGCAACCCAAGGAACAAAAGGCAGAAGAAGCCTTACTCTATGAATTACAAATTGTTATAAATCTTCACTAACTAAACGACATTGAAATTTAAACAGTCTCTTAGTTTATTCGCATTTATTTCTTGATGCTAGTGATTCTCTGTTTATACTAAAGTATAATGGATATATTTTAAAAGTTACCATTAATTTTTAAGGGATTGTGATGACGGGGTGTTGAAAATTTACATTCTTTTAAATTGATAGTAGTTTCAGTAATCTTTGGTTTTAAATGCGGTTTTAAAAATTAGTCCAAAATAGTCCATTATATGATAGATTCTCACTACTTAAGTTTTTGTAAAGGGGCTGAGCTTATGAAATAAAAGAAAAATTTAATGAAATATCAATACAAATAGTGAACCCTTGTGCCTTACATGATAAATGAGAAGAGTTTGTCGAATCAAAATCGAAATCTCACTTAAGTTCATTGACTGCAAATTCATTTATAAATAATAAATACCAGAGTTTTATACTTAAGAAAATGGGTGTTTCTTTGATAACTAAAAATAAAGCAAAAATATTGTTGAATTATATGAGGCGTAAATCACCTAATGAACTGACTATATAGGTCTTAAATAAATATTTAAAATAATGATGGTTATTAGATTGTTCAGAAAATTAATTTGTATGGTTCTACTGCAAATATAGTGGAAGGTATTAAATTTGCCCCATGAAAATAAC
>CAZSQG010000071.1:0-22899 GCA_964608615.1 uncultured Marinilabiliaceae bacterium
CCAAATTCATAGCACGGAGGTTGCTTATTTCAGCCGCCGAAGATATTGGCCTGGCTAATCCAAACGCCTTGTTGCTGGCCACTAATTGTTTTGAAGCTATTAAAATGATAGGCTGGCCTGAATCGCGGATAATTCTTAGCGAAGTAACCATATATTTAGCCACCAGTCCTAAGAGTAATTCAGCCTATATGGCCATCAACGATGCTCAGGCTTTGGTTCGTGATACTGGAAATTTAGCCGTTCCTTTGCATCTTAGAAATGCTCCCACCAAACTAATGAAGGATTTGGCTTATGGCAAAGAATATAAATATGCCCATAGTTATGATGGTAATTTTGTGGAGCAGGAATTTATGCCAAAAAAAATAATGAAAAAGCTACTTTATAAACCACAAAACAACCAACAAGAGCAAAAGATTAAAGAACGATTGCAACAACTCTGGAAAAATCGTTATAAATAATAACAATCCATACTGGATAAAACGATAATTACAAATCGCCTATTCAATTTAGTTGATTATGAAGATAACTAAACAATCAATAAGAATGGTTACCAGAAATCAACTAAAATATGTAAGTTCCATTTGAAAAAAATAACTAAATTATTTACAAATGAATATTAACCTCATTCCAAGAATAAAAAACAACTCCAGTGGCCAGTTTTTTCTTCTGGCTGGTCCATGTGCCATCGAAGGTGAAGAAATGGCCCTGAGGATTGCTGAAAAGATTGTTAAAATCACTGATAAACTCAAGATTCCTTATGTTTTTAAGGGATCGTACCGTAAAGCCAATCGTTCAAGAATTGATTCTTTTGCCGGTATTGGAGATGAAAAAGCATTGAAAATTCTTCGCAAAGTGAGTGAAACGTTTGATGTGCCAACTGTTACTGATATCCATGCTGCCAATGAAGCACAAATGGCTGCCGAATATGTTGACATTCTTCAGATTCCCGCATTCTTGTGCCGCCAGACTGATATTATCGTAGCCGCCGCAGAAACTCATAAGGTGGTAAATATTAAAAAAGGACAGTTTTTGGCACCAGAAGCTATGTTATTTGCCATAAACAAAGTACGTGATAGTGGCAATCAGAAGATAATGGTTACCGATCGTGGTTCAACCTTTGGTTATCAGGATCTTATTGTTGATTATCGTGGTATTCCCGTGATGCAACAATTCGATGTTCCTGTTGTGCTAGATATTACTCATTCACTTCAACAACCTAATCAGGCTTCAGGCGTTACGGGTGGAAAACCTCAGCTTATTGAAACTATTGCCCGTGCCGGCGTAGCTGTTGGTGTTGATGGTTTTTTTCTGGAAACGCACCACGACCCCACTAACGCCAAATCGGATGGTGCTAATATGTTACATCTCGATTTGCTGGAAGGATTGCTAACAAGGTTAAGCAAAATTAGGGAAGCAATTAATGCGTTTTGATTTTATTACTAAAAATATAATTGTTTTTTAATACGGATCAGGCTATTGTTATCAGATATTCATTAAAAAAAGCAAATGGAGAAGAATAATAAGTCGGCTTTTTTATTTACAACACATAAAATAGACGATACAATTTTAGCAAGATTCAATATATTAAAGCAATCAATAAAAGATTTAGGGGATCTGTTTCTTCTCATTAACAAAGAAAATGAAGATGAAATAGATCTTCCTGAAAATATTATACCATATATCTTTAATACCGAAACATTAAAAAATCTGGGTTATACCCCTATTGAAAAAACAATTATTCCGGGAAGCAATCACTTTGCAGTCCTTCAATTTTACCGAGATTATCCGTATTACAACTATTATTGGAGCATTGAGTTTGATGTTGTTTTTACCGGAAACTGGGGATTATTTTTCAGTTCATTCGCACATATTAATGCTGATTTTATATCTTCAAATATAAACAGATATTCAGATGTTCCATCATGGTACTGGTGGAACACATTAAACCTGATTGATTTAAAAATACCACAGGCAGATTATGTTAAATCATTTAACCCTATTTACCGGATTTCGCCCAAGGCATTACAGCTGCTCGATTCTTTTCTAATAAAAGGAAACAAAGGCCATCACGAAGTATTAATCCCAACAATCCTAAATTTCTATGGTTTAAAGATTATTGATTTTGGGGGAAAAGGGGAATTTGTATTAGATGGTTTTGAAAATAAGTTTTATATAACATCTGACATTCCTTCAGACTATCAACAAAGAGGTGGAACTATGAGGTTTCGTCCCCTGTTTCGCGATAACGATCTGAAATTAGATAATAAGCTATATCATCCCCTGAAATCAAATATAAAAGAAGAGGGAAAAATAATTTTAACCTTTATATTTACTGATAATGGCGCTAAAAGTATCAAAGATTGTTTGTCTTCGATTAAATCTTCTTTGTTTAAATCTACCATTTTTGTAATAGATAATGCATCTGATGATGAAACATGTTGCATAATCAGGAAGGATTTCCCTGATGTTTTGCTAGTTAAAAATAAGATAAAATCGGGTTTTAACGAAGCTGTTAACTTTGCTCTTAATTATGCAAAACATAATGATTTTGATTTTGTATTAATACTAAATCAGGATGTAATTATTTCTCGAAATTTAATTGTTGAGATAATTGATGCCCATAACTCGGATTACAGATATGGCATTTTATCACTGTTACTGTTAAAAAAAGAAGCAAAACCCTACGACATAAACATATATCGCTATAAAACAACTGGTTCTATTGATTATATAAGAGATCTTATAAAACACAAAGAAGTTCAACCTGCATATGTAGCCGGCTTTATAAATAGTGCTGCCTGGTCAATTACAATAAAATGCTTTAAAAAAGTTGGGGAACTTATCAATAGTGATTTCAAAGATTATTATAACAGGTGCTCTTTTAATGGATATAAAATTGGCCTTTCTGCTTATGCTAATGCATACTATCGGATAAATAAACAGGAATCAGAAACATTTCAAAACAAAAAAAAAACATATGTTCTTCTATATCATTTAGTTGGTTAAAAAAACATATAAATAGCAATTCAAAAATATTTCTGTTATATAGGATCTTTATCGACTCATTAGCAGATTTATATCATGGTGAATTTAAATCGTTTAAATACAATATAAAACTGTTTCTCAAGCTTATATTTAAAAACACAGCTGCCAGGTAAATCAGAAAGTCCCATATAAAGCATATTCAGCGGTATTACAAAAAACCTGACTGTAAATATAAAACCCCATCCGGTTAGTTTCAATCTTACGATTAAGTTGAAGAACCGGATGTCCTGGCTTTACACAAAAATGCTTTTGTAAAAGTTCATCTGCCGTAATTGCAAGGATTTTTTGTTCACCACCAACAACCTCAATCTGATAATTACGTCTTAATATATCAAATAATGATTTATTTTCAAATGAACGCTTGGTAAACCTTGACATATTTATATTTGGAATCATTGTAATATCAAAAAAAACAGGTTTGTTATTCATCAATCGCAATCGCTCGAAATAAATACAGCCCACTTCTTTTTCTGTCTCCGTTAGTGCAAATGTAAATGCTTCGCTCCATAAACGAACCTCTGGCCCAACAATAATCCTGGTTTGCAAATTTTCCTGACCAACGGCTGATGTTGTTCCGGTTAGCGATAAAATCCCCACTCCTTTTGGTAATCCTTTTACAACACTTCCTCTGCCTTGCTGCTTGGTAATATAACCTTCATTTCTAAGTCTATCAAGAGCCTTGCGAATGGTTGGACGAGTAATATTATGAATCAGACAGAGATCATTTTCTGAGGGCAGCATATCTCCTTCATGGTAAACACCTTCTGTTATATGACGTCTAAGTATCTCGTATACTTGTTTGTGTAAAGGAAGCTCTTTTGTTTTATCCATAATTTGTCGTTCATTGACAACTAATGACCATTTTAGTACTTTGTTTGTTATCATCAAAATTACAAAAAGTTTTAACACAACATGTTTTTACATTAAATATATACATGGAAATACTTCTAAGCAATCATTCTGTATTATACAAATCTCTATTTCAACTTTATACCACATTATACTCTGTTTTATAATTACCAACTTGTAATTACAAGTGATTTTTTATATGTTTGTATAAAATTATCAAAACTCATGGCAACAGTCATTATTATGCCCAAACAAGGGCAATCTGTTGAAAGTTGTATCATAACTGAATTCAACAAAAAAAAAGGCGACACGGTTACAAAAGGTGAAATCCTATTTGCATATGAAACCGATAAAGCGTCATTCGAAGAAGATTCACCGGTTGAGGGTACTGTATTGGAGCTCTTCTTTAGTGCCGGTGATGAAGTACCGGTTCTAACCAATATTATGGTGATAGGCCAACCTGGCGAATCTTTTGAGGAGTTTCGGCGCGGTGGTTCTAGCTCTGAACAAACTTTTGCAGCAGAAAGCCAACCAGTGCCTGTTATTGCTGAAAATCCAGCTATAAACGTAAAATCTACTGACTTAATAAAAGCAGAAAGTGCTGGTATTTCTCCACGTGCCCGTAATTTGGCCGAAAAGGAGTGTGTAGATCTGGAAAACATTACCGGATCAGGTCCTAAGGGTAGAGTAATTGAGCGCGATGTGTTATCTGCTGCTGCTGCAAATTCCAAATTAACCCCACTTGCCAAACAAATAGCCAATGCCGAAAGCATAACTGTTTCGCAAGAAGGTTCAGGCTTAGCCGGCTCTGTTACCTCTATGGATTTAGGCAACATGAACCAGGTTTACAGTGACGATTTTGAATTGAAGCCGTTAACCAATATCCGCAAACTCATTGCCAAAGCCATGCACACTTCATTGCAAAACTCAGCGCAACTCACCCACCATTTGGGAGCCGATGCCCGCCGATTGATGGAACTGCGTAAGAAAGTGAAGGCCGCAATGGAACAAGGCTATCCCACCAATATCACACTTAACGACATGGTTTGCTTTGCTGTGATTAAAGCATTGAAAAAATTCCCTCAGGTTAACTCCCATTTTATGGGTGATAACATGAAGCTATTTAACAAAGTACACCTGGGCCTGGCTGTGGATACCGATCGCGGTTTGATGGTACCGGCAATCAGAAATACTGATGATCTTTCGATACAAGGATTAGCTAACCAATTAAAAGAAGTTGCGAATGCTTGTCGCAGAGGCAACATCAACCCTGAACTTTTGGCATCTGATGCCGCCTCTTTTACTGTATCTAACTTAGGTAATTACGGTGTTGAAATGTTTACTCCTGTAATTAATTTACCGCAATCAGCTATTTTGGGCGTCAATACAATAGTTCTAAGGCCCAAGGATTTGGGCGATGGTGTTTTTGGCTTTGTTCCATATATGGGCTTAAGCCTTACATATGATCACCGTGCCCTCGATGGTGGTGAAGCGTCGCGCTTTGTAAAACAAGTGGCTATTGAGATTGAAAATATGGAGTTCGATATCTAAAAAATGACTAAGCTCAGTATGTACGTAAAGTCAAAAATAGGAGTCAGCGTTTATTGTAAGACTTGTGAAAAGGAAAAAAGGTGAACTTCCAGCTTAATTGAGGTTTTTTGCGACGAGCATAACCAAGAAAACTGACATTATGATGCACAAACACTAAATAGATATTAAGATTGATAGATGAGATAAAAGAAATTGATTACTGTTTATTATGAATTTCTTCAAAATCTGATTTATCTATCCTAAATCTATAAATCTTTAATTTAATAAAAAATGTACGATTTAGCTATTATTGGCGGAGGCCCGGCGGGCTATGTTGCAGCCGAACGAGCAGGAGCCAAAGGATTAAAAGTTGTGTTGTTTGAGAAAAATGAATTTGGCGGAGTATGCCTCAACGAAGGATGTATCCCAACAAAAACACTTCTATACAGTGCCAAAATATACGATAATGCCGTTCACAGTGATAAGTACGGTGTTACAACCGAAAAAGTAAGCTTTGACTTCGGAAAAATCATGAGCCGTAAAAACAAAGTTGTCAGAAAGCTTGTGAGTGGCGTGGGCATAAAAATGAAAACGCATCACGTGGAAACGGTAAAAGGTGGAGCCTACATTAAAGGTCGTTCAGACAATGGTGTAGAGATTGAGTCGAACGGAAACTCTTATTTATCTGAAAACATACTTATTTGCACCGGCTCAGAGGCAATAGTACCTCCCATCCCCGGAATAAAGGAGGCAGGTAACATTATCCTTACCAACCGTGAAATTCTTTCGCTAAATGAGCAACCAAAATCTTTGATTATTGTTGGTGGAGGTGTTATTGGGATGGAATTTACAAGCTTCTTTAACAGTTTGGGAACTCAGGTAACAATAATTGAAATGCTTGATGAGATACTCACTGGTATGGACCGGGAAATGAGTGCTTTGCTTCGCGATATTTATGCAAAAAAAGGAGTTGCATTTCATCTTTCGTCTAAAGTCACCCAGATAAAAGGTAATGAAGTAATATTCGAAACTGATGGGCAAATTCAATCAGTTACTGGTGAAAAAATTTTAATGAGTGTGGGCCGTCGTTCGGTAATACAAGGCTTTGGTCTTGAAAACCTTGACGTGGAGATATTTTGTGGTGGCATTAAGGTGGATGAAAAAATGCGTACCAATGTACCCAACGTATATGCTGCAGGTGATGTGACTGGCTTTTCTCTGTTGGCACATACTGCCAGTCGCGAAGGTGAAGTTGTAGTTAACAACCTAACCGGACGTAAAGACATAATGCGGTACAACGCCATACCTGTTGTTGTATACACCAATCCCGAGATTTCTGGAGTTGGATTAACCGAAGAAGCAGCTAAAGATAAAAATATTGATTATAAAATAGCATCCTTACCAATGGCCTATGCCGGACGTTTTGTTGCTGAAAATGAAGGTGGAAGTGGTTTGTGCAAAGTACTGGTGGGCAACAAATATGGCGAGATACTTGGTGTACATATGTTGGGCAACCCATCGAGTGAAATGATTTACGGAGCATGTATGGCTATTGAATCCGAAATGACTCTTAAAGAGATGGAAGAAATAGTATTTCCTCACCCCACGGTATCAGAGATTTTTAAGGAAACGGTATTTTCATTTTAGCCCAGCCTAATTGAACCCTACAAAAAGTCCTTTCAATATATGCTTTTACAAAATAATCGAGAACAATTTATAAAAAAACTCAAAACAAAATAAGATGCCTAAATTACAATTTCTCGATCCAAATAAGGCTCGAAAATCAGATGAGTTAAAATTTAAACCCATTCCTGTTAATGTCTATAAAAAAACAGTGAAGGACGAATTGAAGAACTTCACGAAAGAGGAATTCATGGGTATTTATCATGATATGGTGGTGATTCGCGAATTCGAAACGATGATCAACCTAATTAAAACCACTAATGAGTACTATGGTGTGTCATACAACCACCCAGGCCCCGCCCACTTGTCGATTGGTCAGGAGGCTGCTGCTGTGGGCATGGCTTACACTTTGACCGTTGATGATTTTATATTTGGTTCACACCGTAGCCACGGTGAGATATTGGCTAAAGGCTTAAGTGCCATCAGTAAGCTTAACGATAAACAGTTGGGCGAGGTAATGGATGATTTTTTTGACGGCGCAACAGTAAACGTTGTTAAGAATGGCTTTAAAGGTACTGTAAAAGAGCTGGGTCGTCGTTTTCTAGTATATGGAACACTGGCAGAAATTTTTGCTCGTGAAACAGGTTTCAACCGAGGTTTGGGAGGTAGCATGCATGCCTTCTTCACTCCTTTTGGAGTATATCCCAATAACGCTATCGTTGGCGGAAGCGGCGATATTGCCGTTGGAGCTGCGTTATTCAAAAAAATCAATCGTCAGCCCGGTTTGGTAGTCGCCAACATCGGTGATGCCTCCATGGCCTGCGGTCCGGTTTGGGAAGGTATTTCGTTTGCCGCCATGGACCAGTTTACCCAATTGTGGGAAGGCGATATGAAAGGTGGTTTACCGGTGATTTTCAATATCATGAACAACCAATATGGCATGGGAGGCCAAACTTGTGGCGAAACCATGGGGTACGGTATGGCTGCTCGTATTGGTGCCGGTGTAAACGAAGACCAGATGCATGCCGAGCGTGTTGATGGTTACAATCCATTGGCCGTAATAGATGCCTATCAACGTAAACGTAAAACCATAGAAGATAAGAAAGGCCCCGTATTACTTGAAGTACTTACCTACCGCTATTCAGGTCATTCACCTTCTGATGCCTCCTCGTATCGGTCAAAAGAAGAAGTTGAAGCATGGCAGGAACACGACAGCATCATAGGCTTCGGAAATCAATTAATTGAGGCAGGTGTGTCATCACAAACAGATTTGGATAACGTTTGGGCTGATGTGAAAGATCTTATCCTAAACATGTTAAAACTAGCCATTAACAACGAGGTTTCGCCGGTTATGGACCTGAAGAAACACCCCGAACTGTTAGGCAATATAATGTTTTCCAATAAAGGGCAAGAGGCTATGTCGCCCGCCAGGTGCGAGGTAAACCACGCCATGAAAGATAATCCGCGTGTTAAGCAGTTGGCCACCAAGGAACGTTTTGCATTCGACAAAGAAGGCAAACCATTTTCAAAAATGAAACAATACCAGCTTCGTGACGGTATTTTCGAGGCAGTTATTGACCGTTATTACAAAGATCCAACATTGGTGGCTTACGGGGAAGAAAACCGCGATTGGGGTGGCGCCTTTGCCGTGTACCGTGGCCTGACTGAAGCATTACCTTACCAACGTTTATTCAACTCTCCAATTGCGGAAGCTGCAATTGTTGGTACAGCTATTGGTTATGCCATGTGTGGTGGTCGTGTGATTCCTGAAATTATGTATTGCGATTTCCTTGGACGCTGCGGTGATGAAGTATTCAACCAATTACCCAAATGGCAGGCAATGAGCGGTAACGTTTTAAAGATGCCTGTTGTAATGCGTGTGTCGGTGGGTTCAAAATACGGAGCCCAGCACTCTCAGGATTGGACTTCGTTGGTTGCTCATATCCCCGGATTAAAGGTGGTATTTCCGGTGACTCCTTATGATGCCAAGGGACTTATGAATAGCGCTTTGCAAGGAACTGACCCCGTGATTTTCTTCGAAAGTCAACGCATTTACGATATTGGTGAGATGTTTCATGAAGGTGGTGTTCCTGAGGATTATTACGAAATACCAATAGGCGAACCCGACATCAAACGCGTGGGCAAAGATATTACAATACTAACCATTGGTGCTAGACTTTACCGAGCTTTGGATGCGGCTAAGATATTGGAAGATAAATATGGCATGTCGGCCGAAGTCATCGATGCACGCTCATTGGTGCCCTTTAATTATGAAAAGGTGATTGAATCGGTCAAAAAAACAGGTCGCATAATACTATCAAGTGATGCCAATAATCGCGGTTCTTTCCTAAACGATCTGGCGCGTAACATTACCGAGCTGGCCTTTGATTATCTGGATGCACCTCCGGTTGTTGTGGGTTCGCGTAACTGGATCACACCGGCTTATGAGCTTGAAGATCATTTCTTCCCTCAACCAGAATGGATTATCGATGCCATTCACGAAAAAATAATACCACTTAAAGGGCATATATGTGGCGAAAATTTCACTGATGCTGAGCAAATTCGTCGTGCTAAGTTAGGCGTTTAGGAAATGAGTCAGATAAAAATAAATTAGGTAGATGTATAAGACTCAAGAGATATGATTACTGATTACCTCCTATTTATGATTTATCTGTTTAAATCTTAAAATTCTAAAAGTTATTTATATGGACTTTTATTCAAAATTTTCCGATAAAGACAGTCTTTTGGCTAAAGCCGAAAGGTTGAAATACTCCACTCCTATCAAGGTAAATGCGCATTTGCACACGCCCTATTCGTTCAGTGCTTTCGAAAATATCGATCAGGCTCTGGACAAGGCTGTAACCGAAGGTGTTAAAATTGTTGGTATTAATGATTTTTATAGCACTGATGGATACACCGAATGGGCACAAGGTTGCGCCAACCGACATTTGTTTCCTTTGTTCAACATTGAGTTTATCGGTTTAAACCGTGACGATCAAACCAACAACATCCGCGTGAACGATCCAAACAACCCAGGTCGCACCTATTTAAGCGGTAAAGGCTTGGCTTTTCCTCAAATTTTAAAGGATCCTTATCTTTCTCAGCTAAACAATGTTTGTAAGGAATCGAACAATCATGTTGCCGGCATCTGTGCAAAGCTAAATGAAATATTAGAAGCCTCAGGGGCAGGATTTTCTTTGTCATATAATGAAATAAAAAAAGAACTAACCCGGGGTATCGTTCGCGAACGCCACCTTGCAAAGGCACTACGGCAAACAATTAATATTAAGTTTAAAGATCCTCAAATCCAGAAAACCTTTTATGAAATAATTTTTGGAGGTAAGGCCTTAAAATCTGATTTGGAAAATTTCGCCGATGTTGAAAACGAAATTAGAGGCAATCTATTAAAAGCCGGGGGCAGAGCATTTGTTGTAGAAAATCCTAAGGCTTTTCTCGACATGGAGATGGTTCGTAAAATCATACTTAATGCGGGAGGTATTCCTACCTATCCTTTTCTGGCTGATGATGCCAAGGGTGAATTCACCGATTTTGAGCGTGACAAGCAAAAAGTGGCTCAGATACTTAAGGCACGCGGCATTTACAGCATAGAATTCATTACTACGCGTAACAGTGTGGAAGTGCTTGAAGATTACGCCGGGTTCTTTTACAACCAAGGCTTTGTGGTAACATTTGGCAGTGAGCACAATACTCCTGCCATGGAGCCAATTGAGCTTTTTGCACGCAAAAACACGCCACTTACTCCCTTGTTAATGGATATAAATCTAAAAGGAGCATGCGTTATTGCAGCACACCAATATTTGTTTGCCACCGAAGGCAAAGGATACCTCGATGCATTGGGAAATGCCGATATCAAAAACCGGGCTATGTATGAAAAAATTGGGAGGGCTGTAATAGAGGAAGAAATAAGATAAAGATAATAAGTGTATGAATTTTTTTTATCTAAAAAATCTTATGAATCTTTACCATCAATTTCGTTATTAGCTGCAGTTTAAACTATCAGCCAAAAATCTGTATTCCTAAAAGTTTCAATATAGAATGGGCCATGGTAAAAGTTTTTTATATGCAGAAGTATAATTATAGTGGCGAGTTTCATATAGTCTTAAAAATCAAATCACAAACATATGAAAGAACTTAAAAACCTGATAAATATATCGCAATTTTATGGCAGTCAAAAGACATACGTTATTGCTGGTGGAGGAAACACCTCGTTCAAAACAACAGATCATTTATGGGTTAAAGCTAGCGGTTTTGCATTGGCTACAATCACCGAAGAAGGTTTTGCCAAACTCGACCGCCACAAGTTGTCTGAGTTCTCGAATAAAGCATACAGCGCCGATCCGTTTGAACGCGAGAGGCAAGTAAAAGACGACCTCACGGATGCCAACCTCACCAAAGAGAAGCGTCCATCAGTAGAAACATCATTACACAACCTTATCAACTACAGTTACATTGTACACTTGCACCCTACTGCTGTTAACGGTGTAATGTGCAGCAATGATGTGGAGAAACATATTATACCGTTATTTGGTGCCAATGCGCTCTACATTCCTTACACCGATCCCGGTTACATATTATTTAAGGAGGTAGAAGGTAGCATTCTTACCTATCGCAAAGAAAAAGGATTAGATCCTAAAGTGATTGTGCTTCAAAACCATGGTATTTTTGTTGGAGCTAATACCATCGATGAAATAAAAAGTATCTATGACGGCTTAATTGATAAAATTGAAAAAGCAATAGTAAAACCATTACCATCAGGCGACATTAAAATATCAAATACAGCCACAGACATTATTCCTGCCATTCGTATGATTGCCTCTATAAACGAACTTAAAACATTAAAGATAAGGAACAATATACTTATAGATTATTTTACAGAAAGCCAGGAAGCATACAGTAAAATAAGTAAACCTTTTTCGCCCGATGCAATTGTATATTGTAAAAGTGAATTTATTTATATCGATGATATACAAACATCACAATCTGCAATAGCACAGTTTAAAACATTGTTTGAAGAGTTTGTGGAAAAAAATGGGGTTGAGCCAAAAGTGTTACTTATTAAAGGCATTGGGATGATAGCCATTGGAGATAATGCTGCTCAAACCAATATTATCCTTGATGTATTCGAGGACTCGATGAAAATTTCGTGGTTAAGTGAATCATTCGGTGGCCAGCATTTCATGACGTCCAAACAAATCCGCTTTATCGACACCTGGGAGGTTGAAAACTACCGTCGTAATGTGGCTGCCGGGGCTACCCGCGGGCGAATGGAAAATAGGATTATCATCGTTACGGGCGCTGCACAGGGATTTGGCGAAGGAATTGCCCGCGGGTTAATGGAACAAGGTGCCAACATTGTTGTTGCCGACCTGAATAAGGAAGTGGGCTTAAGTACTGTGAAAGCTTTCAATGAAATGGAGGGAAGTAATAAAGCCATTTTTGTACAAACCGATGTATCAAAAATTGAGCAAATAAAAAACCTTGTAAATCAAACTGTAAACCAATTTGGTGGGGTTGATGTTTTTGTTAGTAATGCTGGTATCTTAAGGGCTGGTGGTTTAGACGAAATGACAGTAGAAAGCTTCGATTTAGTAACAAAAATCAATTATAATGCTTATTTCTACTGCACCAAAGAAGTCTCGAAAGTAATGAAGCTGCAAACTGCACACAAGGCTGATTACTTTGCTGATGTGATTCAGATTAACTCAAAAAGTGGGCTTAGTGGCAGCAAAAAGAATTTCGCTTATGCCGGAGGTAAGTTTGGAGGCATTGGTCTTACTCAATCGTTTGCATTGGAACTGGCTCCTGATCGCATTAAGGTAAACAGTGTTTGCCCTGGCAATTTTTATGATGGCCCGCTATGGAGCAATCCAGTAAACGGCCTGTTTGTGCAATACCTAAACACCGGGAAAGTCCCTGGCGCCACAACCATTGAGGATGTTAAACGGCACTACTTAAGCCAAACGCCTATTCCAAGGGGTTGCACCACACATGATGTACTCAAAGCTGTAATGTACCTTGTTGAACAGGAATATGAAACCGGGCAGGCGTTGCCAGTTACAGGCGGCCAGATTATGTTGAACTAGACATCTGTATTTTAGATAAAATATCATTCAAGTAAAAAACATGAAAACCAAAGCAGTCCGTTTGTACGGCAAAAAGGACCTTCGTTTGGAGGAGTTTGAATTACCTGCAATAAAAGATAATGAAATATTAGCCAAAGTTATATGCGACAGTATTTGTATGTCGTCGTATAAAGCAGCCAGCCAGGGCACCGACCATAAAAGGGTTCCTATCGATGTGTCACAAAACCCCATCATCATAGGTCACGAATTTGCTGGCGAGTTGATTCAGGTGGGTCCCAAATGGGCTTCGCAATTCAAGGTGGGCAGTAAGTTTTCCATACAGCCTGCTCTCAATTTTGAGAATGGGCCTGTGGGTATATTAAGCGCACCAGGCTATTCATACCAGTATATAGGGGGTGATGCCACTTATGTTGTCATACCCAATGAAGTAATGGAGGCAGGTTGCCTTTTATCATATAATGGTCCCGGCTTTTACCCGGCTTCATTATCAGAGCCATTGAGTTGTGTAATTGGTGCCATGCACGCCAATTATCATACTACTCCGGGATCATACGTACATAAAATGGAGATTGTGGATGGAGGTAACATGGCCATATTAGCAGGTGTTGGACCAATGGGACTTGCAGCAGTTAACTATGTATTACATCGTGAAGATCGTAAGCCATCGCTGCTGGTAGTAACAGATATTGATCAAACACGCCTGGACCGTGCAGCCAGTCTTTATACATCTGAGTTTGCAAAATCCAGAGGCATTGACTTACGTTATGTTAACACCAGTACTATGGACAATGCAGTTGATGGTTTGAAATCAATTACAGGAGGTACTGGTTACAATGACGTGTTTGTGTTGGCCCCTGTTGCAGCCTTGGTTTTGCAGGCCGATGCGATTCTGGCTTTTGATGGTTGTCTAAACTTTTTTGCAGGTCCTGGAGACCCTGATTTCAGTGCACCACTTAATTTATATAATGTACACTATGCCTTTACTCATATTGTAGGAACCAGCGGAGGCAATACCGATGATATGAAGGAGGCACTAATAGCTATGAATAAAGATTTAGACCCGGCCGGTTTGATAACACATATTGGAGGTTTGAATGCTGTAATAGAAACGACTCTGCATCTACCTGAAATACCAGGCGGAAAAAAACTCATCTATAATCACATTGATATGCCGTTGACTCCAATAGCTGATTTTGCAGAAAAAGGAAAAACAAATTCTGCATATGCCCAATTGGCCAATGCCTGTGCCCGTTATAAAGGATTATGGAATACTGAAGCTGAAGAAATTTTATTAATAAATTCCGATAATTTATAAGTAGCATTCGTTCAAATATATGGATAAAATAGATTCAAAGGAGGTTTCCTATCCTATTAATTAAGAATAAATAACGCAAGCCGTGCCATTGAGGTACGGCTTGTGTATTTAAAACAACCATTAACAACACTTTCTTAAAAACGACTAATCAAAATCAATTGGTTTTAAAACGCTTTTACGCATTTCAGAAGGGGTTTTTCCAAGTTTTTCCTTAAAAAAACGACTAAAATAATACATCGATTTAAATCCTGTTCTAAAAGCAATATCCTTTACACTATTGTCTGTGGTAATAAGCAAGTCTTTAGCTTTGGTAATCCTGATTTGCAACAGATATTGTCCGGGCGATATCCCGGTAAATTTCTTAAACATCTTTCTGAAATAACTATATCCAATATTATTAGATGCAGCGATTTCGTAAAAATCAAGATCCTCATTATAATTGTCGTGGAGCATTTGCCGGGTGTTCTCAATAATTGACTCAATTGGCTTGCCGGTAAAATCCTTGTTTTTTATATACGACAAAATTGTTCCCATAAGCTTAACAACATCACCAGATGCCACCTGCTGATAACCTGGCTTTTCTTTTTGAGTGACATCAAATATTCTGTAAAAAAGCTGCAAAATATCTCCTTTTAAACCGCAATCAAACACAGGCAACCCACTATTTAAAGCATTGGATAACAGCATATGTCGCACAAACCTTCCGTCAAACCCCACAAAATTTTCCACCCAGCCAGTTTTTTTATTGGGCCGGTATCGATGCCATTTACCTGGAACAATAATCATTAACGATCCGGGCGAAAGATTATAATGACCTTCACGTGTTTCAAGGGTTCCCCCTCCCTCGGTTATGTATAGAATCTGATATTCATGTAATACTCTCCCCTTTTCCCATCTGAAATAATAGCCCGAGGGGTGCATCGTTAATGGATAAGAGACATTAGGTTCAACGCGTGAAGTTCCGGTTACATTAAGATATAACCCCCATTTTTTATCCTCTTCACTTGGTGTGAGATACTTAAAAAAGTCATTCATTATTTTAGTGCCAAAAAGTACAAATCAAAAGTCAAAATATGTATTGTTAATAATACTTAATCAAATTACTTTTGAATAGTTAACTACAATGAAGCTTTTCAAAAATACCAAAATATCCTCAAACTCAATTAACCAAATAAGACTATGCAAGCAATTTTAGGTGTTATTTATCATTCTCTTGGCGGATTTGCCTCGGGAAGCTTCTACATGCCTTTTAACAAGGTCACTAAATGGTCGTGGGAAAGTATGTGGATTATTGGTGGGTTATTTTCATGGCTTATTGTACCTCCATTAGCGGCCTGGCTTACCATACCCGACTTCTTTGAGATTATCAGGGGCGAAACAACGGAGGTTCTCCGGATCACTTATATCATGGGCCTTTTGTGGGGTATTGGAGGTCTCACTTACGGGCTGGGAGTTCGTTACCTTGGAATGTCGCTTGGAAACTCTGTGGTTTTAGGTTTCTGCTCAGCATTCGGAGCATTGGTTCCTCCCATTTACTACAACCTGGTTCCAACAACAGGTAAAACTTCATTTACCGATATGCTCGGAAACACTGGTGGATTGTTGGTTCTGGTGGGAGTTCTGGTTTGTCTGATAGGAATTGCCATATCGGGTCGTGCAGGTATGCTCAAAGAAGGTGAATTATCGGCTGAACAAAAATCGGCCTCCGTTAAAGAATTTGCTTTGGGTAAAGGTTTGATTGTAGCCATTATATCAGGTATTCTCAGTTCATTCTTTAACTTTGGGATTGAAGCCGGTAAATCAATGGCGGCTGTGGCTGTAACAAAAAGCGATCTGCTCTTTGAAGGATCCAGCAGGTTATTCCAGAACAATGTCATTTTTGTTGTAATACTTTGGGGTGGACTAACCACTAACCTCTTATGGTGTATGTACCTTAATTTCAAAAACAAATCATTTGGTGACTATGGCAATCTGAAAGCACCATTGGTTCGGAACTACCTGTTTTCGGCCCTGGCAGGAACAACTTGGTTTCTACAGTTTTTCTTCTATGGAATGGGCGAAAGCAAACTTGGTAATGGATCCAGTTCCTGGATTTTACACATGTCAACCATCATTTTAACTTCCAATATGTGGGGATTTTATCGGAATGAGTGGAAAGGCGTATCCAAAAAAACACTAACCACAATTATTGTGGGTATCGGCGTTATATTAATGTCGGTATTTATTGTTGCACTTGGCAATTCATTATCAGTAACCACAGCTTAATAGTATTAGGTGTTATAACCAATCATTAAAGCATTAAAATGAAACGAGCCATGAGTAAGTTTCCTCACACAGGGGAATTATCTGGCGAGTTCCCCCGCTTTATTGGGCGACAAAGTCCCGTCCAAAAGACGGGAGGCTATTTGACCATTAAAAAAAATTATAGATATATGAAAAAAGAAATAATAGAAAAAGCATACCAACTGGCGAAAGAACAATATGCAGAGTTGGGTATAAATACCGATGCCGTTATCAAGCGCATGGATCAGGTTACTATCAGTCTTCACTGCTGGCAAACTGATGATGTGGGTGGTTTTGAAAAACCGGGTGCTGAACTTGGTGGAGGCGGTATTCAGGTAACCGGTAACTATCCTGGAAAAGCTAAAAGCATTGTCGAAATGAGACAAGATCTGGATAAAGTATTAACGCTTTTACCGGGAAAACAGCGTTTAAACCTTCATGCCATTTATGGCGAATTTGGAGGCAAGCTGGTTGATCGTGATCAGATTGGAGTGGAACACTTTCAAGGTTGGATTGATTGGGCCAAAGAAAGGAAAATGGGGCTGGATTTTAATGCAACCTGCTTTTCGCATCCCAAAGCTGATGCAGGCTTCACGCTTTCAAGCAAAAATGAAGACATTCGTAAATTTTGGGTAGAACACGTTAAACGTTGCCGTGCCATATCGGCCGAAATGGGTAAGCAATTAGGCTCCCCATGTGTTCACAACACCTGGATTCCCGATGGTTCAAAAGACGTGCCTGTTGACCGTAACGGTCATCGTGCATTACTCAAGAAATCACTCGACGAAGCCTTTGCCAAAGAATACCCTAAAACTCAAATGAAGGATGCCATAGAAAGCAAGTTATTTGGGATTGGAGCAGAGGCCATGACTGTTGGATCGCATGATTTTTATCTGGGCTATGCCGTTAAAAATAATAAACTAATTTGTCTTGATAATGGCCATTTTCATCCAACTGAGCAGATTGGCGATAAAATCTCAGCCGTACTTCAGTTTGTTGATGAGTTGTTGTTGCATGTAACCCGACCCATCCGTTGGGATTCCGACCATGTGGTGACTTTAAACGATGAAATACAGCTTATTGCATCCGAAATCATACGCGGTAATTTTCTTAACCGTGTTAATATAGGACTCGATTACTTTGATGCTTCACTTAACCGGGTTGGCGCATATGTTGTTGGCACCCGTGCTACCCAGCAGGCATTTATGTTTGCCATGCTGGAACCAACTAACATGATTAAGAAATATGAAGAAGCCGGTAAATGTTTTGAACGCCTGGCCCTACTGGAGCTTTTAAAAACCCGAGCCTATGGAGCCGTTTGGGATTATTATTGTCTGGTGAACAACGTACCTGCCGGTGGTGATTTTATTGCTGAAATCCAGAAGTATGAGACTGAAGTTCTTCTAAAACGATAGTTTAATAAAACATAAAGATGCTGGGGCACACCGAAAGACCCAAGACTCCAGGGAGTCTTGAAATTTGGGGTCTCAGTGTTAAAAAGAAAATAATGGAAAAAGTCGTTGCCATATTTGATATTGGAAAAACCAATAAAAAGTTATTGCTCTTCAACGAAAAAGCCGAAGTTGTTTTCCAGCATGAAGAGAAATTTCCAACCACCGTTGACGAGGATAATTTTGAATGCGACGATATAGATAAAATTGAATGTTGGATAAAATCTGCTCTCGAAGAAATTGTTAACGACGATAAATTTCTTTTGATGGGTGTAAATTTCTCAACCTACGGAGCATCATTGGCATTTGTGGATGCTCAGAACCATCGTTTAACACCCATTTACAACTATCTAAAACCCGTTGGGGAGAAATACGCATGTTCTCTTTACTCCCTGTTTGGAGGGGAGGCTGAGTTTTGTCGTCAAACAGCAAGCCCCGCATTGGGTGTTATGCTTAACTCAGCTATTCAGCTGTTATGGATGAAAGATAAACATCCGGATATATTGAAGAAAGCTAAGCACATTTTACATTTTCCTCAGTATTTGTCGTTTTTGCTTACCAGGCAAGCAACAACCGAGTTTACCTCAATAGGCTGCCACACTTTCATGTGGGACTTTGATAAAATGAGATATCACCAATGGTTGAGCAACGAAGGATTTACCTTGCCGGCACCAACAGCCAATTCACAAACATTCGATGTTAAAATAGGTACACGTACCATACCTGTAGGTATAGGAATTCATGACAGCTCTTCATCATTAGTACCCTACTTTCAGGGATGCAACGAAAAATTCCTTTTAATATCTACAGGAACATGGTGCATTAATATGAACCCATTTAACCATTCTCCTTTAACCGCCGGGGAGTTAAAACGTGATTGTCTTTGTTATATGAGCGTTAATCAAAAACCTGTTAAATCGTCTCGTCTGTTTATGGGGCATATACACGATGTAAATGTTCAACGAATGATTGAACATTTTGGTGTTCCTGCTAATGCCTATAAAAAAGTAACTGTCGACAAAACGAGAATAATCGGGATGCTGAAACAGGGCAAAAATAAAAAGTGTTTTTTTGCAGATGGAATTCCGGAAGATTATATTGACAAAACCGTTGAGTTATCGCAGTTCTCATCTTTTAAAGAAGCATACCATCGTTTTATGTACGACTTAACAGTTGAATGCCTATCCTCAATTCAACTGATAAGCGATTCAAATGATGGTGTTAAAAATATTTTTGTTTCAGGAGGCTTTGCCCGTAACGGGATTTTCTTACGTTTACTGGCGAATTTCCTTCCTGATAAACGTCTTTTTACATCAGAATTTGACAACTCCAGTGCATTGGGCGCTGCATTGGTTATTTTAGATAAAGTGATGCCAGGAGCAAAACCCGTGATAGATTTAGGGTTAGCCGAATGGAAAGGATTCTGAGAAGTTTATAACAGGCAAACAGATTCAATAAAACAAAACTCTGTTGTTTGTTCATCTTCATATATTTTACTGACATAATTATAATGGAAAAATTGGATGTTAATTTGATGCACCCCCGCGAACAGATTGTGATGATCATTAGCCGGATTTATCGCAGGGGATTGACCACCACATCGGGTGGCAACATTTCTATTATCGACGAATGCGGAGATATCTGGATTACGCCCTCGGGAGTCGATAAGGGCTCATTGCGCGAAGAAGATATTATGTGCGTTAAAAAAGATGGAACTATTATCGGTCCTCACAAACCTTCTTCGGAGTATCCCTTCCACAAGGCTATCTTCGGGATTCGACCCGATTTAAAGGCTGTTATCCATGCTCATCCACCCGCACTGGTATCATTCAGTATTGCACGTACAATACCTGATACCAATGTTATTCCTCAGGCAAAATATGTTTGCGGCCCAATTGGTTACGCACCTTATGCATTACCAGGAAGTGAAGAGCTTGGCAAAAGCATTGCTGTTGAGTTTGCCAAAAGTTATAAAGCGGTTATCATGGAGAACCACGGAACAGTTGTTGGAGGAAGTGATCTAAGAGATGCTTTTCAGCGATTCGAAACATTGGAATTTTGTGCGCGTACCATTATCAATGCAAAAACTATTGGTAAGGCTCGCCGTTTAAGCGATGCCGATATCGATGCCTTTGAGGACCAGATTCCCCGGCTACTGCCCGAGATGGTCGATGTTGAACATCCATCGGATGAGCGTGCAATTCGCGAAGAAATTACCCGTATAGTTCGCCGTGCATGCCAACAGGGAATGATGATTAGCTCATACGGTACTGTTTCGTGCCGATGGAGAGGTAATGACTTTTTAATTACCCCAACCGACAAATTACGCTGGGATTTAACTACCGATGACATTGTTCAGATTAAAGATGGTAATAGGGAAGCCGGTAAATTACCCAGTCGTGCTACATGGTTACATCAGGAGATATACAAACGCAATCCCAATGTGAATTCCATTATTCTTACGCAATCGCCTTATTTGATGGCGTTTGGCGTAACCGGCGAGAAGTTTGATGTACGCACCATTCCCGAAAGCTGGATTTTCCTGCAAGATGTTCCCAACGTACCTTTCGGTTCACACTTCAAGGGTAACGAAACAATCTTGAAGCTCATTTCGAAAGATACTCCGGCCGTTATTATTGAAAACGATTCGGTTATTGTTACGGGAGATAAACTGCTGGGAACCTTCGACCGGTTAGAAGTAGCTGAGTTCTCAGCTATGTCGCTTACCATGGGTGTTCACGTGGGTGAACTTCAGCCAATCGGCGACAAAGAAGTTGAAGATTTGAGGAAAAAGTTTTTATCATAAGGCGGTTTTCTTTTGTCACTTAAACATCTTGGTTAGTGACCATAAACGGCTTCCTTATTGACGGGGTGAATATCAACTTATTGTTAATTCTCCCCGTCAAATATTAATTTTTTATCTCAGCTTCCAGTAACTCATCTATAACCGATTTTGAGACTTCAATAGCTGTACCATGGCGCGTACCTTTAGGGAAATTTATCAAATTAGAAACATCTTCCCAGTACAAACCATCAGTTGATCGAATTGCTCCATATTTTCGATCACGATATTTATCGAAGTAAATATAAACATAATCACCAATCAACAAAGGAGTAGGCCCCTCGGCCCATTGGTGGCCTGAGATATTCTCAGATACGTCAATAGGGAAACCCGATTTAATATCTTCACTAAAGGAAATGCGCAGGTTTTTTTCGCTTGGAACCGACATTTCATTTTTAATGATAAACCAATATTTAGCATCTTTTTTAATAATAGTACCATCAATTACACTAAAACCAGGATCAAAAAACATATCGGTGCAACTAAACTCTCTAAAATCATGAGTTGTAACAAAATATTGACGGTGATTAAGGCCAGTTTCATTGGAAGTTGTTACAACTTCAGGGAATTTACCGGTTATTGTAGATGCCCAGATAATATAAAACAAGTCATCAGTTTCATCATAAAAAATTTCAGGAGCCCATGTGTTTACCGTTGCAGTATCATATTCCATAACAGGAATATACTTTTGTTCCGACCAGTGAATAAAGTCTCTGGTTGATGCATAACCAATACCCTTGTCCCACCAACCCGATGTCCAAACCATGTGAAAAGTGCCATCTTTGCCACGTGCAACGCTTGGATCGCGCATTAGACGATCGTTCCCAATCATGGGGTTTAAAACTGATTCTCCGGTAAACAAAGAATCCCATTTTAAACCATCATAGCTGTATGCCAGATGTAATCCATCTTCTCCATTACCCATAAAATAGGTAAAAAGATATGCTTTATCCTCTGGTTTATTACATGAAACTAAAATGCCAACTGTAATAAAAAGCAAAACAAAAAATTTATTTATCATATCCTGATATTTAGATATTAATTGTTGAAAATAAAAAAGCCCATAAGTCCTATAAAATTGCATAAATTATCATAAACAAGGCCTGTATAATCATACAAAAACCTGTAAAAAATGTCAGAAAGCTGGCCTTTTCTTTGTATTTTTAGATAAGCAAAAAACCACCTTTTACCCTATGAGAAAATCGCTTACGTTGCTTTTATTTTTAGTAATGAATATTCAATCTGCTTTTCCGGGAGCTGATGAATCTTTACTGTTTAAACAAATTAGTACCCAAGACGGACTTTCACAAAATACAGTACGCAGTATTCTTGCTGATCACCGTGGATTTATCTGGGCAGGAACTTTAGATGGACTGAATCGTTATGATGGCTCGAGATTTATTAAATACAAACCCCAGATTGGTACAAAGACCTCTTTATCGGACCACAGAGTAAGAAGTGTTTTTGAAGATAAAGATGGATTAATATGGATAAGAAAATACGACAATACTTTTAGCTGCTACAATCCAAAAACCGAAACGTTTATTGACCTATATTACAAAAATACTGCTATACCCCTTTCTTATACAGGTTATCTGGAAGCAGCCGATGGTTCTATATGGTTGTGGGACAATAAAAATGGATGCATAAAAGTTACAAAAAACTCTAAACAATTACCCGAAATATCATTTCTGTCGACTACAACCAATTCTTCTTTACCTTATAACAGTGTGGATTTCATCTTCGAAGATTCAAAAAAAAACACATGGATTGGTTGTCAAAATGCACTAAACTTAGTTAGCGAAGATTATAAGGTTCAAAGTTTCTTTAAAAATGAGAAAAAACAAATATTCAGAA
>CAZSQG010000072.1:0-10499 GCA_964608615.1 uncultured Marinilabiliaceae bacterium
AGCGCAGCGAAGGATCTATTTATCAATAAATCGGGAACCTGTCATTGGTAGCGCAACGAAATGCCTATTTATCAATGAATCGGCAGCCTGTCATTGTTAGCCAAGCAAAAAACCTATTTATAAATGATTTCAAGTTATATTATAGGCAATACCGCCAAAGATAATATGTTTTCTTAAAGGTTAGAACCCTCACTGCGTATGGGATGACAATAAGGTTGCGCGCATAAGAGAGGTAGGAATATTCCTGATTACTATAAAAAAAAGATCAAATTGAATTACTTTAGTGCAACCTGAAAGAATATATTTTGTCATTAGTTTAAAATCCAGAATCCTTGCCCGAATTACAGATTGATATACACAAGGTAATAATTGAGAAGGCCATGAATGGAAATTCATTGGCCATGAAAGAATTATACCGTTTGTATAGCAAATCGATGTTTAATATTTGTTGTCGGATGATGAATAATACCACTGATGCCGAAGATATGCTTCAGGAGATTTTTATCGAAGCCTTTAGTCGGTTGAATACTTTCAGATTTGAATCAACATTTGGAGCCTGGCTGAAAAGAATCACAATTAATAAGTGTATCAACGAACTAAGACGACGAAAAGTACAGTTGGAATATCGTGACCAACCCTTTTCAGAAGAGGTGGCAGATGAAGTTGAGTCTGACAACACCTGCTTTGAGTTGTCGGTGGAAAGAATAAAACATGCGATGGGCTTATTGCCTGATGGGTATAGGGTAGTATTTTCGCTTTATATGCTTGAAGGTTATGATCATGAGGAAATTGCTTGCATACTTGGTATCTCCGAATCGACCTCAAAAACTCAGTTAATGAGAGCACGAAAAAAAATAGTGGAGATTATGCGTGTTGGAACACAGTTTGGAACTAGAAGTAATTAATAAGGATATGCACCAGTCTTTGGAAAGATTTATCGAACAAAACAGGGAGGCTTTTGACTCTCACTTTCCTTCACCGGATTTGTGGAATCGTATTGCCGAAAAATCTCCGGAGGTTAAACTAGCCGTGAGAAGACAGCCTGTTTTGTTTTTCAAACGAATAGCTGCTGCTGTAGTTATTCTTATTACTGTATCAATTGGATGGCAAATGTTTTTTGCTAAATCACCAATAAAGGATGAGCATATGGCTCAATTCACACCATTGGATCAAGAGGTTAAGGAAGCAGCCTTTTTTTATGAGCAGGAGATTCAAGCTAAAAGCAATGAGGTCTTTGAACTTACTTCCAATCAGCCGGAAATAAGAGAAGGTGTTGAAATGGATTTGGCTGAACTCGATGAGGTGTTGGTACAACTAAAGAACGATTTAAAAGATAATGTGGATAATGCCGAAGTATTAGCGGCAATGATTCAGAATTACAGGCTCAAATTGGATATTCTTGAACAAATTTTGAGTTTTGTTGAACAGAAAGAGGCAAACAATGAAAACATTGTGCTTTATGAATTATAGAATAATAATACTCATTTTGGGTTTTATGGTTATTAATCAATTAACCATAGCCCAGATGTATGAAGACAACTGGCAAACTGAAAAAACATTCAAAGCTACCCGCAGTTACAGTGTAACTGTTAACAATAAATACGGGTCGGTGATGGTTTCAACCTGGAATAAAGATTCAGTAAAGATTTCTGTTTTTCGCAAAATAACTGAAAGATCGGCTGAAAAACTTAAACGTTTGGTAGAGAGTATTGATATCCGTTTTCGCGAAGGTCAGGGACAGGTGTGGGTTGAGTCAGTAATAGGTAGTCGGCACACTACTTTTATTCAGGATGTAAAAGAGGCCGGTAATTTCTCAAATGCCAGGCCAAGTACTAAAATTGATTATCAGATTATGGTTCCTTCTGATGTTCATATTGATATTACTAATAAGTATGGTGATATTGTTTTGCCATCATTGTCAGGACATGTTAAGATTGATTTATCTAATGGTAATCTTCAGGCGCGCAATCTTAGTGGACTGGCCGAGATGAATCTGGCTTTTGGGAATGCAGAGTTTGGATCTATCCGTCAAGGTAATATTTTTCTGAATTTTGAAAATTTTGTATGTGACGATTCGGAGTTTTTAACCATTGATGGTCGTTCATCTGAAATTGAGGTTAAAGATGCTGATCATTTCAAAATATCATCTCGTCGCGATCGCATAAATCTTACCAATATAAAGTACCTTGAAGCGGAAACTTATTTTTCAAATGTGAATTGTTTGAATCTGCAAGAATATGGAAAACTTAAAATGACCTACGGACGTCTGGAAAAATTGTCTGTTGCGGCTGGTTTTAAGGGGTTGGATGTTATTAGTCAAACATGCGATGTTAACCTTCAGTTTATTACCCCAACTTCATTTACTGCTCTTATCAAGGCAAACAGAACAGTGGTTATTCCGCAGGAGCTGAAAGCTGAAAGTTCCAATTATCGTGAAATTATTGCAAAACAACCAGTTCGTTTTATTTATAGGAAGAAAATGCCTGATGATAAGGTAAAAATAAATATTTTAGATGGAGAATTGAAAATTGATCATAGGTAATGCAACCTTGAAAGCAAACTGTTGTCTTTATTAAAAAATGATTAAAAATGAAGGTGGTTAGCATCAAATTTATTTTACTCTTAACGTTGTTGTTTCTTTTTTTTATAACAGAGGCTCAGGATTATAATCATTCTGTTAAAGTTAAACCATTATCAGGATTTGGCGTTTCGTACAAAAGACTTACCGATTTTGAAAAGGGTTATGAGTTTGTTTTTGCTAAAAATAGAAATGGGTACAACCTTACGGTATTAAGGGTTTTTCAGCAGCCGGCTTTTCCCCATAAGTCAGATAAATGGTTTGTGTGTTATGGTTTTGGCACCCATGTTTCAACTTACGACTCCTATTCTGTTTATAATCCATTCAGACCATTTGATCCTGCCCGGAAATATAACCGTTCTTTTGTGGCGCCTGGTTTTGATGGTTGTTCAGGCTTGGAATACAGATTTTTGAAACATCCTTTTACTTTGAATATTGATTATAATCTCAATTTTGAGTTTATGGGACCTGATTACTTCAGAGTTAATAATTATATCACATTGGGTATAGCAGTGGTATTTTAAAGAACCTTTATCAAAAATAGAATGATTAAACCATTAATAAAATTTATACAAATGAAGAAGATTTGCACAACAATATTATCTATGTTCTTTTTAGGAGCAATTGTTGTTGGTCAGGAAGCTGAAAAAGTACAACAAATGAGAACTGTTTTCAGTGGTCCGGAAGTAAAATCTCTGGGCGGATACGGTGCTCTTGAAGTTGGATATACAAGCATTAGTAGCCTTGATGCTGTTTATTTAGGAGCCAGGGGTGCGGTAGTAATTAACCACAAGTTGGCGCTTGGATTAGGTGGCAAAGGATTTATTAGCAGCCCACGTTACGACAGTAATCTTGATAATGATTATGAATTTGCCGGTGGTTATGGAGGTATATTCATTGAGCCTATCATTAATGGGAATAGTCCTGTTCATATATCGTTCCCAATGCTTATAGGAGGCGGTGGCATCGGATATTTGAAACATTGGGGCGATTATAATGACAATTATGATTATCAAAATGTGGATGAAGACAGTTATGGTTTCTTTGTGTTTGAACCAGGAGTTGAGGTTGAATTTAACTTTCTGAAATGGATGCGCATGGCTGTCGTAGGTAGTTATAGGTTTACCAGCGATGTTAAATTAAAATATAAAGAAGGGGTATTTCCAAGAGACTTTGCCGGTGAATCAATTGCGCCTTCCGACCTTCTTAGAAGTTTTAATGTTGGATTAATTATGAAATTTGGAAAATTCTAGTAAACTGAGTTTTCGTACGAAACTTGATTTTTAGAAATAACAATCTTGATGAAATAAATCTTTGAATTCCCCTTTATGGGGTGATCAGGGTATTCTTTACCTCTATGTTATCTTGCTTTTTTCTAAACCATTATTCTTTACTGACTTATTGATGATCTGTTGTTTTGGTTGAGGGTGATTATTATAACAAAATGATCAAAATATTCGGGTTATCGTATTATTCTGGATTTGTTATTTTAATAATAACGAATTACGGAAGGGAATTTTATTGCTTATAGAAAACAAATGAATAATTTGCTAAATATCTAAAGATGAGAAGGTATGTTTATGTTTTATTGCTGTTGGCAGGTCTGGTTTCTGAAGCAAAGGAACCTGAAGTTGCTGAACGTTTACCAGTGGTTTCCGGATATATCAGAGATGCTAAATCGGGTGAATTAATGATTGGTGCTACAGTCTATAATGTGGATCTTAAGGAGGGTACTACCACTAATTTGTATGGGTTTTACAGTCTCACCGTTGCACCGGGCGAACAAACATTGGTATTTAAATTTATCGGTTATAAATCAATCGAGAAAAAAGTGTCTGTTTCAACTGATGTTACACTGAATGTTGAGTTAGAAGATGCGTCAACCAGCCTAAACGAAGTGAAAATTGTTGGAAACCAGTCGCAAACGCGAATTGAAGATCCAATGATGGGAGTTCAAAAGATTCAGGCAAGTGCAATTAGAGAAGTTCCAGTATTAATGGGTGAAGTAGATGCAATTAAAGTTATCCAGTTGATGCCGGGTGTTCAGGCTGCCAGCGAGGGGTCAAGCGGATTTAGTGTTAGGGGAGGTAATCCCGATCAGAATATGATATTGCTTGATGAAGCTGTTGTGTATAATGCAGGGCATTTAATGGGCTTCTTCTCGGTTTTTAATAATGACGTAGTAAAAGATGTTAGTCTTTATAAAGGTGATATGCCAGCCCGAAGTGGTGGACGTTTGGCATCATTGCTTGATGTACGCATGAAGGATGGCAATTCAAAAGAGTTTAAAGGAACTGGTGGTATTGGAACAATTGCTTCAAGGTTCACTATTGAAGGACCTGTTTTCTCTGATAAAACAACATTCGTGGTTTCTGGCCGTCGAACTTATGCCGATTTATTTTTTCCATTGTCCAGTGATGAGAGTATAAAGAATAACAAGTTGTTTTTTTATGATTTGAATTTAAAACTCAGTCATACGTTTAGCGATAAAGACAGGGTTTATTTAAGTGGCTATTTGGGAAGGGATGTTTTTGATAATAATCTTTCAAGAATTGACTATGGCAATCAGACATGTACTTTCAGATGGAACCATGTTTTTTCTTCTCGTTTGTTTGGGAATTTGTCGTATGTTAGTAGTAATTACGATTATTTTCTTGGCAATTCTGATGATGAAGCTAGCGGCTTTGACTGGACCTCAAATATGAAGGATCATTGTGTTAAATTAGATTTTAATTTTTATCCCAACTCAAGTAATTCCATAACTTTTGGTGGTCAGGTAATGTTTCATAATATTTTGCCAGGATGGGTTAAGGGAACAAGTAATTCTTCAATGTTTAACGAGATAAAATTACCGAGAAGTTATTCGCGCGAATATGCTTTTTATGCCGAAAATACACAAAAAATATCCAGTCGATTTAATGTGCGATATGGATTAAGAGTATCTGCGTTTGAGAATGTAGGTAAAGGTGAAATTCAGAGCTATGATCAGGAATATAAAGTGACCGGTACCAAGTATTACAAGAAAGGTGAATCGATAAATACCTATTGGGGATTTGAACCCAGAGCTGGAATAACATACCTTTTAACTCCTGAAATGTCTGTTAAGGCAAGTTATTCAAGAACATACCAGTATTTGCACCTTGCCAGTAATTCAACCTCTGGAACTCCACTGGATGTTTGGTTTCCCTGTTCTCCAAATGTAAAGCCTCAGTCAAGTGACCAATTTTCGGTTGGAGTATTCAAACAGTTTATGAATAATTCTTTTGACGTTGGAATTGAAGGGTTTTATAAAAAAATGAAGAACTCAATTGACTTTAAGGATTATGCTGAGCTTTTGTTAAACGAATACCTTGAAGGCGAATTACGCTTTGGAAAATCGTATGCTTATGGGGTTGAATTTTTAACAAAGTTCAATTATGGAAAATGGAACGGGTGGGTTAGTAATACATGGAGTGTCTCAAAACGAAAAATTGATGGCGTAAACAATAATAATTGGTATTTTTCTCCATATGACCATACCTATGATTGCTCAATTGTTGCAAGTTATAAGGCCAGTAGCAGGATTACTTTGTCGGGTAACTGGGTTTATTATACCGGAGGTGCTGTAACATTTCCTGTGGGCCGCTTTGAATCAGGAAATAATATAATACCAATCTATTCTGATAGAAACTCACAAAGAATGCCTGATTATCATCGTTTAGATTTGTCGTGTACAGTTAGAAAAAAAGAAAAGCCAGGGCGCAAATGGAAAGGTGAGTGGGTTTTTTCGGCTTATAATGCCTATGGACGAAAAAATGCGTGGTCCATTTATTTCGAGCAGGATGAAAATGATAAATATCGGACCAAAGCAATGAAAACGTCTCTTTTTTCATTAGTGACTTCTGTGACCTATAACTTTAAATTCTGATAGCTATGAAATTTTTGAATATTAAATATTTTAACATTATTCTGTTTTCTTCTGTTATTTTATTTTCAGGATGTGACGAGGAAGAGATAACCCTTAATCTGGATTCTTCCCCTGCACGTCTTGTTGTTGACGGAATGATTACTACTGATACTATGGCACATTGTGTCTCTCTAAGTTTGTCGAGTGATTATTTTTATAATAAGCCTGCGGTGAGGGTGTCAGGAGCTAAAGTTACAATTTCAGATGGCGATGAGACTTTTGAACTAGTAGAGAGCGAAACTGCCCCGGGGAAATATTATACCTCTGCTGATTATTTTGGGAAACAGAATCATCTTTATACTCTTGAAATAACTGGAGTTGATGTTGCCGGTATTACTAAAGATGAGGTGTTTAGTGCCGAGAGCTATTTGCATCCTGTTTTAATTGTTGATTATTTAGAAGTTGATTATACAACTCAATTTGACTTATGGAAGGTGTTGCTTTATGCTCAGGATCCAGCTGAAGAAAATTTTTACCTGTTTACATTATTACGTAATGGTAGGTTGATAACTGAAGAATATGCTGAGATGTCGGTTACTAATGATGAATATTTTGATGGTAATTATATCGACGGAGTATGGCTTTTTGAACTCGATTATGAAGATAGGGATGAAGATCTTCAGGCTGGTGATGTGTTAACAGTTGAATCCTATATGATTGATGAGAATTATTATGATTTTCTTGTAGCTGCTCAAGAAGAAACATCGCCTAAAAATCCGCTTTTTTCAACTATTCCTGCAAATGTACCGGGAAATATTAGTAATGGAGCACTAGGTGTATTTACAGCTTGCTCAGTTTTTAAAAAGTCGGTTATCGTTAAATGGAGTCGTGAAGAGATGGAAAATATGAAATAATCATATTGGTTAAAGCAAAATAATGTTAATTCGGATCAAAAGTGATTCGGATTCTGGATAAATATTTGTTTTTATTATTGTTGCTTGTCAATATGAGAACGAGAGAATTACCGGATTAAGGATTGATTGGTTGCCTCCTGTTCAATACCTGAATCCTGGTAATTCTCTTTTTTGTTTTTGGTCCATTATTGTCTTGTTTGTAAGGTTATACTGATTTACTACTATCTAAATTTAATTCGATTTATATGCTCTAAATGGTCATAAGTAGTGTAACATGGGGCAAAGCCTGTGGAAAGAGTGAAAATTTTAATCTTCAACCATATTCACATAGTCTGTAACATTATTCTTAATGCCTTTTTAAAGTAAAAGAAGGAAAGGAAAAAACTCAAAGTTCACTTAGCATGTTAATCGCCCTTTTAACCTATCTTTGTGTTTTGGTTTATCTTTGTCAAGTCTAGTTCCTTCGTAAATTATGAGATTCGAAAAATACAGTTTTATCCCCCAGCTAAAAAAGAACCTTGAAGGTCTGGGCTTTAAGAAGCCAACAGATATTCAGTATAAATGCATTCCTCAAATTTTACGGGGGGAAGATATATTGGCCATAGCCCAAACCGGAACTGGAAAAACTGCGGCCTTTGCCATTCCTATTATTCAGCTCTTAAGCACCCGCCGAGGTGTTAACGATCAGTACTCTGTTCGCTGTGTGGTAATGGTGCCAACGCATGAACTGGCCATTCAGGTGGCTGGTGTTTTTAATGAATTAGTTAAAGGCACTGGATTACAGGTGTTGGGTTTGTTTGGCGGAACTGAACAGGAGCCGCAAATCGAACGTTTGAAAAATGGTGTGGATGTATTGGTGGCAACACCTGGTCGTATGTTCGATTTGGCCAGTCAGGGATTTATTTCTTTTAAAGGTGTTGAATTGTTGGTGCTCGATGAAGCCGATCATATGCTTGAACTGGGCTTTATTTCGGATATGCAGCAACTGATAAAACGACTTCCTAAACGCCGTCAAACCTTATTCTTTTCAGCTACTATCAATACAAACATAAAGGATTTGGCCTATGGCCTGGTTCAACACGCCGTTCGTATTCAGATTTCACCTAAGGATCCGGTTTCAAAAAATATCGAACACTCGGTGGCTTATGTTGAGATGGACGACAAAAGATTTTTTCTGGAACATATAATCAAAGAGCATCCGGAAAGTAAAATTCTGGTTTTTGTGCGCACTAAAGTTCGCGCCGAACGTGTAAATAAGGCTCTTGAGCGTGTGGGGTTGGAAAGTATGACTATTCACAGTGATAAAGACCAGAAAGAACGTAATCAGGTAATGAAACGGTTTAAAGACGGGGAATGCAAAGTGCTTATTGCAACTGATGTTAGTGCTCGTGGTATTGATATACCCAATGTGGAGTATGTTGTTAATTATGATTTGCCCGATGTGCCTGAGAATTATGTGCACCGTGTAGGCCGTACTGGTCGTGGTGTCCAAAAGGGAACAGCTATTTCTTTCTGTAGCACGGAAGAAAAGGAGGTTCTGAACGATATTGAAGACTTTCTCGATAAACCGGTTTCTGTTATTTCAATGAGCCAAAATGAATACGAAGCAACTGTTGATTTGTCACCTGCTGCCGATCACGACTGGCAATCGCTGATAAATGAGCAACTGCACCTTGATTCATTACCGGGCAAGAAAAAAGGGAAGAAGAAACGATAAGGATAATTATTAGTTTTTTATTGACATTTTGGTTGCAGTACAAATCTGTTTCATATACTCTCGTTCAATCATTTTCTAGCTGTTTTTCACGTTTTGTTGTGCTTATTTCCTGATTGTGTCTTTTTGTAATAAAAACAAAGCAAAGGCCGCAAAATTGCTGCGGGTGTAATTTTATGTAGTATGCCAGGGTAAATATTCGTAACTTGCCGGTATTACTAAGGCGATATGACTAATTTACTTTCTGGAAATTTCTGGCTTCGCCTTGACAACGCAGCCAAATTATATCCTGCTGTAATAGATAAGGAGTTGACTACTGTGTTCAGAATCACGGCTGAATTATATAAGCCGGTACGAATCCAAAAGCTTATTGAAGCACTTAAAACTGTAGAAGCCAGATTCCCATATTTTAAGGTAAGGCTCAAAACTGGTTTTTTTTGGTACTACCTTGAATACAACGACCACTCACTAATAATTGAACCTGATATTACTATGCCTTGTCGCACATTTGGTAAGGATGAACTTATGTTAAGGGTCTTGGTTAAGGGTAACAGGATTAATGTGGAATTTTCGCATATTATTACTGATGGAGCCGGAGCATTTGAGTTCCTGAAAACGCTTCTTATTAGTTATCTCGATAAGTGTCGGTTAGAGCAAGCCGAAGAAAGTCAGATAGTAGAGCCAAAGCCTCAAATTAGTGAGGATGAGTTTGAGGATGCCTATAATAGGTATTTTAAAAAAATTAAGTCGCCTGTTTTAAAGCTGCCCGGTGCTTTTCATCTCCCATTTTCATTAAAGTCAAAACCAGGGTTTCGTTTAATAACAGCCATAATTCCATTAGATATTATTATTGAAAAAGCAAAGGAACAGGGTGTAAGTCTTACTGATTATTTAGTAGCTGTATATATGTTTTCATTGCAGGAAATCTATGAGCAGTTGTCGCCTTTTAAAAAGCGGAAAGTCAATAAGATTATACGAATTCAGGTACCCATAAATTTAAGAAGAATTTTCCCTACCGGTACCATGCGCAATTTTTCATTGTTTGTTCAGCCGGGCATTGATTTGCGGCTTGGAAAGTACACGTTTGAAGAAATAACAAAAACGGTGTATCACCAGATTTCGTTGGAAACAGATAAAAAGCTTATTAATAAAACCATTTCGCGAAATGTTGGTGGTGAGAAGAACTTTTTGGTACGAGGTATGCCTTTGTTTTTTAAATCAATGATGCTTTCCAGATTATATGCCCGTGGTGCAAAGCTGCATAGTGGAGTGCTGACAAACTATGGTAAAGCCGTTTTTCCTTCACCATATGGTGAGCAAATCAAAAAGTTTATATTTATTCCGCCGCCACCCAATAAGTACTTAAAAAACAATTGCGGAGTAGTTGGATATAATAATGAACTGGTA
>CAZSQG010000072.1:10599-21639 GCA_964608615.1 uncultured Marinilabiliaceae bacterium
CGCTGTCCATTATGTAATGAAATCGTCAATAATGGAACTGTCGGTTACCCTGATGCTTCATCAACGGTTAAACGACAGCATTATTTGAACGCAACTAAAGAGATGACCGAACCTCAGAAAAAAATTATTTGGGAAATTGTATCTATTACTATTCTTTCAATTGTTGTTGTAGTTTTTTTTATTGATCTAATACTTAGTAAAAACATTACATGGTCACAATATCCTGTAGCTATTAGTCTGATCGGTTTTTCCTATATCTCGTCGTTTGCCTTTTTGAAAAAAGGTGCTAGCATAAAAATAATCATAAGCATGGTAGCCTCTTGCGCTTGTTTGCTGCTGATCGATAATTTTACTGGCGGTATTTCATGGTCTGTCTCTTTAGCTATACCTCTTCTTCTTATGGGGAACCTGGTTGCTGGCTTATTTTTATTGGTTATTGCTAAGTCGAAATACAAGGGCATTAATTTAATTAGTTTTGGTTTAGTGGCAGTTGCATGCTACTGTCTGGGCATCGATGCAATTTTGTCGCTCTATAAAACAGGATCTGTTCAGCTCTATTGGAGTGTAATTGTTATTGTTTGCGTGTTGCCTGTGGCAGCTGTTCTTTTGTTTGTTCATTATCGGCTCACCAAAACACAAGGCCTGGAAAGAATATTTCATTTGTAACTCTGGAACAGTAGATTGTAGATAGATTAAAACTTAAGGGATATTTCCTGATCAGGGGTTTATATAGCTGTTAAATCATTTTTATTAACGCTGTAAACATCAGGTAAATTGCAAATCCAACCAAAAAAGATCCACAAACGCCAATAAGAATGCGGTATGTTTTGTTGGTAAATAGTTTTTTTCCTTTACTCACAGCAATAGAGATGGCCGAATACCAGATGAAATCACCGGTAATATGACCAATGAAAAAGAAAATGACTCCCCATAATCCAAGCTTTTCTGAATAAACTATGTAGCCAATGCCAATGGTAGCCCACCAAATAATCCAGTATGGATTGGCCAAACTTAGCAAGGCTCCTGATAATAAGAGATTGTTTTTTTGCTTTGTTTGAATATCTGTATTAACCGACAATGATGGTAATGAACGGAACATGCCCCACGCCATCCAGAACATGATTATGCCTCCAATCAAAGCGATTATTATAAAAAACAGTTCGTTTTTCAACACAGGTCCAAGACCCATCAGTAATGCAGTTATTAGTATTAACTCCAGAATGGCATGACCCAAAATTAATAAAGGTCCTGTCATTGGCCCTCGTCGCGTGCTTTCGCTGATGGTAATTGTGAGCAGTGGACCCGGCATCATAGCACCCGATAATGCGATTACTATTGATGATAACAATATGGTTAACAGTGGCAACATGCTTTTTTTGTGCTTAATATAATGTTAATTTCAGTTATTCAAATCATTAAGCCATCTTTTTACAGGCCAATCAAGACATAAGCCATGCATGTAATTGTAAGTTGCTTTGCGCAACACCTCGCCCAGTTTGTCGAGATTAGTGTTTTGATTATCGGTAAAGAAAATTTCATTGTTGGCAAAGGGGTTTTTCTTATTTGGTAACCAATCAGCACCGTACTGTTTGGGATTTATCCCCGATGGGCTGTGAATTGTCATAGCATACCGATGCCAGAAAGCCGATTGTATTGCACCTTTTTCAAACATCTGACGAACTGTTTCTAGTCCCTCAAGCGTCTCGGTTTGTGTCTGAGAGGGAAAGCCATACATCAGGTAAGCATGTACCATGATGCCGTTTTCTGTCAGGTTTTTAGCCGTTTCAAATGCTTGTTCAACAGTTACTCCTTTATTAATGAGTTTAAGAAGCCGATTTGATGCTACTTCTATGCCTCCTGCTAAAGCAATACACCCGGCACGGGCCATCAAATTGCACAGGTTGGCAGTAAATGTTTTTTCGAACCTGATGTTGGTCCACCAGCTGATGATGAGCTTTCTACGAATTATTTCTTCTGATAATTCGCGTAACAGTCGTGGAGGAGCGGCTTCATCGGTGAAATGAAATCCGGTGCAGCCTGTTTGCTGTATGATGCTTTCGATGTAATTGCACAGCTGAATGGCTGGTAGAGCTTCGTAACAGCTAATATAAGGCAATGAAGTATCACAAAATGCACATTTGGCCCAGTAACATCCATGTGCCAGGGTTAGTTTATTCCATCTGCCATCGCTCCACAATTTATGCATCGGGTTAGCAACCTCTATAAGTGAAATATACTTATCAAGGAGTAAATCGGAATAATCGGGCGGTGGGACCTGAGAAAAGGGAATAGTATGTTTTGCATCTCCTGGAACAAAAATCAGCTTGCCTTTGGTATCGAGGTAATATGTCTGGCACAAATTTGAAGCACCACCACCATTTATGTGGTTTATCAAAGCCCGCAACGAAGGTTCACCATCGTCAAGCAAAATAAAATGTGCGAAGTTGAAAACGCGGCTGTCACTCAATTGTCGTAGTTCGGTATTGACATATCCACCTCCCCAAACTACTGTTACATCAGGGAAATTGTGACGGATAAACTGGCTGCACCGGAAGGCGCTCAGCAGATTGCCAGGAAAAGGAATGGTGAAACAGACCATTTGGGGATTAAAAATTTTCATCTTTTCATCCAGCAAATTTGTTAACCATTGCTCCAGTATAGTGTCGGGTTGATTAATAGCTGTCAGCAGAGGTTCTAGTTGGGGCAATTGTATGCAAAGATGTTCTGCGTAGCGGCTCAGTTCAAAATGAGGGCTTATGGTTTGTTTTATGAAATCTGCCAGATCTTCGATGTAAAGGGTTGCCATGTGCTTGGCCATTTCTGTATTACCAAGGGCCCCAAAAGCCCAATCGGGATCGACCATATTATTAAACCGTTCGCTTTGCGGTAACCAGTCAGCATTACAGATTCGGGTAGCAAGAGTGGGCTCTTTTCCTTGCAGAAAACGAATCACAGCATCAATGGTGTCAATATATAGGTGTTGATTGATAAGGATTTGGCGAATTGGACGAGGCGTTTTAGCATTAACAATCACACTGTTAAAAATATCGGTCAATCCCTGACGTGAAAAAATTCTATTAACCAGTTCAATACCCAAATCAGCCTGCATCACTTGGTGCCCTTCAGCAACAAGAAACCCCTTTAGATAAGGTGTTGCCGGGTAAGGGGTGTTAAGTTGCGTCAATGGCGGAGTGAGCAGAAGAATTTTCATGAGCCCTTATTTTGGTTTTAAAATGCAAACATAGGTAATTTATAAATAGATGGTTGGTGCAGAATGTTCGATTTTTACGGGTCACGAACTAATAAAGCAGTATTTCAGTTTGGAAATGCCTGTTGTTTTTATAATTACCCATATAATGGTTTTAGTAAGTATGTTATGAATTTTTAACAAAAATGAAAAACTTGTGTCTGTGGCCCGATTTGGAACAATGTTGAAGGCGTAATTGCGAATAAATGGTTTTATTTTGCAATAATAAATTAACTTTCTTCGTTGATCGACGTAGAAAAAATATCTTATTTATTATGAATTATTATGCTTAAGAAGTTAGTTTTAATTTTTATCGCGGTTTTTCTGTTTTTTCCAACCAGTTATACAAATCTTTCCGCTGATTTAAAGAGTGAGTCATCAAGGTCTGAAGTTCAAATGGACTTTAGTGATTATATCTCATTGTTTTATGACAAGTTGGGCGATAAATTTGAAAAACCTGATTTTGATGTTTTTAAACAAGCTGTTACAGGTTTTTTTGTTTTAAAGGCAATAAATGAGGTCGAGAAAAACCTGTTGACAATTGTTGATTTTTCTTTGTCGTCCAATGACGAACGCATGTGGATAGTGGACCTTAATGAAATGAAGATTGTGCATAAAAGTTTGGTATCGCATGGAAGAAACAGTGGAGAGTTGTATGCCAGTCAATTTTCCAATACCCCATCATCTTATAAAAGCAGTCTGGGTTTTTACCTTACCAGTGATATTTATTATGGCAAGCATGGAATGTCACTCCTTTTAGATGGTTTAGAGCAGGGAATCAATGATAAAGCACGCGAAAGGGCCATTGTGATGCACAGTGCCGATTATGTCAGTAATGACTTCATAAAAAGGCAGGGGAGGCTGGGGCGTAGTCTCGGTTGCCCTGCCATTCCCATGGTTGATCACAAAAAAGTTATCACCATGTTATCGGGGCGTTCTTGTCTCTTCATATATTATCCGGATGCAGTATATCATGAAAATACAGGGATGTTTGTTGAGGATAAAGCACTTGACGGATTATTTAATTTTTTCGAAGAGACTCCCGGTTTTTTAGCCGCATTGCCTTCTTTGCAAATAATGGGAAAGGCTATTTAGGATTTATCTCAGATGTATGTTTCTGTTTTAGTGCTGTTAGCAATGATTGATCACGGTTGTAGATATCTTTTCTAAAATAGGCAATCCCATTATCATCAGCCCAAACGGTCATGTAAAGTATATGTACAGGCACTGGTAATGCCAGATGCACTGATCTTGGTTTTCCTTCCTTTATTACCTTATTTATCTGTTCACGTGTCCATCCCGGATTTCCATCCAGTAAAATTTGAGCCAGGTCAAGAGGTTTGTTAATGCGGATACATCCTGAGCTGAAAATACGGTCTGTTTTTGTAAACAAATAACGTGATGGAGTGTCGTGTATAAAAACATTATATCGGTTAGGAAACACAAACTTAATCTGGCCTAACGCATTTTGAGTGCCGGGTTGTTGACGTATCATATATGGGAAGTCTGCTTGGATTGCTCTGTCCCAGTCAATTGTTGCCGGATTAACTTCAATTCCCTCAAGGTTAATTATCTTCATGCGTTTTTCCGATAAATAATTGTAATTGTTAACAATCTCAGGGATCACATCATCCGATAAAATAGTGGGAGGTACTGTCCAATCGGGATTAAACACCAAATAGGTCATGATTGAGCTAAAAACCGGTGTTTTTCTGTATGGGCGCCCCACAATAACTTCAGTAGTAAAGATTGGCTTTCCGTTTTCGATAAGTTGAAGATCAAAATTTGCAATATTAACCAATATGTATCTTTGCCCTAAGTCTTCACTCAGCCATCGCCACCGTTCCATATTGGCCCTGATTGAGGCAATACGCATTTCAACAGGAATGTTAAGTGCTTCAATACTTTTTATTCCCAATACACCATCGTTGGTTAAACCATGACGTAGCTGGAATATGGCCATCTGGTTATGTAATGTTTTATCAAAAAGGTTTTTATTCTTTGTGTCGGGATCAATCGTTCCCTGGGTAATCGACAGCCTTCGTCTTAATGAAGCTACATCAGGATGAACCATTCCTTCTTCAAGTTTTTTAAGATCGGTTTTGAATGGCAACCAACCTCCTTGTCTTTTTATTTGTCTATAAATGTCCAATGCCTTTTTAAGATTGGCATATTCACGATGGCTTGGTGTTAACCTATTTAGAGTTTCAGTTATCTTTCCTGCTTGTATAGAGCTGTCAATATATTTGGTCCAATCAATGGATTGTTTTGGCTGAGCTGCATACCAATTAGGATCAATTGTTTCCTTATCGGTTATTCCATCAGCCATATGTGTTGCCAGCAAATAAAATGCATCTGTAAGTAATAATTCGAGTTTAGTAACATCATCAGCCGAAGGGTGGGCGGAAGCAATAATTTTTTGGGAAAGGTTTTCAATAGTTGAAAGGTGGTAGTCCTCGGGATTAAGCCCTTCGTAATAGACGTTTTTTATTGATGCAAGCAGTTGATAAATGTTTTCGCTATTACTCCATTTAGATGACCTAAGTTTTCGGCTTTTTTCAAAGATAGCGGCAATCTTGTTCGCTTGAGAAGTTGTATTTGCTTCAAAAAACAGAGATTTATTATCATCAGTCTCAGTTTTTTCCACAGGCTGCTTTCTGGATGAGTGTTGCTCGCAATTAAGGGTGAAAAACCCTGCAACCAATGCCGAAAAAACGACAAGTATATAAAACGACCGTTGCATAACAGGTTCTTTTAACCGGCAGATGCGATAGTTGTTATAGCCATAATAACTGTTATTAATATAGTCATTTTTAAAGGAAAAAGGAAGGGTAAATATGTATGCTTTTGTTTTTTTTGGCTTTTTTTATAAAAAATGAAAGCATATCTATCTGATTTTTACTGTCCTTTTTGTTCAATCTTATCTCAACGTTGTTTAGCTAAGTAATTTGCTTAAGAATACGTTTAGTTTACTTAAATAGAGCAGGTAGGTTCAAACCCTTAATTTGACCAAGGATTTAGTAATCCGACATAATTAGTTAATTGCATCCTTAACTAAACAACATTAAATCTTATATAGTTAAAGAAAAATAGAACAGTCACTTATTATTGTTACTGTATCAAAAAGTAAAAAGAAAACCATCTGACTGATGTCATTTGGTAAGATTTTTATATATTTGCACCGCTAAAAACAAAAGGGTCCGGTAGCTCAGTTGGATAGAGCAATAGCCTTCTAAGCTATGGGTCACAGGTTCGAATCCTGTCCGGATCACTTTAAAAATAAAGGCCTTACAGATTTTGTAAGGCCTTTGTTTTTTAGGTATTATTTTGAACGTTAGCTCGTGCAACTCCGCCGTAGTACAAACAAATTTTTCATAGCAAGCAATTTTTTGGCTTAAATGGTATGTTTCAATGGTACACAGAGAGGAATAATTGTTTTTGTCACTGATGATAATCAGTTCGTTATTTGGAATTAATTTGCGCCATTAAAATGAAATTATGAAAAGTATTAGTTGTTGTTAAAGTGGTGGTAGCAAGTACGATAAAACCAAAAATATTGATTTTGCTAAGAAGTGTATTGAAAACATTCAAATTCCAATGCCTATTGAAAACAGATTATAAATGTCAGCGCAATTTACCCGTACTGTTTTAAAATTTAAAGCGATAGGGTTCGAATATTTTTTGAATTACAATAAAGCTACTTTAAAATAACAATATACTCAATTCAATATTTCGGATGGAGATTTTCCAAAATGGTTTCTGAAAACTTTGCTAAAGTATGATAAGCTTATAAAACCACATAGTTCACTTACCTCTGTAACGGTATATTTTTGAGATTGCAATAAGTCTAAGGCATGATTTAGCCTTACATTTTTTATAAAAGAGGAAGGTGATTGATCTGTAAGTGATTTAGCTTTTTTATAAAGCAGCGAAGAACTGACATTCATTGCTGCAGCGAATTTATCTTTATCAAAATCAATGTTTGATATATTTGACTGAGTCACCTCCAACATTTTCTTAACAAATTTGTCGTTAAGTTCATTGCGAAAAACTGGCTCAGTTATATCACCTTTTATCAAACGTAAAGCCTTGTCGCGAATGACTTTATTATTGCGGATAATTGTTTTGATTCGTTGAACTAAAAGACTGATGTTAAAAGGTTTTGTTAAATAATCATCGGCTCCTAATCCAAGTCCTTCTAGCTGATGCGTAATCTCGGACAGTGCGGAGATCATAATAACTGGTATATGAGAAGTTTCGTAGGTTGATTTTATTAATTTGCACAATTCAAAACCATCTACATTGGGCATTAAAATGTCGGATACCACTAAATCAGGGATATGCTTTGAAACAAACTTCCATGCTTCCTCACCATCAGTAGCTGTATAAACTTCAAAATCATTATTGAGCGCACACTTCATAAAATTAAGAAGATTATCATTGTCCTCAACAATCAAAATTTTAATCTGTTTTGAAGTTTGATTATCACTTTCTGTATTATCAGGCTCAGAAACAACGGGATTGAATTTTAATTCTTTCTGGATTTTATGATTATTGTTTTTTCCTTGCAACTCGTTAGAAAAGTTTTTAAACGGAATAACTACCTGAAATGTTGAACCAACATTTTCCTGACTATTGAAGCTAATGTCGCCTCCGTGCATCAACACATATTTTTTTACAAATAAAAGACCTATTCCAGAACCTACAATTTTCGAATTAATGGCATTATCACCGCGATAAAACTCTTTAAACAATTGCTGTTGTGATTTTTTGTTGATACCAATTCCATTGTCTTTTACCTGAAGTATCCATTTTTTATCATCACATTTGAGGTCAATATTTACCTGACTATCGTTATGTGAATATTTAATGGCATTTGATATTAGGTTATTGATAACCTTCTCAATTTTAGATTCGTCGATTGCTGTTGTATAGCTTTGATAATTAGAAGTAAATACTATTTCAATATTTTTTGTTTTTGCAAATGAATCGTTAATTATCTTTTGGTTAAGCGTTAGCTCTATAATGTCTACCATTGATAACGAAAGATGCTCTTTACCAATATCGAATTTCTGAAAATCCATTAATTGGGTAACTACAGTCGCAAGTTGTCTGGTCTGTTCAATGGCCAGGTTTAAGTAATACGATCCCTTTTCGCTTAAGTTTTTTTCCTTGCTTAATTCTTCTACCGGAGCCTTTATTAATGTTAGCGAGGTACGGATATCGTGTGCTGTATTGGTGAAGAATCGTATTTTATTAGCAGTGTGTTTTTGATTCAATTTATTTATATGATAAAGAAAATAAAGAAAGATGAATCCGGAAAAACCTATAATAACGAGAATAATGAACCAAGCTTTTCTCCAGAATGGCGGAATAATGGTAATTGAAATTGAACGTTGATGAATTTCCTTCAACAAAGAATGATCATATAATTTGATTTTTAATTGATATTCTCCGCTTGGAATATTTGTATAAGTAATAATCCTGTTTTCCGATGGAGTAGACCATGTTTTGTCAAATCCTTCCAATTTCCACGAAAATTTTGAACCCGACTGCATTAAAATCGAGATCAATTCGAGGGTGAAGGTGTTTTGTGAATATTTTAGTTTCAAAGCCTGCAAACTATCAACAGGCTGTTTAAGTTGAAATGAGGCTAATTCTCGGATTGAAAGTCCTGATATAGCCAAATCTTGAAAATATATTTTTCCTTTCGATGAAATTTCCTTGAGCGATTGGGGTGAAAAAAAAACGGCTCCGTTGTTTGTTCCCCAAGCCATTTGTCCATTCTTCAATCTAAAAAGTGAACTTTTATTATACGAAACACCCGAAAGTGAATATATTGAGGAAAATGTATTGATCGTTTTATCTGTTGTGTTAAAACGACATAAGCCATTTTCAGTTCCTAACCACAGACCATTATTGTCATCAGAAATACTATTGATGAAATTGGAAGGTAGCCCATCATAGATGGTGTATTTTTTTATCGTTCCTTTGTTGAAATTATACATCACTAATCCCTCTCCACTTGTGGCAGCCCAAACAATATTACCTGAAACTAACAAATCCTGAACTACATAACCTGATAAAAAAATCTCAATATCACCTGTCTGCTTGTTCAACAGTTTTATGCCTGAGCTACATCCTAAAAGAATTTGATTAGGCGATAACTCAGCAAAGCAGCTTATCGATTCATTTGTATAAACTTTGAAATTATCAACTTTCGCCTGGTAACAAATAAATTTTCCCTTGATACCACCTATCCATAAATCGCCCTGACTATCTTTAAAAATATCAAAAATGAAATTGCTTACACCTGACACTTTCTTATCATCACCGGTATAATGCGCAAGTTCTTTTCCGCTTGTTCCATCAAGAACATAGATTCCCGAAGAATAACTACCGGCCCAAATTCTTCCCTGGTTATCTTCACAAAGCGTCAAAAAAACCTGGGCTTGCTTAAGTTTATTAAAATTGAAATTTCCCCATTTGTCTGTCCCAACGCCCCAACAGCTTATGCCATTGTTTGTTGCGAACCAAATTTTGCCATCGCGATCTTCAATGATGCTGTTTATGTCATTATCTACCAAAGAATTAGTATTATTGACCTGGTGTGTTATTTGATTTACAAGCGGTGAAGTAAGTTCGTAAAACGAAACCCCACCGCTAATGGTGCATACCCAAACACGTTTACCCTGGTCATAAAATATATCATAAACGCCATTACCACGTAAAGAGTGGGGATTATCGGCACTCTCTTTATAAACATTTAAAATTTGATTTTCATTCTTTGTAAGCTCCCAAACGCCTTGACCATCTATTCCTATTAGGATGGTGGAATCAGAATTTTCTTCTATGGCAAGAATTGGTTGCTTTGGCAGTTTTGATTGAAGTACATGGGATAACTTTTTTGAAGCAAAATTATAACAAAATAAACCCTTCGAATAAGTACCCATCCAAAGCATATTTTGTTTTTTATCAAGGAAAAAAGTTGAAACGATTAATTTACTTATATTCTTGTTTTCGAATAAACATTTGCTCTTACGTGTTTGAATATTTAGCATCCAGATTCCTTCAGGTTTTGCAATAACTATATGTTGCTTGTCGTACCATGTCATCAAATAATAGTTTTCCTTAAAAGAGTCGTCTATTAATGATAGTTTAACCGAATCGTATTTATATAACCCTGAACCTAAAGCTAACCAGTAATTGCCAGATTCATCCATCAAAAGTGAATACAAGCTAAAGTCTTCATAATCGATTAATTTACTTAAGCTTATTACTAAATCAAATCGATCATAGACAGAATTGTAAGAGAAAATTTGACCATTATTTGTATAAGCAATGAGTTTTGAATTCTCATATATTAAGTTTACAAGAAGTGCTCCTGTGGTATCATAAGGAAGATGATACGTACGACAGTCGCTATCGGTCATCCTTAAGATTCCAGTTTTTGATGAAGCCCAAATAAATCCGTTATCATCCTTGCAAATTGAGTTTGTTGCCCTGGTGGAAATGCCAAAAATTGAATTGATACTGTAAAATTTTACCGCCAATACATTCATGGATAACCATAATTGGAGTAAAAGAACTATGGTGAGCTTGTGTTTTGTAATTATTGGGATTTTCACTTATTTAACTCCATATTCGTTAATAGGTAAGTACACATTATCAAAAAATGATAATTTAATTGAGCAAATGAACAATAATTAATGAAAATATACAAGAAATATAAAGAAACATTAATTATACAATGTATATAGATGGCTGATTGATTCTTATCATAATCCACCAGC
>CAZSQG010000073.1:0-17963 GCA_964608615.1 uncultured Marinilabiliaceae bacterium
AGCAGAAGGAGCCTAACTGTTTCGTTACGCAGCCAACCCGATGCCAATGGAGATATTTATGAAATTGAGATCATACGTGTCCGAACAATTTGAAATTTGAATTGATATTGATTAAGTATTAATTGATATTCAGTCATATATCTATTAAAAGTCTATTAATAGTTGTTCAAAATCTTTTTCGGTATGTTGAAAATTAAACAAGTTGGGTGTTTGATTTTTCTGTTTTCGAGCAACTCTGACTCCTATTTTTATTTCGTTGACGATGTATCCCAGCCTATTATATTGTGTCAAGCATACCCTGATCAAGGTAACAAAGTGTCCAAAACGGTGTTTTGTCTTACACATCGTCCTGCGTATAAGTTCTAAAAGGAGATAACTTATCAATGCAATAAAGATTTGTGATTTACATGCATTAGGAGTGGTACCCAAAAATGTTTTTATCTGTAAATTTTGTTTTATTAACTTAAAAAAGGTCTCAATCAACCAGCGCCTTTTGTAAAGCTCCGCAATTGTTGCCGCACTCCAATCCAAATTATTACAGATTAACTCAACTGTCCGGTTATCTTCCTCGATATAGACAACAACACGGCGAAATTCCACGTTGTTGATGTAATTTTCAACAGCGGCCTTTCCTGTTAGTCGTATCATTTCATCTTTTAAAATATGTTCATCTTTATCGTCAGGGAGATCGTTCTCCCTAATAGACTCATAAAGTATGTTGCCTTTTATCCGGGTTACGAAATGATTCTCATCTTCCATTCTGATTTTGAATAGTTTGGTATCAAAATATCCCCTGTCATCAACGATAATGGTATCTTTTCCGTAACGAAAATCGTCAATCCCACGTCTGTCACTTACTTTTGCTTCACTTATATTCACAATGTCCGGTATCATGCTTACCTCATCTAATGAAACATGAGCCTTGATTCCTCCTTTTGCTGTCCGATATTTTGCCCATGGAAACAACTTCAAACAGACACTCATTATAGTGGCATCTATGATCTTTATATGCATACCTTGTATCTCTTCTATCACCTTATATTCTGGTCGCATTCTGAGCTGATGTTTATAATGCTTACAAAGAGAGTAGTATAAATCTTCAAAAACACGGTAATCCCGTTTTGCATTGCCATCACTCATAGTTGATTTCGCGGGGCTTTGCACAAGACCAATGTCTGATAAAAATTCAGATGACTGATCTATCCCCATATCTATCTCTCGTAACGACAAACACTTATTCAGCTGTCCGAACATCATACTCGCAAATTGATCATAGGTGAAATATTTTGAACAACTTTTATCTGATTTATGCTTGTTGATACTCCTTCGTAATACAGAAAAGGGTACCAAATCTAATATCTGTTTGAAAATTGGCGAATCTGACTTTTTACCTAACTTTGTTCCCATAGAAAAGCTCGTAAGTGATATTTATGTTTTGCAACTACAAATATGACATTTTTCGGGCTTTTCTATTTTTTTTAATTGTTCGGACAGTTATGATTTAAAATACAATTATTCTGTGGGGGCAGCCTATTCCGCCGCCGGGCTTTTGTTATTGTATAGGCAGACAAGCGATATTGTAAATGTTGAAAATATTAGTGGTACTGGATTGGGCTCGTTTGAGGTATATGTAAATGGAGTTCTAAAATTAGAGAACTCATATGAGGTAGAATATCAATAAAAGATGTGAAATTTTTCCTTGAAGCACTCGAACTAACCAAAACAAATTCGACTAATCTAAAATATGATATTAATGAACCTGCATTTCACTTAGAAATACAATCGGATGAGGATCGTGACAAAAATTGCGACTTCCCTTGTTCAGCGTAGCCTGTCATGATCTTGTTTGTTCGGCGTAAAAACTACGCTTAGCTGGGTTTCACTCATATTTTCATTTCTGGTTAAAAAGCTAATGATTTACTTTTAAGTATGATGTTAAAACGATGAATGTGAAATCAATCTCGTTGTCATCAATCAGTGATCTTTACCCGCAGTCTCATGTTTTAAAACCATTTTAACCCTATGAATAAATACATCGCGCCAATTATCATGGCTTTTACAATGCTTGCAAGTTGCACGAACAACCAGCCTAAGCATGTCCCATCAGCACATACAATTACCTCCATCCCCAATGTCTATCTAATGGCAACCCCCACCTATGTCAGCGACCCCGACAGCCTGTTGGATGCCACAGATGAACAAGTGATCAATGAAACCTTATCCAATCTCGAAGCCGAATCGACCATCGAAGTGGCCGTGGTTGCAGTCAACTCCATTGGAGAAGCCGATGCCCGGCAGTTTGGCTGGGAGCTGTTCAATCACTGGGGCATCGGCAAAGAGGGAAAAGACAATGGCTTGTTGATGCTGCTCGTTGTCGATCAGCGCACCATTGTGTTCGAAACCGGATACGGCATCGAAGTTATACTCCCCGATGTTGACTGTAAACGCATACAGGATCAAGTGATGGTGCCCTTACTCAAAAACAGTTGCTATGGCGAAGCGATGGTCAAAGGCGTTGAGACAGTGCACCATCATTTGTTATACAATTACTACGATATCGAAAAGGCTCACTTGTTTAAAGCATCCACCGAAACCGATGCCCAAGCCGAACGGGAAGGAAATAGCAATAAAGCCGCACTGCCTGTGTTTTGGATAATCTTTACGGGCATCTTTGTCGTGATCGGGCATTGGTCGAAGCTCTCACACATCCGCAAAATCATCGCAACCAGCGTTTCTGATGCCCATAAATACCTCGACTTATCAAAAACAAACAAAGGCGCAATAGGCTGTTTGTTCATTGTTAATCCCATCGCCGCAATTTTGTTACGTGTCATATATTATTTTGTTTACATTCGCAGATATAAGCAAAAGGCGAGGATTTGTCCACAATGCCATCGCCCTCACATTGTCATCGAAAAAGGCGATCGAGCAACGCCCTATTTAACCGACAACGAAAAAATCGAACAGCTCATTCAATCGGTGAAGCATTACGTGTTTCATTGCCAAAGTTGCCAATACATCGAGAAAATTGGCATGCCCCATTCTATCAATTTTAGCGAGTGTACCGCATGCGGGGCACGTTGCCTGAAAACCGAAAGCGAAAAAGTCGTTACGCCAGCCACCACCTCCACCACAGGCCTAAAGATGGTGACTAGCTTGTGTGTAAAATGCCAATACACCGGAGTCGCAGAAGAAACCATCCCCAAAATCATTCCACGTTCCCACTCATCACACAGTCGCTCGTCGTCAGGCCGGTCTTCGCGCAGCAGTTCATCTCGTGGCGGAGGCCGATCAGGAGGTGGTGGTTCATCGAGCCGGTATTGACGCGGCATCGAGAACCTCCATAACCGGACGTGATTAACAAATACAGCTACCTAAAGAATAAAGAACACATCAAATTCTAATAGAAACACAAATGAGAAAATTAAGCATATTTATTATTGCAATCTGCCTGTCTGCCTGTACCCATGCCTCTAAAAAAACACAATCAACAAACCCTTTAAACTACCTAATGATGAACGACTCAATAAAAAAAGACGATTCAAAATACATTTATTGGATGCATACTTCTAGCAGGGGATGCCAATATGAAATTCTAATCAATGAAATATCCGCATTTCAATCAATAGCTGACTATGACATAAAGGCTAACGATTGCAGTATGCAGATTAATTCCTTTTTAAAAAACGGAAAAAATGAGATTAGGATTAAGATGCTTCCATTATATAAAAAAACAACTGTAGATAATGGAGCTATTGAGGCGAGAATTTCATGTAACCCCAAAAATGATTTTTACAATATTATAAAGCAAAAAACATTTACCTCTCATAACACTGACGACAAAGCAGTCTGCACCCAAATCGCCCAACTCCCTTACTACGAAAGTGCCGATACGCTCACCATTGAAAACATCCCCGAAGTTGAAGGTTGGTACAACTCGGTAAACCTGGCAAAGGAGAATAAAGATTCCCTAAAAGCGGAACTGTACCGTTTTTATGGCGTGATTCATCAAATTCTGAAAAATAAGGATGTCAATGGTTATTTAAAGCTTATTGAAGCCCGCGAACGATACATGGCCTGGATGCACATCTTTACCGATTCGGATGCCGATTCTCATTTCCGTTCTATTGTTTCGACCGTCGAAGATGAACTTTACACCTTTCAACCACTGCCTCCTATCGAATTGACCACTCTCCGTTTTGAGGCATACGGCAATCTGGTGTCGCTGGTCGATAAAGATGGTCGCGACATCATCCAATACCTTTTTGAGAACGAAGAAGTGAAACGACTAACCATGATGAATTTTCGTATGCACCGAAAAAATATAGGCGATAAGCTGGAGGTGATTTATTAAACGATAGAAAAAATGGGTAGCTGGCAAGACATATATCAGTGCAGGCTATCCATCTTTTTTACAGCAGTGAACATTTATTACTATTCAACCTGTCATGGTGGGAACGGTCAATATTGTTGAAAACAATTATCCCCGTTTGCGCGGTGTGTGCTGTGAGAAATGTCGCAAGGCATTTAGCAACTGCTCCCAACATCTGGCGCAAGGTTCCACGTTGGCTCAAATTTATCATTAGCCACTTTTTATTAACTTCGCCATAAACCCAATGCAGCATCTATGATTCGCCATTGCGAATACACGTACGCCGAACTGGGCATGCCACCCGGACCACCTACCTCGAAGGGCATATTTGGACTCCTGTAAGAGGTTTTTATATTGTATTTTTCAGTAATCTTTTTAAACTGGTTGATATTGACGTGGATAAATATAGTATGCATACTAAAAAAGTTTTATCAGTTGATATTATTTTCAATAATTTACATTTATGAAAAAAAAATATATATTTTGGTTCGTTTTTTGAAACACGAACAATCAGTTATTTGCATTATCTATTAAGTTTACGTAAAATCGTTTATTCAAATTTAAATTCTATAAAATGAAAATGAGACATTTACTCGGAGTGAGCTTATTATTAAGCCTTTCAATTGGATTCGGTAGTTGTAAATCAAAAAAAGACGTTGCAACCAAATCAGCCAGTCAAAGCGAAATTGGTACTATTTTGGAGGACCTTCCATGCGAAGATGATGGTCGTTCAGACAAAAATTACTTCAGGGCCAGTTCCATGTCAACCAGTTCTGATTTGCAGTTGTCAAAGGAAAAAGCATTGCTTCTAGCTAAGCAACGTTTGGTTACGCTTATTAATTCAAACACGAAATCAGTTACTGATCGTTATGTAAATGAACGTGAAGTTGGCGAAACTGCCGACTTTGAGCAGAAATTTGAGAACTTGACACGCGAAGTGGCCGATGAAACTCTTAATAACATTGTTGTAACCTGTGAAAAATCAAGCGTATTAGCCAATAAGCAATACAGATCTTTTATCGCAATTGAGGTTTCTAAAGAAGACATCTTGAATGGATTAACCCGAAAAGTTTCCAATGACGATAAATTGCAACTCGATTACGACAAAAAGAAATTTGAAGAGATTTTTAATGAGGAAATGGAAAAAATGGCCGCTGAAAAAGGTAACTGATAAATTTTTAGTACCGTATTTTTAAATGGGTAGTACAAAGGTAATTATGATGTTGTGATTCAATTAGTAATTGGAGTTTATCAATGAGTTTGTTTTTTGTAACCTATAATCTTTTTAGTAAAATGAGAAAAAGATTATAAAAACAATTGCATTCTTTTAAGTAAAAAACTATCTTTGCGGCTCAAATTTATTAGAGACAAGTTGTTATGTATTTGAACACAGAAGTAAAAAAAGAAATCTTTGCGAAGCACGGAAAGTCTAATACTGATACTGGTTCTTCAGAGGGTCAGATTGCATTATTTTCCTACCGTATTCAGCATTTGACTGAGCATCTCAAGTCAAACAAAAAAGATTATAGTACAGAGTATTCTTTGGTTCGACTGGTAGGTAAACGTCGTCGTTTACTTGACTATTTAAAAGCCACGGAAATTGAAAGGTACCGGGCCATTATTAAAGAACTTGGAATTCGTAAGTAATTTGGTCAACTATTACAAAAAGGGCAATTCTCTCAGCGAGAATTGCCCTTTTTATTTTTTAGTTATCAACACAGTCCCTTTTTTTGAATTATGATATCAATATGAACAACATGTATAGGATAATTTCTATCTTTGTGGAGAATTAAATAGGTAAAAAATATGATTAAACCGATTGAAAAAGTAATTGATCTTGGCGATGGAAGGTCAATAATTATTGAAACTGGAAAATTAGCAAAACAAGCCGATGGTTCGGTTGTAGTTCGAATGGGTAATACTTACCTGCTGGCCACTGTGGTTTCAGCTCAGGAAGCCAAATCCGGAACCGACTTTATGCCATTGTCGGTTGAATATAAAGAGAAATTCTCAGCCGCAGGACGTTTCCCCGGTGGTTTTCAAAAAAGAGAAGGCCGGGCTTCCGATTATGAAATTCTGATATCCAGATTGGTTGACAGAACTTTACGTCCCTTATTCCCGGATGATTATCATGCTGAGACCTTTGTAACCATTACACTTATTTCGGCTGATAAAGAAAGCACTCCCGATGCACTTGCCGGGCTTGCAGCTTCTGCTGCTCTGGCGGTTTCAGATATACCATTTAACGGTCCTATATCTGAAGTTCGTGTAGCACGAATTGATGGGAAGCTGGTAATAAACCCATCTGTTTCTGAACTTAAAAATGCCGACCTCGATATTTTAGTTGGAGCTTCATTTGACAATATTTTGATGGTAGAAGGCGAAATGAATGAAGTTTCTGAAGCCGAACTTCTTGAGGCAATGAAAGTTGCCCACGAAGCCATTAAGATTCAATGTAAGGTTCAGATGGAACTTGCCGAAATGGTTGGGAAAACTAAAAAACGAGAGTATTGTCACGAAGAAAATGACGAGGAGCTTCGCGAAAAAGTTTGGAAAGCCACTTACGATAAGGCATACGCTGTAGCCCGTTTAGCCAATCCTAATAAACATGAACGTTTTGATTCTTTCAAGGCTGTTTGTGATGAATTTATTGCTGCCAATTATGAAGGTGTTGAAGAAAAAGAAATTCCTTCGGAATTGATAAAAAAATATTATCACGACGTTGAAAAAGAAGCCGTTCGTCGTCTGATGTTAGATGAAGGAATGCGTCTTGATGGACGAAAAATGAATGAAATACGTCCTATTTGGTGCGAGGTGGATTATTTACCCGGACCTCATGGATCAGCAATATTTACTCGTGGTGAAACACAGTCGTTAACCACGGTAACACTGGGAACTAAACTCGACGAGAAAATTATTGATGATGTACTTAACAGAAGTACCGACCGCTTCCTTTTGCATTATAACTTTCCTCCTTTCTCAACAAATGAAGCACGGGCATACCGTGGCGTAGGTCGTCGTGAAGTTGGACACGGAAACCTGGCTTTAAGAGCTCTTAAAGGAATGTTGCCCGATAATAACGCTTATGTTGTTCGCATCGTATCTGATATTCTTGAATCAAACGGTTCATCTTCGATGGCTACTGTTTGTGCAGGAACATTGGCATTGATGGATGCAGGTGTTAAAATTAAGCGACCTGTTTCCGGTATTGCAATGGGGCTTATTTCTGATCCTAAAACCGGACAATTCACTATATTATCTGATATTCTTGGTGATGAAGATCATCTTGGTGATATGGACTTTAAAGTTACTGGTACAGTTAATGGTATAACTGCAACCCAGATGGACATTAAGGTTGATGGGTTATCTTATGAAATTTTGGAGAAAGCTTTGATTCAGGCTAAAGAAGGGCGTTTGCATATTCTTGGCAAGATTGTTGAAACCATGAGCGAACCTCGCGAGGATTACAAACCTCATGCTCCGCGTATTGTAACCGTTCGTATTCCTAAAGAGATGATTGGAGCTGTAATTGGTCCTGGCGGAAAAATTATTCAGGAGATACAGGCGAGTACTGGAGCTGTTATTTCAATAACTGAAGAAGGTTTATTCGGTAATGTAGATATTTCGTCTAGTAATAAGGAATCAATCGATAAAGCATTGGATCGCATTAATTCCATCGTTGCTATTCCAGAAGTTGGCAAAATCTATACTGGAAAAGTTAAGTCAATCGTTCCTTTTGGGGCTTTTGTTGAAATACTTCCCGGTAAAGATGGATTGTTGCATATTTCGGAAGTTGACTGGAAACGTATCGAAAAAGTTGAAGATGTGCTTAAAGAGGGTGAAGTTATTGAGGTTAAACTGATTGAGGTTGACAATAGATCAGGTAAACTAAAACTTTCACGCAAAGCACTTCTGCCTAAACCTGAACGTGAACCTGAAAAATAATATTTTTATATATTTTATTTTAAAACGTTTGCAGTGTATATTACTGTGAACGTTTTTTTTATGTCCTTACTTTTGCAAATAATCAAGCAACTATTTGTTTTGTAGATTGTTTCGTTTTTTGTGTCATAACAAAAAAGTAATCCCCTTTTTTAGCGGTAGAGGATTAATTAACAGAGATTGTTATCTGACCCACTTAATATCAAATTGACTCTTTAATTTTATTAGTCTAAAAAATAAGAAATGTTTTTACTGAGTGTACTTGGGCTTTATGCTAAAATACTGTTATCTTTAGAATATGTAATAATTATTACGTTTAAATAAAGGTATAATTTCCAATAGTTTGTTTTTCAATATATGAGTGACAGAAAAATGACATTGCCTGAGTGGCACCATTTTCTGGAAGAGAAATTTCAGAATCTTCCACGTGAATCTATACGGTTTTTGAGCCTGGAAGCCTTACATAGACTTATGTATGTTTTAGATAATCATCGTCATTTATGTCCGGGTTGCGCTTTACGGTTCGATAACCTCCTGGCTATGATAATAGAAGTCCCCGGTTGGATAAAGAATAATCCTCCCGAAGCGGAGCTTTTCAGAAAAGAGCTTAATGAAACTACACGATTTCTTTCATCTCAACATGGCCTATACGCCAAAGGTTTATGGCTATCCCGTTTTACTGGTTTTGGCATTATTGCAGGTGTTATTTTAGGTTTTATTCTTTATTGCATATCCAACAACCTGAATTTGTCAGGAATTTTGATTCTTGGAGCGGGTGCCGGCATGATGATTGGCTGGTTTCTGGGAAAACTTAAAGAATATCAGATTAAAAAAGATGGGAAATTATATTAATACGTTTAAATTATGAGACAATCGTTTATTTTTTTTGTTTTCGCATCTCTGATATTTACATTTACTCAGAGTTGTAAGCATAAAACGCGGAATGAAATTAACTATCCTGTAACAGTCAAAGTTGATAGTGTTGACAACTATTTTGGGCATCAGGTAGCTGATCCATATCGTTGGCTGGAAGACGATCAATCAGTAGAAACTAAAGCATGGGTTGAAGCTCAGAATAATGTTACAAATGCTTTTCTTCAAAAGATACCTTTTCGCGATAGTATTAAAAGTCGACTTCAAAAGGTGTGGTCGTACGCCCGTCAAAGTGCTCCCATGATTAAAGGTGATTATCATTTTTTTTATCGTAATGACGGTACTCAGAACCATTCCGTTTTATATGTCATGAAAAAGGGCGACCCGGTTGAAAGAGTGTTAATTGATCCCAATTTGTTTTCAGAAGACGGAGCTGTTTCTCTAGGATCGGTTTCGGCATCCAAAGATGGCAAATACATTGCATATTCCATCTCAAAAGGCGGATCTGACTGGAGAGATGTTTATGTAAAAGATGTTATCACCGGTAAAGATCTTACCGATCATCTTAAGTGGGTTAAGTTCTCTGACTTTTCATGGGATAATGATGGTTTTTTTTACAATCGTTATGAAGCACCGGCTACAGGATCAGAACTTTCGCAAAGCAACACTCACCAAAAAGTTTATTATCATCATCTTAACTCAGCTCAGGAAGCTGACGTACTTTTACATGAAGAGCCTGAGTTCCCTCTACGAAATTTTGGAGCAGAGGTTGATGATACCGGTGATTTTATATTGCTCTCTACCAGTCAATCAACCAGTGGAAATACTCTTTCAATAAAAAGTACTAAACCAAAATCTTCATGGTTATTGGCCGATGATGACTTTGTTACAACCAGTTTTTATGTTGTAACAGAAAAAAGAAAACTTTGGGTTCTTACCAATAATGATGCACCGCGATACAGGCTCATGTCAATAAATCCGGCTAATCCAGAACTGAACTCATGGGAAGAGATTATTCCTGAAAGCGGAAATGTTTTAAAAGGCGTTTCGGTAAGCCGCGATTTTGTTATAGCTAATTATATGGTCGATGTTCAATCGCAATTGAAAGTGTTTAATAAGAAAGGCATCTTTTTATTTGATATTGAATTACCTGAACCGGGTGCGGTAAACTCAATGGAAACAAATGAAAAAGATAATTTGCTTTATTTCTCCTTTAATTCTTATACCGTTCCCGAGCAGATTCTCTCAATTAATCTCGACAATCGTAAGCTGCAAAAAGAATTTGTTCCAACTGTTGATTTCGATTCAGATAATTTTGAAACGAAGCTTGTATTTATTGAAGCAGAAGATGGAGCGCAGGTTCCATTATATATTGTTCATAAAAAGGGTCTGGTTCTAAACGGAAATAATCCAACTCTGCTGTACGGTTATGGTGGTTTTAACATTGTTTATCAGCCACGCTTTGATGCACGATTGGTTCCCTGGTTGGAAAATGGGGGTGTTTATGTGAATGCTCATATTAGAGGAGGAGGAGAGTATGGCGAAGGATGGTATACCTCGGGAATTAAAATGAATAAACAGCGTGTTTTTGATGATTTTATTCTGGCTGCCGAAGAACTTATTGAAATGGGTTATACCAGCAATCAAAAGCTGGCAATTTATGGCGGATCAAATGGCGGATTACTTGTAGGGGCGGTGGCCAATCAACGACCCGATTTGTTTAAGGTGGCCTTGCCCTCTGTAGGTGTTATGGATATGTTAAGGTATCAGTATTTTACCATTGGTTGGGCATGGGCAGGCGATTATGGGCGAAGTGACGACAATGAAGAAATGTTCAGTTATCTGTATGCATACTCCCCGTTACACAATATTGTGGAAACCGATCAGTTCCCTGCTGTATTGGTAACAACTGCCGATCACGATGACCGGGTTGTACCCGCTCATTCATTTAAATATATTGCAACTCTGCAGGATAAATATAAAGGAAAAGAACCCGTTATGATCAGAATTGAAACAAAAGCCGGTCATGGTGCCGGTAAGCCAATATCCATGCAAATTGAAGAAGTGGCTGACAGATGGGCATTTGTTTTATTTAATATGAACGAATCCTACCGACAAAAGTAAAATTTTCAGGTTCATCAAATAATAGATTAGAAATAACGTTATATTAAGCAGAAAACATGTTTTACTTGTTGGATGTTTTGGTAAATAAGCCTTGATATTTTTATGAAATATCTTTTTTATAGGATGAACAGTCAATAATAGTTGAAGAAAGTTGCAAATTCTTTATATTTGTAAATAATCGTCGTTGAACCTTTTATTTTTTGAAAACATTATTATATTTGTAATAGAGTTGAGAATTAGTTCAAGAACAAATATTTAAGCTAACATTATGAAAAGAACAAGAATTAAGTTATTTGCTTTTCTGGCTCTTGCTGCTGTTGTGGCAAGTTGTTCCAGTCTCGAAAAAATGAGGAAAGCTGCTAGTGAAGTTAACTATACTGTTACACCTGAAGTTCTGGAAGCTCATGGTGGTAAAGTAGATGTAAACATTAAAGTTCAGATTCCTGCTGGTTATTTTGATAAAAAGGCTGTTGTTGAAGCCACTCCGGTTTTGGTTTACGAAGGCGGAGAAACAGCTTTCCCTAGCTACACTATGCAGGGCGAAAGTGCTGAAGGAAATGCTCAGGTTATTTCTAAAACATCAGGTGGCCAGGTAAATTACACCAATTCAGTTGACTACAACGAAAGCATGAGGGTTTCTGACCTTGTGGTTCGCATTAAGGCAATAAAAGGTACCAATACATTAGATTTTGAACCTTATAAAGTTGCTGAAGGCGTTATTTCTACTTCTGGAATGGTAGCTACTGAGGGAATTCAGGGAACTATTGGTAAAGACCAGTTCCAGCGTATTATTCCTATTACTAAAGGCGCTGAAATTCTGTTCCTTATTCAACAGGCTACTCTTCGTAATACCGAATTAACCAAAGAAGAAGTAAAAGCTCTGAATGAGTTTATCGCAAACGCTCAGACTGCCGAAAATCAAGAATTTAAAGGAGTGGACATTTCTGCTTATGCGTCTCCTGATGGACCAATTGATTTGAATACCCGTTTGGCTGCTCAACGTGAAGCTGCTGCTAAAGGATTCCTTTCAAAAGAGCTTAAAAAATCAAAAGTTGATGCCACTTCAGCTGATTTCTTTAACGTAAAGAATACTCCTGAAGACTGGGAAGGCTTTAAAGCTTTAATGGAAAACAGCGAGATTCAGGATAAAGACCTTATTCTTCGTGTTCTTTCAATGTACAACGACCCCGAAGTACGTGAACGTGAAATTAAGAATATGGCTAATACCTATAAAGTTATTGCTGATGAGATTCTTCCAAAATTACGTCGTTCAAAATTGAATGTTAACGTTGAAGAAATTGGAAAATCTGACGAGGAACTGATAGCTCTTGCTGCGTCTGATCCATCACAATTATCTTTAGAAGAAATTCTTTATAGTGCGTCTCTTTCAAAAGATGTTGATGAGCAAATTGCTATTTATAAAGCTGCTGCTGCTAAATATCCTAACGACTGGAGAACTCATAATAACGTAGGTTTTGCCCTTTATCAAAAAGGTGATATGGATGGTGCTAAAGTTGCTTTTGAAAAAGCTAACTCTGTAAAAGCTAACCAACCTGAGGTTATGAATAACCTTGGTGTAGTTGCCCTTCGTAATGGCGATATGGAAAAAGCTGAAGAGTACTTTGGTGCTGCTGCAGGTGCCGGTAGCGAACTCGATAACAACCTTGGTGTTGTAGCTATTTACAAAGGAATGTACGACGAAGCTGTTCGTTATTTTGGCAACAGCACTAGCTGCAATGCAGCTCTTGCTAAAATTCTTGCTAAGAATTACGATGCTGCTTTATCTACTCTTAATGCCAATACCGCAGAAGTTGGGTTGAAGTATTATCTTAAAGCCGTTGTAGGTGTTCGTACTAACGACTCAGACCTGATGTTTGCAAGCCTTCGTAAAGCTGTTGAACTCGACAGTAAATACAAAAAGGTGGCATCTACTGATATGGAATTTTCAAAATTCTTTGCTGATGCAACTTTCAGATCAATTGTTCAGTAAATTATCTTATAATGCAACATAGTAAAAAAGGCGCCATTGGCGCCTTTTTTATTTTATTTCTATAGTGATTCATTAATTTGTTAAATGGCTTTTTTCTGCTATTTCACTGATATAGATTTAATCATCTCCCACAGAACAATACCAACTGAAACTGATACATTTAGAGAATGTTTGGTTCCAAACTGAGGAATCTCTATACAATAATCACATTTATCTATTATCTTTTGCTGAACACCTTTAACTTCATTGCCAAATACTACAGCGTATTTTTGACCAAGCTCTGGCTTAAACCCGGTTAAAATGATGCTTTTTTCAACCTGCTCAATTCCTATTATTGTATAACCTTCTATTTTAAGAGATTCTATTGCTGGCAAGGTCTCCTCAAAATATCTCCATGTAACTGAGTCTTCGGCTCCCAAAGCTGATTTATGTATTTCATTATGTGGAGGGGTGGCTGTTATACCACATAAATAAACTGCTTCTATGCAAAAGGCATCGCATGTTCTGAAAACACTGCCAACATTATGCAAGCTTCGGATATTGTCCAATACTACAACGATTTTCTGTTTAGCTGTTTTTTTAAACTCTTCAATTGTTAATCTGTTTAATTCAGTAATAAGTAGTTTTCTCATAATTTGAATTGGTAATACTGGGTTCAAAAATAACACTATTTGAACTTAATAATAAAATTTATAGCTTACATATTAAACTAAAACTGTTTGTATTATGAATATTCATGAATATCAGGCAAAAAGCATTCTTAAAAGATACATGGTCAATACTCAGGAAGGTATTGCTGTAACATCATCAAAGGAGGCTGTTGAGGCTGCTAAACAACTTCAGGAACAAACAGGAACCCGCTGGTGGGTGATAAAAGCTCAAATATATGCCGGAGGAAGGAAAAAAGGGGGTGGTGTTAAACTAGCCAAATCTCTTGAAGATGTGCGGAATATTACGTCCCAAATGATTGGGATGACACTGGTTACTCGTCAAACGGGACCCAAAGGGAAGGTGGTGCATAAGGTACTGATTGCTCAGGATGTGTATTATCCGGGTCCATCCAATAAGTTGGAATTTTATATGAGTGTACTTCTGGATAGAAAAACGGGGAAGAATATAGTTATGTATTCACCTGATGGTGGCGTCGATATAGAAGAGGTAGCTGTAAGTAATCCGGAAAGAATATTTACGGAAGAGGTAGATATGGTTAGTGGATTGCTACCTTTTCAGAGACGGCGCATAGCTTTTAATTTGAAACTTACAGGTTTGGTGGCAAAAGAAATGATGAAATTTGTGGAAAACCTTTATAAGGCGTATACGGCAGTTGATGCTACGCTATTTGAAATTAACCCTGTGCTTAAAACAACTGATGATAAGATTATAGCGGTTGATGCCAAAGTAAATATTGATGATAATGCTTTATTTAGACACCCTGATATTGCTGGCTTTCGTGATTTATTGGAAGAAGATCCGTCGGAAATTGAGGCGGGAAGAAATAATCTTAACTTTGTTAAGTTGGATGGTAATGTTGGATGTATGGTTAATGGAGCCGGTTTGGCTATGGCAACCATGGATATTATAAAATTGTCGGGTAGTGAACCAGCTAATTTTCTTGATATTGGAGGGGGTGCAAATGCTAAAACTGTTGAAGCCGGGTTAAAGATTATTCTCTCCGATTTGAATGTTAAAGCTATCTTGATTAATATTTTTGGTGGAATAGTGCGATGCGATAGGGTTGCAAATGGGGTGGTAGAGGCCTATCGTAATTTGGGAGATATAAAAGTTCCTTTAATTATTCGGCTTCAGGGGACTAATGCTATACAAGGAAAAGCTGTTATTGATAATTCTGGATTGAAAGTATATTCGGCCAGATCCTTTCAAGATGCAGCTGATATGATAAAAATGCTTATTTAAATAATGATAATTCACAAAAAATATTGAAGCTTACGTAAAGGCATTTGGTGGCTTTGAGAAAGTACCTGTTAATCCATCGCCTATTTGCGCTGACAGCATTTGTGTTTTTCATGAAAAACCAAAGTCCAAGTGGTACTAAACCACTTGGAAGCAAAGTTGACCTACACTACAGTATGTGTGATGGTGTTATTGGTTCCATTTTTTTTTTTGTTAAATTTATAAACGATTTTAGTCTTAATGCGATTCCAATTATTATGGAAACACCTGACAATAGCCGTTAGACAAAAGAAGTTATTTGGTTGAGAAGTCAAATCAACTGATTCTTTGAAAACAGGCTCGCTTTTTGATGGATTTTTTCTGACTGATAAAAATGATGAAAACTTTACTGACCATACTTATTATCTTAATGCCTGGGATGTGGAGTTTTGGCTTGTATCCGCAAGTTCAATCGCATGACAATAACATAGATCAGAATATAATATTAAGGGGTAAAGTGATTGATGGGGATACACTTCCACATTTTGTTTTAAAAGAAGTATTAGTTGTTCCTCAATGGAAATTTGCTAATCAAAAGGAGTTTGTAAGGTATACCCGATTGGTTCATAATATAAAGATTACACTTCCTTATGCCCGACTGGCATCAACTAAGCTCCAGGCTATAAATAATGAACTTGTAAAAATCAAAGGCGATAAAGCAAGAAGAAAATTCCTTAAAGAGGAAGAGAATAAGCTGTTCTCAGAATTTGAAAAGCCTTTAAAAAAACTGACGTTTTCGCAGGGCAAACTACTTATTCGGCTTATTGATAGGGAAACAGGCAATACAAGTTATGATTTGATTCGCCAGTATAAGGGAAAGATACCCGCCTTCTTCTGGCAAGGCATTGCCCGAATTTTTGGAGCAAACCTTAAGGATGAATATGAGCCCGATCGCGACGACAAGATGGTAGAGCACATTATTTTGTTAATTGACAATGGAGTTTTGTGATAAATAAATTTGATGCTATTATTTACTATCTTTTTAAGTGATTAGCCAATCAACTGAATAAGGGCATTTACCAGATTCTCTGTCTCTGTTGCTATTTGGTCAATGGTAGCATCAAGCATATAACAAGGCGATGAAACAACCTTATTCTGTTTGTCAATCACTATTTCGCCATGAGTAGTAACGGTATGTTTTCCTTTCATTTTTATAATTGCTAATGCTGTTGCTTCATCGTTGCCAATGGTAATATTAGCATTATTCAATATTTTGGGGATCATAATTGGAGCAATACACATTACGCCAATAGGCTTGCCGAGTAAGTGAGCCTTTTTAATTATCTGTTCAACTTCATGATTAATTGAGAACCCTATTCCTTCGATAGCAAACGTACATAGATTCTTTGCCACACCAAAACCTCCCGGAAATACAATTGCATCAAAAGAATGTACGTCCAGTTGTGAAAGCGGCCTAATATTTCCGCGGGCTATACGAGAAGCCTCAGTTAAGACATTTCTTTTTTCATGCATCTCGGCTCCTGTTATATGGTTAATAACGTGATACTGTTCAATATCAGGTGCAAATATTTGGTATTTAGCACCTGCACGTGTAATAGCCAGTAAAGTCAGGACTGATTCTTGAATTTCAGCACCATCGTAAACCCCACATCCGGACAGAATGACAGCAAACTCTTTTTTGTTTGTCATAGCTTTAAATATTTCAGATTGCTATGGCTAATTTAGCCAAATTAGGTGGCGGATGCCAAAAAAAAACGCCGGTATTTTAATAACCGGCGTTTTCTAAAGTTTCATTAAATTAACTACTTCTCTTCCAGCAGATTTTCAAGTATTTGCATTAACTCTTGTCCGCGAATTTGTTTTTCTATAATCTCACCTTCACGATTTAGAAGCCATGTGCTTGGAATAGATTGAATTGCATATGCCTGAGCAGTTTCACCCATAGCATCATGTAAAAGTGTCCAATAAAGGCCATCTTCCTTAACAGCTTTATTCCAATCTTCAACTGACTTATCAAGGGAAACACTTATAATTTCAAAATCTTTACCTCCAAATCTTTCATATACGGTTTTTAAAACCGGATTTTCTTCACGACAAGGGCGACACCAACCAGCCCAGAAATCAATAAGCACATATTTCCCTCTTAAACTTTCGAGGCTAATGCTATCATTATTGATGTCGGTAAGTGTAAAAGATGGAGCAATTTTTCCAACCTCAAGAGCTGTTTCTAGTTCTTTTTGTTTTTTAACAGCTTCAAGTTGTTCGTTGAAGTGTACAACATAAGGGTGATCTTTCAGGTTTTTATTGAGGTTCTGGCTTATTTCGTCAAGCTCCTCAGGAGTCAGATCGTTGATCATATTTAAAACCATAAAAGCTCCAACAACGTTTTCGCTATTCTTTTTTACATATTCAAGACTGTATTTACGTTGATCGTCTCTGATCTTTTCCATATCAGCCATAACACTTGCCATTGCAGCCTCATCTCCTGATGTTTGTGCATTGCGAAATGTTTCTTCAATTTTGGCGCTTTCTTCTTTATGGGGGATCTGTTCAACAAACTGAGCGTAAATTTCATTCAGTTTTGATCCGGTAATTACGGCCTCATCCATTTTCTCAGGATTTGCTGTAATAGATATTTTAGTGTTTTCATTGAAAAACATTATTGGATAACGATTTCCATCAAGATAGATCAAATATACCTGAGGGATTTCAGCCTTACCTGTAAAGGTGAAGGTTCCATCAACAATTTCC
>CAZSQG010000073.1:17973-20838 GCA_964608615.1 uncultured Marinilabiliaceae bacterium
GGTACAATTCCATTAACATCTAATTTTCTCAGATATACTTTCCCCGAGGTTTCTCCTTCAAATTTCCCGGTAATTTTATAACTATCTGATGTACAAGCGGTAAGCCACCCTATTAGCGCTAACCCAACAATAAACTTCTTCATTAACATTTGTTTAAATTATTTATTAAAATAGAAATCAAGCAAAATCCTTGCTGCCTCAAATGAACTTATTTCATTATCCTGTACCTTCTTATCAAATTCAATGATTTTTGGTTTCAAAGCAGGACAAAGATAGAAGTTGTTTTTCAAATTTTCATTAATTGTTTCGTACATCCAATACCTCGATTGTTCATTTCGGTTGTTAATAAAGAAACCGTTTTGACGTGTATGGAGCATGTATTCATTAACCATGTTCCAAATGGTATCAATACCTGTTGAATATATGGAAGAACAGGTTTCAACTCTTGGAATCCAACCCGATTGAGTAGGTGGAAATAAATGTAATGCACTGCTGTATTGCGACTGAGCCACTAATGCCTTATCAATATTTTGGCCATCTGCTTTATTGATGGTAATACCATCTGCCATCTCCATAATTCCCCTTTTTATGCCCTGTAACTCATCTCCGGCTCCTGCCAGCATTAGGAGAAGAAAAAAATCAACCATCGAATGAACGGCTGTTTCACTCTGCCCAACTCCAACAGTTTCAATAAAAATGGTGTCATATCCGGCTGCTTCGCATAAAACAATGGTTTCGCGGGTTTTTCGCGCAACACCGCCTAATGAACCGGCTGAAGGGGAAGGCCGAATATATGCGTTTTTCATTGAAGACAACTGTTCCATCCGGGTTTTATCGCCAAGGATGCTTCCTCTTGAACGCTCGCTACTTGGATCAATGGCTAATACTGCCAGTTTTGCACCCTGCGATAAAACGTGTAATCCCAAGGCCTCTATAAAGGTACTTTTGCCGGCACCAGGTACGCCAGTAATTCCAATACGAACTGATTTCCCGGCATGGGGCAAACAACGTACTATTATCTGCTGTGCTAATTCCTGATGCTGGGGAAGGGCGCTTTCAACCAGAGTTACTGCCTGGCTAAGAATTGTGATGTTCCCCTCCAAAATTCCTTCAATATATTGCTCAATAGTTAAAATTGAGCGTCTTTTTCCCAGAAAACGTTTTGCAGCATCGGCATTAACTGAAGGTAGTTGTTCAACTCCTTTATTAACTATAAGACCTTTAAATGCCGGATCATTTTCAATATGATCATGGTCTTCCATTTTATTCATGATAATTATTTACAGCTCTATCAACAAGTTTGAATTGTATATGTTTGCTTTGTAATTCACATTGCCAATATATGAATTTCAAGATTATTTGCATGCGTGTTGTTTTATTATTGGTCAATTTTTAATTCCTAATTACAAAGGTAAAGTATAATCCGCACCTTCCGAATTTATAGGCTAAAAATAAATATCAGTTGTCTATCTGCATTTTTTACAAAGACGTTTGTACATTAAATTCAACACGATTGTTGAATTTACGGGCAGTTTCCTGGTCGCGACGGTTTAAACGTTGAATAAATAATTCGGTTAGCAATTCTTTTTCGTGAAGAAACGGGTGTTTTCCTGCTATTGCGGCCGTTACGGTTATAGGTTGAGAGCCCCCGACACCAAGTGCTGAAAGACGCTCTGTGGCTATTCCTTGCGAGATAAGGTATTTAACAACTGCCTCGGCTCTTTTCTGTGATAATACAATGTTCTGTGTTTCGTCGCCACTGGCATCGGTATGAGAGACAATGTTTAACTTGATGTTTGGGTTTTCGTTCAGAAGTGAGACTACCTTTGTCAATTCCTGACGCGCTGAAGGAGTAAGATCCCATTGACCCGATGCAAACAGAAGATTATCAAAAATCAGTGGTCGCTTGGAGCTGTTTAGCTTAATATTAAGGTTGAACTGTTTACTTTGGGTTAGCCCAAGTGTGGTCACTTTTTCGCGTTGATTAAAGTAGCCCGGAGCTGCAACCAGTATTACATATTCCACATCGGGTTTAAGCAATATGTTGAATGAGCCAGTTGCTTCAATGTTTATGTGCATGTTGGTTCCATCGGTACCAACAACCTTTGCAATGGTGTTTTCGGGAACTGGTTGATTGTTACCAACATCAATGATTCCTGATAAAACTGGCTGAATAACTGGGAATGAAAAGGTGTAAATGTTATCAGTTCCTCTGGCATTATCGCGAGAACTGGAGAAGTATCCGGACTCGCGATCTTTAATAAAAGTTATTCCAAAATCATCAGACATGGAATTAATTGGCGTTCCCATATTTGAGACTTGCCATTTGTTTTCATCGAGGTTAATTGCTTTATAGATGTCGAGACCTCCATATCCAACAAGTCCGTTTGTGCTGAAGAAAAGCTCCTTGTTTTGATTAATATATGGGAATAATTCATCACCCGGTGTATTTATGTCGACACCCAGATTGATGGGTATGCTCCATTTCTCATTATCCAATTTTGTTGCTTTCCAGATGTCTTTACCACCAAAACCTCCGGGCATATCCGAAACAAAATAGAGTTCGTTTCCATCGGGTGAAATTGACGGATGTGCAAAAACAAGACTGTCGGGGCCAAGTATTACTTCGGATGGCTCTCCCCAGCGACCTCCCATTTTTTTAATGTTCCAGACCTCAGCGCCCATTGGACCGGTTTTCTCATAACGACAACGGGTAAAAAAAGCCTCTTTACCGTCGGAAGTAAAAGAGAGGGAGCCATCTTCCCATGTTGCAGTATATTCTTGCTCAAAAAGAAGCTCAGGAGCTTGCCAATCGCCTTTTGTATCCTTGCGTGCTGTAAAAAGTACTGACGAACCCTGACCTGT
>CAZSQG010000073.1:20848-21619 GCA_964608615.1 uncultured Marinilabiliaceae bacterium
CATGGCGCATGGAGGAAAAGTAAATTTGATCCGGGTTGTCGGGAGTTAATGCTGGAGCAAAATCGCTGAACCTTGAGTTGATTTTTTTTACTGCTTCCACTCTGAAACGTGTAGGCTGAGGCGGATTAAGTGCCATATGGGCCGAAGCCAGACCATTAGTTGCCAGCCTGTCTCCGGCTACTTCTTCAAGGTATTCATCATATAGTTTGATGGCATCCTCATACGCACCGTTTTTATTGAGCGACAGGGCCTGAAAAAGTTTGGCTTTTCGGTCGGTATATCCATACCGTACTGCTCTCCCATAGGCAGTAGCTGCTTTTCGAGGTTGATTTGTATGACGGTAGCATTCGCCAAGATAGAATGATATTTCTCCTTTATGAAAGCGGTTTTTTTCTCTTTTATAAGTTTTTTGAAGCAAACTTGCAGCGCGGTTGTATTCGCCTAGATCAAACACTTTTTTGGCACTGCCCATGCGGCTTTTTGATGCACAGCCCGATAAAATTATTGTGGCTGATATTAAAAGAATTTGTATTAGGGGTAATAATTTGCGCTTCATGGCTATAAAGATAATTACTCTGTCCTTTTTTTTATCATAAAAATCATAATTTGGATCACTATTGTCCGGTAAAAAATATTTTCTTCGTTCAAGTGCTCTCCCGCTAAAAAGCGGGATTACTTTTTTTACTCAGGATCATAATATTTTTCATTGGTCTTTGTGATCCGCTTCGCTCCACTACAGCAAAAAAAAGTAAGCAAAAAATGCCGCCGCTG
>CAZSQG010000074.1:0-21368 GCA_964608615.1 uncultured Marinilabiliaceae bacterium
GTTTCAAAAACGAGAGTAACGCAGTATTTGGCGTTTTCTTATAAAGACTATTTAGACTAGATTTGGTAACCACCGAGCAGTAAGAGGTTTAGGTCCTCCAGTCATCATTTTATCTTTTGGCTTTTCTACACCCCACTATATGCACTAAATCCGCCATCAATAGGGATGACTATTCCGGTAATGAATTTGGACCAGTCAGAGAGGAGATATACAAGAGTACCGGTAAGTTCTTCGGGTGTTCCATAGCGTTCCATGGGCGTTTCGTTGATAATTTTATTACCGCGTGGGGTTGATTCACCTGATTTTTCATCAATTAAGAGAAAACGGTTCTGATTTGTAAGTAAAAAGCCAGGGGCAATGGCATTTACACGTATTCCTGTTTTAGCAAAGTGAACAGCCAGCCATTGAGTAAAATTGTTGATGGCTGCTTTAGATGCTGAATAGGCTGGTATGCGGGTTAGTGGTCGGTATGAATTCATAGATGAGATATTCACGATGCCTCCTGATTGTTTTTCAATCATATCTTTTGCAAAAACCATGGTGGGCAAAAGTGTACCTTTAAAATTGAGGTCAAAGGTTTTGTCGAATCCTTCAAGTTGAAGACCAAAGAATGTGTCTTCAAGATTATCGGTGAGTTCCATTTTTTCAACCTTTGACGTTGCAGATGCTGCGTTGCCACCGGCACCATTTACCAAAAAATCAATTTTTCCCAGTTTTTGGTGAATTATTGTCTGTGCTTCTTCAAGCGATTCCTTGCTGAGAACATTGGCGGCAAGGCCAATTGATTCAACACCTGTAGTTGCTTTTATATCGGCAGCAACGGCGTTAGCGGCTTCAATATTAAGGTCAAGGATGGCTGTTTTAATTCCCTGCATAGCCATGGCTTTTGCCATAGTGGAGCAAATTACGCCCCCGCCACCGGTAATCACACCAACTTTTCCTTCAAGATTTAGTTTGCCAATTGGAGAAGTCATAATTATTGTTTTTTTACTTTGTAAATAGTAGTCATCAATTCTTTAACTTTTTCAACCAAAGCATTGTAATTTTTCGATGCCATGATTTCCTTCGGGAACAGGTTTGAACCCATGCCAACGCATGTAACACCAGCATCGAACCATCCCTTTAGATTGGCTTCGGTAGTATCAACACCACCTGTTGGCATTATGTTTGTCCAGGGCATTGGGCCTTTTACCGCTTTAACAAATGAAGGTCCGCCAATTTCAGAAGCAGGAAATAGTTTGACTATTTCGGCACCCAGTTCCTGGGCTTTGTTGATTTCTGAAATGGTTCCACATCCCGGTGACCATGCTACTCCCCGCCGGTTGCATGTTTTAGCCATCTCTTCATTCAATAAGGGCGATACAATAAAATTAGCCCCAGCCTGAATGTAAATGGCTGTTGAAGCGGCTTCAACCAGCGACCCGGCTCCAAGAATCATTCCCGGAAGTTCCTTTAATGCATATTTATTTAATTCGCTAAAAATCTCATGTGCAAAATCGCCTCTGTTAACAAATTCAAAAACTCTTATTCCGCCGTCGTAACAGGCTTTTACAACATTTTTACACACTTCAATATCTGCATTAAAAAACACAGGCACTACACCAGTTTCTTTCATTGCAGTAAACACTTCACTGCGACTATATTTTGCCATTTTAACTGTTTTTATTTTTAATAATTTACTCCTTAACAAAAAGAGAAATAGATAAAGGTACAAGAATGTGAAGCCACTTTTTACCCTTTTATCTTGAAACTCTTCCTGAAGCATCTCCGCCCATTAGTTTCTCAACTTCATCAACGGTTACCTGGTTAAAGTCGCCAAGGATGGTATGTTTTAAACAAGAGGCTGCGGTTGCAAACCGAAGGGCTTTTTCGTCATCGCCGGTATAGGTAAGCAAGCCATAGATTAATCCACCCATAAAAGAATCTCCACCACCAACGCGGTCAACAATGTGGGTGATTTGATAAGTTGGAGCAGTGTAAAGGTTTTTGCCATCGAACAATACACCTGACCATGAGTTGTGGTTTGCACTTACTGAACCTCGAAGAGTTGTGATAACTTTTTTAACACGTGGAAACCTTTTCATGATTTGTTCTGATACGCTGCGGTAGGCTTCGGCATTCACATGACCTCCGGCAACGTCCACGCCTTCAGGTTTAATTCCAAGCACCATTTCGGCATCTTCTTCGTTACCAAGCACAACATCGCAACCTGCCACAAGTTCGGGCATTATTTCGCTGGCTTTTTTACCATATTTCCATAGGTTTTTACGATAGTTAAGATCGCATGATACGGTAATGCCTTTTTTATTGGCAATTTGAATGGCTTCGAGACAGGCATCGGCGGCACCCTGCGAGACAGCAGGAGTAATACCAGTCCAGTGAAACCAGGAAACTCCGTCGAGAATTTTATCCCAGTTAAACTGACCTTTTTTTACTTGTGAAAAGGATGAGTATGCACGGTCGTAAACAACTTTACTGGCCCGAGCCACAGCACCTGTTTCGAGAAAATAAATTCCAAGACGCTCGCCGCCAAACTGAATGTCTTTGGTGTCAACACCATATTTCATTAAATCCATATGACAGGCGCGTCCCAAATCATTATTTGGAAGGGCCGTTACATAAGATGAGTTAATTCCATAATTTGCTAATGATACAGCAACATTGGCTTCACCTCCGCCATAGCAGGCATCAAATGAAGTAGCTTGTGCAAATCGCTGATATCCGGGAGTGGATAGTCTCAGCATAATCTCTCCGAAAGAAACAACTCTTGGTGTCATTAAAATAATGTTTAATTATATGATTGTAAGGTTTTACTTTAGATAGATAAAAAGGAGGAAGATCTTATTTTTATTAATCCTAATGCTCTTAAATCTACCTTTCTAAATGTTTTTTGTATTAGAATTGAAAATACTTCATTGGATTATTGTAGCAAATATCTTCCACAACGTATTTAAGTAAGTCCTGGTCGTTGGGGATCAGTCCTTTATCAATTTCATTTCCAAGGTGATTACACAATATCCTGCGGAAATATTCGTGACGTGGGTAGGATAGGAAACTTCTGGAGTCGGTTACCATACCTACAAAACGTGACGTTAATCCAAGAACCGACAGGTCTCTCAGGTGCTTTTCCATACCAACTTTCTGATCAAGGAACCACCAGCCTGCTCCGTACTGAATTTTTCCAGGTGTGCGACCATCCTGAAAGTTACCCAGCATGGTAATAAACATTTCATTATCAGCTGGATTCAAATTGTATAGAATAGTCTTGGCTAGCTTGTCTTCGCTATCCAACAAATCCATAAATCTTGAGATTTTATTGGCATCCTGAGCGTTTCCAATGGAGTCGAACCCAACATCAGCCCCGATTTTTTTAAACATTCGGGTGTTGTTGTTACGCATGGCTCCCAAATGGAATTGCTGTACCCAACCCCTTTTGTGATTCATTTTGCATAACTCATACATTACATAGGTTCTGTATCCTTCGGTTTCTTCTTGAGTCAATGTTTTGCCGGCCAAAAGCTTTTCAAAGGATTTTGCTGCTAAAGAAAGAAAGTCTGGTGAATAATAAATTCTGTCAAGTCCATGGTCGGATGCTTTACAGCCAGCCTCATGGAAATAAGCATGACGTTGATCCAGAATGGTGATCAGATCGTCTAATTTTCTGATGTTTTTTCCTGATATAGCTTCCAGTTTCTGTATATAACCGATGAAGAATGCAGAGTCTTCAGTTTTTAAAACATTATCGGGCCTGAAGGTTGGGCGTATTTTAACGCTGAAGTTTTTCAACGCTTTGTGATATTCCAGAGAGTCAATGGGATCATCGGTGGTTCCAACAACCTCAACATTCATTTTTTTTAGGATGTTTTGGGTTTTGAAATCATCCTGCTGAAGCATTTCGGAGGCCTGGTCGTAGATTTTTCCGGCGTTGGCAGGCGACAATAAATCGTAGATATTGAAGTAACGTGCCAGTTCCAGATGAGTCCAGTGGTACAGAGGGTTGCCAATGGTATAGGGAACAGTCTCGGCCCATTTCTGGAATTTATCACGGAACGAATGTTTCCCGGTGCAGTACTCTTCGTCTACACCGTTAGTACGCATGGCTCTCCATTTGTAATGATCGCCTTCTAACCAAATTTGTCCCAAACTCTCAAATTTGTGATTTTCAGCAACCAATTTGGGTGAAAGATGACAATGGAAATCAACAATGGGTTGCTTTTCAGCATAATCATGGTAAAGCTTCTGTGCAGTTTTACCTTCTAAGATAAAATCGGGATGGATGAAATTTGCCATATTTTATAATTGTCGTTAACGAACACGAAGATATGACAGGTTTGTATTTTTTGCAAATATTTCCGGGTTTTTTTAGGATATATATATTTTTGAATTAATGGTATGGTTCTATAATGAAATGAAAAAGAGTGTAATGAAATATGTGAAATAATGTTTTGCTTTATTTAAAAGTGTGTGATGTGATTTGTAGGGTTATTATCTTTTTAGCTCAAGTTGAAAAAAAAATGAAATTTAACTTGTGTTTTCTGTGCAAACGTTTGTATTTTTGTATCACCGAATTTTAAAATCAGGAAATGAAACGTGCAACCATTATAGATATTGCTAAAGAACTGAGGGTTTCACCTTCAACGGTTTCGAGAGCTTTAGCGGGAAATCCCCGTGTAAGCGAGTTGACACGTCAAAAGGTACAAGAAAAATCTTTGGAATTAGGATATCAGCCAAATGTGGTTGCATCTTCTTTGCGGAGGGGCCGAAGCGATACCATTGGGATGCTTGTTCCCCGAATTAACAGGCATTTTTTTAGTAATGTTATCAGTGCCGTGGAAGAGGTTCTTAATCCTGCCGGATATAATCTGCTTATTTGTCAGAGTCATGAGAGGGTGATAAAAGAGAAGCAGGCTATTCAGGTTTTGTTTAATAACCGTGTGGCTGGTATTATCATGTCACATTCCGTTGAAACAGTTGATTTTGAGCACATCCTTCAGGTTACAAGGGCTCGGGTTCCTATAGTGCAATTTGACCGTGTAAATCGAATTGTTCCGGGGCCATGTATTATTAATGACAATTTTACCGGAGCTTATATGGCTGTTAAACACCTTATAAAGAACAGGTATACACGAATAGCTTATTTGACTGGTTCGTTGAAGGTAAATGTTTATCAGGAACGTTTAAGAGGTTATCAATATGCCCTTGATGAAGCCAACTTGCCCTTTGATTTACAGTTGGTGGTTGAGAATGCTATTACGCGAGAGACCGGATTTGAACAAGCATTAAGACTTATTACCGATAAAAAAGTGGATGCTTTTTTCTGTGCCGGTGATTTTTCGGCCTCTGGTGTTATTCAAGCCATTGTGGATAGAGGTTTGAGGGTGCCTGATGATATTGGTGTTGTAGGTTTTGCCAATGAGCCTTTTGCAGAAATTATGTCACCAAAGCTTTCTTCTGTTGAACAAAACGCCTACGATATTGGCTTAAGGGCAGCAAAATTGCTAATAAAAATAATATCTGAGAACAATTCGGGCGATGGTATCGAAGAGGTTGTTCCAGTACGTTTGTTAGTTAGGGAATCATCGGTGAGACGCGACGAGCTAAAATAGGAATAGTGAACCAGAAATAGCATTTATATAACTGAAGATGTGTTCCCTAGTGGAAAGCCAATAGTTGGGACTGGAACTTATTGCAAATATTTTTTTATTGGAAGTTAGGAGTTTGCTTTTGTTTTATTACTGTTCGAATAATGTCGATTAATTAGGTAGTAAGTGGCAGATATTCAGGTATTATATATAAGTAGTTTTCTTGGTTTTAGAATTCCATTAGTTCAATAAGTATAAACAAATAATGCACGAATGAAGAATATCCTTATTTTATTAGTATCAATACTGGTTTTATCAGGATGTAAGAGTTCGCCAACTATCTCTGAAGTTGGTTTGGGTTGGGCCAAAACATCTGTTAACTCAACTATCTTTCGAAAAAACTCCTTGGTTTCGAACAAGGAATACCAGTTTGTTTCTTATTACGACAGCACCGGGCATGTGATACTTGGGAAACGTAAACACGGTAGTAACCATTGGGAGCTACATCAAACGCAATACACGGGAAATGTTTTTGATGCCCATAATATCATCAGTATAATGGTTGATGGCGATGGCTACCTTCATGTATCATGGGATCATCATGATGGACCGTTAAATTATGCAAGTTCTGTGGCTCCCGGGAGTCTTGAACTTGGGGAGAAACAATCAATGACGGGAACTCTGGAAGAAAACAGTATAACCTATCCTGAATTTTACTCAAAACCTGATGGAGGGATGTATTTTGTTTATAGATATGGTTCTTCGGGAGAGGGGAATATTGTACTTAACAGCTATAACCTTAAAGATAAAAGATGGGAGCGGATACATAATAATTTAGTTAGTGGCGGTGGGCTCAGAAATGCTTATTGGCAAATGGCTGTTGATAATAGTGGCACTATTCATTTATCGTATGTGTGGCGTGACACCTGGGATGTGGCAACCAACCATAATCTATGTTATGCGCGTTCAAGCGATGGAGGAAAAACATGGACCACCTCGGACAACAAGCCTCTTGCTATTCCTATAACTTATGAGGCGTCAGAAATAGCAATGGAAATACCACAAAACAGCAATCTCATAAACCAAACCACAATTACTACGGATTCATCAGGGAACCCGGCAATAGCATCTTACTGGACTGCTCCGGGTGATTCAATAACACAATTTTATGTGGTTTATCATAATGGCAAAAGATGGAATGTGTCAAAGGCGTCGGAACGGACTACAGCTTTTTCGCTGGCAGGTGGAGGAACCCGTCGTATTCCCGTTAGCCGTCCTCAGCTTTTAGCTCAAAAAGATGGTGATAACACCCGGTTTTACCTTGTTTACCGCGATGCTGAAGCCGATAATCATGTAGTTATGGCAACAGCCGTTTCCGGTGAAGTCATGGCATGGAAAAAAAAGGTGATTGACGAGTTGGAAGTTGGGTTTTGGGAACCGTCATTTGATACGGAACTATGGCGCAATAAAGGTGTTTTGAGTTTGTTTATACAGAAGGTTGGTCAAGGTGAAGGAGGTGAAAATGCTGAATCAATGGAGCCTCAGATGGTGAAGGTTTTTAATGTGAATGGCAATTCGTTGGGGAACTTATTTGAATAAGAAAGATTTATATACATGATTGTTAACCTCAAAAAATAAATAGATATGGATTGGGAATTAAGGTATGCGGCAAATCCTGTCGATGCAAAAAGTTATGACACGAACAGGCTTCGTAAAGATTTTCTTATTGAGAATTTGTTTAAGCCTGGTAAAGTTAAAATGGTGTATTCAATGTACGACCGCCTGGTTGTTGGTGGTGCCATGCCTGCAAAGGAAGGATGTAAACTTGAGACTTTTGATGAGTTGAAAGCGCAATATTTTCTTCAGCGTAGGGAGATTGGTTTCATTAATGTTGGAGGAGGGGCGGCCTTGATTAAAGCTGATGGTAAGGAATATAAACTGGGTTATAAGGAAGCTTTATATCTTGGGAGTGGAAATAAGGAGGTTATAATGTTTTCTGAAGATGCGTCTAAACCTGCCAGATTGTATATAAACTCTGCTCCGGCACATAAACAGTTCCCTAATAAAAAGGTTACTCTTGCCGATGCTGAAGTGGTGGTGCTTGGATCACTTGAAACATCTAATCATCGTCAGATTAATAAATTGATGGTTAATAGTGTGGTGGAGACATGTCAGCTACAAATGGGAATGACTGAGCTAAAACCAGGTAGTGTATGGAACACTATGCCAGCTCACACTCATAATCGACGAATGGAAGCTTATTTTTATTTTGAAGTTCCGGAAGATCAGGTTGTTTGTCATTTTATGGGAGAGCCTGACGAAACCCGTCATATATGGATGAAGAATAATGAAGCAGTGATATCTCCTTCTTGGAGTATACACAGTGCTGCAGGTACATCCAACTATACTTTTATATGGGGTATGGCAGGAGAGAATCTGGATTATGGAGATATGGATACCCGCAAACCTTCTGAACTGAAATAGTATGCTCCAGGGTTTTTGGGAAAAATATGATGAGGCTCCGGTAAGCAGAGTAGCTGATGGTATTGAACGAAGGTTAATTCATACCGCTAATCTGATGCTTGTTGTGGCTGATTTTTACGATGGGCCTACTGAATTGCCTGATCCATTGCACCATCATGAGCACGAGCAGGTTTCATATATGGCCGAAGGTGAAGTGATGCTTTTTTCGGGGAGCAAAGAACCGGTTCATCTGAAAAAAGGCGATGTTTTTGCTATGCCTTCTGATGTTCCGCATTCAATCAAGCGATTAACAAAGCACGTTCGAATTATCGACTGCTTTACACCTTTACGTAAAGAATTTATTAACGACTAAATTTATAAATATGATAATTGAAGAATTATTTGACCTTTCAGGAAAAGTTGCTCTTATTACAGGAGGAACTCATGGTATTGGAATGGCAATAGGTAAAGTGCTTGGCAAAGCCGGTGCTAAAATATGTATTAACGATCTTTCTCAGGATCGCTTGGATGCATGTAAAGGTGAGTATGCAAAAGAGGGTATTGATGTTTTTACTTTGGTGTTTGATGTTACCAACGAGGCCGATGTGGATAAAGGTATCTCTCAGATTGAAAAAGAAGTTGGCAGTATCGACATCCTGGTAAATAATGCAGGGATTATTAAACGTATACCAATTCTTGATATGCCAGTGGCCGATTTCAAACAGGTTCTGGAGGTGGATTTAGTAGCACCGTTGATTGTTTCAAAACGCGTTGCCCCAAAAATGATTGAAAAAAGGTCGGGTAAAATCATCAACATGTGTTCTATGATGAGTATTTACGGACGCAATTCCGTTTCGGCCTATGCTGCTGCTAAAGGTGGGTTGAAACTCCTTACTGCTAATATGACCTGTGAATGGGCCAAATATAACCTTCAGATTAATGGCATTGGTCCCGGTTATATTGCAACCGCTCAAACTGCTCCTATTCGTGAAGGAAACCATCCATTCAACGACCTGGTAATGACTCGTACACCTGCAGGTCGCTGGGGCGAGCCCGAAGATGTGGGAAATGCAGCTCTTTTCCTTGCTTCAAAAGCCAGTGACTTTGTAAATGGCCATGTCTTATATGTTGACGGAGGTATTCTTGCAAACTTTGGATATGTAAAGGGCGAAAATGATATTCCAAATGAATAAAAATGTCATTAGTATGATGGTAGCCCTTATTATAATAGGGGCTACTTCCTGTACCTCAAAGCAATCGATATTGCTTGTCAATCCTTTAAATGTCGATCGGTTTGATGAAACAATACTGGTTGGTAGAAATAGTATTGAAGCAAAATTTGGTCGCGTGCCCGATGGTTATGCTCCGGCAGTATTGTTAAATGGAGAATATGTTTCATCACAAGCCGATGATTTAAACGGCGATGGTAAATGGGACGAGTTGGTTTTTACTTTAGATTTTAAAGCTTCAGAAAGCATTAAAGTGGTTCTTGAATATTTACCTGAGGCTGATTATCCTAAATTTAAAAGTAGAACCAACCTTCAATTGGGAATAGCTCAACCGGATGGAACGTTTAAGGAAGTTGATAAATATGAGGCCCCATCAATAATGGATGGATTCAAAATTGTAGCCCAGGGAGAAGGTGTTAGTTGGGAAAACGACAAAATGGGATTTCGCATTTATTTCGATTGCAGGAATATTAAAGATTTGTTTGGTAAACTTACTGCTGATAATATTCTTGATAAACTTCATACCCCTGTTCTTCCCGATTATCATGTTCTTTCTGAATGGGGAATGGATGTTTTACATTGTGGGAGCTCATTGGGCGCTGGTGGATTAGCTATGCTCGAATCTGATTCTCTTTACCGTTTAGGTTCTACAGATGGGTATTTATTCGATAAAATTGTTGAAGGTCCTGTTCGCTCTGTGTTCGACCTTAAATATACAGGTTGGGATGTTGCAGGGCAAAGTTTGTCGGCAGTTGAACGTATTTCTATATATCCGGGTAAATACTGGTTCCAGTCAGATGTTACTGTTTCTGGTTTTACTGGTGAAAAGCAACTTGCCACAGGCATTGTAACTAGCAAGTTAAAAAACGAGCCGATTGAATTTGATGCTAATAGTGACTATTTTTCAATAGCTACACTCGATGTTCAATCGGAAAATAGCGATGAACTTGGAATGGCTGTTTTGTTAAAAAAAGATGAAGTAACCAAAGTTGATCGTACTACGGATATAAATTTCTATGAGTTGGGTTTTAAAACTGTTGATGAGAAAGGTTTCAGTAACGTAATTTCAGAAACATATTATGTTGCTCAAAAAATATATTCTGATATAAGTTATCGCCACTTTTTCTTTGCTGTTTGGGGGCTTGAGAATGAAATGTGGAAAAATCCCGACAATTTTAAGGGCTATATATCTTCAGAAGCTGATTTGTTGAATAACCCCATTATTGTTGAGTAATGGTGAGATTTATTTAATTTATATCCGTACTGAATTTAATTAAAGCCTTTGTATTTTAAGCGAAGGCTTTTTTATCAATAATGATTCCTTTTATAATCCTCGGGCTTGTTGTTTAGTTTATTTAGACAGTTATTTTTTTTTCCAACGAGAAAAAAGAAACATTCAACTGTGTTGTTTATTCTCCTTATTTTAAGGTGCCATATCATGGTTTCTATAACTACAGTCATTATACCGAGCATTGCAATTGTATCAGAGAAATAGCTTCTGTTTATGGGAAAAATGTTAATTTTAAATCCAGAATGATTTTTTTTCTGAGAGGAGAAAACGGATCTTTTGCTTTGCATAGAATTTTAGATAAGAATAAATTCAGGGGTAGTGGCTACATCTATTTCTGTGTTTTATGGTATATTATCTGTAATGTTACTTTTTTTACATGCGTGGTATTATCGGGTAAATCTCTGACTGATAAGGTAAATATTTGATAGGAAAATAAAAATAAAATTGGAAACATGAAACATTTAATGTTAGTGATTATTATTTGCATTGTATCGCAAATAAATGTAAAAGCAGCTAAAATTGACACCGTGTCAACCTATAGCGATGCAATGAAAAAGGAGATAAAAGCCATTGTGATTACTCCGGATAGTTACAAAGATGATAAATCACTTCCAGTATTGTATCTTCTTCATGGCTGGAGCGGCGATTATGCCGGATGGGTGAAAGGCAATAGTGAACTTGGCCAAATGGTTGATGCAAACAAGTTAATTATTGTATGTCCTGATGGAGGTTATGATAGCTGGTATTTTGACAGCCCTATTAATCCTGCTATTCGTTACGAGACCTATGTGTCAAAAGAATTGGTGGCATTTATTGATATGAACTATAAAACTATAGGCAGTGCAAGTGGTCGCGCTATAACGGGGCTGAGTATGGGAGGGCACGGAGCCTTGTACCTTGCGTTTAAACATCAGGATGTTTTTGGAGCTGCAGGAAGCATGAGTGGCGGCGTTGATATTCGGCCTTTCCCCGATAATTGGGGTATTAAAAAGCATATTGGAACACAAGCAAAAAACAATGACTTATGGGAAGAAAATACAGTTATCAATTTGGTTTATTTACTAAAAGGAGATAATCTGGCATTGATTTTTGATTGTGGAACTGAGGATTTTTTCTATAAAGTGAATAAAGCTTTACATGACAAGCTGTTATACAATAATATTCCTCATGATTTTATTAGCAGGCCGGGGAATCACAATATGGAATATTGGAATAACTCCATCAAATATCAGATGCTCTATTTTAGTGATTTCTTTAAGAAGGCAAATAAGTGACATAAATAGTTGGAGTCATAATAGAATGGTGATGTTGTTGAATAGTAAAATGCAGAGCTTATGCAATACAGCGATTATAAACAACATGTTGTTTATGTTGGTTTTAATAAGTCTATTGTTATTCCCCTTTGATTGATAAGGTGTGTATTGATTTGTTTCCTTCTAAGATATAATAAAAGAAGATAATGGTTTTGACTAACTTTGCAGCCTTGTAATTTATCGAGTTTTTATTTACAATGGTGGCATTTGATTTTAGCGCAATATCATTACCTGTTAAGGAAATAATCCCTGAAGTTAGCTCAAACTTAGCGATTAATAATACTCTGATTGTAACAGCTCCTCCCGGTGCAGGGAAGAGTACCGTGTTACCTTTGGCGCTTTTGAATGAATCTTGGCTTAAGGGGCGAAAAATACTGATGCTGGAGCCCCGTCGTTTGGCAGCACGATCAATAGCTTCCCGCATGGCCGCCTTGTTAGGCGAAGAAGTTGGGCTGACTGTTGGCTACCGCATCCGTTTTGAAAGTAGGGTAGGAAAAAACACTCAGCTTGAAGTTCTAACTGAGGGTATTCTTACGCGTATGCTTCAGTCGGATAATGCACTTGAAGGGGTTGGGATGGTTATTTTTGATGAGTTTCATGAACGTAGCCTTTATGCTGATGTAGCACTGGCATTGTGCCGATATGCTCAGGAAATTCTCAGACCCGATTTGCGTATTGTGGTTATGTCGGCAACTCTGGATATGTCGAGGCTATCTTCAGTGCTTAGGGCCCCTGTAATTATTGGGTATGGGAAACAGTTTCCTGTAAAGATTGAATATTGTGGTCAGCGTGAAATTGTTGCTCTTCCTGAGATTACATCGAGGATTGTTGCAATGTCGGTCGAGAAAGATGATGGTGATATTCTTGTTTTTCTTCCGGGCGAAGGCGAGATTCGAAAATGTGAGGGAATACTTAAACAACGTTTCCCGAACCTGGCCATTCATCCTTTGTATGGTCAATTGCCGTCGGGGAAGCAAATCAGTGCCCTTTTACCAGATAAACAGGGACGTCGAAAAATAGTTCTGGCTACCTCTATTGCTGAAACAAGTTTAACTATTGAAGGAATTCAAGTTGTTATTGATACCGGTTACGGCCGCACCTTAAAGTTTGATGCCGGAACAGGATTGTCGCGTTTGGTTACCTTTGAAATTTCTAAGGATTCAGCTGAACAGCGAACCGGCAGGGCTGGACGACTCGGTCCCGGTAAATGTTACCGTTTATGGACCCGGGCTGATGAAAGCAAGATGTCAGACCATCGCACTCCGGAAATTATGGAGTCCGATCTGGCTCCTATGGTTCTTGATATGGCACATTTTGGAGTTGATGATATTTACCAGCTAACCTGGCTAAGTCCTCCCCCTAAAGGTCATTTGAATCAGGCTATGGAATTGTTGCATGAGCTGGAGGCCTTAAGTGATGGTCGAATAACAGCCCATGGACGCCAGATATCAGCATTACCATGTCATCCACGAATCGCTCATATGCTTCTTATTGCGCGGGAATCATCGCAATTGGCATTGGCTACCGATATTGCTGCTATCCTGGAGGAACGTGATCCACTTCCTCGCGAATCAGGAATCGATATTAATCTTCGCATTGAAGCATTAAGGCGTTACAGGCGAGAGAAAAGAGATGGCAGGAGCTTTCAACGTATTGAACAGGTAGCATCTGAATACCGAGACCTTTTTGGAATTAAGGCCGTGAATGGGAGCTTTTCTCCGTTTGAGACAGGTGTTATTCTGGTAAATGCTTATCCCGAAAGGATTGCCAGCGCCCGCCCTGGGAATAATGCGCAGTTTCAATTAGCCAATGGCAGTTATGTAATGGCGAGTCATGCCGATGATCTGGCTCATGAGTCATGGCTGGCAGTAGCTCATCTGGATGCGCGCGAAGGTCTGGGAAAAATATTTCTGGCTTCACCGCTTGATCCTACTGATCTTAAATCATTGGTTAAAAGCAAAGAAACAGTGATTTGGGACTCACGAAAAGAGATGCTTGTAGCATCCAGGGACTTGCGTATTGGAAGTATTGTATTACAATCGCAAATAATCGATTCTCCTGATCAGAAACTTGTTCTTCTGGCAATTTCAAACGTAATAAAAAAGGACGGTGTTAATCTTCTTGACTTCAACGAGGATGTGGTTCAGTGGCAAAACAGGGTTTTAAGTCTTGCCCTTTGGCGCCCTGAAGATGGTTGGCCTGATGTGTGCACGTCATCATTACTTGAAACAAACCAAACATGGATGGAACCATGGTTTGGTAAGATTAAAAAGGGGGAGGACCTAAAGCGTTTAAATCTTCTGGAAATTTTGCCACAAGTATTTTTAAGTCCTGCTAAACAGAATCAGCTTGAGAAATTGGCTCCATCGAAAGTTATCGTGCCAAGTGGTTCAGTAATAAAACTTCAATATCGCAACGACGGTGAGGCTCCGGTTTTAGCAGTACGAGTGCAGGAAATGTTTGGGTTGGCCGAAACACCGTTGATAAACGGCGGTAGGTTAGCTGTTTTGTTACATCTTCTTTCACCTGGTTATAAGCCGGTTCAGGTAACAAGCGATTTAAAAAGTTTTTGGAATAATACCTATTTTGAAGTTCGTAAAGAGCTTCGGGCTCGTTATCCAAAACATGTATGGCCTGATGATCCGTGGAGTGAACCTGCCGTTAAAGGGGTGAAAAGGGGAAAAAACAACCCATTAAAGTAAGTGCAGTTGCGTTTTTTTTACGGGTGATAAATTAAGATGTAAAAGCTAAGTGGTTTAGTTAAGTGCTTCGTCTAAGTGAAGTCGTTACCGCTTTTTCGCGACTCTGTGGCTAAGAGGTACTAAAAAAAACAGGACATCAACCAAGGTTGAGTCCTGTTCTATGAGAGTTATCAATGATATTAAGATATCTTTCGGTTACGAGATTATAAACACCTTACTAGTATTCTCTTCTGTTGCCACCTCTGCTACCACCATCATTTCTTCTGTTGCCATCTCTGCTTCCATAACCTCCCTTGTTATATCCGCCGCCGCTACCTCCGCTGCCGCCTCTACTTTCGTATCCGCCGCTGCGTCCACCGCCACCAAAAGAGCGCTTTCTGTCAGAGTCTTTTTTTTCTTCTGATTTGTTAACAACAATGGCACGTCCGCCTATTTCTGTGCTGTTCAAACCATCAATGGCTTTTTGAGCCTCTTCATCGTTAGGCATTTCTACAAAACCGAAACCCTTGCTTCTTCCTGAGAATTTGTCGGTGATAATTTTGGCTGAAGCCACTTCACCATACTCTTCAAACAGTTCCTTTAATTCCGTTTCTTCTAAACGAAAGGGCAAACTTCCTACAAAAATGTTCATCTTAAGGCATTTAATTTATTAGAAAATAATTTTAAAGATAGGTTTTTTTTATCAAACAATTTATTTGTACGTAATTTTTTTATTCAGTTGTTAAATTATTTTCAATCAGGAAGTTCTAATCTAAAAAAATGGTGTCTCCCGACCAAAGCAACACGAAAAGGAGGAGGAAAAGGTGTTAATTCTGTCAAAAGTATGTCTGAAATGTAAAGTTGACTCATCAAGAGCTTAATAAATCTTATTGCTCCAAATTTCTAATGTTGGCTTTCATAGTTACATAGGTGTCGATTTAGTTTTATATGTAAGAATTATCGATGCAACGAGGTTTTTATTTGTAATACGGCTTCAATTTGTCGGTAGCCAGCATCTTTTTTTTTTCTACTTTTGAAAAAAATGATCGTAAATTGTATGGAGATGAAATGGTTTATAAAAGCAAGGCATTGGCAAGTTTTTTTAGTAGTTTTTATTTTACCACTGACTTTATTAATGTCAGGATTTGTTCTGACTAAGTATTATTACGATCCCGGGATTTTGTTTTCCGTATTCCCTTTATCTATTGTATTTGCGCAGGCAACACTTTATTTATGGATGTGGATTGTGGTTTCTCGCCTTAGTAGTAAGATTCCACAAAAAAAAATGCTAAAGCTTGGTACTTTTCGACTGTTTATTGTAATTCCAATAATAGTAACAGGATTGACTTTAGTTTTTTTTCTGTATTGTGCAACTTTATTTAATTTGGGATCATTTTCAATTGCCGCAATACTTTATGGATCATTGATTGTTATTATACCAATGCAATTATTGATTATTATTTCGTTATTTTATTGCTGTCTTTTTGTTGCCAAGACTATTGTAATGGTTGAAAAAGGAAGAGACGTTTTGTTTGAAGATTATTTTTATGAATTTGTAATGGTAATACTCTTTCCTATAGGTATTTGGTTTCTTCAGCCAAGGATAAACAAGATTGCAAATGATTAATTCGTTTTTGGATGTTGAACTTTTTTTATTTGAGTTTATGTAATCCTTCTCACATTAACTAACTATTGATCTATCTTTCAGTTGAAGTGTTTTTTATGGTAAAGTATCTTGACTAATTTAAATTTTAAGTTATGCTTTTTCTTGCAGATAGTGCCAATCTGGACGAATTGAGGAAGCTCTTCGCCTATTTTCCTATCGAAGGAGTAACAACTAATCCTTCTCTTCTTTCATCAGAGGGAATACCTTTGTCAAAGATTTTGCCGCAACTCATTGAGTTTGTGGGTGAAAAAATGTTACATGTTCAATTAATAAGTTCTACAGCCGAGCAGATGGTAGCTGAAGCTGTAAAGTATAAGTCTTTTTTCGGTGAAGGAGATAATTTCTATGCCAAGGTACCTGTCACAGAGGAAGGTTATAAGGCCATGCCGTTATTAAAAAAGAAAGGAATAAAAATTACTGCTACTGCTGTTTTTTCTCATATGCAGGCTATCGTAGCCGCAAGGGCCGGAGCTAACTATGTGGCGCCTTATGTTAGCAGGCTCGATAATATTTCATCGCATGGTATAGAAGTTGTTCGCAATATTGTTCAAAGCTTTAACGACTTTAAGATGCCAACAAAGGTTTTAGCTGCCAGCTTTAAAACTGTTGATCAGGTTCACAGGGCAGTTCTTGCTGGGTGCTATGCGGTAACCGTTAATTTTGAGATTCTTGAAAAATTACGTAGTCATCCGCTTACTGATATGAGTGTTGAGAGTTTCGAACGTGATGGTAAGGGCTTGTATGATATTGAGTTCTAAAAAAGAGCTGTTTTAAAAATGCCTCCTCTTATATTTTTAGTGGAGGTGTTTTGTTTTATTACATTTTGATATAAAAATGACACAATTACCTCTTGAAATTAAAGAATCGGCCGATGGTTCAACAACTTTTTATCGTCCCGATATTAATGAGCATTACCATTCGGTACATGGAGCTATTCAAGAGTCAGAACATGTTTATATTGAAGCTGGATTAAAATCGGTTGTTGTTAGTCCTCTAAGTGTTTTGGAGGTTGGATTTGGTAGCGGTTTAAACGCTTTTTTAACCTTGCTTCATAAACCGGAAGGAAAGTTGATTTACCATTCAATTGAGAAATTTCCGCTACCCGACGAACTGGTAAAATCAATTAATTATCCTGATTGTGTTGGTGTTGAAGGTGCCGATCGTTTGTTTTATCTTCTACACGAAGTGCCCTGGGAGGTTGAATCCTGTATAAAGGAAGATTTTTTCCTTACAAAGTTTAAAATGGATTTGTTGGATTTCAGTTCATGTAATTCTTATGATTTGGTGTATTTTGATGCTTTTGCACCCGAAAAACAACCGGAGCTTTGGAGTAATAAAGTTTTTGAGATGCTTTTTTTGGCGATAAAACCAGGAGGAGTTCTTACTACTTATTGTGCTAAAGGAGTTGTGCGCCGAGCGATGATTGCCGCTGGTTTTTTTGTGGAACGAATTCCTGGACCACCTGGTAAAAGGCAAATGATTAGAGCGCATAAACCATCTGAGCTGTCATAATCACGAACCTTCTTTGTTTAGTGTTAGGATAATAACTTATGACATCACTTACAATAAACACAAAGGAATTTATTGTAACTTTCGACGTTTTTTAACTAAGAAATATTAAGATGGATAAAGTAAGTTATGCTCTTGGAATGAACATTGCCCAAAACCTTATTTCATCAGGTTTAACGGAGATTGATATTGTTTCATTACAGGATGGTTTAAAGTCAATTTTTAAAGAGGAAGCACCCATTATGTCTTTGGAGGAAGCAAATCAGGTTTTGCAAAACCATTTCTCAAGTCTTGAGGCTCAGAAAGCCGAATCGAGAGGAAAAGAGGGGTCCGAATTTTTGGCTGGTAATGCCAAACGCAAAGGAGTTATATCGCTTGAAAGTGGACTTCAGTATGAAATAATCAATAATGGTAGCGGAAATAAACCCGCGGTTAGTGATCGTGTAAAATGCCATTATCATGGAACCCTGATTGATGGGACTGTTTTTGATAGTTCGGTTGATAGAGGAGAACCAGCTGTTTTCCCCGTCAGCGGTGTTATTCAGGGATGGGTTGAAGCTTTACAGATGATGACTGTTGGATCAAAATGGCGTTTGTTTATTCCTTCTCATCTGGCCTATGGATCACAGGGAGCTGGTGGTGCTATTGGCCCCGATACCACTTTAATCTTTGACGTTGAGCTTATTGGAATTGAGTAGGAAACTTGGTGGAATTATTAAGAATTCATTATATTCGTCTCTCAAAAATTTAAGGATATTATTCCTAAAACGTATTGTTTAACTATAAAACTCAGAATAAATAATTATGAAACAATTTGCATTTGTCACCATTTTTGTTGCTTTACTTGTTACTTCTGCTGGTTGTGACAAGGTTTCAAAATCTGGAAAAGTAACTATGAAAGATGCTACCGATAGTGTTAGTTATGCTCTTGGATACCTCGAAGCTAATGGTTGGAAAACACGTATTAAGGAAGCTCCTTTTGATTCAATTGATTTAAAAAGTGTGGCCCGTGCTTTTGCTAAATCAACATTACGTGAGGGGTATGCTGATTTTCGTAAGGAGCAATTTGGAACGTTTAATGAAGAAGTGTTTGTTAAAGCTTTTATTAATCAAATAGCATACGACAAATCCTATTTTGATGAATCTTCGGCTGATTTATTATTACGTGCTGAATTTGAGAAAGAAAAATCAAGAAAGGATACTTTAGGAACGATTAAATCAATAGAAAATCGTGAAAAAGGAATTGCATTTCTTGCCGAAAACGGGAAACGTCCTGAAGTAATCACTCTTGAAAGTGGTCTTCAGTATGAAATACTTGTTAATGCAGAAGGCCAAAAACCACTTCCTACTGATCGTGTGAAAATCCATTATCATGGCACATTAATCGATGGTACTGTTTTCGATAGTTCAGTTGATCGTGGAGAGCCAATGATTCATTCTGCCAGTGGTTTTATTAAAGGCTGGAATGAGGCTCTGCAATTGATGTCAGTAGGTTCAAAGTGGAAGCTATACGTCCCGGCTGATCTGGCCTATGGAGAACAAGGAGCTGGTAAGAATATAGGTCCAAATGAAGCTCTGGTTTTTGAAGTGGAACTTCTGGGTATTGAAGAATAAGTAAAAAAATAATAATAAAAAGCGTTGAAAGCCCATTCAGGTTTTCAACGCTTTTTGTTATTAAAAGATTTTAGTTTAGTCTATTATTGGCAGGCACCCAAAATCCTCTTCCATCAGCATTTCATTTATTATATCCACGCTAAAAGTTTCAGGATCCCAGTCTTCATCAAGCCATTCCAGTATATCTGCACGTTCGGGATTACGTGGATCATTTAAAACTTTAATCATCTCCATGTAAGCCCAAGGGCCACCACTATCTTCAGGAGGGCAGTTTCTTTCACCATTCTGGCAAAATGGGTAAAAATCTTCCAGTGAGGGTTTTAACTTTTTCTCAAGGGTGATCTCATGTGTCCAGGTATCACCAAAATCATAGATATACCTGATAGAATCATTCTCTTTATGCAAGATATCAATGAGTCTGATGGAGGTATAATCCATAAAATGTTTTGAAACTTCAAATTCATCATCAGCAATACCAAAGGTTCTTCCGTTCTTAACGAACTGGTGAAGGTGAGAGTTTTCCCACCCCATTGCAGTTTGAATAACCTTGTGAAAATCATGTAAAAATAAATCAGAAGGTACCTGTAACCTTCTCCAGATAGCAGGTGTAATACCTATTAAGCAAACCTTAACTTGAAATATTACCGGAGGTTGCAGCATTTGTTAAATATTTTTTCAAAGTTAATAAAAAATGATTCTTCTGATCTTTTTTATGATGGATTTAATCGAGTCTAATCTTTTGTTTAACTATTTAGTTTACAGAAAGAATAAAGAGGATGACCATCTTTCAATACGGACATCCTCTTCTAGATTATGAAAACTATGTTATTTCAAATATGACACTATGTTTTTTACATAGTGTCAATTGTGTTTGAATGATACATGTGCACTTACTAAAACTAATAAATAGTGCTATTTTTTCAATAAATCACGAATTTCACTTAGTAATTCCTGTTCTTTTGTTGGTGCTGGTGGTGGTACCTCTTTGACCTCTTCTTTCCGTTTCAGGCTGTTCATAAACTTAATCATAGCAAAAATGGCCGCAGCAATGATTAAAAAGTCAATAGAGGTTTGAATGAAATTACCATAATTAAGAGTAACAGCAGCAGTTACGGTTTCTCCGGCGCTATTTACAACAGCATCTTTTAAACTAACCGAAAGGTCGTTGAATTTCATACCCCCAACCAATATGCCAATAGGAGGCATTATTATGTCGTTCACAAGAGAGGTGATAATTTTCCCGAATGCACCACCAATGATGATACCTACTGCCATATCCATAACGTTACCGCGCATGGCAAAATCACGAAATTCTTTTACAAAACTCATAGTTAATAATAGTTTGGTTATTTAAACGGATTTTATGATAAAATGCAATTTCGTTATATTTTTGATGAATAGCAATTTTTTTTTCTTTAAACGATTTTAAGTACACTATTATGATTTTACATTTTATATAATCGTAAATCACTGCTCAGGTATCAAATTAATAAGATTTTTCGCTTCGCTATCAATGACAGATTTACAATCTCTCTGTTATGTTCACATTTTGCCCAAGTTATTGGGTGGCGACTACCAATGACAGGTTTTCGATTTATTGATAAATAGATCCTTCGCTGCACTCAGGATGACAGGCTGACGTTGGGTAAAAGTAAATAGGAGAAGGCGGGCGTCGCCCGCCTTCTCCTATTTACTTCCCTATATTTATTGTGTTGTCCTCCCGAACGCAGTGAGGGATCTAATGTTCAATTTAAGAGGGCGTTTATTTCCATATCAAAAGGGTTTGGTTTTTCGCTGCGCTTACAATGACAGATTTATAATTTTCCCCTGTCATGTTCACATTTTGCCCAATTTATTGGGTGTCCACTCTGGATGACAAGTTGCCTATTCATTGATAATATGATCCATTGCTGCGCTCTGGATGACAGGCTATTGCGAATGAATTAAGGGTTAGATCCATCGCTACGCTCTGGATGACACCGCACTTTTTTAATGGGAGATAGCTGAGGGTTTGAGGGGC
>CAZSQG010000075.1:0-16259 GCA_964608615.1 uncultured Marinilabiliaceae bacterium
CTAATGAATAAAAAAAGTAATCCCGCTTTTTAGCGGGAGAGCACTTGAACGAAGAGAATATTTTTTACCGGACAATAGTGGATAAAAAAAATTATTCAGTAAAATATGCTAACAGATTTCACAAAAAAAACCCGGATAAACTCCGGGTTTTTGCTTTTGAATTATCAAGTTATCCTCTATTTTTTACTACTACTCTGAAATACTGATGTTGCTGTAGCAATAACACCAGAAATATCCGAAAGATTTGCAGGTATAATCATGGTATTATTTTGAGATGCAAGCTTGCCAAATTCATTAAGGTATTGTTCGGCAATTCGTAAATTGACAGCATCCTTACCACCATCTTCATTAATGGCCAACGCTATGGTGCGCAATCCATTTGAAGTAGCATTTGCAAGCGCCTCAATTTCAGCAGCCCTACCGGTAGCTTCATTAATTCTTTTCTGCATTTCACCTTCTGATCGTGCAATCAACTCCTGTTTTTCACCTTCAGCCACGTTAATTTTAGCCTGTTTGTGCCCTTCTGATTCAGCAATAACTGCTCGTTTTTCACGCTCGGCTCTCATTTGCTTTTCCATAGCATCTTTAATGCTTTGCGGTGGAGTAATGTTTTTCACTTCATAACGGGCTACTTTTACACCCCATGGATCAGAAGCCTTATCCACAGCATCAACAATCTGATTATTGATAGTATCTCTCTCTTCAAAAGTTTTATCAAGCTCAAGTTTTCCTATAACACTCCTCATGGTTGTCTGCGCAATCTGAATAACGGCGAATCTGAAATTATCAATACCATATGAAGCCTTCTGGGGATCAACCACTTGAATGTAAAGAATACCATCTACTTCAACAGCAATATTATCTTTGGTAATACATATCTGACTGTCAACATCAATTGCCTGCTCCTTCAACGAATGTTTATAGGCAACTTTATCCAAAAAAGGCACTAGCAGGTGAAATCCTGCATGGAGAGTCCCATTGTATTTCCCCAGACGTTCAATAATATAAGCCGAACGTTGTGGTACAATTTTAATGCACGAAACAATAACAAAAAACACAATAACAACTAAGCCAATGGTTAAGATAGTAGCAAATTCCATGATATTCAATTTTAAGGGTTCGTAAACTTCTCTTCGATAGATAATATGTTAGAACGCAGCTTTACTTATTTTAAAACATAAAAACAAGCTCTAAAACTACTTGGTTCCAAGCTAGAACAACCAATTTTTGCACGCCGGTTTAGTAAAATCAATCAGGCTTTACCATAAAAGTAATACCTTCCTTACCAATAATAGTAACACGCTGACCTTTGCTAATAGGACTTTCTGATATTGCATTCCACTGAGTTCCTCTAAAAACAATTCGCCCAACCTGAGAAGTTGGGATATCTGCTTCAGCGACACCATATTTTCCAATAAACTCATCATCAGGGTCTAAAATATTAGATCCTGATAAAATATTCATCAACTTCTTTCGTAACAGAAAAAGAAAAACTAGGGAAAAAACAGCAAACGATAAAAATTGCAACCACACCCCCATTCCAGTAATTAAAGTAAGAAGCGCAGTTAACAGGGCACCAAAACCGAAGAAAATAACCAAAACACCGGGAATGGCAAATTCAAGCAATAAAAGAAGAATTCCGGCAATGAGCCATATAATTTCAGGTTTATTAAACAAGTCCATAGTTATAAGTTTTAACGTATAAATATAAACATAAAAAAGGGAAATAATCGCTCAAATGCATTTCGTTAATTTCAGGATTAAACACTTTAATATTATGTACCAAACAAAAGAGGCTGCCAAACAATATGATTTAACCCCAAGTAGCTAAGCGGCATATTATATAAGCCCTGGACTAAAAGCTAATCCCTTTACACTACTTAATTCTCATCACAAATTCATCCATCTGACCACTAATAACCAATAAGGACAATTCAATAACTTTGGCCTGATACATAGCAGAAAGTGAGCGGTCAACTGCATTGAGGTAACTTATTTGAAACTCACGGAATCCCAATCCCGATAAAGCACCAAGTTCATAGCGTTCCAATGCAAGATCAAGATTTGCTTGTGAAACTTCCACGTTTTGCTTTTCAAAATCAACCATAATCAAATTGTTGACATAGGTATTATAAAGCGTATGAAGTTCAGATAAAACTTCAAGCTGAGCTTCCTCATAACTTAAATTCCGATTTTCCAGTTCAATAGAAGCATTTTTAATATTACGGTTAATCTGAAAACCATTAAAAATGCTCAATGAAGCTTCAAAACCATAATTAAACGTATTAGATTCCCTGAAAATAATTGGTTCAGTGGGTTCATCAATGCGACTTATGGAGTATCCTGAGACAAAATTAAGTGTTGGATAGCGAGCTGCCCTGGCCTGTTTTAACTCTGCATTTGATTGACGAATGCCCAGTGAAGATGCCAATAATGTGGTATTATTGTTACGTGTGGCCAATTCTAAATCGCTCAATAAAAGAGCTGAGCCCAAAACTATTGAATCAATAACGTAAGATTTTTTAGTAAAATCCAAGTTCATCAATCGGTTTAAATTAATATACGAATTCATAAGTAACTCCTTTTGGCGCACCAAGTAGGAACTATCGGCATTAAAATCGAGGCGGGCCTGATGCAGATCCATCCCGGAGGAAGAACCAATATTAACTTTTTCTTCTACAATTCGATAGCGTTCGCGCGATAAATCCAATGTTTTAACACCTGCCTGAACCCTTGTGTTTTGCACCAAAATTTGATAGTAAGTATAGCTAATATTTACAACTAAGTCTTCAATTGATTTGCGGGTTTGTACTTCATTCAACGATAGAATAACCTTGCTTTTTTCATAGGTGCCAAACATACCTAATCCATCAAAGAGGCGCCATGATAAATTGATACCCCCATTGAAATTCTCCGATTTAGAATCCTTAAAATCACCAACTTCGCCGGATGAAAAAGTTTGAGTACTTTCCTTTTGAGAGAAATCCTGACGGGCTGTTGCACGTAAGGTTGGTAAAAATGGCTGCAACGAATGGTTGTTACGGGCTATTTTCTCTCTATTATGAATAATTTTTATAGACGGATTATTCTCCAAACCCATATCAACACACTCTTGCAACGACAAACGTTCAATTAACTGCTCCTGCGCTTCAATTACCATAATGTAAAAAAACAACAGAAAAGCCGACATTAAAATTCTAAAAGTCATGTGTTTATTTTAATAGTATCTTGTTAAAAAAAAGCCGACATAAAAGTTTTTCACCACCGTACATAGTCCTATTCCCTTCTTCACTAATTTCTAACCCCTATCCTACTCAACATTAGAAACAGTTTTGCTTTTCTCTGAAATAAACCTATAAATGGCAGGTATTACAAACAATGTTAGAAGCGAGGCAAATATCAATCCACCCACAACAGCAACCCCCATAGAAACACGGCTTTCAGATCCGGCTCCCCAAGCCAATGCCATAGGTAAGATTCCTAAAATAGTTGACAAACTAGTCATTAAAATTGGCCTAAAGCGCGAACCGGCAGCTTCCATTATTGCATCGTTAACAGATAGTCCGGCAGCTTTTCTCTGATTTGCAAACTCCACCATCAATATACCATTTTTTGATACAAGGCCTATAAGCATAATAATGCCAATTTGGCTAAAAATATTTAGTGTTTGATTGAAATACCACATTGAAACTAAAGCTCCTGCCAAGGCTAAAGGCACTGAAAACATTATAATAAGCGGATCTCTAAAGCTTTCGAACTGAGCTGCCAAAACAAGATAAATTAAAACAATGGCCAATAAAAACGCAAATAGCAAACTTGATGTACTTTCAACAAAATCTTTTGAATCGCCTGCAAGAGCAGTACTAACGGTATCATCCAACACGCGTTCAGCAATTCGATCCATCTCTTCAAGACCTTGGCCCAAAGTTACACCCTTGGTTAATCCTGCTGAAATAGTAGCTGAAACAAATCGGTTATAACGAAATAATTGCGGAGGTGTACTGCTTTCTTCAATGCTAACTAAATTGTCTAATTGTATCAGCCTTCCATCATTATTCCGTACAAAAACGGATGTAATGTCAGTAGGTTTATTTCGATTTTCCCGTTCTAACTCACCAATAATCTGATACTGTTTGCCATTCATAATGTAATAAGCTAATCGTTGACCGCTTAACGTAAGCTGCAAAGTTTGTGCAATATTTTGAACAGATACGCCCATGAAGGCAGCCTTTTCTCGATCTATATGAATTCGTATTTCCGGTTTGGTAAACTTAAGATTTACATCAGCTGTCTGTAACATTGCACTATTATCGACTTCTTCCATAAACACAGGAAGTATTTCCTTCAGCTTTTCCAAATTAGGAGCCTGAATAACATACTGGACAGGCAACCCACCACGACGGCCTCCAAAAGTTTGCTGCTGCGAAACAAAACTACGAGCTCCTGTTAAGGTTCTAACCTTTACTCCAATTGCATCTGCAATCTCTTGTTGTGTTCGTTTTCTTTTGTCGGCATCGACAAGTGTAATGTTAAAAAAAGCTGAATTGGTATTTCCCAAACCTACAATTTGAAAAATGCTTTCCTGTTCAGGAATATCAACAATAAGCATATCAGCCAGTTGATCGGAATAACGCAACGTGTAATCATAAGTAGCCCCTTCAAAAGCAGTTGAGTTGATCCGAAGATTGGATCGGTCCTCAAGTGGGGCCATTTCAGAGGGAATACTTTTCCAAAGAAAAAATATAAGTACTATGGACCCAGTCATTATTAATGGTGTCCAATACCATTTTGAAAGAAACCTTTCCAACGTATTTTTGTAGGATGTGGTAAGCCAAACAAAAAATGGCTCGGTTGCATCATAAAATCGATTGTGTTTTTTTCCACGCTTGTTCAATATGCGTGATGAGAGCATTGGTGTAAGCGTTAGGGCTACAAAGGAAGAAATAACAACAGCTCCGGCAATCACAATACTAAATTCACGAAATAACCGACCGGTAACACCCTGAAGAAATACTATGGGAAAAAATACCGCTACCAATGTAACAGTTGTTGCTATAACGGCAAAAAATATTTCAGCAGATCCCTGAACACCAGCTTCGTATGGCCCCATACCCTTTTCTATTTTGGTATAGATATTCTCCATTACAACAATGGCATCATCAACAACCAAACCAATGGCGAGCACCAAGGCCAGTAGTGTTAAAATGTTAATGGTAAAACCGGCAGCATACATAATAAAGAAGGAGCCAATCAACGAAATAGGTATGGCAATAGCTGGAATAATTGTTGTACGCCAGTCGCGTAAAAACAAAAAGATTATCAATACCACTAAGGCAAATGCAACATAAATGGTTTCTTTTACCTCATTTATAGATGCCCTAATATATTTGGTATTATCAAAACCAACTTCAGCTATTATATCAGGGGGCAAATCTATTTTTAGTTGCTCCAGTCTAATAAGTGCTTCATCCACAATGGCAATGTAATTTGCACCTGGTTGAGGTACAATAACATTATTTACCATTGGTACTCCATTACGCTTAAGAATACCACGCATATTCTCGGCTTCAACAACGGCTTTTCCTATATCCTGAAAACGAACTACCCTATCGCCATCCTGAAAAATAACCATTCGGTTAAAATCATCAATGGATGTAAACCGTCCCATGGTACGAACGGTTAATTCAGTGTTACTTCCTTCAATTCGTCCCGATGGCAATTCAATATTTTCACGAGCTAGCGCACTTCTTACATCAACAGGAGTTATGGCATAAGCGGCAAGTTTTGTGGGATCCATCCACAAACGAATGGCAAAACGCTTAGCCCCCCATGTATTAACTGTACTAACGCCTGGTATTGTTTGAAGACGCTCCTTAAATGTTACTTCGGCATATTCGGTAAGGTCAATAAGTGAACGGGATGAACTCCGCAATGAAATTGAAAATACAGGTTGGGCATCGGCATCTGCTTTGGATACCACTGGCGGATCAACATCGGGCGGCAACCGACGCATGGCACCTGATACTTTATCGCGTACATCGTTGGCTGCTGTTTCAAGATCAATTTCCAAATTAAACTCAACCGTTATACGACTACTGCCATCTCTACTGGAACTGGAAATACTACGAATACCAGGGATTCCATTGATAGCTTGCTCCAATGGCTCAGTAATTTGACTTTCAATTACATCAGCATTAGCTCCCGTAAAATTAGTTGATACAGATACAATAGGTTGGTCAACACTTGGAAAATCACGAACTCCTAAATACGAGAACCCAATAACTCCAATAATGAGAATAAATATACTCAAAACAATGGCCAAAACAGGCCTTCGGATACTCAACGACGATATACTCATTTTTTATTCTCTCAGTTCAAAATTTATCAAATCGCAACAATACAGCATGTCTCTATTCACTCACCAAACTAATTGAAACCGGCATCCCAGTACGCATCTGTAAAACACCGCTGGTTAACAAAGTATCGCCTGCCACCAAACCAGATGTCACCTCTACCCTATCTTCGGTACGAATGCCAGTTGAAATTGTAGTTAATAATGCTTTTCCACTTCGATATACAAAAACCCGTTCGCCATCCATCTGAGGAATAATGGCCTCACTTGGAATCTGAAGAGCATTCTCTTCTCTGCCGATGATTAAACTGATATTGGCAAAAACACCCGGTAATAATTTGTAGTTCTCGTTTGCATAACTGGCTCTAAGAATAATAGAACGGGTACGTTCATCAACCTTTGGATCGATAGCATAAACACGCGCTATAAAGTCTTCCGAAAAACCGGCCACGGTAAAAGTTACTGTTCTGCCAACCAATTCTTCCGACTGATAACGCTCAGGAATAGAGAATTGAATCCGCAAGGGAGAGGCCTTAACCAGACGGGCAACCTCTACACCCGGCTGAAGATAACCTCCCGGACTAATAAACCGAAAACCAATAACCCCATCAAATGGAGCCCGAATAAAAGTTTTTTCAATGCGTGTATCCAATAACCTAAGCTCAGCTTCTATAACCAGTAAATCAGTCTGCACCTGATCAAAAGACTCGCGACTAACAGCCTCCTTTTGGAGCAACACACGCTGACGTTCAACTTTTTCTTCAATCAATTTCTTCTGATGGATGGCCTTTTCGCGCAGGGCCTGAAGCTCATCATCGTTAATCCGCACCAGCAAATCACCTTGCTTCACTCGTGTCCCCTCCTGAAAATGAATTGATTTAACTAACCCGGAAGTTTCCGTTGTAACATCAACTTCTTCACTGGGCATAAGCGTTCCGGCCGCTCTTATAGCCTGTTCAAGCAACCCGGTCTTCAATACTTCGGCTAAGACCGGTAAGTTTGTTCCTTGTCTACCCTCCTGAGAACCCGAAACAACTTCGGAATTACGACTTAACCATCCTGTTTTAGGAATAATAATAATTGCCAGAATAATAACAATCAGAACTATCTGCATTGTTCGCTTTAACCTTCTACTCATTTATATGGATTTTCATGTGTCTATAATTTATTTTTCAATGCTCACATTGAACTCGCCAGATAGTTCCCGAAAAATCAGGACAACCTGATCCCGGCTGAAAGGCGGGAGACTATTCCCCTGTTTGAATATGGTGTACTCATGGCTTGTTTCATGTGTTGATAATTTCTTTTGTTTCCCACAAGCGTATCGTCAATAACCAAAATCCAGAGTGTCCAGACTTTCAACATAACTCGTTTCAACCCGTAACACAATTTTTTTCAAATATAAAAGCCACAAAATATATCAATAAATTTACAAACTGACTATCAAAACAATACGTCAAATAAATTATTAACATTGCGCACCTAAAAAAGTTTACAGATGATAATGCGAAAATTTTAGTGATCTACTACTCTCACTCAGATAGATGAAAGATACAATGGTTTAATGAGGTGAATAACTAAATAAAAAAAATGAAGTTACTTGATTGATAAAAATAATAAAACAGAAATATTATGACTAAATAGCTGAATATTTCTGTCTACACATGCAAGCATTTAACGTGCTAATTAATCACTTATTGGTTCTTTATCACCATTTGAATAGAAAGGAAACACATCCATAATTGGACTTTCATTAATGCCATTAACATCAAAATCAATAGTCATTCCCGAAAGTGAATTAATCAGATTATCGTATGCCTCTTTCAGGTTATCACCCATCACAAGCATTTGAGACGACACCTTTTTCTCTTTTCCAGCAGCTTCATCTACCGAAACATACGACACTTTGCATTTATACCATTTGTCACCATGATCGTTTGGAAAGAGATCTGAATAATTAGCTTTACGCATATTAGTAACATAAAAGTCACCTCGAATCATCTGCTCCAATTCTTTATGAATTCTACTCTCGGCCTCAGTGAATGAAACTGCATCCACCAAATAAGGCTCGTTTACCTTTTTTTCTTTACCTGAGGCTTCGTCAATCTTTATATAACGAACCTTACATTCAAACCAAGTAGCCATAATTATCATTTTTAAAAGTGATACAAAGATAAAATTATGTCGCGTTTGAAAAGAGAAAAACACTATGAAGTTATTAACACTACACCTCAAACCTCTATGAAAACAAATAAGCAGCCACAGGGTGGTGTAAGAGTGATAAAGAACAGCCTAAGTAAGGGTGGGGTGGCGAAAGAGCGGTAAAGGAATTCAACTTGCATATGCACAGTGTTAGATTTTCAGCTTTCATTAAGCCACAGAGTGGCATAAGAGCGGTAAGGTCACCACCCCAGCCCCCTATATAATATCATAGTACAACCTGTAAATAGCAATCCCTAAATACTGAACAAGAAAAACCTAATTATAAAAAAAAAACTATTCCCAGTACGTGTATTGATTCGATTAATTGTCTCTTATATGAATTGAAAATTCAAAAACGTCAAAAATCCTGCTATTGGATATAATAGTTCAAAAAAAAACAAGTAGCAGGTTACGATGAAAACGAAATAAATTTAATGATATGAATAGCAAAGATATTCGTCGAAACCTTTATAGGGTTTTAAGAAAAACAGGCGTTCCTCGGGATAGGATTATGGAAGATGCTACATTTTCAAATGATATGTTGATGGATGATATTGATATGACCTGTTTCCTTTTTTATTTGGAGACCAGTTTTAATCTGAACATAGAGAATGAAGCTTTGCCAAAGATTATTTCAGTTCGTTCTACCATTGATTTTCTTAAACAACGCTGCGCCTGATCTGACATAGCTAATAAAAGGCTCAGAAAAACAGCATTCATAAGTGAATGCTGTTTTTTTATTTATCTATTTCATTACTCATAAACACTTTCTCCAGTACCTCATCGGGACGAATAATATTGAAGTTTTGCCAAAAATCGGGATCAAAATCACCAATTCGTTCCGATAAAATATAGTCGGCCTTAAAAACTTCCACCCACCCTATTCGCTGCCTACTTTGGGCACGCGTAAAATCACTCACCAACATTTCCGAAACAGTTTGAATATCGCTTCTTTCGCGACGCGATTTATCAACAATTCTAAGACTTACTTCACCTCGCACACGGTTAAGCACCCATAAATCACCCCATGGTCGATAGTCAACCTGGTAACGGGCAAAATAAGGTCGTGTTTTAAACCTTCGGGCATCTCGTTTTATCAAATAACCACGACTGCGATGTATAGATTTTGGTGTTAACTCAAAAACCGCACTAACCATTGCATAACTCTCAGTATCAATGCGAAGTTCCCCCTGATAATATAACTCACCGGTATCCTCACGAGGTTTAAACTTAACACGGTAAACTAAATGATCGTATTCAGAACCAAAACCTTCAAGGGAATAAACATATATTGAATTACCGTTCTCATCCGGAATAAAATCACGACGCCTTACCACATCTAGTCGCGAGAAATAGAATGGTCCGCCTTCGAGTTTAAAATTAACCAAATCCATCTCCGAAACCGACTTTCCTTTCCTACCCTTAATAAACCGAACCCTTTCCGATTCAAAATTCGATTGATACGATGGTTTCAGAACTTCCACCACGGCTTCTGACACATCCACAAAACGGCCATCTTGCCTGATGGTTTCACGAAAAAAAGCAGTCAGGAAGAAAGAATCATCCGGATAATTTTCAGAAATATTTTCACCCATCTTAGAAATGATTTTTGCCGGATCCATATATTTAACCTGAACTTCAGGTAAACTAACCGATGTCTCGGACAATGCCACAACAACAATGGTATCAGCGGCAGGTATTACAATCCTTTTATTCAGAAAACCAAGATGAGAGAACGCAAGACTCTCTCCGGCATATGATAATGGTAAAATTATTTCAAAAAGTCCCTGATCGTTTGTTACGGTACCAATAGGCTTATCTACAACTCCTATATTAACCATTGAAATTGGCAAATCCGTTCCTAAGTCCTCCACCTTACCTGACACCCTGATAGTTTTTCTTAAATCAAACTGACCTCTTGGACGTCCAATGACCACCTGCCGGTCAATAAAACTTACTTCAGCACCCGAACCACCAAAAAAACCGGCAATCCATTTACCAAGAGTCAAATCAATAATGTCAACGCTTACCAATGAATCAAGTGCAATAACCCCGGCATCATATGCAAAATCAATATCATATTTTTTTGATATTGAATCTATTAATTGTCCAATGGGAATATTTTTATATGAAAAAACGACTTTTTGATTGGTAATATAATCCTGACTCTTACCCGATAAAGAGCAGAGGAATAAAAAAACAACAATAATAAAACGCCGTAAAATCATTTAACGGATATTTCGGGATAAATTCAAAGAGTGTCTCAATGGGCTTGAATATTCATGTGTCTAAAATTTGTTTTGCAATGGTCACATGGAACTCACCAGATAATTCCCAATAAATCGGGACGACTGAATCCCGGCGGAAAGACGGAAGGCTATTCCCCTTTGTGTGTGGATGCTCTACTCATGGCTCGTTTCAGCTCTTTTTGCGGGAGAAAAACAAAACCCCCTGCTCATCTTTACACTCCAGCTCAAAGGTTTCACAAACAACACCGGTAATATATTCTAGTGTGTTATGTGAAAAAGTTGCCCCCATTCGCTCATTCAAAATAGAAACATCAGACACTTGTATCTTAACCCGGTAGACGTTTTCAAGAGTTTCAAAAACATGATTTAATGGCACATTCTGAAATTCAATTTTACGTGTTTTCCATGAAAGAAAATTCGGATCAGCCATTCGTTTTTCAAGCAGACCGTTTTTATGGTCATATACAGCTCTATGACCACATACAATCTTTACAGGAGATAAATCAACAGAGTTAGCCGCCACCTCCACCGTTCCACTGCTTACATCAACAAACGAAACTTGCTGACCCGGCCATGATCTGACATTAAAAGCCGTGCCTATTACTTTTACAGTTATATCAACGGTTTCAACAACAAATGGCCATTTAGGATCCCCTTGAATCTGGAAGAACGCTTCACCGCTAAAACGCACAGAACGCTGATCAGATCTAAATGGCGAGGTGTAAGCAATACTTGATTCAGCACTTAGTGTTACGGTTGACCCATCGGGTAAAACCACTTCCTCTCCATTTGGACTATAAATTGCTATTTCGTGATAATCAGTTTTTTCAAAAGGCTTCAGTACCCATAATACCGAAGCTGCTGCAAATAATAAGATTACTGCAGCTGCTATTCGCTGATAAACAACCATGGTATACCATGCAGGCTTAACATTTGTTTTTAAATCATGTTTCACCTTACTCCACCCCTCATTAACATCCACATCCTGAAAGCGTACTGCATCGCTGGCCACATTCCAGGCATGAACCATTTCATCCCATTCCTGACGGTGAAGTGGATCGGCCGCTAGCCATTGTTCATGAGTAGTAACTTCAGCCGAAGTTGCTTCACCTGACAATATCCTGGCACTCAGGTCGTAATTTGTTTTTTCGAATATCAACATCACTTTTTTCTTTTTCCTTATTGAATTGACATTGCAAATATTAAAAACCCTTACTCACAAATTTATTATATTTATTTTGTCGATATAAATTTCCGGCCTTGATAAAACCTATGTATCTTTATTCTTAACACCTTATTAATTATATCAAATTTCAAATATAACAATTACTTCTGTTTTACGAAGTTCCTTCAGCTTCTAGCACCCGGGGCAAATTTTGCCTTAAAAACTGCAATGCCTTTCCCATTTGGGCCTCCACTGTTTTTATCGATAGACCAAGCATTACAGCTATTTCCTTATATTTTAATCCATCAAAGCGATTAAGTCTAAAAATCTTCTGTCTCTGGGGTGGCATTTCAGAAATTATACCCTGCACTTTATCAGCAACATCCTCATCAGGTATATCATCATCGGGGCGGTCAAACACTTCTCCTTTCTTATCTTCGAGAGAGACAAGAATTTTTTGTTTTTTCAATTCATTGAAACAATGATTTCGAACAGCAATCATCAGATATGGAGCTGGATTGATTATTTGAAGAGTTTCTCTCTTTTCCCACATTTTAACAAATACCGACTGTACAATGCTTTGAGCCAAATCGCGATCTGAAATAAACTTCCGGGCAAAAACAACCAAACGCGCATAGTAGCTCCTGAACAACTGTTCAAAAGCTCTATCGTCGCCTTTAGCAATGCGTTGCATTAATTCCTTGTCCGGATTCTTTTCGGTCATTGATTCATCAATATAATACTGCTTCCATTAATGACCTTAAGTTAAGAAAAAACCCCTATTGTTATAACAGAAAATATTATTTCAATTTAAAAGAAGAAATTACTGCGGCATGATCAGATGGGAAGCCATATGCAGAAGTATCAATAATACTGGTGGAAATAAGTTTTAATCCTGATCCTGAATAAAAAATAAAATCTGTTCGGTCTTTAAATTCATTTTTTAAATTAAGGGGCCAGGTTAAACCTCTATATTTTGTTTCATCGGGATAAACTTCTCTAAAACTATCAATAAAACCGGCATCCTGAATTAATTTACTAACAGGAAATTCAACCACCAATCCGTAATAGTTTTCTTTATTGGCCTCCGTCCAGTCGAGGTGCGAACCCGAATTTAAATCACCTGCCATCACTACGGGGACATTATCCTTTTTATTTAGCAACGACTGGAGCTCCCATAAAACAAAACGCATCTCGGAGCCACGCGTTTCCATTTCACGGGCAATAATAGTATCAGTTTCGGCCAGGCCTGATGTTACATAGGCCCTGGTGTTTGGTAAATAATTTAGCCAAACAGGGCAAAAAACAACCATCATATTATCGGGAAGTTCAATATTAACGGCACCCACATTTTGCGGTTTAAAAACATTATATGTCGTTCCAAAAGGGAAACGGCTTAAAACACCAATTCCGGAACTACGTTGATAATAATAAAAGCCAAGCTGATCGGCCAGGATTTCACCTGACCCAAACATTTCTTGAATAGCAATCACATCAGCCCCTGACTGCCTTATTACATCAGCAACTTTTTTAACACCCACATATCGCCCTTCTCTTCGTCCTCCAAGCCAAATATTCCAGGTTAAAAAGGTTATACTATCAGGCATCTCGATTAATGAAGGATTTTTATATGATGCATGTTCGGCATAAACATCTGCCACCTGCGCAGCACTAAGAGCTCGCGACCATATTCCCACCTCATCAATCTCTCCATTATAAGTATCCATTAAAGGATCTGATGTTAATGGATCATTACCTAAATAAAACGGGGTTCCGGTTGCAGAAAGGTCCAGCTCTTGAAGACTAATTACGGCAACATTGTTACCATCATAAAACATGCGAGCTTCCTTCTGGACATAATCAATCGAAAAACCAACTAAATGCCAGGTATTATTATTTATGGGTTGCCTCTGTATTGTAGGAGAGTAATTAACTGAATTAACGCCATCAGAAAACCACCATTTCCATGATCCTGACGATGATTTATTAATAGACCATCCTCTAATCCCTATCTCTTCAAAGTAATCCTTTTGACCAAAAATAAAATATTCATAGGGATCAGCAGCATCGGTTTTCGTCCACAAAAGAAAGGTTATGCCAGGATAATCAGTAAGCATATCCAACTTGTTCTTCTCAATAATAATTGGTTTTCGAAACTCTGATGTTACCGACAGATTCAGGCATGAGTCAGAAACTCCTGATGAATAGGAAACATTTTCATCGCCACTTATTGACACCTTTAACAAACCACTATTTTTAACATGCCCGTTAAAATCGATATAGATAAACGGCATACCGGGTTTTTCCATTACCGGTGTACTGCACGAAGAAACCAAGAATAATACAAGAAAAAACATGCCTACCAGTAATATGGAAGGATTAAACATTTTTCGGAAAAATAGAAAAACTTTATTCATAAAGGGGTTTATTTCAGAAGAAACCACTATAAATTATACGTTGAATTAGTGGTTACGGTTGCAAAAGACTTATGTTTTCTTGCCCCTAATTTCCTATAAAAGGAAGTTTCTGAAGTCTTTCAACCATTGTAGCAACTTTAAGACTAAGCTTTTCAAAGAGAATTGTCAGTTGAGGAGTTTGATTCTTAAAGGCTTTTTCGGTTTCAATAGCAAGAGCATAAAGCTCAGGAGCCTCAATGGTTCCTACAATTCCCTTAAGTGTATGCAGTAATCTACCTAAAGTTTCTTTGTCATCCGATTCCCTAAGCTCATTTAATTCGTTTCCGAAATTCTTATAGTCGTGACAAAATCCATTTAGCAATCTCTTATAAAGGTCAGTTCTTCCAGCCATGCGCTTTATTCCAACCTGAACATCAATCCCCTCAATCTCGGAGAATTCATAAAAAACAGATACGTCTCCGTCATCTTCAATTGATGTAACATCCGATTCATCCTTGTTTATTACCAGCCGGTAAATAACCCTGAAAAGATCTTCCGGATCAATGGGTTTTGCTACCATACCAACCATTCCGGCTTGAACACACAGTGCTTCCACATCACCAAAAGCATCAGCAGTCATGGCAGCAACCGGCACACTCTCCCATCCTTTTACTTGTTTAAGTTGCCGTGTGGCGGAGTAACCATCCATTAACGGCATATTGATGTCCATCAAAATTAAACTATATGGATTGATTCCATTAAGAGAGTTAGCAAGATCGATGGCTTCCTTCCCCCCCTTTAGTACATCGGCCTTTATATTTGCCATATCAAGTAATTCAACAGCAAGACTGCGATTGCTTGCCGTATCATCAATAACCAAAACACGTATTCCTTTTTCCTTTTTCAACAGCTCCCTATACACCTTGCGTTTTTGAATCTTATAGTCAGCACCGGGAGTTTCTCCAACCAAAGAATCCATCAAACAATCGAACAAAAGCGAATAACTGGCTGGCTTATTCAGCAAAACTGGTAGCCCCGGCCCCTTCCACTCACTTTTAATTTTCTCTTCATTAAAGGGAGTTGACAAACAAACAAGATGTTCAAAATACCTTTTATATGTATTAAGCTTTTTCTTCCCGGCTGCATCCTTTCCTTCAAACACATTTTCATCAAGAAATAAAAACCTGTAAGGATCTTCTCCCTGTACTTTCTCGAGATCCTTCCATAACACAGCAGCAGAAGGACATCGGCGAACAGCATAACCAAAATCGGAAAGCATTTTCTGTAAACTTCCTGATGAAGAATTATTGACATCGGCTATTAAGACATGTTCTCCGGTACTTTCAAAAGCATGACGCATTTGATCTTTCTTTTGAACAGTTTGTTTCCTAGCTTTAATTGTAAAGAAAAAAACACTGCCCTGCCCATATTCACTATCAATCCAAATTTCACCACCCATCAAATTTGTAAGTCGTTTACAAATAGCCAATCCTAATCCGGTTCCACCATATTTACGGGTTATTGAAACATCTGCCTGAGAAAACGCTTTGAAAAGATTATTCTTCTGATCCTCTTTGAGACCTATACCTGTATCACTAACAGCAAATAATAGCTCCAAATTCTTTTCGTCGTCCGATTTAACATTAATGCGAACAACCACTTCGCCCTGCTCAGTAAATTTAATGGCATTATTAACAAGGTTAACCAAAACTTGTTCAAGGCGCAATGGATCGCCAACCAGACTCAAAGGAACCTCAGGTGAATAATCAAAAACAAGGTTCAATCCTTTTTCGTTAGCACGAAACAACACAATATCAGCCAGATTTTGCATTACCGATTCAAGATCAAAATCAATGCTTTCAATCTCAATACGTCCTGCTTCAATTTTTGAGAAA
>CAZSQG010000075.1:16269-21359 GCA_964608615.1 uncultured Marinilabiliaceae bacterium
GAATATCATTAATGATACCCAACAAAGAACGCGATGACGATTGAATCCGTTTTAAATAGTCGGAATGGCCTGGAATATCAAATTTCTCAAGCCCCAGATGTGTCCAACCAATTATGGCGTTGAGAGGTGTACGAATCTCATGACTCATACGAGCCAGAAAATCGCTCTTTGCTGACGTTGCAGATTCAGCGGCTTCTTTGGCCTTTTGAAGTTCTACGGCACCTTCGTTGCGTGCAATAACAATTCCGAGTGTTACAGCAAAGGCTTTAAATAAAGTTTTATGAGACTCATTCCATATTCCACCACGTAAACCAATACCAAAACCTATGAAACCCCATAATTTTTCATGAACAAAAATAGGGATAAGCATCATAGATGCCGAATTCATGGATTTAAGAAAATGTTTTTCACCCTGTTCGGCTTGATGTGAATTCACAACCACCTCTTTTCGGTCACTTAACTTATAAAACCAGTTAATTGAGATCTCCTTATATGAAAAATTCTGGAAATTGGGTCGCGAAACAGGCTCCAGTAATGCTTTGTCCCATTCCACAAAGTGACTAAGAACCACTTTCCCTGGATCATTTGATGTGGAATGACGAAACACAAATGCCCGGTCAACACCTGCACCTAGTCCCATAATGCGCAGAGCTCTAGCCAGAGCTTCTGCAAGCACTGGCGTTGCGATAAGCTCTTTTACTGATTCCGAAACACCTTCGAGCAATCGGTCACGCAACATTAGTTCAGCTAAAGCATCTTTCTGTGCTGTAATATCAATTATAACACCCTGCATAGTTACTTTAGTTGATTCGCTTTCGTAAACAGGCATACCCTTTTCATATACCCATTTACGGTGGCCATATAAGTCGCGAATACGGTATTCCATTTCATAAGGACGCTGGCGTAAAATAGCTTGTCGAATAGCCTCCCTAACCTTCTGAACATCCTCATTATCAACAAATGGCATAATAGATTGCCCTTCGTTTATAAAGGCATCTATTCCCAATCCAATTAATTTTTCAACCCCGCCACTAATAAACAGCATTGAACGACGTGAATCATTTTGACAATGATACACAATTCCGGGTACGTTGGATACTATATTACGATAGGTTTCACGGCTCTTTTCAAGTTCAAGAACAGCCTGCCTCATTGGAGTTATATCGGTGGAAATACAAACCAACGAAACAATATCACCTGTTGCATTTTGAATAGGAAATTTATTCGAAAGAAATGTTCTGACTCCATCTATTGATGGAATAAACTCCTCAACCTGAACCGCTTCCCCTTTTTTCAATACATCCTTATCATTTTGCTGTATTGCATCGGCATATTCAAAAGCAAAAAGTTCATAATCATGCTTGCCGATAATTCGATGAGCCTCCATTCCCAGAATCTCCTCCATAGGTTGATTTATCATGGTGTACTTACCCAGAAGATTCTTGACATAAATCAGTGATGCACTGTTATTAATAATATCGTTCAGCAATGTTCTGTTTTCCTGAAGTAACTTATCTGCAACCTCTCTTGCATTTTCATCCTTTCTAACTTTTGACAAAAAGACAAAAGCCATATAAAAACCAACAACAATAGCTACTGTAATAATGATGGTTAGCGCATACAAACTAAATAGAGACCAATGCTCCATTGACTTGTTCTGATGAGAATTAGCTAACTCTCCGGCCAGTTGAATGCTGTTGGCACTATTAACCATCATTTCATGAGCGTTATAAAGCTCCTCAATGGCACCAACCAATTCGAGCATTACCACCTGATAACGCGAAAGATTTACACTTAACCGGCGAAGAGAAGACTTGGCCGGAGAGTCAGGGCTTACAATATCTTCAGAAGGAAGTAATAGACGAATACGGACAAAAATTTCATTAACAGTATCAGGAGAAACAACTCTTTGGGGAAAGTCCCATATTTTTTTTTCAACATCTTTAAGATGAAGCAACATGAAGAGTAAATCATTGTAAGAATCAGATTGCCCTATATTGACATGGTTCTGAAGGCGCGGAAATGGCCGGCGAGCAGAAAAAAAGACTCTTTGAAAAAGAACATCCAGCCTGTTTTCAGCCATGCTCTTTTTTTGCTTTAACTCGAGAAACATGACCCAGTAACGATTGAATTCGCGCATCCAATTATCCACATTCACCAGTTCGGCCCTACTATTGACATTTAAACGATGACTTCGCGCCTCCTCAAGTGCCTTACCTATTTCATTTGTTAAACTATCAACATGATAAACCGACGTTGTATCACTACTTAAGGAAAAGCTATTAACCTCAATACGCGCAAGATATATTTTGTGTAAAAGCTTGTCAACCTGCTCTGTACTCTCAGTCCAATTCTTTAATTGTTTTACCCCCCAAATGGTAGCACCAGACACAAACACCAACAATAACAGATTGATGATATAACCACCAAAAACCTTTTTGCTGATGGAGTCCTTGCGAATATTACGGAAAACAAGAAACCGCTTAAAATCCATTTACCTTGTTATAGAAAAATATTTTGTCGGGATATGACAATTCAATACTAAAAACCTTCATACAAACATCGGAAAAATTTGCCTAAAGTAAATAGTAATTGAGTCCTTCATTTTATTATTTACTAATTAATAACTTTCACTACTGACCGACTAAAACAATAAGACTCTTCGCTGCGCTACCAATGACAGGCTTTCTATTCATTAATAAATAGATCCTTCGCTGCGCTACCAATGACAGATTTTCGATTTATTGATAAATAGATCCTTCGCTACACTACCAATGACAGATTTATGCTCTCTCTCTGTCATGTTCACATTTTGCCCAATTTATTGGGTGGCAACTCTGGATGACAGGCTATTGTGAATGAATTAAGGGTTAGATCCATCGCTGCGCTCTGGATGACAGGCTGCCGTTGGGAAAAAGGAAAAAGGAGAAGGCGGGCGACGCCCGCCTTCTCCTTTTTCCTTTCCTATTATTGTGTTGTCATCCCGAACGGAGAGAGGGATCTAGCATACAATGTAATAGTCAAGTTTTTATGATATCTTCCTGTAATGTTCACATTTTGCCCAATTTTTTGGGTGGTGACTCTGAATGACAAACGTTTATGTTAGTTTACTGTCGACGGAGTAGGCTTGCGTCACAACCGCAAACCTACCCCGCCGACAACCCATAAATTGCTGATTGTCATTTCGAACGAATATATAAATCTCAAAGTCAAATTGTTTTCCAGTCACTAATTAATAACTTTATTAAGATTGGTTAAAACAAAAAATACATTTAAACCAAAAGCGGTTTATATGGTTTATAAAATATAAAAGTACCAATAAACTTAAATTCTAAATTATGACGGAAATTACCCGAAAAAATAAAGAAACCTTTAAAGTAAAAGTAATATCCAACACTGAAATTAATGATGGTGTTTTTATTCTGGAAACAGAGAAAACAGGCTCGTTTTTACCGGGACAGATGGTGGCCGTAGCCATGCAACCCAATGACAACCTCCGTCTGTACAGTCTTGCTTCTGGTATTAAACACCCCTATTTCCGCATTCTGTATGATGTTAAGCCTGACGGAGAACTTACACCAGTATTATCTAAATTAATACCTGGTGATTACTTACATATATCTAAACCATTTGGCCGTTTCACCAATCAGGACGAAGAGGCCTGGTGGATAGCAACCGGTACGGGCATTGCTCCCTTTATTTCAATGATGGAGTCAAACCTTAGCAAAAACAAAACACTGTTACATGGCGCACGTTTCATAAATCAGTTTTATTTTTCAGACAGTTTTTATAAAACCATGGGTAAACGCTACCTTAGATTTTGCACCCAGGAAACAGGGCCGGGAATTATTAATGGCAGACTAACCCAATACCTAAAAGACAGCAACAATGTAACCCCCAAATTAAAATATTATATTTGTGGCGGCGCAGATATGGTTGTTGAAGTTAGAGATATCCTAATTGGTAAAGGTGTTCCATTCGACCATATTATTGCCGAAATTTATTTTTAGAGATGGCAAAAGATTTATTATTCGGAAAAACACTGAAAGAGCTTCAGGAAATTGTTTTAAAAGAAGGCTTGCCCTCTTTTACAGCTAAACAAATAGCTCAATGGCTATATCAGAAAAAGGTTGCAAGTATTGCTGAAATGACTAATCTTTCGAAGAAAGCGCGTGAAATACTAAGCAATAATTACGATTTGGGAATACAACCACCATCAAATGTTCAGGAATCAGTTGATGGAACAAAAAAATATTTGTTCCCGGCCCACCTTAACCTGTTTATTGAAACGGCTTATATCCCTGGCGAGGAGAGAAAAACCCTTTGTGTTTCTTCTCAGGTTGGGTGTAAAATGGGTTGTTTATTCTGTATGACAGGGAAACAGGGTTTTCAGAGCCAGTTAACAGCGGGTGAGATAATAAACCAAATACGCAGCATTCCCGAAACCGACCTATTGTCGAATGTGGTGTATATGGGTATGGGCGAACCGCTCGACAACCTGGATGAAGTTCTTAAAAGCCTTGAAATACTAACCTCCGATTGGGGTTTTGCCTGGAGTCCCCGACGTATTAATGTTTCCACCATTGGCATTATACCTGCCATGCGCCGATTCATTCAAGAGAGTGAAGCTCATCTGGCTATTAGCATGCACTCGCCCTTTAACGATGAGCGGAAAAAACTGATGCCCATCGAACAGGTATACTCTATTGAGCAGGTTGTGGAAACATTAAAAGAATATGATTTCGGCCGGCAACGACGTATCTCCTTTGAATATATTATGTTTAGAGGTATTAACGATACACCAGCACATATTAAAGGCATAACCAAACTTCTTAACGGTTTGCGCTGCCGCATTAATCTTATTAAGTTCCATCCCATACCAGACTCACCCCTGCTTGGAAGTTCATCTGAAACAATGTTGTGGTTCAGCGATCAGCTAAATAAGAAGGGTATAACCACTACGGTGCGTCGTTCACGAGGAGAAGATATTTATGCCGCCTGCGGCCTGCTTTCGACTAAAGAACTGGTAAAAAAGGAGGGGAATAAAGATTTTTAGGATTAATAACACCCATTATCATGAATTTTTCAAT
>CAZSQG010000076.1:0-21124 GCA_964608615.1 uncultured Marinilabiliaceae bacterium
TATTCACCTGGAAACTCAAGTAATTCTATTTTATTCTATTGTGGTTTATTTCAATGGGCTGTAAAAGGGTTTTCAACTTTATCTCCGTTAACCCTTACATCATTAATATCCGACTTTTCTACATCGTCGAAGATAAACAAAGGGCGCCCGTCATTTTTGGCATAATGAAACCGAACATTACTAAAAAATATTTCGCGGGCATGACGAACATAAAACCCAGAAGCGGGAATGGTGCCAAACATCCAGGGCTCTGGATAAACCTTTTCATTTTCGGGCGGGACAAGTTTACCATCTTCGTGGGTATATCCACCTTTGAAATATATATTGATGTTACTAAATGAAACATCTTCGATATAATGCTCTGGAATACCACTGATAATGCAGGAATACTGTGAATTGGCATTATAAACATTGATATTACTGATGTTGATACGTCGCATGGCACCAACCGGTGTGCCTTCGGGGCTACGAAGCCGGGACCCAAGGCGAAGGAAAATGGGAGCGTTAACTATGTCGCGCATCGTGATATTACTTATGACAATATCTTCCATTATTCCGCCATCAACAGTTTCAAGAGCCAGTCCACGGCAGCGTTCAAAGATGCAGTTGGTGATGGCAATATTTTTAAAACCGCCGCTTGATTCAGTTCCGAATTTAATACGGCCACAGGTAAAACCATGATCAGGAGCCTGTGGTTCATCAGTGCTCCATTGTGCATTTAGGGCTGACCCCTTATCAAATCCGGAGACATAACAACCGGTGATGGTTATGTTTTGGGTATCCTTAAAATAACCAAGCGCATAACTCGATTTTAACACTATGGCATCGTCCCATGGGGTATTAACGGAGCAATCGGTTATTCGCACATTACGGCAACAATCAATATCAAAACCATCACGGTTGGTATCAACACGTATATTTGTTATTGTAAGATTATCAACACCTGTTGCAATAACGGTAAAATGACCGCATTGCAATAACGAGAAGTCGCGAAGAGTAACATTGTAACACTCTTTAAGGGCGATGGCTTTATTTCCAACGCCAGGTAGTCGGCTCTCTTCACGGGTGAGTCCTTTTCCGTGGATAAGGCCAGAACCGCAGATGGTGATGTTTTTTTCGCCAATGGCCCATATCAGAGAATTTTTCCAGTGACTATGGCCAAAATCCTGATATGGGTTATTGGCATTTGGTTCTGCCTCATCATAACCCTCATCTTTTGTCATACCGGGAAATGCTGCGATTAGAGTAGCCCCTGATTCAAGATAAACAGTAATGTTACTCTTTAAGCGGATTGAATAACAGAGATACTCTCCGGCAGGGATATAAATTGTTCCACCACCGTTTTTTACAGCTTCATCGATAGCAGCGTTGATGGCAGGCGAATCAATAGTTTTCCCGTTACCAACGGCTCCAAAATCTTTAACATTGTAGGTTGCTGCGTTATTTTGCAAGCAAAATAATATAAAGAAAACAGATAAAATAATTCGTGTAAGCATAGTATAAAAATTCAAACTGTTAAGACTTTAAAATACAGATGTTTGGGTTGAATTTTGGTTTGGGTTATTCAGCTCAAAAAAATAGATTAAGTTGGTCCCGATTTTAGTCTTTTGGTTATTTCTCTCAGCTTTTATTGTTTTAGGAAATCATCAGAAAAATCTTTAAACAGATAATTAATCGGGAGTTGATTTCATCCATTGGCTTTCGGAATGCACTTCATAACTACCTGTTTTAAATAATTCGGGAAGCATAAAATAGTTGTAGTCCGATTTGGGATTTTGTTTGTAGAAGCAAAAGTAAATGGGATCATCATTCTTTAGTTGAGTAATGGCTGATAGAGCAGGGGCGTCAGTATTTTTTCCGGAGTTAAAGAAAGCAAGTGGAGTCTTCTGCTGATGTGCATCCGACAAAAGAATATCGGAACCTGGAGGTACCAATGCTTCTAAAATTCTAAGTTTTCGGCTGGTACCGTAGTATATGGTGAATGAATTACCTTCAACGCTAAACACATTATCTTTGCAGTGTTCGGGTTTTAACAGCGTTTTATTTTTGTCGGGAGTTATTTCTTCGCCCGAGCAACCACCAAAAGCCCAGAAAAGCCTGATATTATCAGGAATATCGTTAGCTACGATTTTTATTATAAATCCCTGTGTATCATTTAATTTGCGAACAAAAAAACTAATATCCCCTTTATTCAGCCATTTATGTCTTAAATGATATATTGTTACGCTATCCTTATTCTTAATCTGTACCTCTTTACAGTTGTTGAGCCAAATACTTTCGGCATCATTGATTAATCCAAAACGTAAAGTGCCGGCAAGTTCGGGAGCAAAAACCGGAAATTCGGGTATCTGGTTTATAAGATGTAACGGAAGCGTTAATATTAAGGCTATACTTATTATTAATCTCATAATTATTAATGAATTTTTGATACTAATAATCATCATTTTTTTTTAGAAAATCGTAGTTATTCAGGTTCTTTAAGAAGTTGTAATAGACTGAATAATAAGAATATGAAAATTTACCGCAAAGAGCGTAAAGAAAATTGCAAAGAGCGCAAAGATTTAATTAATAATAGTTAACGACCTCTGAGGATGAAATCTTTGAGGCCTTAGCGTTTAACATTTTTATCATATATCAGTTGCCATCCGGTTTTTCAATTTCAACAAATGCACTGGGATACCATTTAAATTTTTTAAAATTATCGGGTTTCGATGGCGACCATGATTTTATATTCCTAAGGTTTTTAACAATAGGAAGATTTAGTTCTATAATGCCTTCAATAATACATTTTGAGACCTGTGTTGCACCATAAGGGTTAAAGTGGGTATTGTCCTCTAATGCTTTTGTTTGATTTGTGAAGGTATTGGCCGGATAGTGGACAAATGCATTCTTTGAATTTTCAACGCCCAGTGCTTCGTATAATGTACGTGTTTTTGAATGTAAATCAATGAGTGGGACATTCATATCTACCGATAGTTTACGCATTGCATCAGGATATTCGCCATGCGTATCGGTGATTTTTCCCTGATCGCTAAAACTACGTCGTTGTGTGGGGGTGACAAGTACTGCGAAAGCACCACGATCGCGCGTTTCTGTAACCATTTGTTTAAGGCTGTTATAATAATGCAGATAGGGGCCTTTCCCTTCTCCTTTTTGTTTTTGGTCGTTATGGCCAAATTCAATAAAAACATAATCGCCTGGTTTAATAACTGATAATATTTTTTTAAACCTTCCTGCGGCAATAAATGTATTAGCCGATTCGCCTGATTCGGCATAATTGGCAATACTAATATTATCGTTGAAGAAAGAAGGTATTATCTGGCCCCAACTGGCCCATGGTTCATTATCCTGATCAACAACGGTTGAATTGCCGCAAAGAAATATGGTAATAACAGAGTCGATAGGGGTGATTTCTATATTAGCCACCTGAGGGTTATCCCCAACAAATTCAAGTGTCAGATTATTATCCCAGTTGAGTTTGTTTTTCTCACGCTCCTTTATTCGAACGTGTTCATCTGCGCTAATCAGGGTATTTCGCTTATTAATAGTAAAAAAAGCCTCTTTTAATTCGCCCTTTTTTGTAACGATGGGATTAAAGAACAATCTTCGCGATTCACCTCTAATCACCGTGTGTCCTTTGTCAACAGCCGAACCAACCAATAACTTAACCCTGTAATTGCCATCGGGTACATCTTTAATGGTAAAGAACCCGTTTTCTGTGCTTTCAAGCGGTTTATTAAATTGGTAGCCCTGAGAAAAAACAGATATACTCAAAGATAGAATAATTGATAAGAGACTCAGTTTCATGAGATCAATTTATTTCAGTTTATAAACTTCAACACCGGCCATAAGAAAACAGCCTACGCCATAATCTTCGAAATCCGGAACAGAATCATATTTTACCGGTTGTCCGTCTTTAGGTTCTTTGCCGGTTCCCTGAACATATCCCAAAAAACCGTCGGGATGAACGGCATCTTTTACCATGGCGTTCCATGCTTTAATAACAACAGGTAAATACTGGTCACGATCAAGAATGCCATTATTAATGCCCCATGCCATACCATATACAAACAGAGATGTTCCGGTAACTTCTTTTCCTCCGAAGTTTGAATCATCGTGCAGACTAACATTCCAGAATCCATCTTTTCGCTGGCATTTAACCAAGGCCTTTGTCATTTCCACGTAGTCAGATAAATAATCACTCCGGTGTTTTTCATCGGCAGGAATTTCTTCCATCACACGGACTAAAGCAGCATAAACCCAACCATTACCACGCGACCAGTAACAATCTTCTCCATTGGGCTCTTTGTAAGGGGGAATAAAATCCTTGTCGCGCCACCACAGACCATCTTCATTATTGAACAAGCCTGTTCCAGCCATTTTATTGCGGCTGTGTTCATATAAGTGCCACATCTTATCATAATATTGCGGCTCGTTAAGGGTTTTGCCAAGCTTTGCAAACACGGGCATTCCCATCTGAATTGCATCAATCCACCACCAGTCGTCGTTTTGCGGTGTGTTAACCAGCATATCGAGATTGGCTTTCACTTTTCTGATTTTTTCTCCTTCAGGCTGTAACCGGTAAAGGTCGATGTAGGTTTGCCCGGCGCAGTAATCATCGGCATTACGGGTTGAAGGGCCATTGCGGTAGTCCCATTTATGGTAATTGGCCCAGTTATTTGTGTATTCGTAATATGACTCCTTGGGGAATATTGAATACAGGGCCATTAATCCCTCATAATATACCGCCCGGGTCCAGATATTACTGGGACGAACCCTTCCAACATTTGAATGCAGAGTGTAGTCGGCATATTTATTCATAAAATAATCATTGACCGATACAATGGTCATTAATGTCTTTTCTTTCGATGGTAACTGATGATTTGCGTAATTACCTGCGGTACTGCATGAAGATAATGCTATTGCGACTAATAAAACAACTCTTGTCATATTGCTAAATTAATAAATAATGGGAACATAATGAATGCCGAATTTACTGTCTATTTAAAAAGTATTAAATGGATAATCTTCCAAAAAGCTGGAAAATTGTACGAGCGATCCAGCATACCAAATTTTACATGTTTTTGTACAAATTTCCATTTTTTAACAAACACTATAGGTATAATTTTAAACAATTAATCAGGCAACGGCCTGTTGTGATAATTCCGTATCAGTCTTTGTTTATAAATATGTGGTCACTTAGTGAGCTGCTTAAACATTTATTTTTATCTAAAATCAGTATGAAACAAATCAATTCTAAGAAAAAGTGGTTAAATGTGTTTTTATTAACACTTTTAACCGGGTGTTTCCTTCTGCTTAGTGGAGGAAATGCTTTTGCGCAACAACTATTAACAGTTAATGGTACGATTGTGGATCAAACTGGAGCTCCTGTTCCTGGAGCCAACATAATTGTTGTTGGTACAACGAATGGTACTATCAGTGATGCATCGGGTAAATTTGAAATAGCAGATGTTCCATCTACTGCATCTTTAGAAATCCGTTTTATTGGATTTGTAACGCAAATAATTGCTGTTGATGGTCGAAATTCTATTAATGTGACTATGGCCGATGAAGTTACCATGTTAGGAGAGATGGTGGTGGTTGGTTATGGTGTACAAAGAAAAAGCGATGTTACAGGGGCAATGGCTGTAGTTAATGCAGAAAACCTGACCACAAGGCCTGTTACTAACGTGTTTGAAGCAATGCAGGGCAAAGTAGCAGGGGTTGATATTACTTCCTCACAACGACCGGGTGAGCTTGGGGAGATAAGAGTTCGTGGTAATCGTTCCCTAAATGCTGATAATTCACCTCTGTATGTTGTTGATGGAGTTATTTTATCAGCAGGTGGTATTGAATCAATTAATCCCCGCGTCATTGAAAGTGTCAGTATCCTTAAAGACGCCTCATCAACTGCAATATATGGTTCTCGTGGTGCCAATGGTGTAATACTTGTGACTACCAAACGAGGGAAGCAAGGCAGTTTGCAATTTAACTATTCAGGGGCTTTCTCTTTTGAAAAAATTCATGATTTGTCGCCTGCAATGAATGCCAGTGAATATATTACATGGCGGCGTTGGGCATATCATAATGCATATCCAGACACCTATAATCCAGGTAATGAACCTAATCAAACACAGGATCAAACAATTTTTAATTCATCGGATCAGGTTGCGATGGCAAATGTTATGAAAGGATGGGTAAATGGTGTTTGGGATCCTTCTAAAGTGACAAATACAGACTGGACAGATTTTGTTACTCAAACTGGGATAACCCAGGAACATACAATTAGTGCAAGCGGAGGAACTGAAAAAATGAAAAACTTTATCTCCTTCGGATATTTAAACAATGAAGGAACTCAGATTGGACAAGCCTATGAACGTTACAATGTTTCATTTTCAAGTGATATTCAAGCAACAAAATGGTTTACTATGGGTGGTTCAGTAAATGCTTCATGGGGTAACCAGAGTTATGGTTTTTCACGCACTGGTCAATCAACCGGTTCAGGACCAACTGAAATTTATGCTGCTGCCAAACGAATTTTTAACTGGGCCCTTCCTTACGATGAAAACGGAGAAATTATTGGTATGCCTGGTGGACAAAATGGTGTTTATACCATTATGGATGAATGGGAAAAATCATTGGAAAAGCGACAAAGATTGCGTGCAATTGGTAGTTTCTATGGAAGCATTGATTTTGGTGAAATTTTAGGGGTTTTAAAAGGATTAAGTTTTAAAACCAACTTTGGACCCGATTTTAATTACTATCGTCGTGGAGTTTATATTGATTCCAGTTCAGCGGTAAGAGGCGGTGGGACCAGCTATGCAGCCTGGAATTATGAACGTAAATTTAATTGGGTATTGGATAATATTCTTTCTTACACTAAAAGTATTGATATCCATAAGTTTGATATTACTTTATTGCAATCAGCTTCAAAATATGATTTTGAATACTCATCGATGAGTGCTCAAAACATTCCAAAACCCAGCTATTTATGGAATAATATGGGTTCTGTTGATATAACAAGTTCAGATGCCAGTGCATCTATGGGTACAGGATTAACGCAATCGCAAATGTTTTCATATGGGGCCAGGTTGAATTACTCATTAATGGATAAATATTTATTGACATTAACCGGTCGTTATGATGGTTCATCTGTTTTGGCTGAAGGAAATAAATGGTCGTTTTTTCCTAGCGCAGCTTTGGGGTGGCGTATGGAACAGGAACCTTTTTTACAGGATATAACCTGGATTGAACAATTGAAACTGCGTATTGGTGTGGGATTAACCGGGAATGCAGCTGTTTCTCCATATGGTACATTAGGCAATATTTCATCTTTTTATGTTCCTTTTGGTGGTTCTGATAATGTATTAGCTTATGCCACCAATGAACCTTATTATGTAGATATGGCTAAAAAAGGTGTGTTAATGGCAAATCCTTTACTTGGTTGGGAAAAAACAACCCAATATAACCTGGGAATTGATTTTAGTCTGCTAAATGGACGAATTAGTGGAGCCCTTGATTTGTATCAGTCATATACCAACGATTTGTTAGCAGAAATGAAGATTCCAACATTAACTGGATACGACCGTACCATGGCCAATGTTGCTAAAACTGCCAATAAGGGCGTTGATGTTTCCATTAATGCAATTCCAATAAAAACCACCAATTTTACCTGGAATACATCTTTAAATGCAGCATGGCTTAATGAGGAGATTGTAGAAACAACCAATGGGAAGGCACATATGATAGATAATGGTTGGTTTATTGGTGAATTTACATCCGTTTATTATGGAATTGATAATGATGGTTTATGGAAAGAATCTGATGCTGCCGAAATGGCCAAATTTAACAGCTCTACTGGACCTGATGGAACTCCAAAAGATGCCCATAACTTTACTGTAGGAAGCGTAAAACCTATTGACCAGGATGGTGATTATGTTATTGATGCTCAAAACGATCGAGTTGTTTTAGGAAACAAAACTCCTAAATGGACTCTGGGTTGGAGTAATTCATTTAATTATAAAGGTCTGGAGCTGAATGTGGAACTTTTTGGTAGGATGGGTTATATGGTTTCAACTGGAGGAGAAACTCAGAATGGAACACCTAATCAAAATAAGATTGATTACTGGACACCCAGCAATACTAATGCTGACTGGCAGAAGCCAATTTTTACCGGAACCCCTGGCGTTGGAGGAGATCCATACTCAACTTTACTTGGTTTTAAAAAAGCTTCCTTTATTAAGTTTCGTAATATTTCTTTGGGATACTTTTTGCCAAATTCTATTTGTCAACCGCTTGGTATCAGCAATCTGAAATTATATACTCAGTTACGTAATCCTGGGTGTTTGTATTCTTCAGTTGACTTTTTGGATCTTGATATGAACACTTCATTCTACAACCGTGGTGTCACTTTTGGTGTGGAAATTGGATTCTAACTTGATTTTTTAACAATTTAAAATAAAGTACAGATTATGAAACATATATTTAATAGACTTTTTTTTGGTACGATAATACTATCTACCTTAATATTTTCTTCATGTGAGGATTTTCTTGATGAAGAAAATACGACAGCCTATTCCACCCAGTACTTTGAAACAGAGGAGGGTCTTAAGGCTTTGGCTACATCGCTATACGGGAATATTCGCTGGCATTTTGGGTATGAATGGGCTTATGGTATTACGCTGTACGGAACTGATGAGTTTACCAATGGATCTGATTTAACCAGTGAACCTTGGAATACCTATGATAGCCGGTTTGGTCCCAGCAACCTGACAGTAGAAGGTGGAGCAAGTAATAAGAACTGTCCACCAATAGATGCTCTTTGGAACCAGATGTATTTTGGCATTTCTTCAGCCAATACTATTATTGCAAATGCAAGTAAAGTTTCGAATGAAGATTTACGTAATATATGTTTGGGCGAGGCTTATTTTTTAAGAGGATATAACTATTATCGTTTATTCGCCCAGTATGGTGGGGTGGTATTGCAAACTGAACCGGCCGTTGGCGTTGTACGTACTTTTGAACGTTCATCAGCTGAAGAAACAATGGCACTTATTACTTCTGATTTTGAACAAGCTTATAATCTTTTACCAACTGATAATTGGAGAGGATTTGGTACATGGACAAAGTATGCAGCAGCCCATTTTTGGGCCAAAGCCTTATTATTCCGTGCATCAGAACGAAACGATGATTGGAATGATAAATACAAAGTTGCCGATTTGACTAAGTGTATTGAACTTTGCGATGAGGTTATTATAGAACGTCCATTGGCTAATGACTACTGGGATTTATTTGCTCGTTGGACAGGTGTTGATTGCGACAACGAGGGACTTCCTGAAATATTAATGTCAGCTCAACATAATGCAGATAATTCTACAAAAGGACGTTATGGAAACCGCACTCACTCATATTTTTCTCCGCAATTCAATACATTTAGTGGTGGTTGGGTAAGTCGTGGCCCGCATATCGGAGGACAAGATTTTCAGCGTTGTCGTCCTACGGAGTATAACTATTCAACCTATGATAATGTAAATGATGCCCGTTTGTGGAAATCATTCCGTACAGTGTATGGTGTTAATAACATAAGAGATGCCGCCCTTAATGCTAAGTTTGGTGAAAATGCCGTACAGCTTGGTGATCATGGAATTGTTTTCATTCTGAATAAGAAAAACGATACTCGTTTCAATGGTGAACCTTACGGTCAATTTGGTCGCCCACTTAAAGATGAATTTGGTAATCCAACTGGCAGTACATTTATTAACCCTGAAACCAACAAATGGGTACCTTGCGCTTTTCCGCTTTTCTTAAATGGTCAATATGTTTTACCTAATTATAATTCTGGTGGTGGAGTTAATGCCTCAAACGTTTTTTGCGGACTTAATAAAACTCAGGATGGTACACGGCTGGCCGAAGGAGGCGATGCTTTTCGCGATGTTATAATGGCCCGTACAGGAGAAACTTATTTGATTAAAGCAGAGGCTCTGGTTCGCCAGGAGAAATATCAGGAAGCTATTAGTACTGTCAATCTATTACGCGCACGCGGACAATGGAAAGCAGGAGAAGACCGTGAACTTTATGTTGATGGTTCAATTGCTTTTGCACTGAGTAACACACTTTATTTCACCAATGCCACATTTAGTAAAAACAGTGGAACTTTTCCATTTCAGGACTGGTTTAAAAACTCACATCCTGGTTTTGGAACATTAACTGATGCTGCGGGTGATCAATATTTATGTAAAAACAGTTATTATTTATCAACAGGTATTGAAAATACTACCGAAGCATCATCATTGCAAGTTGTTAGTCCTGGTCAGTTACCTGAAGAAGATGAGGCTATTCTCACGCAGCTTGGTGTTTCTGGTGATTATGAGCGTATGTTGAATTTCATTTTTAACGAACGCACCCGAGAATTGAATGGCGAATGGAACAGATGGGAAGAACTTAGTCGTGCTGGTTTGTTGATTAAACGTGCAAAAGCTCTTAATCCTCAGGCTGGAGCTATTCAAGCTAAGCATGTTTTGCGTCCAATACCCCAATCATTTATAGATGGTTTAACACAAGGTGATGGATTTCCTTTATCAACTGATCAAAAGGCTGCCCTTCAAAACCCGGGTTATTAATATTACCTGGTAATTCTTAAATTTCTAATTCTTTTAACTCTTCAAAATTCCCTTTTATGGGGGTTTTGGAGAGTCTTTTAAATTTATAATTATCTTGATTTCTGTTTCAATTTATTTTCAATTGATTTATCCCGATATTTATAAGGGTTTTCTTTAAATTTTCATAATTCAACAACTAATGAGATCTAGTATTAAATGGCTTTTTGCCTTAATAATATTTGGGCTTATCAATGTGACCTTGTTTTCGCAGGAACCGGAAACCCTGGTTGACTATTTAAAGCAAAAAAAGCTTAAGAAAGCACAGGCTCAAACACAGGCTGCTTCGGGAAGCGTTTCTTCAGAGACTCCGAATGATTCAAATACTCCTCTACACCTTCTTAAGCCTGACTATAAATTTAACTATGGAGTGGCTGAGTCTGATCGTGTAAAATTTGTTACCGACAGGATGCTGTTATATCTCGACAGGGTTACCCCTGCAAAGATTGAAGACTCCAACACTAAAGCAGAAATATCTGATTACAACAAAATAGATCGATATAGTTGCCTGAAAAAAGGTGACTATCGGCTTACATCTTACGAGTGGGGTGTTACTTATCAGGGTATGTTGCGAATGGCCCAGGTTACCGGGGACCATAAATATGCTGATTATGTGGCCCAAAGACTTGGCTTTCTGGCCCAAATAGCTCCTTATTTTAAAAAAACATTAAATGAGGTGGGCGTTATTGATCCGGTGATCTCACAAGTTATTAAACCACAAGCCCTGGATGATGCCGGAGCTGTATGTGCTGCAATGATTAAAGCATCGTTTGTTAATAAGGATGTAAACCTGCGCCCGCTGATTGATAATTACATTGATTATATAATGTATCATGAGTATCGCCTGCCCGACGGGATTTTTGCACGTAACAGGCCACATAGAAATACTGTATGGCTCGACGATATGTACATGAGCATTCCCGCAATTGCTTATATGGGTAAACTTACCGGAGAGCAAAAGTATTTTGATGAGGCGGCTAAACAGGTTCTCTTATTTAAAGAGAGGATGTTTATTGCGGAAATGAATCTTTTCAGACACGGGTGGGTTGAAGGAATGAATGAACATCCTTCATTTTTTTGGGGACGAGCCAACGGATGGGCAATGCTGACTCTGTGCGAGGTTTTGGATGTACTTCCAAAATCGCACGAAGCTTATAATGATATTCTGGAGCTGCTTCGTTTACAAATAAAAGGAGTTGCATCTTATCAATCGGGACAGGGATTTTGGCATCAGTTGCTTGATCGTAACGATAGCTATTTGGAAACATCTGCTTCGGCCATATATGTGTATGGTATAGCTCATGCCATTAATAATGGTTGGATCGATGGAATGGTGTATGGGCCAGTAGCTAGTCTTGGTTGGGCCGCTATTGCACAAAAAGTGAATTCTCAGGGACAGGTTGAAGGAACCTGTGTTGGAACTGGGATGGGGTTTGATCCGGCTTTTTATACACACCGACCTATAAGTGAATATGCCGCACACGGGTATGGACCTGTTTTACTGGCTGGAGCTGAAATGATTGAACTTTCCAAAAACTGGTATTCCAAGATGAATGACAGTGCAATTCAGTTTTACAAAGAACCAATGCTTGACAATCGTCCAATTTTTCCGGTTCAGGATTTTTCCAGGATGCCATTTGTTGCTGGAAGTTCCCGGAAGAGTAATAATCCGGTGGTATTTATCATAGGCGATTCAACAGGAAAAACCAATAGTGGCAGAGGCGAGAATGGTCAGTGGGGTTGGGGTAGTTTTTTTGAATGCTTTTTTGATACAGCACGTATATCTGTTGAAAACCATGCACTTGGAGGACGAAGTAGTCGTACTTTTTTAACCGAAGGATTATGGGATAAGGTGCTTAAAGGATTGCGAAAAGGTGATTATCTGTTTGTTCAGTTTGGCCATAATGATGGAGGCCCTCTAAACACCGGTCGTGCCAGAGCTTCTCTTAATGGAACCGGACAGGAGTCGGAAACGGTTATTATGGAAAAACATGGAGGTCCTGAAGAAGTCTTTACCTTTGGTCATTATATTCGCACATACATCCGGCAGGCTAAGGCTCAGGGGGTAAATGTTATTGTTATGTCGCACACCCCGGGTAATAAATGGACTGACGATGGTAAGGTGAAACGTTGTGACCTAACTTACGGGAAGTGGTCGAAAGAGGTTGCCCTTGAGGAGGGTGCTAATTATATTGATTTAAATGATTTGGCTGCTAAAAAATACGAGTGGCTAGGGCCTGATATTACCAAAACATATTTTACCGATAATGTGCATACTTCTGCTATAGGTGGAGTCTTACATGCCAAAACTGTTGCCGAAGGAGTTCTTAAGCTGGAAAACTGTTCCCTTAAAGAATATATCAATCAATCGGCCCTTTCACAAAATTTAAAAGTGGCAAACAAACCTTTGTTTCGTGATACAGTGTTTGATGGTGCTGCCGACCCGGTATTAATATGGAATAAGGCCGAACAAAAATGGTTTATGTTTTACACCAACCGTCGTGCAAATCTGGAAGTTAATACAGGTGTGGAATGGGTTCATGGAACGCCTGTTGGCATAGCAGAATCTGCCGATGGTGGTGCCTCATGGAATTATCGGGGTATTGCCAATATCAGCTATGGTGGAAAAGATATTACATATTGGGCTCCTGATGTGGTTGAAGATAACGGTGTTTATCATATGTATCTGACTGTTGTGCCCGGCATATTTTATGACTGGGGGCACGAACGTGAAATAATACATCTTGTGAGCGATAATCTTATCGACTGGGATTATAAATCAAAGATATCCCTTGCTTCAGATAAGGTGATTGACGCCTGTGTGGTAAAAGCTCCTGATGGCATGTGGCGGTTATATTATAACAACGAAAGCGACCATAAATCAATTTACTATGCCGAGAGTAAGGATCTTTACAATTGGATCGATAAGGGTAAAGTTATTGGCGACAGAGCAGGAGAAGGTCCTAAAGTATTTGCCTGGAAGAATAAATATTTTATGGTTGTAGATAATTGGGATGGTTTTGCAATATATTCTTCTGATGATATGATATACTGGAAACGACAATCCAGTAATATCCTTGGAAAAGGTGGCAGAGGTCCTGATGATCAGACTAATGGTCTTCATGCTGATGTATTGATAAATAACGACCATGCCTATATATTTTATTTTACACACCCTGGCCGCAGAGGTAAAGGAGCAAAGGAAGATAATTATGAAACCCGTCGCTCATCTATCCAGGTGGCTGAATTGGAGTATGTAAACGGAGAGATTATTTGTGATCGCGATAAACCGGTATTTATCGAACTTGGAAGAGGAGAGTAGGGAGTTGATAGTTTAGGGTTGATAGTTTAGGGTTTAGAGTTGATAGTTTAGAGTTGATGGTTTAGGGTTGATAGTTTAGAGTTTAGAGTTGATAGTTTAGAGTTGATGGTTTAGGGTTGATAGTTTAGAGTCGGAGCGAAGCGTAGTCCCGTCTGATAAAACGTAGCGAAGTGTAGTTTTTGAAGCGGGATAATAGTTTAGAGTTTATAACTTATAAGAAATTCAGAAATATTAATTAATAACCATAAAACAATGAAACGACTTGCTTTTAAGATGTTTCTGAAACCAGGCTTCGAAAAGGAGTATGAAAAACGGCACAATGCCATCTGGCCCGAACTTCAAGCCTTATTGAAAGAATCAGGTGTTTATGATTATTCCATTTTCTGGGATCGCGATACCAATATTCTTTTTGCGGTGCAAAAGGTTAAAGGTGATGGGAGCTCCCAGGATTTGGGGTTAAATCCAGTTGTAAAAAAATGGTGGAATTATATGGCCGATATAATGGTGGTTAATCCTGATAATTCACCGGTTTCGATTCCTTTGAATGAGGTTTTTTATATGGAATAAAGAGAATATAAAAATTATTGAATATCCGGCTGAATGACGCGAGGTTATGTGGCAATAAAAAATCAAATTATAAACACATGAAAATTAACCGCAAAGAGCGCAGAGGAGACCGTAAATAACGCAAAAATTTTATTGTTTTCATGCGGGCACTAGTAAAAGTTAACTGCTCACTGTTAACTTAACTGATAACTGTTTACTGATAACTGTTCACTGATAACTGTTCACTGATAACTGATAACTGATAAAAGATGTTTCGAATAATCTGTTTTTTTTGTTTTATGTTGATCGTATGCACAACTGCTATAGCTCAGTCAAAAACCGATTGGCCTGAGCAGAATGTGAATACAAAACCCGGTTCACGCTGGTGGTGGATGGGGAGTGCTGTTGATGAGGTTAATCTTTCGCGAAATTTGGAGGCATATGCTCAAGCCGGGATAGGAACACTTGAAATTACGCCAATATATGGGATTAAGGGAAATGATGCCAATGAGGTGGAGTTTCTTTCAGAACGGTGGATGGAACTGTACAAACACAGCCAGAAGGAAGCTACTCGTTTGGGCTTGAAAATTGACATGAATACCGGTACAGGTTGGCCATTTGGAGGTCCATTGGTGACGGTTGAAGATGCCGCTTGTAAACTTCTGGTGGTTGAGTTTAGGTTAAAAAAAGGAGAGAAACTCACATCAAAAATAGAAATTCCTGATACTCAGCATCAAGCCAATGCAAAACTACTTCGTTTAATGGCCTTTTCTGAGAAAGGAGAATGTCGCGATTTAACATCGCTGGTAGTTAATAAAGCTTTAAATTGGAAAGCTCCAAAAGGGAAATGGCGATTAATTGCTGCTTTTTCGGGTAACACTTTTCAAAAAGTAAAACGTGCAGCTCCCGGCGGGCAAGGCTTGGTTATGGATCATTTCTCCCCCAATGCTGTAGGTCATTACCTTAGCAGGTTTTCAAATTCTTTTAAACAATCCGGAGCTTCTGCACCAAATAATTTCTTTAATGATTCTTATGAGGTTTATGGGGCCGACTGGACACCGGCTTTGTTTGAAGAATTTGAATTGCGCCGGGGTTATAAATTGGAAAATTATCTGCCTCAGTTTTTAAGTCCTGAACGCAATGATATAGTAGCACGAATAGTATCGGATTACCGTGAAACCTTGTCAGAACTTCTTCTTGAGAATTTTACCCGTCGTTGGACGGCATGGGCTAATCAATCGGGCAGTAAAACCCGTAATCAGGCGCACGGCTCACCCGGAAACCTGATTGATTTGTATGCTAGTGTAGATATACCTGAATGTGAAGGATTTGGTTTGTCTGAGTTTCATATACGGGGATTGAGAAAAGACTCGCTTACCCGTCACAACGACTCCGATTTGTCGATGCTTAAATACGCTTCATCTGCGGCTCATATTGCCGGGAAACCTTATACTTCATCAGAAACCTTTACCTGGCTTACAGAGCATTTCCGTACATCATTTTCACAATGTAAACCCGATCTGGATTTGATGTTTGTATCCGGCGTAAATCACGTCTATTTTCATGGTACTACTTATAGTCCCGCTGAGGCTTCTTGGCCCGGATGGAAGTTTTATGCCTCGGTGGATATGAGTCCAACTAATCCTTTGTGGCGCGATGCACCAGCTTTCTTTAATTACATTTCAAGGGTTCAGTCTTTTCTTCAGATGGGAGAGCCTGATAACGATTTTTTGGTTTATATGCCGGTGTATGATCAGTGGCACGAGCAGGAAGGCCGGTTACTGATGTTCGACATTCATAAAATGGCCCAACGCGCACCGGGATTTATAAATGCAGTGCATCAGATTAATAATGCAGGATATGATGTGGACTATATTTCCGATAGTTTTATTCGATCCTCTGTTTGTGAAAATGGTAAAATTAGAACAACAGGAGGTCAGATTTATAAAGCTTTAGTTGTTCCAGGAGTGAAACTAATGCCTGTCGATGTACTTTCCAAACTCATTGATTTTGCAAAAAATGGGGCTACCATTGTTTTTATAAATGGCTATCCCAATGATGTTCCCGGCTTTTCATCACTTGAAAATCGTCGTAAGGAATTCAATGGACTGAAAGATTTATTACCCAAGGCTGATTTTAATAAAACCATCGTTAACCGCATGGAAGAAGGGCGAATCATTACCGGAAGTGATTATGCTGCAACTTTAAAATCGACCGACGTATTACCTGAACAGATGAAGAGTGAATACCAATTGCAATCCATACGAAGAAAAAACGCAGACGGGCATCATTATTTCATCTCAGCCCTAAAAGAATCGGATACCGACGAATGGATCCCATTGGGTGTAAATGCCAGGTCGGCGATGTTGTTTAATCCCATTACAGGAGATAAAGGCAAAGCAAATATCAGACAATTGGATGGAAAAACTCAGGTGAAACTGCAACTTAAATCGGGTGAGTCGGTTATCTTGAAAACCTTTGATAAAGAAGTTGTTGAACATAGCGAATGGCAGTACTACAATGAAATATATAACCCGTTCGCATTAAACGACGATTGGATTTTTGATTTCGCTGAGACTACTCCTTCAATAGCTTACAATTTTATACTTAAAAAGCTTGTACCGTGGACCGATTTGGATTTTCCTGAGTCAAGGGTAAATATGGGAACAGGTATTTATCGCAAAACATTCAGCTTTGATAAACAAGGCGCCGATGATTGGATTCTCGATTTAGGAGATGTGCGCGAAACAGCCAGGGTTAAAATAAATGGTAGCGATGCTATTACACTTTGGTCAGTGCCCTATCGTGCTTTTGTAGGAAAATATCTTGAAACAGGACGAAATACAATCGAAATTGAAGTTACATCGTTACCGGCTAACCGTATAGCCGAATTGGACAGACAGGGTGTTGCGTGGCGGATTTTTAAGGAAATTAATATTGTTGATTTAAATTACAAAGAAACAGGCTATGGTCATTGGAACACTATGCCAGCCGGTTTGAATGGAACGGTTAAGTTGATCCCGGTTATGAATAAATAATAAAAGGAGATGTACTAAATAAATAATAAAAGGAGATGTACTAAATAAATAATAATGAAAAGAATCGTTACCATTCAGGAGGGTTATAATGATGATATTCATGATAAAAATTATAAACGCAAAAGAAGCAATTGATTAATAATTAATTCTTTGCGCCCTTTGTGGTTTCCTTTACACCCTTTGCGGTAAAATTGCATCTTGTAATTATTAAGTCTGTTATAGCTTTTCAAAGTTCCTGAATAGTTACAAATAATCATATTTACGACTTTATTGGTATTGAGTTGTTTAACAATTAATTATGAGAAATCATTGTAATACCAAAGCCATCTTAAAAAATTTGACTTAAAATAATATCAGTATGTTAAAACGTTTATTATCCTTAAGCCTGCTAATGAGTTTCTTCTTCTTAACGAGAGCCCAAAATACTGAGAGACTTTATTTGTCCGGAACCGGACTTGGGAATACCATTACCTGGGACTTTTATTGTTCAGATGGTATGAACAGCAAGAAATGGAGTAAAATTGAAGTGCCGTCGCAATGGGAGCTTCAGGGCTTTGGCGAATACACCTATGGGCGCTGGTACAAAGATAAAGGAATACAACCGTCGAAAGAAACCGGTTCCTATCGGCACACATTTTCTGTTCCAGCCGACTGGAAAGGAAAACAAGTATCCATTGTTTTTGAAGGTGTTATGACCGATACAGAGGTTTTAATAAATGGAAAACCAGCAGGGGAGAAGCATCAGGGAGGGTTTTACCGTTTTACATTTGATATTACCGATAAAATACGGTATGGTAATGAAAATAAACTTGAAGTAAATGTGGCCAAACATTCTGACAATAAATCGGTAAATACAGCGGAACGTATGGCCGACTGGTGGCTGTTTGGTGGCATTTATCGTCCGGTATATCTTGAAGTCTTGCCTAAAACAGCCATTTCTCATGTTGCTATTGATGCTAAAGCTGATGGCTCTTTGGATGCTCATCTTGAATTATCAAAATTGGGAAAGGGTTTTTCCGTTTTAGCATCAATTGAACCACTTACTGGTAGCGGAAAATTTAATAGTCAGTTGATAAGTTTAAAAGATGGGCTGAAACGACAACAGGTATCAGTAAAATGGGATGATGTTATTTCCTGGAATCCTGAGAATCCGCAACTTTACACCTTGAAACTTGAGCTCGTAAATACACGGAAAGAGGTGGTACATGTTTGGCAAAACCGCATTGGATTTCGAACAGTTGATTTTCGTCCCAGAGACGGAATTTACGTTAATGGAACAAAAGTTGTTTTGAAAGGTGTTAACCGCCATTCCTTTTATCCCGATGGTGGTCGTACTACGAATCGGGAAATAAGTCGTCAGGATGTCTTATTAATGAAAGAAATGAATATGAATGCAGTACGGTTTCATTATCCGCCCGACAGTCATTTTCTGGAAATGTGCGATTCAATAGGATTGTTTGTTGTTGATGAGCTTGCCGGATGGCAAAATGAGTACGATACTAAAGTTGGTAAAAGTCTTCTGAAAGAGATGGTAACGCGTGATGTAAACCATCCGAGTATCATAATATGGAGTAATGGAAATGAAGGAGGATGGAATTATGAGCTTGATAATCTTTTTGCTGAATTTGATCCCCAGAAACGTCATGTGATTCATGCCTGGGCCGATTTCAATGATCTAGACACTCATCATTATCCTGCTTTTCTTACCGGGGTTGCCAGGTTTACAAATGGATATAAGGTTTTTATGCCTACCGAGTTTATGCATGGAATGTATGATCAGGGTCATGGTGCCGGATTGGAAGATTTCTGGAACAATTATATTTCACATCCTCTTTTTGCCGGAGGATTTATGTGGGCTTTTGGCGATGATGCTGTTCGTCGCAGTGATAAGGGTGGTGTTCTTGACTCCGAAAAATTCAATGCACCTGACGGTATTGTGGGTCCATATCGCGAAAAAGAGGGAAGTGTCTATACTGTACGAGAGGTTTGGGCTCCTATTCAGATTAAGAAACTATATATAACGCCCTCTTTCAAGGGTGAGTTTATGGTTTCGAATAAATATCTGTACACTAATCTTGAACAATGTAGGATGGAGTACCGCTTGTATGAAACGCCTTCGCCTCTCATAGATGGCGTAAAAAGGCAGATTGCAACAGGTACAGTGAAACTTCCGGCTTTGGATCCCGACGAGACCGGTAAAGCCCGTATGGTTTTACCCGATAATTTCTTCTCAGGAGATGTACTGGAGCTTGAAGCTTTTGATAAACTAGGACATTCCGTTTGTACCTGGAGCTGGACTGTTAATTATGCTAATGATTATCTGAAAAAACAGACTAATGGGTTGTTAGTGAATGGAAAAGCTTCTGTTAATAATCAGGGCGAGATGGTCGTACTAAGTGCTTCAGGAGTTAGTGTGGCTTTTAACAAAACTACTGGTGTTATTTCCAATGTAGAAAATAATTCGGTTGAGATTCCTTTCAATAACGGTCCTGTTGCGGTAGGAATGAAAATAAGATTTAAAGAGTTTTCAGCATTAATGGATGGTGATGATGCCCTTTTTGTAGCTAAATACCTGGGTGGGATTGATTCTATTGTATGGCGTATGAACCCGGCAGGTTTATTATCAATGGACGCCGTAATGCTTAACCGTGCCTCTGGTGGAGGTGGATTTGATGATGCCTTTACTGATGATGAAATATTGAATTTTGGAATCACCTTTTCATTTCCTGAAGAGAATGTAACAGGAATGCGTTGGATGGGCCGCGGACCATACAGAGTATGGAAAAACCGGGTTAAAGGAACCAATTATGGCATCTGGCACAAGGATTATAACAACACCATCACAGGAGAAAGTCTTAATGGCTTGACTTATCCCGAGTTTAAGGGTTATCATGCCAATTTATACTGGGCAACATTGGAATCAAAAACTACACCATTTACCGTTTATTCTGAGAGCGATGGCCTGTATTTCAGGGTTTTCACCCCTCAGGAACCCGAAGGACGGCAGGATGGGAAAAACACCATGCCCGATTTTCCCGAAGGTGATATCTCTTTCCTATATGATATCCCAGCTATTCGTAGTTTTAAGCCCGTTAGTCAGCACGGACCTCAAAGCCAACCAGGAAATATCCGCATTAAAAAAGGTGACGAAGGCATCCGGATGAAACTGATGTTCGATTTTAGATGATTAAGTATTTGACTCCGGTAAACAATGAATCAGAAGTTTGTTACAGGCAGAGTAGCTAAGGATTTATTTTTCAATGATTTCCAATTTAATCCGTTGGCAAAACCTCTAAAGATAATATATTTTCTTAACGGTTAGGTTCTTCACTTCGTTCAGAATGACAATAAGGTTGCACGCATAAGATAGCCGAGGGTTTGAGGGGCAGGCGGAGCCCGCCCCTCAAACCCTCGGTCTCCCATAAAAAAGTTCGGTGTCATCCAGAGTTGCCACCCAATAAATTGGGCAAAATGTGAACATGACAGGGAAAAATTATAAATCTGTCATTGGTAGCGCAGCGAAGAATTTAATATTCAATGAATCAGAGGCCAATTACATTGTA
>CAZSQG010000077.1:0-21118 GCA_964608615.1 uncultured Marinilabiliaceae bacterium
CCAAGACTGTATAAGGCTTTCTTAAAATCCTCGTATGATCCATCGTAAAGGAAACGAAGAGTTCGGCCACGTGAGGTTGTATTGTCAATAACTTCGGCAACCAATAAATCGTCTTCACCAAAATAAAGTTTATTGCCAATTCGGATTTTCCTAGCCGGATCAACCAAAACATCCCATAAACGCTGTTCTTTATTAAGTTCCCTAAGCAAGAAAACTTCAATTTCAGCTCCCGTTTTTTCCTTATTGCCATAAAGACGAGCCGGAAAAACTTTGGTATCATTAAACACGAAAACATCATCGTGTCCAAAGTAATCCACAATATCCTTGAAGATTTTGTGTTCAATTTTTCCTGTAGCCCGATGTACCACCATAAGTCGTGATTCATCTCTGTTTTGCACCGGATGAAGAGCGATTAACTCATCTGGCAGTTTATACTTAAACTTTGATAACTTCATAGCAATTAGTATATTATTGAAATATTACCTTATAATCTTTATACAAAAATAAGCTCCATTTATACGAATGAGAACTCATTTAGTTCGAATTTCCTGTAAATATTTATCTACTTGGTCAATTTCTAAAGCCTGCGTCAGTTTTAACGGCCCTATTGCAGTTCTTTTAAGACCCGACAAATGTGCTCCCGACAATAAGGCCTTTCCTAAATCGTTGGCAAATGACCTGATATAGGTTCCTTTACTGCAAACAACCCTTATTATTGCCACTGGCTTGTGATAACTCAAAAGTTCCAGTTCTTTAAACTCCACCGGTCGCTGGTTCAATTCCATATCGTGACCTTTGCGGGCATGCTCATAAGCTCTTCTGCCATTAATGCGTATGGCGGAATAAAGAGGAGGTGTCTGCATTTGATTTCCCAGAAATCCTTTTAAACCTTTCTCTATAGCTGCAATATCAATATGTTCAATTTCAAATTTCTCATTAATCTCTGTTTCCAGATCGTATGAAGGTGTTGTACCGCCAAAAGTTACTGACGCCACATACTCTTTATCCATCCCCATTAAGGTTTCGATCTGTTTGGTGAGCTTGCCTGTACATACAATCATTAAACCTGATGCAAGAGGGTCAAGCGTACCGGCATGACCAACTTTAATTTTCCTGAATCCAAGTTGTTGCCTTAATAAAATTTTTATTTTATTAACAAGATCAAACGATGACCATTTCAGTGGCTTATTAAGCAACAAAATACGACCCTCATTAAAATCATCCGGATTACAATCGGGATGCAATACATAATTATTATAGAAATCTTCCATGCACCAAATAACTCAATACTAAAAGTCAACTATCACTATACCCAAAAGCTCCCTATTATAGCCAGAGCACCAATTAAAGTACAATAAGCAGCAAACCAAATCAACTTTCCTCGTTTTACAAGTTCTACCATCCATTTACAGGCAAACAATCCCGAAACAAATGCCGCTCCAAAGCCAACGGCTAAAACTATCAATCCAGGTCCACCCTGAGCATCAACCTCAGAAGAAGATATGTTTTTAGTTATGCTTAGCAAATTCTCCCCAATAATGGGAACTAAAACCATTAGAAACGAAAATCGAGCAACTTCACTTTTTCTGTTACCCAGCAACAGACCCGTAGCAATTGTTGCTCCTGAGCGTGAAATACCAGGTACAACAGCTATTGTTTGTGCAATTCCAATAATAAATGCATTAAAAAAACTTATCTCTCGATTGCCGGCTTTACGGTAATAAGCAAATCCAAGTAACGCTGCGGTAACAAAAAGCATAAGTCCAACAATAAGTAGAATCTTTGGAGAATTAAAAACATCTTCAACAATGTCTTTAAAAAATAACCCAACAATAGCTACCGGAATCATTGATACTGCAATAGTTGCAATATATCGTGTTTCCTGGTTCCACGAAAACCTAAACAAGCCAGCCAACAAATTGGCTATGTCTTTTCGAAAAACCACCAGAGTGCTTAACACAGTAGCCCCATGTACAACAACTGTAAAAGTCAGATTATCAGACGATCCTACGCCTAATAACTGCTTTCCAATTTCGAGATGGCCGCTGCTACTAACGGGCAAAAATTCAGTTAATCCTTGGATAACACCAAGAATAAAGGCTTCAATCCAGCTCATTATAAACAGAGATTAATGTGGTAAGCTTAATAATTTTTATCAACTCTTGGTTTTTTCATAATAGCATAAATGGCAAACACAAAGCCAAACAGTACTACTATCGGAGCCAGAGTAATTCGTTGAAAACCATAAATAGCTTCGCTGAAGACATTTGGGTCATCACTGCCTCCCCCTATCATAAGTAAAAACCCTATTACAACAATTGCAAATGCAATGGCCAGCAGAATATAGTTCTCTTTATCGAGAGCCAGTTCAAACTTCTTTTGATTTTCTTTTTTTGACATGCCAAAATATTTATCAATAATAAAGTTGATCAGTTCTTAGTCGCAAATATTTATTTACAGCAAGAAACGTTGAAATCAGAGTAATCAAAATCCCTATAACAGTAACCAGAACAAACAAAATCCCTACCAAAATCACATCCGAAAATCCTATTACGCCTTCAAGTTCTTTCCCAAGACCATAAATTAGAAGTGAGAGAAGAATTATTGCCAAAGTAGCTCCAGCCAATCCATGCAAAATACTTTTTAAAAGAAATGGTTTTCGAATAAAGCCACGTGTTGCACCCACCAACTGCATGGTTCTAATAAGAAATCGCCGGGCATAAACAGAAAGTCGTATGGTATTATTAATAAGAGCAATAGAAATAAAAAGCAGTAAAACGCTGAATATTGCCAGTACCAGTGTAATTTTCCGAATATTTTCATTTACAGCGTGCAACAAGTTTTTTTGGTAATACACCTCTTTGACCTGTGGAAAGTTCATCACTTCGGCTTCAATACGAGCCATACTGTCGGGATTTGCCCATTGTGCAGCAAGTTTAACTTCAATGGACGACAACAGAGGATTATATCCTAAAAATTCAACGAATTCTTCGCCAAGTTCTGCCTTAAGCGTTTCAGCAGCCTGTTCCTTATCAACATACTGCACTATACGCACGTATGGAGCTGCGCTAAGAATTTTTTGAAGTCTCCGCACTTCAGCTTCACGTACATTATCTTTTATTAAAATAGTAAATCCAAGATTTTCCTTAACGTAAACCGAGAGTCGCTGAGCATTTAAAAAGAGAAATCCTATAATACCAAGCAAAAACAAAACCAGCGAAATGCTAATAATGGTGGTAACATAAGAGCTCCTAAGTTTACGTCTGGCATTAGTGTTCATCATAACAAACCATTATGGTTTTACGTTGCTAAAAGGACATATTCTTCTCAAATTAGGTGCAAATATACAGTTATTTTTCATGATATTTTTGTGACAACTGCTTTTTGCAGAACTTAAGAAAAGTTAATTATTGCCATTTGATAAAATGTTAATAGATTTGTATTTATAAGACTCTTATAATACAGAATAAGAAATGAAACGTTTATCAGAGAACCAGATTAAATACACACTTTTTCATTTGGCACAACACTGGAAAGAAGAGCAATCCATTGTGAATTCATTTGTTTTTTTACCTCAGCAAGATGGTTTTGAACAGAAGTATGTTGCAAAAATAATATTTCCACTCTCTGATAATAAGTCACCACTTGAAATTGATATAAACATCTTAAACACCAAGGTTCCTGTACTTTTCCCAATTTCAAAGGAACCAGATTTATTTATAATTGATGATAAAGGTAATCTCATTTTCAATCACGACTTTTTAAAATCAGCTTTCTATTTGTTATCAGGATGGCAAGAATTGCAAACCGGAGAACGCGATTTTATTGGTCGTTACCCACATTCAATATCCATTCAAAACAAACTGAAATGCACTACCATACCTTTAGTCAATTACTACTTTGAAGTAATTATTCAGGGATTAGAAGCCTACGGAATGTATCATAACAAGTTAATAGAACGGAAACGTCTGTTTAATGAATTTGGATTTTTATTAAGCCATGATGTGGACCGAATTGCTTTTTACCACATAAGAGAGATATTGTTTAAATTAAAGCAGTACTTTGGTTTATCTCCTCGTTACTATAGTAAAACATTAACATTAAAACTGTTTTTTAAAGGACTTATTTTTTATTTTAATCCTTTCCAAAAAACTGATCCGTGGTGGAATTTCGATAAAATGATTGAGCAGGAGAAAAAGCTTGGTATCCGATCGTCGTTTTATTTTCTCAAACATGAACACAAAAACATGGACTCCAGATATCAGTTTTCAAATGAAAAAATCAAAACCCTTATAAAGCAACTATTAAAAGATAATTTTGAAGTAGGATTACACGGAACCATCCATTCGGCCAGGCACGAATCAAGTATGCTTAGTCAGATCAGGGAGTTAACAAAGGTTATTGGACATAAACCGAAAGGAATAAGACAGCATTACCTTCGCTTTTTTCATCCCCAAACCTTCCATTTACAGGTAAATGCCGGATTAAAGTACGATACAACTCTATCATTTGCTGATCATGAAGGTTACAGAAATGGTTACTGCTACCCCTTTAAACCCTTTGATTTTGAGCATGATGAGATGATTGATATTTGGGAAATACCGTTAACCATGATGGACGTTACCATGCTTAACTATCGGAAATTGACTTTTGATGAATTGAAAACTTCGACCTTTCAATTAATTTCTGAAGCACGTAAGTTTGGAGGTCTTTTTTCACTGTTGTGGCATAATTGTCGAATTGACGAATATCAATATCCCGGAGTTACAAAGTTTTACAACTCGTTACTTGAATCAATAGTTGAAACATCGCCAACCTGTATAACCGGGAAAAAACTAATTAAAATTATTTAATTTTTTTCATCATAAAATCATAAAACAGCTGAACCCTAGCATCGAAATTATGATTTAGCAAAGTCCTTTTCTGACCATTAAGACCAATGGTTTTGCACTCATCCGGATGATTCATTAACCACCTTATTTTTTCCATACACTCTTGGACCGAATCATACGCAACCACTTCAGAATCCTCAACGAAATAATCCTTAAGGTTACCCTTACGATCGGTTAGCAGACAGGTTCCTACTCCAGAAGTCTCGAACATTCTCATATTAGCAGCATAATCTCCTGCGCAATCGATGTGAATATTAAATCCAACTTCAGCATGTGCCAGAGCTTTAAACATTTCAAGTCCAAACAAAGGAGGACGGGCAGTTTTATAGAGCTGCTGGGAGAGTGTTAAACTACGAGGCATTGAGTTGTGATTTCGTCCTTTGCGAAAAACCGTGACAGAATCAGTCACCTGTTTTAATCCAATATTATCAAGCATCCTGGAAGCCAGATAAGATGCCTGCTTTTTGATTAACCCTATTTTACTTCTATCGGGCAGATTTCCATAAAAATGAAACGGTAAGTTTTCTTTAACCATGCTTTCGAGAACTTCACGACGTAAACTATGAAATCCTTCGTCGGCAAAAATAGAACCCAAAAAAATTATGTTAGTATCAGGATAATTGTTATTCTCATTTATGACAGGAAGAATGCGTTGATCAAAAGCATGAGGAACAACAACACTTTCGATGCCAAATTGCGAAAACTGGTGTTTGAAAAATGGAGAACAAACAGTGAAATAATCAAATACTTTAAAGCTTTCTATCTGGGAGGAACTAAAAGGAGCACATAGATTACCTATACAAAGTTTTAAATTGGGTAAAAGACTTTTAAGCCTTAGTACAAAACTGCCATTATACGTTATACTATCCTGAAAATATATAACTTCGGGATTAAACTTAAATATTTGATTTAATAGTATTTCTTCATTAGTAGAAGTTGGTTTCATTCCATTTTCCAAAGCCCAGGCTTTCTGCATCCATTCGGCATTCGCGACAATCTCCATGGTTTCAAAGCCCTTATCGCCCAGTATCCGACCATAATTATCGGACCATGCAAAATACTGACCCATTAAATGAAGGTACTGCTCCTGATAATCCTGGTTTTTTATCTGCTGATGGTTTCGATAGTAATCATCGATGAAACCACGGTAGTAATTGGATATTTTAAGGAAACGCAGACTCATGAGCGATGAAAGAATTTTTTAATTTGTGAACAGATATATTCAACCTCGGTTTGGGTAAGTTCTGCAAAAATAGGAAGGCTTACCAATTGTTGAGAGAAAAGAGTTGATTTTGGAAAATCCGAAGGATTATGATTAAGGTACTTATAAGCCTGTAAATTAGGCAGAGCAATAGGATAATGAACTCCTGCATCAATTCCGTTTTCCTTCAGAAACTCAACAAGTGCATTCCTTAGAGAAGACTCAACGCGGATAGGGAAAATATGATATACATGCTTTGTTCCCGGTCGCTCAGCAGGTAAGATAACTTCAGTAACCGACTCAAGTAAATCGCAATACATAGATGCTATAGTCCTGCGCTTTTCAGTCCATTGTGCCAAATATTGAAGTTTAACATCAAGTATTGCACCCTGAATGCCATCCATTCTGCTATTTATACCTTCAAACTCATGATCGTACTTATTAATTCGTCCATGATTAGCATACATTTTGGCTTTAGCAAATAGCTCAATATTGTTAGAAACAAGGCCTCCGGCATCACCATAAGCGCCCAAATTTTTCCCGGGGAAAAAACTAAAAGCAGCAAACTCTCCAAAGTTTCCGGTTTGCACGCCCTTATATTCGGCTAAAACAGATTGTGCTGCATCCTCAATAACATAAAGTTTATGTTCAGATGCAATACTCATAATGGAATCCATATCCACCGGCTGACCAAATAAATGAACAGGAATAATGGCTTTTGTTTTAGGAGATATTTTTTTTTGAACATCTTGCGGGTCTATGCCAAAAAAGTTATCGCAATCGGCAAAAACAATCTTAGCTCCTACCATAGAAACAGCTTCGGAAGTTGCTATAAATGAATTAGCTGCGGTAATTACCTCATCGCCTTCTTTAATACCAAGAGTTTTTAAAGCTATAAAAAGAGCATCGGTACCATTACCCACCCCAAGTGCAAATTTCACTCCGGTGGCAAGCGCAAAGTTAGCTTCAAATTTTTCTACAAAAGGTCCTCTTATAAAGGCCTTTTTAACAATTACTTCATGTATTGCTTCATCAATTTCCTTTTGAATGGATTCGTATTGCCGATGAAGATCTGTTAATAGAATTTTTTGCATTAAACCACAATAAAGAGATAGTTAAATTTATAGTTAATCAGAATCAATAGCCCACTCTCATTGTTTTTAAAGGCTTTAAAACCAACCTGTGACATACTATAATTCGATGATTATAAAAACCAAGATTTGTAAATGGACTGAGCAAAAGTAATAAATTAATCTGCATCTGGTTTTGATAACTCCTTATTATCACACCCATAAAACAAAACAGTATTTGAACACGCTTCGTTTCAATCTGGTATCAAGTCAAATGTAAATTGGATTAATAAGGATGCGCGTTTGAGTTACGATTGGGAGTTAGGGTTTACGTGTAAGGTAATCAATATTTGACCTGACTCTAGTTAAGGTTTTTAACCTCAATTAACAATATTACCATAACTATAATGCCCAATGATCTTGTAATCAAACAAACAATCGGCCAAAACCTGTCCGCCACCAATATTATGAACAATTAAAAACCGTTTTCCATCAGATGATTTTTTATTAACAACAATACCAATGTGAGTTACCGGGCCACCCAGATTCCAGCAAACAATATGCCCGGGAAGATAATTGGCTGGATTATCATTAATTGGTAAAGATTGCCCAAAACGAGTAAAAAAAGTCTTTAGGTTGAGAACTCTCCGGTGATCAATGTTTTTATCGGGCTTTGTTAGCCCCCAGTTTTTGGGATATTTATTAAAATTAGCTGCCATATCTTCATGCACTTCTTTCTGAAGATCGACACCCACAGCACGAAAAGCCCTAATCACGACATCAGAACAGACTCCACGTCCCTGGGGAACATCTCCATCAGGATATCCAATCCTAAAATATGACGGATCATAAACAACATTTTGTTTGATCAGTTCAAGGGCAGCATCGGAGAGCCTGTCAGAAAAACTTCTCTGACCAACCAAAGTATGAGAAAGGCCTGCAATGGCTAAAATCAATAATAACCTTGGCATCAAGGTCAGATACATATTTCTCATAGTACTCTTAATAATTGAATTATAGGTAACTATTCAGGAGGATTATAATGATGATAAAAATGTTAAACGCAAAGGCCGCAAAGTTTATTATTCGCAAAGATCGCAAAGAATTAGTAACTAAATTTTTGTGGTCAAAATATATCTTGTTAATATTCAAGCTATTACAACCCTCTAACATACCTGAGTCGTTACAATTTTAGTCTCTCTTTGATGCGGTTAGGTTAGATAATTACAATAAATGCATGACAGATCAATAGGTTAAATAAACAATTAATGGATTAAACACTTTTGGGTGCAATGGATATTTATAATGTCATACTTAATTCCGATAATATTAAGAGCCGGGAGCCGGGAACCATAAATTAAGCTTCGGCTTGTTAAAGCATCATAATCGATGTGATTCATTGGGGTCAAAAACGTGACCTTAAATTTCAGAATTATTTTTACAAGTTCCTCAAAAACCGGGCCGGATTGCCTGCATATACCCCGGATTTAGTAATGTCTTTTGTTACCACTGATCCGGCACCAATTACAACATTGTCGCAAATAGTAACCGGAAGTATGGCAGCATTAGAGCCAATGGAAACATGGTTGCCGATTGTTGTGGTTTTCCATTTTGTTTGATCACCACCTGCAGGAGCTCCAGATTGGAAAAGATCGTTAATAAACATGACTCCATGCCCAATAAAACAATCGCTACCAATGGATACAAGCTCACATATAAAAGTGTGAGACTGAATTCTGGTAGCATTACCCACCACTACACCCTTTTGAATTTCGGTAAACGGACCAATAAAGCAGTTGTGGCCAATGAAACAATCATAAAGATTGACAGGTTCAACCACCTTTACATTTTCACCAAAGGATACGTTTCGGATACCTGTTTTAAGCAATATTGGTTTAGCCATAGTATTATTATCTGGCTGAAGAATAAATCTTATCAATTATTTCAACAGTTTTAAGCCCTTCAAAACCATTTGTAGCAATGATTCCATGATTTGTAAGTACCGCGACCAGGTTTTCATAAACTTTATCGTGATTCGACATGGAACCCTGATAATCACCATAATCGTTAGGCATTCCACTTTCGCGCAGGTTTTCAATTTTATAATCCTGGATGTTCTGGTACTCAAGTTCATTCAGATATTGGCCTCCCACCTTAACAGTTCCCTTTTCACCAAACAGAGTAACTGACCCCTCCATATTTTTGCCATAGCTGTTAACGGTATAATTTATCGATCCAATGGCTCCGTTATAAAACTCAATTGCTGCCACACCACTATCTTCAAAATCAATTGTTTCCTTATGTGCAAAATTGCGGGTAATGGGATACACTTTTTTTATGTCACCAATAAGCCAGTAGAGTAAATCAATAAAATGGCTGAACTGAGTAAAAAGAGTTCCTCCGTCAAGATCACGTGATCCTTTCCAGTCAGACTCATTGTAATATTTCTCATTTCGGTTCCAGAAACAACTTAATTGCACGCTAAAAATTTTACCCAAACGGTTTTCTTCAATGGCTAGCTTGAGAGCTTCGATAGGTGGGTTAAAACGGTTCTGCTTAACGATAAAAAGACGACGGTTAGCTCTTTCGGCTTCATTAATCATTCGTCCGCAATCTTCAACATTAATAGCCATGGGTTTTTCGCACAACACATGATACCCGGCGCGCAAGGCCGCGATGGTATGTTCGGCATGAAGCCCGTTTGGGGTGCAAACTGAAACAACATCCATTTTCTCTTTGTTCTCAATAAGAAAGGCAGATAAATCAGTATAGGGCTTTGCGTTATAGGTTAGGGCCAGCGATTCCGCTTTCTGATTAATAGAGTCACAAGCGGCAATTAGTTGCCCATTGTTGGCAATATGAATAGCATGACGCTGGGCAATACGTCCACAGCCAATAATTCCGAAACGAATTGTAGATTGGGTCATCAGAATACTATATTTACAGATATTAATTCTATAACAATTGTTATCAAAAAGAATTCAGATGCAAAGATAACCACAAAAGTTTTAATTTTGTGTGACTAATATAAACACGGATGCAAAATCAAACCCGCTTAGTATTTAAACAATCGATTATATATAGCATTGGAAATACTCTTACCAAACTAAGTGGAGTTTTACTAATACCCCTTTATCTCAAGTATATTAGTGAAGACGAATTTGGAGTAGTAACGCTTTTCGAAACCATATTCCAGTTTATTCTAATTCTTTCGGGCTGGGGTGCTAAAGGCGGCTTTGTTCGTTGGTATCACGAAATGAACAACAAACTGGAAAAAAAACAGCTTTTTTTTACCACCTGGGTTTTTAATTTCGGAACAAGTATGTTTTCGATTTTGGTTGTTGGCGTTTTGCTGTTCATATATAAAAATGTAATCTTCCAATACGCACTAACCTCATCAACCCTACTCTATTTCCTTATGGGCACCTTATTACGGTTGATGTACGATGTTCCATTCTACCTTTTAAAACTTGAGCAAAAAGCCACCCTTCAAACTGCATGGACAGCATTAAATATTATTTTACTGCTGGCATTTACCTTTTATTTTCTGGAAATAAAAAAAATGGGGATAAAAGGAATATACTTTGCTCAGATGCTGGCACATTTGTTTACCCTTCTTCCAATGCTACCGCTTATAGTGAGAAACATGAAGCCGGTTTTTTTGAAAAAGGTATTAAAAGAGATGGTTCTTTATGGACTGCCACTGGCGATATCAAACATATTAACTACCATTTTAACTTTGAGCGATCGTCACATAATAAACCAATACCAAAATTTGGGCGAAGTGGCCGGGTACGGGATGGCCTTTAAAGTTGCCAACCTGGTTCAAATGGTAATTGTAGCCAGTTTATTAACCTCTTACTCCAACTATTTCTTTAAAACATTAAATAATAAGGACAGCATGGCTTATTTTCAGAAGTTCATTAAGCTGTTTGTGGTTCTTTTAACTTTAGGAGGATTAGGAATTGTTCTGTTTTCGCCCGAAATAATATATCTTGTATCGGCCGGGAGTGATTTTTTCCAGGCCACAGTTTATTTGGTTCCAGTTTTAATTGCGGGATTAATTTTTTCAGGCTTACGTCAACTTTTTACACTACCTCTTAATAAACATAAAAAGACCAGAGTTATTTCGATGATATTGATTATTAGTGCTGTTATAAATATAGCAGGCAACTTTATTCTTGTACCCCGATTCGGGAAAACCGGTGCTTCAGTGTCTACTTTAGTATCGCAACTTTTCGCCATGATTTGGTTTGTATATGCAGTAAAAAAAATTGAGAATATATCATTCTCCGTTCCCTACAATCTGCTTTTATTGTTGATTTGGGGAGCAATATGTTATGCGGGGCTTCAGTTTTTTTATCTGCCATTATTATTAGGCTGGTTAGTAAAAGCATTATTTGTACTTCTGTTTATAGCTGTTCTGTTTATTTTTGGTTTTATAAACAAAGATTTGTTGCAGGTTTTAAGAAGAATGCGCGTCCAAAAGGAGTGATTCATTTACAATCGTTATTACCAGAAAAAACTCATCCCCAATTCCCAGAAACTCTGGTGGAAATTAGAGTTTGTGTGCACCGATATTTTGTTCGTGGGAGACAGACCCTTTACTACATCTAATTTAATATATCGATTGTTTCATTTAGTTTTGTTTAGAAGCTAAAATTGAATTATTTTAAACGCTTGAAAACCTTGTAAAAAGTGACACCCACGAAATAAACAAAATGATACTGGAAGGAAACATAAATATTTTAGCTGGACTGGCTTTTGTGTTGATCCTGGCTGGCTTCACATTCTATGCTCAACGGTATTTACTTAAAGTACGAAAAGACAAAATTAATCAAGGTGTTCTGCCTCAAAAACTCAAGATTCAGAAAGTCATCATACTTATTCTTTATTTGGTTGGCATATCCGGTTGGTTATTGGGCGTATACCTGGGCAAAGTAAAAGATAACGAAATAAAGACCAATCTTATAAGATCAGCATCAATGGTTGCTGAAGGATTAAATGCGCGTTCCATTGCCTCTTTCACCTTTTCGCCAGTTGATTTAGAAAACCCGGCATACCGCCGTATGAATGAGCAATTACGGATTTTAGCTCAATCATTTAAAGGTTATGAGATTTTTACAATCAGCAAAAAAGATAGCATATATGTTTACGGGCCTTCCATTTTGAGTTCCGATACAGTTATTACGCATATTCCTGGAACTGTTTTTATAGGTGCGCAAGAGGTGGTTGACAACATATATCTTGGTGGAGACTATATTAGCTACGGACCCTATTTTGATGGGACAAATTCAGTATTAACAGGCTTTGCCTCAGTTCTCATGCCACGATCAACCATTCCTGTTATGCTGGTTGGTATAAATATGCCTGAACCCATCTGGAGAGCAAATATACTGAAGGCTAAACTATACTCATGGGGCATTTCCTTGTTATTATTGATAATTATTGGGGGGTGTTTTATTGTTTTTTTCAGAAAAAAAATGATCGAGTTTATCGACATAATATGGTGGAAAAACCCCGGAGCAATTTTCACCTTAGTGTGCGGACTAATTATCACAACCTTAATTTCAAGTTACCTAACAATAACTGAGAATAAACTAAGAACCAGCATTTTCAATCAGATGTCATCAGCACAGGCCTCACAAATCAGAAATTACAATTACATTCTGGAATATCACATGAACTTTGCTGCTCGCACCATTGAAAGCTACAAAGAAATTGATGACACCACCTTTAAGAAAATAGTAACACCCTTGTTCAACAACAGTTACATATTAAAAACCGGGCTGGCATTAACTAAAAACAATTTCAACAGAGGATTTAGGCCAGCTAGCGTGTTAGAATATGTGGAGCCATCATTTGAATTTCCCTTTTTAAAAGGAAGTCAATTCCCCAATGTTACCAATGAAACCGAAAGCCTTATAAGATATTCTCTTCAATCGGAACAGAACAATCTTGACGGTCCATTTTTTATGCCCTTAAGCTCAAAAGAAACAGTTTGTTTCTATTTTCCGGTTAAACTTTCGGGACCCGATAAACAGGAAGGTTTGTTTTTTGTTATTGCCGAGCCCAATCTCTTACTTGCTGAAGCAATAGCAGTTCAGGGACCCGGGAAAGCTCTTTTTAAGATTCATCAAATTATTGAACAAGATCATTCTCCGGGAAAAATCATTGCATCATTTCCTTCGGGACCAGAAAAAGCAGATAAAAAATCAAAATTGAAATCAAAATACCCCCATCTGGTATTTGGGAAGGCAATAAATTACTATTTCACAGAGGGCGAGCAATTTAGGAAAACACACACCTCGCAAACTCCCATATTAATGCCCCTAACAGGAGTTGTGATAACAACGTTTCTGAGTTTTTTTATAGGATTTATTGGTACACGAAAAGCCCGACTTGAAATAGAGATTCAGGCCAGGACAGATGAACTTACTTTAAGTGAAATGCGTTTCTCTGACCTATTTACATCAATGAATGATGGCGTTGCTCTACATGAAATAATAAGAGATGACTCAGGACAAATTATTGATTTCAGAATAATTGACGCAAATCCTGTTTGCCTGAATATATGGCAATTAACCCGCGAGGATGTACTTGGTAAAACCGGTACTGAAATATTTAACACGAATTTCCCTATCGACCTAAAAATTATTTCAGCTGCTGTTAATTCAAAAATTCCTAAGCAAGTAGAGTATTTTAATACAAAAACTCAAAAATATTATCATATCTCCGTGACCTCTTGGGAAAAAGATGGTTTTTCCGCAATTTTCACTGATTTCACTGAACGAAAACTGTCCGAATATGCATTAAAAAAAAGCGAGGAACGTTATCGGTTGATTTCGGATAATGTAGGAGACATTATCTGGATATATAATATTGAGGCTGACAGATTCACTTTTATGAGTCCTTCAGTTAAAAAAGTTATGGGCTATACACCAGAAGAAACTTTTAAAATGGGGTTAAAAGATATACTCACCCCTGAGTCATATAATTATTCAATTAATCTTATTCCGGCCAACATCAAAGATTACTACAATGGGAAAAGATCCGATTTGGTAACAATAAACAAATTAGATCATATTACAAAAGAAGGTAATGTGATTGCAACAGAAGTAGTAACCACCCTTATTACTGATAAAACCGGAAAAGTAATTGAAATTTTGGGAGTGACAAGGGATATCTCAGAGAAAGAAAAAGCCAGAAAAGACCTTGAGCAGAGCGAAGAAAAATACAGGTTATTAGTTGAAAACCAGCAGGATTTAATAACAAAAATCGATCCGGAAGGCCGGTTTATTTATGCCAGTTCATCCTTCTGCAATACATTTGGCAAAAAAGAAGAAGAACTATTGGGTAAAACATATATACCCCAAATACATGCCGATGACATAGAATCATCGCTAAAAGCACTTACTGAATTAAATAATCCGCCATATATAGTATATTTTCAGCAACGCGTTAAAACTGTAAATGGTTGGAGATGGCTTGAATGGCAAGATAATACAATTTTTAATGACAGAGGAGAAATCACTGGTTTTATAGGAGTAGCAAGAGATATAACCAAACAAAAGGAGTACGAGCAAGAATTACAGAAAAGCAGCGAAAAACTTCAAAGCCAAAATGAGGAATACGCTATGCTTAACGAGGAATATATGGCCCTCAACGAAGAGCTGCGTTGCACCAATGAAGAACTTATTCAGGCAATTGATAAAGCCAAGGAAAGTGAGAATCTCAAAACAGCTTTCCTCCAGAACATGTCGCACGAAATTAGAACACCCCTAAATGCAGTAATAGGTTTCTCAGAGATGTTTTCGTTATCGGACCTTTCAGATGAAGATATACATGACTACTCCGAAATTGTTGTTAATAGCAGCCGACAATTACTTAGTATTGTTGATGATATTCTTACCATTTCAACATTAGAAACACGTCAGGAAAGAATAAACATTACACCAGTACCATTAAGCCTAATTATTAAAGAATTAGAGGCCGTTTTTAATCCCAGGGCAAAATCAAAAGGATTAGCCTTAATTACAGAAATACCTTACGATAAGACAGAGTTGTTATTGGAAACCGACGAACTGAAATTAAAACAGGTTTTTAATAACCTTATAGGAAATGCTATTAAATTCACTTCGCATGGATCTGTTAAGTTTGGATATAAAAAGAAGGATGATAAAATCTTGTTTTATGTTAAGGATTCTGGTATTGGAATACCAATAAATGCAAGAGATATTATCTTTGAGAGGTTTCGGCAAGCTGAGAATAACGACACTTCAATTTATGGAGGTACCGGACTTGGACTTGCAATATCAAAAGGACATGTAGAACTTATGGGCGGAACCATTTGGGTTGAATCAGAACTTGATAAAGGATCGGTTTTTTATTTTGAATTACCGACAAAAAATGAAGAATTTATTCCTGAAAAGTAAACTATGAATACACTTGAAAAAGTTAAGTTAGAATATTTAAACCTCAGAAACCAATTGGATAAAGAAATCCTACGTCTGGAAAACAAACATAAAAATCATCTTGCATGTAAAAAGGGTTGCGATCTTTGTTGTTTAAATTTCAGCGTTTTCCCCATAGAATTTGAAGTAATTCGTGAAGAAACAGGAGGAATCTTTAACCCCTTAGCGAAAACAAATAATATATCGCCCGAAACTCCTGCCAGTTGCAGTTTTCTGAACAATCATAGTTGCACCATATATAATTCCCGTCCGTTTATTTGTCGCACTCATGGGTTACCTCTACTTTACATGAATGATGATGAATGGGAGTTATCGTATTGCGAACTAAACTTCACTAATGTACAAGAGGACTATTTTGACGAAAAAAACACATTTTCACAAGATAAATGGAACAGCCGTCTATATATGCTTAACCAAAAATTTATTCAACTTAAGCCTAATGTATCACTTAAAGATAACAATCTTATTCCATTGGTTTATTTAGAATTATAAATTATTATTAAAATTATCCATAAAAAAATAAGTCATAAAATATTTAATTAGTATTACAAAATAGAGTGTTGTATATTAAACACTTATCAACCTTACCTGAATATATAATTTATGCATATAGTTCATATTAATAAAAGTGATACTTCCGGAGGCGCAGCCGTTGCTGCAATGCGCCTTGTAAGGGCTCTCAATCAATCAAACATTAATGCCAGCATGTTAGTGGCAGAGAAGAAAACAAACTTACCCTGGGTTGAAACAATAGCTAACACGAAATTTGAGAAAGCAAAATTGATTTACCATTTTGCAAAGGAAGTTGCGTCCTTCATACCTCACGAAAAAGAGAAGAAATCGCGCTTTGCCTGGTCGGCCGGAAAATCGGGCTTTGATATCAGTAATCATCCATTAGTACAAAATGCCGACATCATTCACTTGCATTGGATTAATCAAGGCTTTATTTCAATTAAAGGTTTAAGTAAACTTTTTAATCTTGGAAAACCTGTTGTGTGGACACTTCATGACATGTGGAGTTTTACCGGAGGCTGTCATTATGCCGGTGATTGCCACAATTTTGAGCAGCATTGTGGTTTCTGCCCATTTTTATGCGATCCTTCTTTGAATGACATATCACATCAACAGCACAATAAAAAAGCATCTTTATATAAAAATGCAAATCTGCATGTTGTTACCTGTAGCAACTGGTTGGCCCGAATGGCCGAAAAAGCATCGCTTTACAGTGAAAAAAAAATTATTTCTATTCCAAATTCAATAGAAACTGATTTATACCATCCAAAATCTCAGGTTGAAGCCAGGAGAGAGTTAAATTTGCCTCAAGATAAAAAGATAATTCTTTTTGGGGCTGCAAACGTAACAGATCCTCGTAAAGGAATGACTCATCTTGTATATGCACTTAACCATCTGGCCAAAAAAATAAGCAGAGATAAAATTGAACTGGTTGTATTTGGTAAAGCACCAGCATCTTTAACTGAAAGCTTTCCTTATCCGGTTCGTCTTTTAAACTACATCGAAAAACAGGATACATTAATCAATTTATACAATGCAGCCGATGTTTTTGTTTTGCCCTCGCTTGAAGACAACCTTCCCAACACTGTTATGGAGGCTATGGCATCGGGATTGCCTGTTGCAGCATTTCGTATTGGGGGCGTTCCCGAGATGGTAACTCATGGAGTTTCAGGTTATCTTTCGGCTCCCGGCGATGGCATTGGGTTGGCAGAAGGAATTGAACAACTTATTTTTAATAAAAAATCAGCTGAATTCCGGTTTAACGCCCGAAAAAAAGTGGAACAAAATTATGATCCCACACTTATAGCTCACAGATACCTTGATCTTTACAAATCGATTCTGGAAAAATAAAATGTCAACAAACAATACAACAGTAACAAACAAGCCCTTAGTTACGATTATCACGGTGGTTTATAATGGTGTAGACACTCTTGAACGTACAATTAAGAGTGTAGTGGAGCAAACATACAACAGCATTGAATATATAATTGTTGACGGTGGAAGTAATGATGGAACCAAAGATTTGATTTTAAAATACAGATGGGGTATTGCCAAATGGATTAGTGAACCCGATAAAGGTTTATATGATGCTATGAATAAAGGCATAGCCATGTCGACCGGGAATTTTCTGTGGTTCATCAACTCGGGAGATGAAATTGCAACAACTGATACGCTTGAAAAAATATTTAACACAAACGAGCCTGCTGATTTTTACTATGGTGAAACAGTAATAGTTGATATTAACGGACAGATGCTCGGAGATCGTAGGCTAAAGCCTCCAAAAAAGCTGACCTGGAAAGATTTCAGAAACGGGATGGTGGTGAGCCATCAATCAGTGATTATAAAAAAAGATTTTTGCGACTTATATGATACCTCCTTTAGGTTCTCGGCCGATTATAACTGGGTACTTAACGCCTTAAAAAAAACACCAAAAACAATAAACACACGAATGGTTTTATCCCGTTTTCTCGAAGGCGGCTTAACTAAAAAAAACATAATTCCGGGACTTAAAGAGCGTTTTAGAATAATGGTAAAACACTTTGGTCTCGCCTCTACTCTCCTATTTCACATTCCAATCGGCCTTCGCTTTTTTATATATTATGTTAACAACAGACGTTTCTAATTATTGTTAAAATAATTGTTTTTAGCATCAATCTATTCCATTTGTGCTATATTTGACGATGGATAATTATGGAAACAAGCCTTTTTGAGTTTTAGCACTAATATTTTAGACGTTAATTCCCGGAAGTAGCATTTTATAATAAATTTCTATTTTGTTTAATAGCTGTTTTATATATCAGCCTTTCGATAGATGTCATTATTGATAAGTCATAGATTCCCCATACTAAAACCTTTTCTTTTCAATAATATTTAGGTGCAAAAATCGTTAGTACTATAAAAAACGGTTACGTTGTCAACCCAAGAAACCTCCTGAAAAAAATGATTCAAAGTATTAATAACACCATTTCAGAATTTCATAATAAAATTAGAACCGAACAGCACCGGTTACATCTTCATGAAAGGTGCCTTGAAACATTAAAACTTGAAAAAAGGATTCTGAAACAATCTGAGAATCTAATAAAAAAGAAGATTCGAAACAGAAATGAGTTTACTAATTTCCACTTCCTGTTCGAACGCATATTAGACAATCCCGAATATGGGAAGATAAATGAACAACAGGAATTATTGATTGCAGAACTAAATTTCAGGGCATCCACAGATATTGTTCCTTTTTTATCACAACGTCTTTTAGGTTTTAAGAAAGGCCTTGACCGATTAAGCACCCTTATATCGTCCCAAAAAAAGCTGGTAATTAAATTAGAGAAAATTTCAAGTAATAGTTCAGTCCCCAAAGCCTATACTCTTGTCAATTATATTCTTAAGATTGGGGATTTAACTGCCGATATGGAAGAATTGGTTTCAGCAATTGTTTTGGGAGAAGAGGTAAAAAAGACCCTGATTCTGATAGTGCGACAACTGCAAAAAACCGAAAACTGGGGTGCAAAAGAAGAGAATGAAGATTCGCAGGATTCAATTAATGCCATTAACGAGGTATTCAAAAATGTTGTAATCTGCGAAATGTTTATATGTTCGTTCAAAAATGAGTTGAGGGAATTTTCAGCGGGGCGTGACCTGAATTTTCATTATGATTCGCTGGCGGATTTTAAATCTTCATTTTTCAATTTTCTTATTTTAGACTGGGTGAATGAAAAGAAGATAAAACTATCATTAAACTATTCCCGAAAGGTCCTTAATTCGATAGAGGCTATTATAAAAGGCCTGAAGGGGAAAAAAGGGCGCATTGAAAATGAGATATCAGTTACATCAACTGAAAAAGATGCCATTACAGCCAATTTTGCTAAAGAACTGAACGTTAATTAACTATAGAGGATGCACAAAAACTCTTTCGCACCTCTGGTGCTATGGCTGTTCTGCCGCCATTTTACTGCTACTTACCGCTCCTTTACCGCTCTTTCGCCACTCTGTGGCTTTATGGTTCTTTACAGCTAATGCACATTACTGATCCTTACCGATCTTTCGCCACTCCGTGGCTTTATGGGAGAGGAACTATAGAGATGGCATAACTCTGGGGCTTAAAGTTCTTTACCGCTAATGCTACTTTACCGCTAACACTTCGCCCTGATCTTTACCGCTCTTTCGCCACTCTGTGGCTTTATGATGGATGAACTATAGAGATGGCATAACTCTGGGGCTTAAAGCTTTATACAGATAACGCTATTTACCGCTCTTACGCCACTCTGCGGCTTTATGGTGGATGAACTATAGAGATGGCATCACTCTGTGGCTTAAAGTTCTTTACCGCTAATGCTACTTTACCGCTAACACTTCGCCCTGATCTTTACCGCTCTTTCGCCACTCTGCGGCTTTATGGTGGATGAACTATAGAGATAACAGAACTCTGGGGCTTAAGGCTTTATACAGCTAATGTTAATTTACCGCTCTTTCGCCACTCCGTGGCTTAAGGTTCTTTAATGCTAATGCACATTACTGATTTTTACCGATCTTACGCCACTCTGTGGCTTAAGGTTCTTTAATGCTAACGCTTCGCCCTGATCCTTACCGATCTTTCGCCACTCCATGGCTTTATGGTGGATGAACTAAAGAGATGGCATCACTCGGTTGCTTCTTCGTGACATTCAACAACATCTTTTCGTTTATATAAGAACCAGACTATCAAACCTAATAATATAACGGAACCGAGAACGGCAATAATTTTACCGACCCGATATGATACTGGCTCAAATTTAAACTCAATAATGCTTTCTCCAGCAGGGATGGATAAAGCCCTTAAAATATAATTGGCACGCAAAACCGGAACTCTTTTTCCGTTAATATAAGCCTTCCATCCAGCAGGATAATATATTTCGCTAAAAACCACCAGTTGTGGAGACCCAACATTAGCGACATACTCCAACTTATCGGGATGATATTTAGTTAGCTCAATGGTTCCACCCTCGGCTCCAATAGTTATTTCGCTAAGTTTATCACTAAAATCGGAATGAATTATTGCTTTCTGCGACAAATCAACCAATTTCAAAGACTCCAATTCCTCCTTAACACTTGTTACAACCTTAACATCGTTAACAAACCAGGCATTTCCCATTGCATAGGGATTGGTAACCGGAGCCATTTCGGGATGAATAATTATGTACCGGGTATTAAGCATGTTAACAACCGGCAGAGTGCTTAACAGATCTTCAAATCCATCGAGACTTCCGGTTTGCTGTAACGATGACATCATAGTGCTATAATCCTTTACCAGATAGTTATCGATTAAATCCTGATAACGTTGCAGCTTGGCGCCATGATAACCTCCAAGTGATTTATGGAAATAACTAGTGTTAACTTCAGTAAAGGGATTTCTATAAATGGCGAAAACACGGTAATTAGGATCTTTATCCTTAAGTATTTCCTTGTCGGCCTGAGTTTGTGTAAACTGCTGACGTA
>CAZSQG010000078.1:0-16646 GCA_964608615.1 uncultured Marinilabiliaceae bacterium
AGCGCAGCGAAGGATCTATTTATCAATAAATCGGGAACCTGTCATTGGTAGCGCACCGAAGGATCTATTTATCAATAAATCGGGAACCTGTCATTGGTAGCGCAGCGAAGGATCTATTTATCAATGAATAGGTAGCCTGTCATTGTTAGCGAAGCTAAGAATCTTATTATTTAGCTGTTCAGTAATGATATTTATCATCTGTGCCAAAGATTGCCACAACTGTAATTCCGAGATAATTATTTAGGTCAGTTTCAGGTAATAAGTTCAGAAAAAACAGTATTATCACCAACGATCAATGATTTTCTTGTTATATTGGCTTTCAGGAATAGTTTTTGTAACATCATAGCAGTAATAATCGTACAATGACGTATCCGTTTTGATACGCAGGGTTTGATTTATTCGGGGTTTTATTCGGTAATTCTATTTTTTACAACACATTGAACACTAATTAATATGAAAAAATATTTACACATTTCATCAATAAGATTACTCTCCATATCAACCTCCATCATTGCATCTGCAATGGTTATATCACTGTTTATTTATTCTTCTGACCCTATTATTTCGTCAGAGAAAGAGGCTGCATCGGAGAATCTTTTTGCAAGTAATTATTCCATATATGCCTTACCAGTTCCAGAAAAATTATTTTTTGCCAATGAATCTGTTCCATTAAACAAATCCTATGTACGTGAGAGTTACGACCGGGAAATCTTAGTTAATACATACTGGCAATCGCAAACCTTGCTACTTATTAAAAGGGCTAACAGGTATTTTCCGGTAATAGAGCCTATATTGCTTGAACAGGGACTGCCTGACGATTTTAAATATCTGGCATTAATCGAAAGTGGTTTGATGCCACGAATTGTTTCACCATCTGGAGCAGCGGGGATTTGGCAATTTATGCCAGGTGCTGCCAAAGATTATGGTTTGGAGGTAAATGAAGAGGTTGATGAACGTTACCATCTTGAAAAATCAACGGTGGCTGCCTGTCGTTACCTGAAAAAAGCCTACGAGAAATATGGCTCATGGGCCCTGGCTGCGGCTTCCTATAATGCCGGATTAACAGGGATCGATCGCCATTTGGAGAAACAGAAAACAAATAATTATTACGATCTGCTTTTGGGCGAAGAAACAGGCAGGTATGTATTTCGAATAGTAGCTATTAAAAACATAATTGAAGAACCGCAAAACTATGGTTTTCACATAACTCCTAAAGACCTTTATTATCCAATATCATATACCAATATTGAAGTAAACGGTCCCGTCCCGGATTTTGCTGATTTTGCAAAAGAACATGGCATTTCTTATCGCGAACTCAAAGACATGAATCCTTGGTTACGTGAAATATCCCTTACAAATTCAGCAGGTAAAACATACACACTTAAAGTTCCTAAATCCGGAGCTTTTGATCTTGAGTAAGTCAATTAATCTATACCACCTCAATCAATGTATCGCACTTTTCTTTTAAAAATCCAATTGGTATAGAATATATCCGGTTTAATTCTAGCAATTCAATTACGTCCTGTTCTTCAGCTTTATCAACAGCTATCAGCAACCCACCACTGGTTTGAGGATCACATAATAGCATTTTTTGGTTGCTTTCTGTCATTTTAACAAGATGTCCATAGCTATCCCAATTCCTATGCGTTCCGCCGGGAATACAGTTCATGGCTATATATTCATCAACCACCTCAAACCGGGGTAACTTATCAAATTCAATAACTGCCGACAACCCGCTTCCCTGGCACATTTCTGATAAATGCCCAAGAAGGCCGAAACCAGTCACATCAGTCATGGCCTTTACACCATTAATATTGGCCAGTTCAGCTCCAATAGAGTTAAGTTTTGCCATTGACTCGATAGCAATATTTGCATGTTGTGGCTTCAGCTTTTCTTGCTTCTGAGCCGTGGTGAGTATGCCCACCCCAAGAGGCTTGGTTATATACAGCTTGCAACCAGCAATGGCTGTATCGTTACGTTTAAGGTTTTTCAGGGTAACTTGCCCGGTAACCGCCAGCCCAAAAATAGGTTCGGGACTGTCAATGCTGTGTCCACCAGCAATAGTAATACCTGCTTCCAAACATGATGCCCTGCCACCTTCCAATACCTGCTGCGCTATTTCCGGATCAAGCACATTAACAGGCCAACCCAGAATGGCAATGGCCACCAATGGTTTTCCTCCCATGGCAAATACATCACTTATGGCATTAGCCGCAGCAATTTTCCCAAAGGTAAACGGATCATCAACAATTGGCATAAAAAAATCGGTGGTACTGATAATGGCAGTACCATTACCCATATCATATACTGCAGCATCGTCGCGGCTTTCATTTCCTACTAAAAGATTTGGATCAACCATTGGTTTTAATTTGCTATGTAAAATGGTATCCAGCACCATAGGTGATATTTTGCAGCCACATCCTGCTCCATGACTGTATTTTGTAAGTTGAATAGGTTTCATATACTAGTTTCTAAAATAAGCGCTGCATTTTTTTTTGCATCTGTATCTGGTGCAGGAATAACTCTAACCAGCTCTTGAGATCGATTTACCAAACCCTTTAAATAAGTTTTATCATAATACTGCAAAGTTATCAGGGCTACCTGATAAAAATCTTTTTCCGCTAAATACTTAAGCGCATTTTGGGTATTGAGGCCTCCCAGACGTTTGGAAATTCGCACAATAGCGTTCCCCAACTCGGAAATATCCTGATAAGCATACTCCTCTACCAAAAGTTTGGCTCTCTCTTCGCGTGGAATATCCAGAAAAAAAACAGGACTTTCTCTCATCCTGGAAAAAAGATTAATGGGGATATTCACATACCCGATATTCAAGCTCTCATCTTCGAGCCAGATTGGTTTTAAGAAATTGAAACTCCGCCATTTTTCATAAAGATTATTTTCGAACTGCTCGGATGTTGGCTGACCATTTTGACCAATGGCGCCAAAGGCCGATCCCTTATGATTGGCAATCCCCTCCAGATCAATCACCTGATAACCGGTAGTCATCAATAACTGCAAAATTCTTGTTTTACCGCTTCCTGTATATCCCCCCAGAATATTTAATTTACAAGGCATACTAAAAGCCGAAATTACCAGCCTTCGATAAGCCTTGTAACCTCCTTTAATGATAAACACCTCCTGAAATCCATTATCGTACAGATGCTGTGCAAACGATTTACTGCGCATCCCTCCTCTCCAGCAATGAACCACAACATTACCGTTGGGTGCCACTTTTCTGGCTTCATCGATAAACCATTGCATTTTGGGTTTTACGTACTCATAACCAATCTCATAAGCCTCATCACTCGACCGCTGCTTATAAACAGTACCCACATGAGCCCGTTCATCATCTGAAAACAAAGGAATATTAACCGCACCCGGTATGTGTCCTTTTAAAAACTCCCCCGGAGAGCGAACATCCACAACGGGTAGTTGCTTATATGATTGAAAGCAGGCTTCTATTGATATTTCTGATAACATGGATACAAAGGTAAGTATTTTGGAGCTCGGATGCTCTGTGAAACTTAATCTGTTTAATATCTTTTCACTTACCCTAATCTTCCTTCTCCCTTACTTTTGTTATCTTTGTAGATTGCAAAATAATAATACAACAAATTTATTATGAAGGATGATGTCTTAGCAGATAACTTGCCAGATGTGGTTGACAGTGAGATAATTGAAATCTTTGGAGCAAGAGTTCACAACCTAAAGAATATAGATATATCCATTCCTCGTAATAAATTGGTTGTGATTACAGGTCTTAGCGGAAGTGGAAAATCATCACTGGCCTTTGACACTATTTATGCTGAAGGACAACGTCGGTACATTGAAACTTTTTCAGCCTATGCACGACAATTCTTAGGTGGCATGGAACGTCCCGATGTAGATAAAATAACCGGCCTAAGTCCTGTTATCTCCATTGAACAAAAAACCACCAACAAAAATCCACGTTCAACTGTTGGAACAATAACCGAGATATACGACTTCTTACGTTTGTTGTACGCCCGCGCCGGAGAGGCACATTCGTACATTACCGGAGAAAAGATGGTTAAATACACCGACAGTCAGATTATCGATTTAATCATTTCTAACTTCGCCGAAAAAAACATTTATCTTCTCGCTCCTATTGTAAGAGGAAGAAAGGGACATTACAAAGAACTTTTTGAGCATATACGAAAAAAAGGATTTCTTAATATTAGGGTTGATGGCGAGGTAAAAGAGATTAAATATGGAATGAAACTCGACCGTTACAAAAACCATTTTATTGAAATAGTAATAGATAAGCTGAAAGTTGAGGATAAAGATCGGAAACGGCTTGAAGATTCCGTTAAATTAGCGATGACTCAGGGTAAAAACACTATTATGGTGATTGAAAAAGGAGGTGACCAGCCCCGATATTTCAGCCGTCAGCTAATGTGCCCAACTTCAGGTATTTCTTATAATGAGCCCGCACCCCACTCCTTCTCGTTTAACTCACCTTCGGGGGCCTGTCCAAAATGTAAAGGTCTTGGTACAGTTGACCAAGTTGATATGGACAAAATTGTTCCCGACCCGCGTATGAATATTCACAATGGAGGCATTGACCCTCTTGGGAAACATAAAAACTCTCTTATTTTCTGGCAGATAGAAGCTTTAGGCGAGAAGTTTGGTTTTACGCTTAAAACTCCCATTGCTGATATTCCAGAAGAAGGACTTGAAGCCATTTTGCATGGTACCAGCGAACCCATAACACTAAAAAACACCCCGTTAGGCACTTCTTCCAATTATTTCCTAAGCTTTAACGGGGTTATAAAATACATCCTTAATCAACAACAAAACGACACCTCAGAGAAGGCTCGAAAATGGGCCAATCAGTATATTAAAGAAGCAAAATGCCCCGAATGCAACGGCTTTCGCCTTAACAAAGAAGCCCTGCATTTTTATGTTGGAGGAAAAAATATTTCCGAACTATCGCAAATGGATCTGGGATTGTTGTTCGAATGGTTTAATGACCTTGAAAAACATCTTTCACCTAAACAATTAGCCATTGCCACTGAAATATTAAAAGAAATACGTTCACGTCTGGGTTTTATGATGAATGTGGGACTTGATTATCTCGCCCTGGGCCGAAGCGCGGTTACACTTTCAGGTGGCGAAAGTCAGAGGATACGTTTAGCAACTCAAATTGGTTCACAGTTAGTAAATGTATTATACATCCTTGATGAGCCAAGCATTGGCTTGCACCAGAGAGATAACCTACGACTAATTGACTCTCTTAAACAATTGCGCGACAGCGGTAACTCGGTAATCGTAGTTGAACACGATCGTGACATGATGATGGCTGCTGATCACATTATTGACATGGGCCCCTTTGCCGGACGGCTGGGCGGAGAAGTGGTAACCCAGGGCACTCCTCAGGATATCCTCAAGGCAAAAACGCTCACGGCAGATTACCTCACTCGCCGGAAAAACATACCTTACTCCTCAAAAAGAAGGGAAGGCAATGGTAAATTATTCATCATTAAAGGTGCTACTGGCAATAACCTTAAAAACATTGATGTAACATTCCCTCTTGGAAAGCTCATTTGCATTACAGGCGTTTCTGGAAGCGGCAAATCAACGCTTATTAACGAAACCCTTTATCCAATACTTAACAGACATGTGTACAACGCATTAAAAGATCCGCTGCCCTATAAAGAAGTTATTGGCCTGGAACATATCGATAAGGTGGTGGATGTTGACCAGTCGCCACTGGGACGTACACCCCGCTCCAACCCTGCTACTTACACCAAATTGTTTGACGATATACGCAAGTTGTTTGCCGAGTTACCCGAATCAAAAATCAGGGATTATAAACCCGGAAGATTCTCTTTTAATGTAACAGGTGGCCGTTGTGAGACATGTAAAGGCGGAGGCGCTCAAGTAATAGAAATGAACTTTTTACCCGATGTGATGGTGGAGTGTCCCGATTGCGGGGGTAAACGCTACAATCGTGAAACCTTAGAGGTTCGTTTCAAGGGAAAATCTATCAGCGACGTGCTGGACATGACCATTAATCAGGCAGTAGAGTTTTTCGAAAGCATACCTTCACTGATTGTTAAACTCAAAATGTTGCAAAAAGTAGGCCTTGGATATATCAAACTTGGTCAACCCTCCACCACCCTCTCCGGCGGCGAATCGCAACGGGTTAAATTATCATTTGAACTGGCTAAAAAAGATACCGGTCAAACCATTTACATCCTTGATGAACCAACTACCGGACTCCACTTTGAAGACATCAGGGTGTTACTGGAAGTGCTAAATAAACTGGTTGAACGTGGTAACACAGTAATTGTAATTGAGCACAACCTGGATGTCATCAAAGCAGCCGATCACATTATTGATATTGGTCCCGAAGGGGGTACTAAAGGGGGACAACTCATTTGCAGCGGCACCCCCGAAGAAGTGGCGAAAAATAAAGACAGTTATACCAGCCATTTTTTAAAGGAAGAACTGGATTTTTGTTCGTAAACTTACCCCTTTAATAACAAGGATAGTTTAGCTAAATCATTACGCACAATCTCCAAACCCCTAAATCCAAGATGACATACATAAATCGCTGTTAAGAGTCCGGTTTGGGGAATCAATAATTTAAGAAATATCCAATGGGTTCTTACATGGCAATTTATCGTCTACTTGCTGTCATCGTCTTTAAGAAAGGTTTTAAGCATTGCATTTAAAAAATTAGTTCCTGATTCACTTGAACCCTCAATGATTTCATTCCTATTTTCGGCTTTTATTTTATATAAGTTTGTTTCGGTAACTGTAACAGCAATTTCATATAACCCGGTATAATCTGATATCTTTTCAAAATTAACATTGTTTGATTTTTTTGTTAAAGTAATTTCTGTGGTCTTTTCTATTGTACCATTATCAAGCGTCTTTTCCACACTTTTTTCTTCCCTTATAATATCAGGATCTTTTTTTACATCCGACCTTGTCGGTAATGGAATCCAGCCACTATAAATTTTCTCTTCAAGTTGTTTTGTATTCCCCACATGAATCATTGGAACATTAATGGAGGTAGTTCGCAACTCCTCAAATCGATATGCTTCTTTATTCACAAATAGTGATTTAAATTTAATTTCAATATCCAGATCCACATAATCATAGTCACCTTTTGTCTTGGCAATAGAATAATTGTAAATGCATTTGTCTTTTATATAGTACCTAAATGCTGTTTTATCATCAGAAATTTCAGGTATTAAATCCAATTCCACGGCTACAATAATTCCTGAAGTAGTCCTAATTGTTCTAGTTAATGTCAATTTTGGAAGACTTACTTCCAGATTACTTTTATAAAAATTATCACCCGAAACAACATTCTTATATTGACCTGTATAAGCAAGGGCATTCTTTTTTGCTTTTTGTTGCACCGTTTTTATGACCAAATCAATCACAGGCGGCAAAACCTCTCCCGAAGCCGCAATTAATCCAGCCATTTGTCTTTCTGGTTTTAAATTGGTACTTAATTCAGTAATAGTGATTACTGTGCTTTCTGCAATAACGTTCACATTGCCTTTATCATTATAGTTCTTAAGTTGACTATAAATTTGGGTCTGCAACAAAATTGTTGCTGTTAATAACAAAATTTTTCTTTTCATACGAATATAATTTGTTTTTTAAGATCGTATTAGTTAGCCCTCAAGCCGGACAAATATTTCATTTTTTGTCATGACACAAAAAACAAACAGACTAGACTGTCCGATAATATGCACATATTGCCTTGCAAGCATCTAACACTCGATAACAATCTATCCTCTTTTACAAGCATCAGTCGTTGCCTTAGTTCATAATATTAAAGTTTGATTATGAATTTTATTTCTAATTGATGCAAAAATTGAAGCAAATGATTTAGCTTTTGCACATGACAGCTCATCTCCTCCAAAGTGAAGCGCAATAGGCTTTAAAACTTCAGACCCATCATTTAGCAACCATACTGATCCCGAATCGCCATAATCTGATATCATATTATTAGGATTAGAATAATTACTGTCAACACGTATTGAAAAGACCGAACAATCAATACATGAACGCCCGTCAATAATCCCATAGGTTACACCAGTACTTGCTCCTGATTTTACTAAAGGCATATTAATCTGAGGATAAATATAAGACGACAATTGCCCGTTAAGAGCATTAATACTTTGCGCCTGGTCAACTGAAGTTTGTAAAGCAAATGTAGCATAATCAAGTTCTTGACTATACAAGTTGGTTACTATACCAATTTGGTTATTTGCACTATTTAGATTTTGATAAACCTGTAGCTTTCCAACAAAATTATCAGCTACAAATTGCGGTGTTGAGCCACCAAAAAGAACATGATAATTAGTAAAGGCTAAAAGATGGTTTTCAATCATCAAACAACAGCCCAGAGTACCCCAATTGGTGTTAGAATTATAAAGCTCACTTTGAATTTGAACGCCCCCAATTACAGGCCTAACAAGCGATTTATTATCTACAACTCTCTTGTTTTGTAACTTTACCTTACTCTCTAAAACATCTATATTGAATCCTTTAAATATTTTGGGTAAAATATCCTTTTTTTTTAAAACCCTTTCATCCTTTTTTTTATCTACTCTTATCCTAATGGATAGATCTTTTGTAATCTTTCCATTCTTATGCTTATAGCCCAATTCAACGTCTACAACTCCATCGCGACCCATAAATTGCTGTGCAACAAGTTGAGCTTCTTTATAAAGCCTTCTTTCTTCTTTAAGTGTCATTTGTTGCTGAACTTTTAACACAACACCCATCGTTAAACAGATACAATTATATCAACTTATTTATCTACACATCAAAAGTATAAATTATTCTTAACTCTACAATATGAGTTATCCATGCAAGTTATTGACAATAAAGACTAAGCCTAAAATAAAAACTTAAATAATAATTTTCCGTTTTCTAGTTAGTGTTACAGTTATAGAATTTCCAGCCATCTTGATTAATAAACACAAAAAAACATTCATTTTCACTGGAATTTAGCTATTTTAGAAGTCAGGGTTTCCCGGCATAATTAATTAAAATCAATGTTTTATTATATAGATACATCTCCTATGAATACAATCAAACTCAAATGTTTAAACAGCAACCAATCGATTAATATACCCAAAGGAACCTCCCTTCTGGAAGCAGCAAAGGCTTTTAACATAAAACTAAACAACCCTATTTTGGGTGCCCTGGTTAATAACAAACTGAGGAACACTTCTTTTGAATTTTACAATCCCAAAACCATCCAGTTTATAGATATTACACATCCGGATGGCATGCGTATGTATATACGAAGTTTGTCGTTTATCCTTTATGCTGCCGTTGAGGAACTTTTACCAGGAGTCAAGCTTCGTATTGAACATTCAGTAAGTAACGGTTTTTACTGTGAATTGGATAATCTAAAGACGGAAATGACTGTACAAACAGTTTTTGACCTGGGACAACGAATGCGCGAAATAGTTGAAGACAACTTACCTTTTACCATGCAACGTGATGAAACTGATGATATTATAAACATACTTGAAGAACATGACCTAACTGATAAAACCGAACTCATCCGGCATCGGGGCCAATATTATACCACATTATACCGTATGGGGCAACATGTGAATATTCTATATGGTTACCTGGTCCCATCAACTGGATATTTGAAGGTCTTTGATTTAAACAAATACTACAATGGAATTTTGCTGCAAATACCAAAGAAAAATAATCCATTGGAAGTAGAAGAACTAATTATCCAGAATAAGATGTTTGAGATATTCAGAGAGTTTACCCAATGGAATAAAGTTCTTAACGTTACTAAGGTAAGTGAATTAAACCGAGCTTCTGGTAATGGCAAATCAGAAACGCTTATAAAAGTTACCGAAGCTTTACATGAGAAAAAGATTGCACGTATTGCCGATCTTATTGCTGAACGCCGCGATAAATTGCGAATTGTATTGATTAGCGGACCCTCATCAAGCGGAAAAACCACCTTTGGGAAAAGGCTTGCCATTCAGCTGCTGGTGGCCGGCATTAAACCGCTCAATATGTCGCTCGACAACTATTTTGTTGATCGCAAACATACACCGCTTGACGAAAATGGCGGCTACGATTTTGAGGCGCTGGAAGCCATTGACCTTAAACTGTTTAACGAGCATCTGGTAAAGCTACTTGCTGGCGAAGAGGTTGAGATTCCCAAATTCTCTTTTGAATCAGGCAGCCGTATCTACGATGGCTCCAAATTGAAAATGTCGAAAGAAAATATTCTGATTATTGAAGGTATTCATGGTCTAAATCCCAATCTCACTCCATCCATACCCGCCGAAGCCAAGTACAAAATATATGTATCGGCCCTCACATCCATTAATTTCGATAACCACACCAGAATACCGACCACCGATAACCGACTTATAAGACGCATTGTTCGCGATTACAAATACCGTAAATACTCAGCACGCGATACTATTTCGAGATGGAGCAGTGTTCGTCGTGGAGAAGAGATTCATATTTTTCCTTACCAGGAAGAAGCTGATGTAATGTTTAACACCGCTTTATTGTACGAGTTTGCTGTGCTTAAACCATTTGCCGAGCCTATTCTACTCGAAGTGCAACCCAATCAACCTGAATATTCCGAGGCCAACAGACTTCTTAAATTCTTCAGCTATTTCAAGCCCATGCAGCCTCGCGAAATACCTCCAACTTCAATTCTACGCGAATTTCTGGGCGGCAGTAGTTTTACGTATTAATTCTGATTAATGGGTTGAGATTTAAAGAATAAACCAAACCACTAAGCAAACCAAATGCACGCTATTCTCGTTTTCCCGCAACTTAAGGATTAATTAATAACCTTAAGTAAATATAAAAGCTAAGAGCATAGGATCATAATTATCAAATACGATCCTATGCTCTTAGTTTTCAAACCCATCATCTGGGTTGCATCTCAATTGTTATATTCAGTTTAGAATAACCCTTAAGTTGTGTTGGCACTATATCTTTCTCCTGCGGTTCCATTAGTCTTTTACGAAATGAAAAGTGATAACTTCTATCACGTAAAAGATGAATAGTAAAATTACCTTTCTCATCGCTTTTAAAAGATGCCACTGGCGCTCCATCATCTTTCATTACATTTATCATCACATCGGGCTCGGGCAAACCTGTGGTGTTATTCTTTATTATCCCCTCCATTATGGTAAACAACAAAGGTTTAACAAACTTAAAAGCATAAATATCATCGCTTCCTTTTCCTCCAGGACGGTTAGATGAGAAATAACCGGTCTGCCCATCCTCATTTGGGAAAAGACTAAAATCATCATATGAACTATTTATTCCCGGGCCCAGATTAAACGTTTCCGAAAAACCTCCTTCAATAGGAAGCGCAACACAAATATCTAATCCCCCCAACCCAGGATGACCATTTGAAGCAAAAAAAAGTCGCCCATCACTTGAAATATTGGGGAAAACTTCATTACCGGGGGTATTGATATGTGGTCCCAGGTTTATTGGTTGTGACAAAAAGCCACCTTTTCGTTCGCTATAATAAATATCCATTCCCCCATAACCACCTGGCATGTCTGATGCAAAAAAGAGCCGCTGATCGTCGCTGGAAATACTCGGATGGGCAATTGAAAATCCCTTCATCTTTAGAGGAAGCTTTGATAACTCCTTATCCCATTTCCCATCCTGACTGCGTGCAACCATAATATCCAAATCGCTTTTCCCATCCGTATTTTTTTGCGCATTACGGGTAATGTACATAACTTCGCCTCCGGCTGTAAAGCTCACTGGCCCATCATTAAGTCCGGATTTAAGATATGGGAGAAACAATTCAATAATCCCGGATGTTGTTGTCAATGAATCTAAAGTTACTGAATACAGATCAAAAAATGGCTGGTTATTACGGGCATCCCGATGCCTGACAAAAGACTTTCCGGGTCGGTTGGAGGAAAATATCAATTGATTATTACAAATAGCAGGACCAAATTCAGAATAACCTGAATTAATGTCCAAGCTATAAATTTCAACACGTGCAGAATCAGCTAGTATCGATAATAGATAATCATCAGAGTTAAGTCCCCTTTGCATAGGTTGTGTTCGACTTAAGCTGTGAAACCTTGAGATATATTGTTCTGATTCGTCATAACGCTTTAAAGTTCGTAAAGAAAGCCCCAGATGATAGTAGGTCTCGGCTTCAACATCTGGAAAATCAATCGCTTTCTCGTACCAGTCAGCTGCCAATACAGGCATATGCAATAATCGGTAGCAATCCGCAATTCTGCGTGTTACATAATATTTCGACTCACCTTTCGCTTCAAGCTTTTGATAATTATTTAGAGCTTTTTTATAGTCAAAACTATCGAATAAGACATCGGCCTTTTTCAATGCTTTGCTTTGCGAAAAAACATTGAGCGGGATGACAATAATGAGCAACCACAAATATTTTTTTATAGTCATATTAGAAATATCTTGGGTTTTGAACATTCTCTTTCCTGAAATTAAACTCGTAGCTAATCATGACCTCATGCGTACCATTTTGGTAACTCCTCATTTTATTAGTACTCATATCATAAGCATAACCAACTCTTAATTGTGGGGAAATCTGGTATTGCAGTATCCCTCCATAACCATAACCTGGTCTGGCCATTGCTCCTACCCAAAGTCGATCTCTTACTATCAAACTCAAATTAAGATCATACGAAATTGGTGCAGAGCCGGAGGCTCGAATTAGAAAAGAAGGCTTTAATACAAAATCCTTATTTAGTGGCTGAACATATCCAGCCATTAATAAAAATAACCGGTTTTCTGTTGGGGTCTGCATGGTTGAGAGCGCACCATCATCGCCAATCTTATTCTCCAGAAGCCGTGGAACAGAAGCTCCGACAAAAAAACGTTCATTATAACAATAAACGCCAAACCCAAAATTGGGAAGAAGCTTGGTTTCTATATTATTTGAATAAGCCGGATCTTCAACACCTACTTCAATTAAATACTTAGTGAGATCTCTTTGAAAATGACTAAAACCTGCCTTCAAACCCAAAGACATTTTAACCGTTTGATTAAGTTGAAACTGAAAGGAATAATCAAAAAAAGCATTGGTATTAGCTATCGGGCCAATTTTATCGTGAACAATTGATAATCCGGCACCAATATTACGTGAAGCCACCGGTGTGTGTATAGAAAAAGTCTGGGTTGAGGGAGCATCTTCGAAACCAACCCACTGATGGCGCGACAGAATCATGGCATTTAAAACACCATTGGTACCTGCATAAGCAGGATTCAACGCCAGAGCATTAAACATGTATTGCGTATAAAGTGGATCGTACTGACCTCTTACAGAATGAAATAATCCTGAAAAAAGAAGCGTTATAAGAGTATATTTGAGAAATCTGATCATGAGCGGTTATTATCGTTTTATGTAAACACTTCCTTTTAATGTTTTCTTATCATTGAGCTTAAGAATATAGAAATATGTTCCTTCAGGCAGATCTTCGGATCCTAAAACATTTGACGAAGCTTTCCCATCCCAGGGATTGTCGTAAGGTTTTTTATGATACACAAGGCTTCCCCACCGGTTATAAACGAACAATTCATTATCGGGAAAATCCTCAACCCACTTAATCTCCCAAAAATCATTAAACCCATCACCATTGGGAGAGAATGTAGATGGTATATAATCATTGACAGGAGTAATGCTTAGAATAACTGTGGTTTCACTTGTTAAACCTTCAGGATCGGTAATCCTGTATGAGAAACTATCTGATTCGTCGTAATTTAAAGCCCGTGTATAAATAATGCCATCCGGATCAGAAACAACCTGAACGGTTCCATGCAAAGGCTGCAAAACAATGGTTATGGCTAGCTCGGGAATAGCATTATCCACATCATAATCATTAGCCAGAACATCTATAAATACCGAATTTTCTTCCAACAAATTACGGCTATCCTCAATGGCTACAGGTGCATCATTCACAGCGAGAACAGTTAGTGAAACCGTAGCCTCATCACAATAACCCGTTACATCGCAAACCCTGTAAACAAATGAGTCACTGCCATTATAATCCAAATTTGAAGTATATTCAATAGCACCGGTAACAGCATCCACAACCACTGTTCCGTTAACAGGATTTGTAACGATAGAAACCAATGTAGGATCCAGATTATCCTGTGGATCGGTATCATTACCTATAACGTTCAATGGGGAGGGTTCATCCTCATAGACTGAAAAAACATCATCAACGGCTGTAGGGGCCTGATTCGAAACCTGTATGGTCACAGTTGAAGTATTACTACGAAGGCCGGTTGCATCGGCAACATTGTACTGAAAACTGTCGTTTCCGGTATATCCTGAGTTAGGGGTATATATTAATTCTCCCGGGTTAGGCCCTGCTGAAATGATGCCATGCAAGGCCTCCGGATCCCTTACAATAGTTGAAAAATCAATATCATCATCGGGATCTGTAACCAGCTCACGAATAGGAATTACCACCTCAACATTTTCTTTAGTGGAGTACCAGCCATTGGTTGATACCGGCGCATCAGCAATCGGCTTAATGGTTACATCAACCCTGGCTACATTGCTGATAAAATTAGTTTTATCTTTTACCGTGTAGGTAAAAAAGTCGGTGCCATTATAATTGGTTGAAGGCACATAACGAACAATTCCATTGCCCTGATGGGTAGCAGTTCCATGAGTTGGTAAGGTAACAATGATTACGGTTGAAGGATCAATATTATTATTAACATCCTCATCATTAGCCACCACATTAATGTCAACTGAATTATCTTCATTTGTATCTGCACTATCATCATTGGCTAAAGGAGACAACCGGGTTACATCAATATAAATGATTCCTTTAGCACAAATAGCTGGCGAACCATTATCACACACTTCATATTCGGCCTGATCGGTTCCAAAAAACCCGGAATTTGGCGTATAACTCACTTGTTTATTAGCCAGAATCGTCATGCTGCCATATGTAGGCTGTTTGGTTATTTTTAATGAACTGGGATCAATCCCGCCACTGGTACCATCGGCCGCATCATTATCATTATTTAGAACAAAAATATTTTCACCAATTCCTTCGGATGTGTAAATATAGTCGGGATTGACTACCGGCGGATCATTTACAGCAGACACTGTAATTGTGATTTGAGAAGAGGCTGTAGTAGTGCCATCGGAGATATTATAACTTACAGTAAAACTACCATTGTAATTCTCTGCCGGGATATAACTTAAGCTCCCATTTGAATTGATTGTTAAACTTCCGGGAGTAAGCGTCGCGGGGATGCCCACCGGGTAGGTTGTGCTTGCATAAATAAAACTACTAACACTTAAAACATCCCCATCGATATCTGTATCGTTCAATAATGCTCCGGGAGTACTTACGGTTAATCCCGTATCTTCATTAGTGCTATAATTATCAGCAACAGCAACAGGGGAACTATTTTCAATCACAGGAGTTACTGATGCTGTATTATTGGTTAATACCGGATCTTCAATGGCTGAGGATGTAATGCTGGCAGTGTTTTTATAAGAACCTACAGCCAACACCTTGGCAATAATGGAAATATTAGCGCTTGCGCCATTTGCTAGCGTGGGGATACTCCAGTTGGGCGCAGTCCATGTTCCAGTAGATGGAGTAGCACTTACCAAGGTATAACCAGAAGGCAATACATCGTTGACAACAATTGCGCTAGTGGCACTGGGACCTACATTATTTACAGTAACGGCAAAGGTTACGTTGCTGCCAACCGTAGGTGTACCGGTACTTATGGTTTTTGTGATAACAAGATCCGCTTTATCATCATCGATAATAGTTGCTGTGGCCGAACCTGTTGCGATACTAATAGACTGTCCATTTACATTACTCAATACTATTGTACCAACAAACGTCTCCTCATTCTCCGACAGTTGATCACCAAGGATTACCACCGGTATATTCAAACTCTGTTGTCCAGCCGCAAGGGAATAAACCACTGCCGATTGTCCTGTATAATCACTTCCACTTAACGCTGTGCCATTGGTAGTTGTGAACGACACATCCAATGCGTTCTGTGCTACACCAGTCATGGTAACAATGAAATTTTTGGTTTGAGACACATTAGTTTCAGTAACTGAAAAACCACTCAGACTAATGGTAAAAGAATCGTCATCGGTGATGGTACCAATAGCCTGAGCATCACCAATAGAAACTCCAGTTCCTGTGGCTTCAGAAAGATTCACGAAAAACGTCTCACCGGGTTCAGCAATTAAATCGTTTAATACAGTTACTGATATGGTCTTTTGCTCTCCCACATTACCTGAAAATTCCAATGTTCCAGATACTGCAGTATAATCCGATCCCGCCAGGGCAGTTTGATTGGCTGTTGCATATTTTACCATTGCCCCACCTTGCACAGCGGCACCCAACGTTACAGTAAAAGCTAAGGTCCCTCCTCCTTCAGCAACAGTGGCATCTCCAATGGTGAATGAAGCGGCATCGTCGTCGGTGATGGTACCAATAGCCTGAGCATCACCAATAGAAACTCCAGTCCCCGTGGCTTCGGAAAGATTCACAAAAAACGTCTCACCGGGTTCAGCAATTAAATCGCTTAATACAGGTACTGATATGGTCTTTTGCTCTCCCACATTACCTGAAAATTCCAATGTTCCAGAT
>CAZSQG010000078.1:16746-21017 GCA_964608615.1 uncultured Marinilabiliaceae bacterium
AGCAACAGTGGCATCTCCAATGGTGAATGAAGCGGCATCGTCGTCGGTGATGGTAGCGGTGGCCGAACCTGTTAGAATAGTAATTTGCTGACCATTAACATTGTTTACAGCAATAACTCCATTAAAAGTCTCCTGAGGTTCAGACACCAAATCGCCAAGTACGGATACAGGAATAGACACGCTTGAGCTTCCTGCATTGATGGTGTAGAGAGCAGATGTCTGAGCGGTAAAATCACTCGTTGTTGCAGTTCCTGCGGTGGTTGAAAACGATAATACAACATCACTTTGAGCGGTGCCACTTAAGGTTGCCACAAAATAACCACTCTGCGTGGTATTGCTTTCTGTTACAGTAAATCCAGCTAGGGATACTGTTAGATTATCGTCATCGGTGATGGTAGCCGAAGCGGTTGCTGTCCCCAATATTACGCCTTGTCCATTTATATTACTCAATGTTATAGTTCCTGAGAAAGTTTCCAAAGGCTCTGATATCTGATCGCCCAGTACGGATACAGGAATAGACACGTTTGTTTTTCCTGCATCGATAGTATAGAGAACCGATATCTGAGCAGTAAAATCAGTCGTTGTTGCAGTTACTGGTGCGGTTGAAAACGATAATACAACATCACTTTGAGCGGTGCCACTTAAGGTTGCCACAAAATCACCACTCTGGGTGGCATTGTTTTCTGTTATTGTAAATCCGGCCAGAGATACTGTTAGGTTATCATTATCTGTAATGGTACCAATACCATCTGCATCTGATATATTCACATCGGTTCCTGTGGCAGATGTAAGGTTTACATAAAAGGTCTCACTTGGTTCAGCTACCAAATCATCATTAATAGGAACAATTATGGTTAGAGTTTCACCAGCATTACCGGTAAAGTTTAAGATGCCGCTTGTTAACGTGTAATCCGACGATGAAGAGGCCGTGTTATTGGCAGTGGCAAAGCTGACTGAAGCTCCACCCGTAACTGCATTACTCAATGTTACGGTAAATGTGGCGGAGGTTGTTGCTTCGGTTACGGTAACATCATTAATTGAAAAGCTAGACTGAGAATAGGTAACAACAGTTGAGGTTATGGCTATAAAAAGGAGTAGAATTCTCTTCATGATTGGCAATTTTCGTTGTAAAGCGAGGGATAAATTTACAACAGAGCTTGGCTAATTACACTATTTTTTGATAAAACAGCTAATTTTAGCCGTCAAATGATTTGTTCACAGGATAACCCGGAGCCAATTCAAACTCCCGAAAATCCTGATAAAAAAGTCAGATAATTCCCTACAAAACGCAACAACATCACCAAACAATCCCAAGCGCCTAATATAAAATAACTTACCCCGCGCAAACCATCCCAATCACTTACGATTTGAGTTTTCGTAAGGCTTGATTAACTTTTCCCCGTTCAGTTTTTATACTGTGCAACTCCTTCAAGATGAAAGAAATCTCATAGCCATCGCGAATAGCCTCTTTATCAAACTGTTCAAGAACAATATAAGCATTACGCTTACCAATAAACTGTACTTTCAAAGGATCTTTCCAATGAGAGGCTATATAATCAATAACGCCATTGTCTTTACCTTCTTTGTATTTAACAATTTCCCATTTGGCTCCCTGATCGTCAAATCTTCGGTTATCAAATCCATCCTCAGGCACAACTTCAGTAAAAACAGATTGATCCTTATTATAGACTTTTATCTGTTGATGATATATCCAGTCACTTCCATGATATCGGCTTGAAATATAAAAATCGCCCGACTCATTTAAATGCGCCCTTAAAAAAGTTCTATTATAGCTATTCTCAGGCTTTTGACGTTTATGAATAAGAATCTTTTCAGCCCCATATTCATCCGAGACAATAAAATTTTTCATCATAGGTTCCAGCAATTCTTCCTTAACTATTAGCATACTATCAAGATAAACAAGGCTGCGTTCCTGTTCCATAATAGTAATATTCTTCATTAGTTCTCTGGCCTTATTAACCTGCTCACTCTGATCAGAATAAGCCCTGATAAGTGTGTCAAGTTTTAACCGGGCAAGATTAAAGTTACCGGACTCTTTTATTAGTATAATTTCTTTTAACTTTTCATTGGCTTGCTCCTGACGCGATGGTCCACATCCTATTACAACAAAAAACACAAGAATTGAAACTATTCTGAATAAAGTCATTTTATTTCTCCTTTAAGGCTAATTACAAATATACAATAGATCATTATATTTTATCAAATATTTTCATCCCTTTATAACCCAGGTTAGTGGTAATATTACAAAAAGCCAATTAATGATAATATGAAGGTTAATGTATAATAAAACTGTAATAATATTAGAACTATTTGTACAAACAAAAAAATTATAACAACTATTAAAACAAATAACAACACTCTTTAAAATAAACAATTATACTGAATAATAAGTTTTACAAACAACCTCTAGATAAAAAAAAACCTGCCGAACAGCCCCGACAGATTCTTCTTTTTCCACATATAAACTTCTTAATATAAGCTTTACTATATATTAATTCATAAACTCAAGCTCCTTTACAGTAATACTTAGCGATGATTTCACCTCTCCGTCTTTTGATTTATACCCTTCGCTTTCGGGAATACCTTCAATCAAAACTTTTTTCCCTTTTTTAAGATAATCAGCCACTTTTGTGCTTTGGTCCTTTCCCTTCCACATGACGGCTCTCACCCATTCGGTTTTTTCAACCTTAATCCCATGTGCATCTTTGTAATCCATTGAAACAGCTACATTGAAATTAATAACTTTACTGTTTCCAACTTCTTTTACTTCGGCATCCTGTCCTAAGATACCTGACACAATAAGTTTCAGCATGATACTAATTTTTAATTTAACAAAAGGTTAACTGTTTAATAAAAATAAAAGTAATGTTTGTCAATGTCAATACATGATATAATTAATATCACATTTTTATATAGCATCTTAACCAAAACAGAACCGTTTAGCTACTTGCAGAAAATAAAAAAGCCACCTCTTCAAAAAAAGGTGGCTCAAGTTTTCTTAAAAAAAGCAAAGAACTAAAAAGGAAGCTGATCATTTACGTCAGCAGGTGGAATTTCCGTTTCCAGAAATGGTGGAGGTGGCACATTCTCACCCTGTATATCAGAAGCTTTTTCAACACGCCATGCCTCAAGATTTGAGAAATAATTCACTTTTCCATCTTTCTCCCATTTGCGTCCTCTTATGTTAAAGGCTACTTTAATTTTATCTCCTGTCTGGAACTGATCCATAAGTGCACATTTATCCTGTGTCAACTGAAACTTTATAAAATCATTCCAATCACTATTTCGTTCATTATGTACTTCAATAACGAACTCGCGTTTTTTAAAAGAAGTGCTTACCTCCTGGGTATTATCTTTTAAAATCAGGTTTCCTGTTAATTCAAAATTCATAATTTTCTCTATTCGGTTTCAACAATTACAATTTTTTCAATTTTATCGCCTGGTTTTATGGCATCAATCACATCCAATCCTTCGTATACTTTTCCAAAGCATGTATGCTTGCCATCAAGATGTTTTGTATTTTGTCGTCCATGACAAATAAAAAACTGTGAACCGCCAGTATTTCTACCGGAATGTGCCATGCTTAAAACGCCACGATCATGATACTGGTTTCCACCAGTTAATTCGCAGGGAATTTGATAGCCAGGCCCCCCCGTTCCAACCTTTGGGTTTCCCGGTTCTTTTGAAAACGGACAACCACCTTGTATCACAAAGTCAGGAATAACCCTGTGAAAGGCCAGTCCATCATAAAAACCTTCTTCTACAAGCTTAATAAAATTAGCTACAGTACCAGGAGCGTCATCATGGTAAAATTGAACCTTCATTATTCCTTTAACAGTATGAATTTCAACACTCTTCATCTTAATTATAATTTAAATTTTACTAAAATCAACCAAGTCTATATTCCACAATATTTTATCCTGCTTTTTCAAGCAATGACTATCTAAATCATACATCAGCTTATTTTTCAATAACTTAAAACCTAATAAAGTTTTAAAGTTAATATTTATCCTGTGTTCATCCAAATATTTTATATTTAGGATTATTAATGACCAAAAAACAATTTGACTTTAATAATTCTCACATAGTTAGAAACATCAACACAATAATATAGGAAAGGAAAAAGTAGAAGGCGGGCGTTGCCCGCCTTCTACTTTTTCCTTCTACCCAACGGTAGCATGTCATCCTGAGCGCAGCGAAGGATCTAACTATCAATGATTCAACAGCCTGTCATTGATAGCGAAGCGAAG
>CAZSQG010000079.1:0-20091 GCA_964608615.1 uncultured Marinilabiliaceae bacterium
AAAGAACTATCGTTTCTCTGAGGCGGAAAGTAAGCCCCAAGAAAACGAGAACTCCCGGAATTCTTATTATTTAAAGCATTTAAATAATTTCCTAAAAATTTTACCGGACACCAATGTTATATTATCTAAGTTCAATAATTAAAGCTGATTTGGCCGGAATTGTTAAGGTATCTAAATTATTGATTTTTTCTCCGCTAACAATATCAATTCCTTTTGTGTATTTCGAGGTTATTTCAGAAAAACGGGAGGTGTCAAAATCTTTAGCATCCTCTTCGTTGTTGTTGAGCAAAACCATTACCGCTTCATCATCAATATAACGGAAGTAAACGTAAACTCCCTCGATTGGTATAAAATGGAGTGTTTTTCCATATTGAAGGACATTGCTGCTTTTTCGGTAATTCAAAACCTTTTTCAGGTAATCGAATACTATGTTCTGCTCTTTTGAGCGTCCTTGTACTGTAAACGCGTTTGTTACATCGCCCTGCCAGCCTCCCGGAAAGTCCTTGCGTATGTTGGCATGGCCTTCATAACCGTTGCCATCCATTATAATCTCACTGCCATAGTACCATTGTGGAATACCTCTTACAGTACCAAGAAAAGCAATAGCCATTTTCATTTTGTTAATATCATTATTAAGAAAATGAAACAATCTGCCAAGGTCGTGATTTTCGGCAAAGACAACCATATCCATAGGATAACGATATAAATGATCGTCGGCAAGAACGTCATAAATGCGTATTAAACCGCTGCTCCAGCCCTCGTCCTCATTAAAGGCTTGTGCTAAAGCATCTGCTAACGGAAAGTCCATCAAGCTTTTAAGGTTTGAGTTGTAACCGTCTTTATTTGGAAAATCTTTCTGCCAGTATGCCAGTTTTGAAGGAGTGGAAATCCACGATTCTCCAACAATATTGAACTGCGGATACTCCTGCATAATACGTTTTATCCATACAACCATTGCGTTTTTATCGGGATATGGATAAGTGTCCATGCGTATTCCCTGCAAGCCGGAATATTCAATCCACCAAATACTATTCTGAATAAGATAGTTGAGAACTAACTGGTTCTTTAGGTTCATATCAGGCATAGTTGTATCGAACCACCCTCGGGTGGTAAGCTCCAGATCGGCTTTAGAAGCGTATGGATCAGAAACAGTACTGAGTCTGTAATTTGAGCGGGTAAATTCAGGAAACTGATTAATCCATGACGGGGAGGGTAAATCTTTTATCCACCAGTGTTGGCTACCGCAATGATTAAACACCATATCCATAATCATTTTGAGACCTCTTGCCCTGCAGGCATCTACCAGTTCCTTAAACTCCTGATTTGAGCCAAGACGGCGGTCGATGTTATAGAAATCGGTGATGGCATAACCATGGTAAGATGATTCCGGCTGATCGTTTTCAAGAACCGGATTGAGCCAAATAGATGTAAATCCCATCTCTTTGATATAGTCAAGGTTTTTTTTGATGCCTTCAATATCACCGCCATGACGCCCGTAGGGCTCATTCCTGTTGGGTTTTTCCTTCATCCCGGGAATCATGTCGTTTTCTGTATTACCGTTAGCGAAACGATCGGGCATGATGAGGTAAATGGCATCGCTTTGGTTAAAACCTTCCCTTTGAGAGGATCCTTTACTTCTTTCGAGTAATTCAAAAGTTGCTTGAGTTCGTACTTTTCCCGATTGTTTAAAAAGAATCTCAATCTTACCCGGCTTTGCATTTTTATCAATTTCCAAATCGATAAAAAGATAGTTGGGATTGTCAGCCGAAATAATTTGCCGTATGACAACACCGGGATAGTTAAGTTCGGGGCGGGTATTGGCAATCTGGTATCCGTAGGCCATTATTTGTACTACGGGTTCTTTAAAACCAATCCACCATGATGATGGTTCGAGGCGTTCCACAGTTATGGAACGTGCACCGAACAGACTGCTCCAGTTTATGAAAAGGGCCATGAGCAGAAGTGTTAGTTTATTAAACAAGTTATGCATTGAAATTTGGTTTTAATAAAAATAACTGAGTTGCACCTGGCTTCAGAGTTATTTTTTCATTGTAGATAAAAAGATGTATTTCTTTGGTTGAATATGAAATTATTTCAACGTGTTTTTGTGAGACTCTTATTTCAAGATATTTACCTTTAAAGGTTACGCGAAAGGCATACTCTTCCCATTCTATAGGAATAATGGGATTAAAATGAAGTTCTCCGTTGTAAATACGTTTTCCACCAAACCCTTCCACAATAGCCATCCATGTGCCGGCCATGCTGGTGATATGTAATCCCTCGTGTACTTCATTGTTGTAATCGTCCAGATCGAGGCGGCTGGTGCGAAGATACATTTCGTAGGCTTTGGATAAGTTGCTTATACGGGCGGCCATAATGGTATGTACACATGGCGAAAGAGATGATTCATGAACAGTTCGTGGTTCGTAGAAATCGAAATGTTTACGAATGGTTTTGGTGTCAAATTCCTCTTCAAACAGGTAGATGCCTTGAAGGGTATCAGCCTGTTTTATGAAACATGAACGTAAAATGCGATCCCATGACCATTTTTGGTTGATGGGGCGGGATGATTTGGGTAAGTCAGAAGCTAATATCTGTTCCTTGTCCATATAACCATCCTGTTGCATAAACAATCCCAGCTCGTTATTAAATGAGAAGTGCATGTTTTCAATAATATGGGCCCAATTGGCTGTTTCTTCAGATCGAAGAAATGATGTGTTTTCGCAAATAGTATTGAAACGTAGTGGGTTCAATTGTTCCACTTTTAACAATGCTTCGGTAGTGAATTTTAAACACCAAACGGCAATTTTATTGGTGTACCAGTTGTTGTTGATGTTGTTTTCGTATTCGTTGGGTCCGGTAACTCCCAGTATTACATACTTTTTTTTGTCGGCTGACCATGTGGCGCGCTGAGCCCAAAAACGTGCAATACCAATAAGTACCTCAAGACCATATTCCTCGAGGTATTTATCATCGCCTGTGTGGCGAATATAATTATGTATGGCAAACGCTATGGCTCCGTTTCGATGAATCTCTTCAAATGTAATTTCCCATTCGTTGTGACATTCTTCACCGTTCATGGTTACCATGGGATATAATGCGGCACCATTTGAAAAGCCAAGTTTCTGAGCGTTTTCAATAGCCTTCTGAAGGTGTTTGTATCGGTATATAAGCAAATTTCTGGTAACATGCTGGGGGGCTGTAGCAATGAAAAATGGAATACAATAGGCTTCGGTATCCCAATATGTGACACCTCCATATTTTTCACCGGTGAAACCTTTTGGTCCTATATTAAGCCGTTCGTCATCGCCTGTATAGGTTTGGTTCATATGAAAAATATTGAATCTTATTCCCTGTTGTGCTGCCACATCGCCTTTTATTCTAATGTCGCTGTGTTCCCAAATGGTTTCCCAGTGTGCAGTATGTGCTCTCAACATTTTTTCGAATCCGGCTGTTTTTGCCTGAAGGGCTTTTTGTTTGGCTTTTGCAATTAATTGATCAGGCTGATGGTTCAGAGAACTGCAAATACCTGCATATTTTTCGAAAACAATTGTTTTATCGCTTACGGCATTGAGGTCAATGCGGTTGAGGCATTTTTTGTCGTTATTTGATGCGCTAATAACATAGTCTTTCACATTCACACTCCAGTTCATGGCAAAAGCAACCCTAAAATTCAGCTTTTTTGTTTGAGATAGCAGGTGCGCTTCGCCTTCAGAAGAAGAGGTCTCGAGAATATTCCAGAACTTTTCATCATAGTTGGCGTCCTGGTTTTCCACATCGCCGTTTATATAGGGTATAAAAGCTATTTTCCCCGAAAAGTTAACGGGTGTAATGGCATATCTGATTAAGCCACATTCTGGTTCGGACATGCTTATAAAACGTTGTGTTTCAACCTTAATTATATGGCCGTTGTTAAGTTTGGCCGTAAAGCTTCTTGAAAGCAAGCCCTGTTTCATATCCAAGACCCTGACAAAGTTTTCAGTTTTAACCTTAAATAGATCCAGTAATTCACCTTCCACTTCTATATCAATGCCAATCCAGTTAGGCGAATTAAGTACTTTGGCAAAATATTCAGGGTACCCGTTTTTCCACCATCCCACCCTTGTTTTATCAGGATAATAAACACCAGCAATGTAGCTTCCCTGAAGGGTTGCTCCAGTGTAGGTTTCTTCAAAGTTGGCACGTTGTCCCATTTTTCCGTTTCCGAGGCTGAAAATACTTTCTGAAGCCTGATGATAATCAGGATTAAAGCCTTCTTCAATTATTCTCCATTCGTCGTTCTTCAGATATTGTCTCATTGTTTATTATTTTATTGGAGTTTGAAAAGGGTGTCTAAGGTCATTTTATCAAGCCCGCTGATCACAATGTTGGCCTTTGATAGTATCTCGGGCGAGCCGATCCCAACACACTTCATACCGGCAGCAATAGCTGCTTCTACACCTGCCTCGGCATCTTCAAAGACAACACAATTTTTTGGTTCAACTTTTAATGCTTGAGCACCTTTTAGGAATACTTCCGGATCAGGCTTTGCTTTAGTGGTTTTGTTACCATCGATTATGGTATCAAAAAGGTTGGTTAGTTGAAGCCTGTGGAGAATAGTCATGGCATTTTTACTTGCTGAGCCAAGAGCTGTGGCAATCCTGTTTTCTCTCAGGGTTTCAAGAAATTCTTTAGCTCCCGGAAGTATCTCATGGGGTTGCATATTGAGAATGAAAGAGAGATAGTGTTGGTTTTTTCGAAATGCCAGAAGTTCCTTCTCTTTTTCTGACAGCTTGATGCCACCCACTTCGAGCAGAATATCTAACGAAGCCATACGGCTAACACCTTTCAATCGTTCATTGTGATTTTCGGTAAACTCAAATCCTAACTCTTTGGCAATTTCACGCCAGGCTATATAATGATATTTTGCGGTATCAACAATTACACCGTCAAGGTCGAATAAACAGGCTTTTATCATCTTTTACGTTTTTTAATCAATGATTTTTTGGTCATATAGTGAAAAGTTGATCTGCTTATAGTTGTCATTTAAAGTGGTTTAGTTAAGTATGCAATTTGTTAGGTCTTACCTCTAATCCCCGTGTGAGGATTCCCTGTATGCTATTCCATTTAAGGAAACTAAAAGAGTGCTTTGGCAAAGAGCTTAATAAGTCTTTATAAGAAAACGCCAAATACTGCGTTACTCTCGTTTTTGAAACAGTCATTTACGAAATGTAAACTCCTTGGTTTCACAAACTTCGAAAGCCTTGTCTTTGACGCTTTCTTAGCAAAGACTGAAAAATAGGTTGTTTTCTTAATGACACTAATTAAGCGACATTGGTTTATTATTTTAATTAATCGTGAATTATTACATTATGATTCTTTTCACTGATTAGTTAATCTTCTTTATCCCTTACAAAAACCACCGAAAATGATGCAATGAGGAGGCTTACTCCTGCTATTATAAGAGCATAAATGGCTTGTGAATCGAATATGCGCTTAACAATGGGGCCACTAAAAACGCCATTAACAATTTGGGGCATAGTAATAAATAAATTGAATAATCCCATGTAAACACCCATTTTGGCCGCAGGTATTGATCCGGCAAGTATGGCATAAGGCATTGAAAGTATGCTTGCCCAGGCAATGCCAATTCCAATCATGGGTACTATCAGGATTTTCGGATCTTTTATAAAGTAAATTGAAATAAGTGCAATAGCTCCAATTGCAAGTGCGATGGCATGGGTTCCTTTACGGCTTATTTTACCAGCAATCCAGGGTAGAGCCATGGCAAAAATTGCAGCAACGCCATTATAAATGCCAAACAGTATGCCAACCCAGTTTGCCGCGTCATTATAAGTTACGGAACTGGTGTCGCTGGTTGGCAAGCCATATACATGTTGTGCTATAGCCGGAGTGGTGAATACCCACATGCCAAATAATGCAAGCCAGGAGAAAAACTGGACAAGTCCAAGTTGTTTCATGGTTTTTGGCATAGCTGCAAAGTCTTTAAAAATCTGCATGAACCCTGTTTCCTTAACAGCTTTTTGCTCTTCATCGTTAGTAACACCAAACTCTTTAAGCTTTGCAGGAGAGTATTCCTTAGTTGTTACCACCGTCCAAATAATTGCGGTTAACAAAACAGCAGCACCTATATAAAAGGAAAGGATTACATTGTCAGGAACTTCTCCGCTTTGAGCAACTTTTGAAACACCAAACCATTCAGCAAGAACATAGGTAAGCCCTGAACCAACAACGGCACCAATACCAATTAGTGTTGTCTGAATAGAGAATCCTTTTGTACGCTGATAGTTGGGAAGTTTATCGGCAACTAAAGCTCTGAAAGGTTCCATTGAAATATTAAAGGAGGCATCCATAAGCATTAACATGCCGGCACCAATAAACATGGGAGGAATAAAACCGGCCAAGGAGCCTGAATTTGGCATAAAAACAAGCGCTATGGCTGCAAACAGGGCACCAAAGAGGAAGAATGGGCGTCTGCGTCCCAGTCTTGACCAGGTTCGGTCGCTGTAATGTCCCACAATGGGTTGAATAATCATCCCTGTAATGGGAGCTGCCAACCAAAACCATGAGAGGTGCTCCACGTCAGCGCCAAAGTTTTGCAGGATTCGGCTGGCATTGGCGTTTTGCAAAGCAAAGCCAAACTGAATACCAAGAAATCCTATGCTCATGTTCCAGATCTGGGCTGTTGATAGGCGAGGTAATTGTTTCATATACTCTATTAGGATTTGTTTTTTATTTGCTACATAGAACACTCATCTAAAAATCTTAGATATGTATGTGAATAAATTGTGTTGTTGTTTCATGGTAACTCTTTTCAATGAATATCTGGAATCGACATTTCCTAAAACTATCCTTTTATTGTTAATCTACTGTAAAGGATGAAAATTAAATGACAAACGGATAAAACTACGAATGACCGAAAAATGTTTGATACAAGACTGAAAAAAGTCTTTAACTTATATGAAATTATTTGTTTTGGATACATGTAATAATAATTGATTAGTGGCATGTACCTCAATTTGGAAAGAAAACAGGAGACAATATTATTTTTATCCAAACAAGAAATAAATTGTTTGTTTGAATTCAAGGTAGTTCGTAAGAGAAATAAAATCCTTTGTTTGTAATGCAAATGTATTATAAAAGATGGCAAAGGTAAAGTGCCGGATTCTTTTTATTAAAGATTTTATTCTAGTGTTTAACAGAAACCCTTATTACAATCGTTTGCGATAAGTGTAGAAAAATGTAAGAATTTACTATTAGCAATAAATATTTTCTTCTGCAAACGATTTCGAAACTCTAGGTTGATTCTCTTTTCTTAAGTGTGGGCGTTAAAATTTTAGTCTGGAAGTTGGTTTGAGTGCCGGGATTCTCAATTCGTTGAATAAGCAAACGGACTGCCTCGCGGCCCATTTCATAACCTTTTTGTTCCACTGTTGTTAAAGGCGGATGTGCTATGGTTGCATTGGGCCCGTCACCAAAGCCAATTACTGCTATATCCTGAGGTACTCGAAGCCCGTTTTCCTGGATTATCTGCATGGCTGCAATGGCAGTACTATCATTAACTGCAAATATGCCATCAATTGTTGATGCAAATGAAATTATTTGTTTGCGGAGCGAAAAAACCTCTTCGCGGGTATCGCATTTCAAAACTAATTCTTCCCGGAAAGGGATATCATGGTTTGCCAGGGCTTGTTTGTATCCTTCCAAACGATTTTGGCCAATCAGCAGGTGTTTGGGAGCCGCCAGATGCATAATGTTTTTTGATCCTCTCTCAATCAGATGTGATGTGGCTACTCTGGCTCCTTCAAAATCGTCAGTAAGAACGCGGTCTGATTCAATTTCGTCGCAAATACGATCAAAAAAAACTATTGGAGTACCATTGTCGAGCGCAGTTATTAAATGGTTGAATTCACGGGTGGTTTTGCTAATTGATACCAGTAACCCATCCACACGGTGGTCCAGTAAGGCTTGTGTGTTTATTACCTCTCGATAATAGTTCTCATTCGATTGGCAAATCATCATGTGATAACCTTCGCCATAAGCCAGATCTTCCATTCCGGATATAACTGAAGAGAAAAAGTGGTGAACTATTTCAGGTATTATCAGTCCCAGAGTAAATGTCTTTTGACGGCGTAGGCTAAGTGCCAGCGCATTGGGGCGATAGTGAACCTTTTCGGCAAATGTTTTAACCAGGTTTCTGGTTTCCTCGCTGATATCAGGATGGTCTTTTAGCGCTCGTGAAACGGTAGAAGGAGAGATACTCAGTATCCGGGCTATATCTTTAATAGTAATATGCGATGATTTCATCATAAGCCAACTATTATCTGGTCAGTTAGGTTATAAAAATTAAGTTTATGTAAGTGGGATTTAATTCAATAAAAGTAATTTAAAAGTTGGTGTTTATACAAAAACTTCTAATTGAAAGGATCCCTTTTTTATAGAGTTATTTTTTAATAGTGAAAATTAAAAAATAATAGATGTATTCGAAACTCTTAGTCATCTTTCTCTTAGAACTTTAAAAATAGTTAAAAAAACAATTGCAATGGCAGTTTATCATTCTTAAAAATTACGATATAAATGCTAATACAAATATGGGAGGGTGATGTTGGTTGGGTTTAACGTGCATAATAACAGGTGTCTAGGATTGTTATTCTCAATTGGAAGGTTATTTTTTGTTCACATGCTTATATTTTTTAAAGCATTATCGCGACATGTTAAAAATATGTTATACAACATGCGTTGTTTTTGCAAACGAAACCGCAAACGAAACCGCAAACGATTTCGGAGAATAGATTGCAAAAAATTGAAAACCAGTGTTAAAGAGTGTTTACAAATGATGGTTTTCAACATATATTTGTTGCGGAAAGTTCTGGTAACAATTTTTGTCCCATGTAATCAGAAGAGATTAAAATCCCTTGTTTCAGCAGATATTACAAACGTGTAATAACATGCTGTAAGCCAATGAGTTTTTAAAAATTAACTAAATGTTGTTTTATGAAGAATTTGATGCATAAACAGAAATTCCTATTACTTCTTTTGGGATGGTTAATCCCATTTGGGCTAATGGCTCAGGAGGTTAACATTACAGGAAGAGTGACCGATGCTACTGATGGCAGTGCTTTACCCGGTGTAACCATTGTGGTTAAAGGAACTACAGCGGGAACCATATCAACGCCTGCTGGAGACTATACCATTAAAGCCAATGTTGGAGATGTGCTTATATACACTTTTGTGGGTTTTAACGCTGAAGAGCGTACCGTTACCTCCTCTGTTACTGAAATTAATGTTGGCATGAGTTCCAGCGTTATCGGGATGGATGAAGTGGTTGTGATTGGGTATGGATCAGTGAAAAAGGAAGATTTGACTGGTTCTGTTACAGCTATTGATGCTACTAAACTAAATAAGGGCCTGGCTACCTCTCCCTCCGACATGTTGGCTGGAAAAGTGGCTGGTGTTAGTGTAACCAGTGATGGTGGTGCACCAGGTGCAGGAGCTACCATTAGAATCAGAGGAGGTTCCTCTATGTCGGCAAGTAACGACCCTTTAATTGTTATTGATGGGGTTCCGGTTGACAATTCTTCAGGAATTAGTGGAATGTCTAACCCTTTAGCTTCTATTCATTCAAATGACATTGAGACCTTTACTGTGTTGAAAGATGCCTCTGCAACTGCTATTTATGGATCACGGGCTTCCAATGGTGTAATTATTATTACAACCAAAAAGGGTGCAAAGGGTGCGTTAAAAGTATCCTATGATGGAACTGTTTCAGTGAGCACAAAGACCGGTACCGTTGATGTGATGCAAGGAGACACTTATAGAGCCTATGTAACGGATGTTTTTGGAGAAGGTAGTGATCAGGCTTTAGCCTTAGGAACAGCTACGACTGATTGGCAGGAAGAAATATTTCAAACATCTATCAGCTCTGACCACAATGTGGGATTATCAGGTGCTATAAAAGAAGTTCCTTTTCGTTTTTCAGTTGGTTATACCAATCAGGAAGGTATTCTCAAAACATCTGCTATGGAACGAACTACAGCTTCATTGAATGTGAACCCGAAATTGTTTGAAAATCGTTTAAACGTTCAGATGAGTGTAAAGGGATCCTATAATAAAAGCAGCTTTGCCGATCATGGTTCTATTGGATCAGCTACTCAGTTTAATCCCACACAACCTGTATATGCTCAGAATAATTATGGGAATGGATACTATATGTCGTTAAAAGAAGATGGAACACCTATTGATATCGGTCTGGCCAATCCATTGGCTGTTTTGGAGGAGCGTTCTGACAAAGCAGATGTTTACCGAAGTATTGGTAATCTTCAGTTGGATTATGCTTTTGACTTTTTGGCAGGTTTGAAGGCCAATCTTAATTTGGGTTATGATATATCTAAAAGCGAAGGCGATGTTATTGTGAACGATAACTCACCCATGAGCTGGGTTTGGGGAAACTATAAATCCGGTTGGGGTGATAACAAAACTTACAGTGAATTGAAAAGAAATACGCTTTTGGATTTCTTTATGAATTATAATAAGGAAATAGCTGCTCATCGAATAGATGTTATGGGAGGTTATTCCTGGCAAAGGTTTTATTCAGAAGAGGATAATATATATCCATACTCTCCTGAATCGGCCCAGACCTTTGGTGAAGAGTTCTACAAAGATATGGATGAATACTCCACTGAATCTTATATTGTTTCTTTCTTCGGAAGGTTGAATTACAGTTTGATGAATAAGTACTTGTTGACCTTTACTTTGCGAAACGATGGTTCTTCGAGGTTTAGTCCCGATAACCAATGGGGGCTTTTTCCTTCAGTAGCTTTAGCCTGGAGGTTGCACAATGAGTCCTTTATGAAGGGGCAAGAATTGTTCTCTGACCTTAAACTTCGATTGGGTTACGGAGTAACCGGTCAGCAAAGTCTTGGACAGGGAGATTATCCGTGGATGGCTAGGTACAGCTACAGTCAGGCAGGTGCCAACTACTTCTTTGGTGACACTAAAATCCCACTCATTCGTCCGGTAGCTTATGATGAGAATCTTAAATGGGAGGAAACGACTACCTATAACATCGGATTGGATTTTGGGTTGTTGAATAATAGGATTAGCGGTTCATTGGATGTCTACCAACGTGAAACGGTTGATTTGTTGAACACTGTAGCCATCGCTGCTGGAACCAATTTTAGCAACCAGTTGTTGACCAATGTGGGTGAGTTGACCAACAAGGGTTTGGAGTTTTCAGTGATTGGACGCCCTATTGTTGGGGAGGATTTAAGCTGGACCCTGAATTATAATATCGCCTATAATGAAAATGAAATCACCAAGTTGACCATCAATGATGATCCCAATTACTCAGGAGTAATCCACGGTGGCATTGATGGAGGGACAGGCGCTAATATTAAAATTCACCGTTTGAATAATCCTGCCGGTTCATTCTATGTGTATGAACAGGTTTATGACAAAGCCGGCAAGCCCATTGAAGGTGCCTACGTGGATCAAAATAAGGATGGTGCCATTAATGAAAAGGATCTGATCATTTACAAGAAATCAGCACCTGATATTACCATGGGTTTTTCATCACAGCTCAATTATAAGAACTGGGATTTTAATTTTTCTCTACGCGCCAATTTGGGCAGTTATGCTTACAATAATGTTCAGTCGAACCGGGAAGCCCAGAATGCGATGTATGATCCATCGGGTTTTCTTAAGAATGTTTTAAACAGTGCAAGTTATACCAATTTTGTTGAGCCTCAATATTTATCCAGTTACTACATTCAGGAAGCTTCTTTCCTGAGGATGGATAACGTTTCATTGGGATATACTTTTGATGATTTGGGCATCTGGCGTGAAAATCAACGTGGCAGAATTTCCTTTACCGTTCAAAATCCCTTTGTTATTACCGATTATGAAGGTATTGATCCGGAATTTAGCAACGATGGGATTGATAATAAAATTTATCCCCATCCTCGCGTGTTTATTCTGGGTTTAAGTATAAACTTTTAATTTGATAGATTATGAAAGCATATAAATATTTAACGTTATTATGGGCAGCAGTAATGGTTCTTGGGTTAGGAGCCTGTACTGACGACCTGAATACGATACCGCTGGATAAGGATGAGTTAGTCTCTGAGGTTGTTTATGATAACACCATAGATGCCTATCAGCAAAGTTTGGCAAAGATATACGCGGGACTTGCTGTCAGCGGCAATAGTGGTGGCGATGGTGATCCTGATGTGGCTGGCGTGGATGGAGGAAGCCAGGCTTCCTTCTTAAGAGGCTTGTGGAATTTACAACAATTACCAACTGATGAAGCGCATTGCTGTTGGGGAGATGTAGGAATTCCTGACCTCAATGAAATGACCTGGAGCGCTGATAATGTTTTTATCAAAGGGTTCTATTACCGCCTGTATTATCAGATTAATCTAGCCAATGCATTTTTGAGAGAAACAACAGAAGACAAATTGTCAGAACGCGGCGTTAGTGAAGCCAATCAGAGTGTTATAACCGAGTATCGGGCCGAGGCTCGTTTTCAGAGGGCTTTAGCCTATTACTATTTGCTGGATATGTTTCGGAATGTTCCTTTTGTAACAGAGTCCAGTCCCCTAGGCAAAGATGCTCCTGCGCAAATGCAAGCAAGTGGTATTTTCGATTATATTGAAGGCGAGTTGATCAGTTGTGAAGCTGATATGCTGGAGCCATTTGTTGCTTATGATAATCAGAATTATGGACGCGCTCATAAAGCTGCTGCCTGGGCCTTGTTATCACGTTTGTACCTGAATGCAGAAGCATATATCGGGGTTGACAAATACACCGAAAGCATTACTTACAGTAAAAAAGTGATGGATGTGGCTTATGAATTGGAAGAAAATTACAAGCATAATTTCACTGCTGATAATCATTTATCTTCAGAAATGATTTTCCCCATTCGTTACGAGGGAACAGAAACCCAAACATGGGGAGGTATGACCTTTCTTGTTGCAAGTACTGTCCCTTCTGATTTACAGGCAGATGTGAATTCGGTTGGTGCGTGGCAAGGTAACCGAGCCCGGTCTTCGTTGCTTGACTACTTTCAGGCTCAGGATGATTATGAGCAGGACAGCCGTTATGCCATGGTGCGTGTTGACATGACCGAGAATGTTGAGATTGTTAGTCGCACTTTATACAATAATAATGGTATTCCAATTGTTAAGTACTACAATGTGTACAACGATGGAACCAATCCTCCAAGTAATATTGTTTACAACGATTTTCCTTTGTTTCGTTTAGGTGAGATCTATCTTAATTATGCAGAGGCTGTGTTACGTGGTGGTATAGGAGGAACTCCTCAGGAAGCATTAATTCTTGTCAATGAATTGCGTGCCCGTGCATACGGAAATGAAACGACCTCTGTTATTACTCAGGGTGACTTGACCCTTGATTTCCTATTTGACGAGAGAGGACGTGAGTTCTTTTTTGAGGCCCAGCGTCGTACTGATATGGTACGTTTTGGAAAGTTTGCCGGATCGGCCTATAACTGGCCCTGGAAAGGTGGCGTTGCAGAGGGGCGTTCAGTAGAGTCATATTTAAATGTATACCCTATTCCTTCTGATGATATTGGAGCCAATCCAGGATTGATACAAAATGATGGATATTTGGTGACCTCTGGAGATGAAGAATAAGTGAACATTTTAAGTTAAACACCCATGAAAATAAATTAATTATGAAACGAGCATGTTTTTCAAAACACATAACTTGTCCTTATTTATCGGGAAATACCTATGAACAAAGCTGTGCGAGTTCCTCCGGTAAATCAGAGCATGGTATCCGGTCATTAAAGGATAATTTTGTTCGGATGAAACTACTTAAATATATCTCTTTGGCATTTTTGCTGGCACTGCTAACCACAGCTTGTGACGAGGATCATGATATCGTTACTTTTGATGAAGGTAACGCTACTGCCAGTGTGCTTACTGATATAGACGATCTTGTTCTTCTGGAAGTTAATAGCGAAGAAGTTGCAGCTATTTTTAACTGGACCCAGGCTGATTTTGGATATCAAGCTGCTGTTACATATAATCTTCAGGCTGATATTAAAGGCGAAAACTTTGAAAATAGTGTTACTGTTGGGTCTGTTGAAATTGATAATGAGAAAACTACTATGTCGTATGAGAGTCTTACAAATAACTTAAATAATGCATTAAATGTAGTAGCGAAGGCTTATGGACTGGATATTGCTGATCCTTTAGTCTTTGAATTCAGGATCTCAGCTAATATCTCTGATGATGTGGCATTATTCTCTAATGTTATAGAATCATCGGTTACTCTTTATTACACGGCTATTGATTTGCCTTCTGCAATGTATATTATCGGCTCTCCTTTTAACTGGAGCTGGACTGATGCTAAATCATTGATTGCAGTAAATGGTTTTGCCGGAGCTACAGCAACTCCTGAGGCTCTGAAGTCTGTTTACTGGATGGTTCAGTATTTTGATGTCAATGCTGAAATTAAATTTAACTATAATAAAGCATGGGATGGAGGCCAATTTGGTTTCTCTGCTGCATCAGCTTCTGCCGTTACCCTTGCCGGTCTTTCCGATTCAGATGGTAATATTAAAGTTGGTACAGCCGGATGGTATATTGTTGTTGTAACAACTTCAAGATCGACCGATAATGCTTCGTATGTTCATCAGGTTGATTTTTATGCACCTGATATCTACCTAATTGGAGATGCTATTGGTAATTGGAATACTGAAGTGGGAAATAAGTTTACTGTGCCTGCCGTTGCCGATGGAGAATTTATCTCTCCCGCATTTGTAGCCAATGCTAATCTGCGTATGTGCATTAAACTTGCCGATTATGATTGGTGGAGAACTGAATTCAATATTATTAGTGGAATTATTGAATACAGAGCAAATGGTGGTGAACAAGGCGCAGTAGGTGTTACAATTGGTCAAAAAGCATATCTGAAATTCTCAAATGGTACAGGACGGATTGAATAATTTGTAGTGTCTTTTTTTTAATTATTAAACCAAGCCTGCTCATCCGATGATTTATGATCGTCGGATGGGTTTGTTTGTATAATTGGTTGATCAGGTTATTCTAAGCCATTATATATGAAATTATTTTTACGATATTTCTTGTTTTTTTTGCCAATGGGTTTGCAAGCCCAGGTTGTCACTACCGATCCGTTTTTTGTTACGGAAGGCGTTTCAGTTACTATTAATTTTAATGCCGATCAGGGTTCTAAAGGATTAATGGGTTATACAGGGGATGTGTACGCGCACACCGGTGTGATTACCGATAAGAGTGTCAGCGAATCAGATTGGAGATATAGAGTGGCTGATTGGGGCGTGAATGTTGCTAAAGCCAAAATGACCCGGATCTCCACTAATGTTTATCAGCTCATTCTTGCTGACGACATACGGTCGTATTATGGAGTGCTCGATGGAGAGGAAATTTTGAAACTGGCATTTGTGTTCCGCAGTGCCACAGAGGTTAACGAAAGCTGGCTGCAAGGCAAGGACACAGAAGGCAAGGATATATTTGTTGATGTTTACGAAGCGACTTTGTCTGCCGAAATTGCAACTCCTGTCAACGGTGCCCTTTTTCAACCCGGAGAAGCCGTTGTAGTCAATGGACAGGGACTGAATGCCGATGGATTAAGGCTTTACCTAAACGATTTACTCGTGAAAGAAAGCACGGAATTGTCGTTGAGTCACTCGTTTACTGCTCCTGCATCTGGAAGTCATACTTTAAAGCTTGAAGCTTTTAAAGGAACTGAGGTTGTTGATCATACCATCTCGTTCTATATTAGGGAAGCTGCACAACTGGAGCCTCGTCCGTCAGGATTGCGTCTTGGAGCCAACCGGATCGACGACAACAGCGTAACTTTTGTTATACAGGCTCCCTATAAGCAGTATATATATGTGTTGGGCGATTTTAATAACTGGCAACCTGTTCCTGAGGCGCAAATGTATAAAGATGGGGAGTTTTATTGGTTAACTATTAATGGGCTTGAATCATCAACGGAATATGCTTACCAGTATTACATAGATGGCGAATTTCGATTGGCCGATCCTTATACAAATAAGGTTCTTGATCCATGGAACGATTCCAATATTTCTGAAACGGTTTATCCAAATCTGAAACCTTATCCGGTTGATAAAACCGAAGGTATTGTTTCAGTTTATAATACTGCTGTTGAAGAATATCAGTGGGCGATAAGCAATTTTAATCCGCCTTTAAAAGAAAACCTCATAGTTTACGAGTTGTTAATACGTGATTTTACGGCTAATGGCGATATTAAAACTATCACTGACACATTGGATTATCTTGTTGGTTTGGGCGTAAACGCCGTGGAGCTTATGCCTTTTAATGAGTTTGAAGGCAATGATAGTTGGGGCTACAACCCTTCGTTCTATTTTGCTACCGATAAGGCTTATGGAACGTCTATTGACTACAAGGCTTTTATTGATGCTTGTCATTCAAAGGGATTGGCAGTTTTTATGGATGTGGTGCTCAACCATTCATATAGCCAGTCGCCATTTGCGCAGATGTACCTCGATGAAGGTAAGCCTGCTTCCAATAATCCCTGGTACAACCGCGAACACAATATGCAAAATCCGGATGCACAGTGGGGTTACGATTTTAATCACGAAAGTGCATACACTCAGGCATTGGTCGACAGTATACTCTCATTCTGGATGTCGGAGTATCGTGTTGATGGTTTTCGTTTTGATTTTACTAAAGGTTTTACAAATGTTATTTATGGTCCAAGCTCATGGGCGAGTGAATACGATGCAAGTCGAATAGCAATTTTAAAGCGAATGGCTAATGAAGTTTGGAAACGTAATGAGAATGCAATCATAATTTTTGAGCATCTTTCAGATAATATTGAAGAAAAGGAACTGGCTGATCATGGAATTTTACTTTGGGGAAATCACAATAATAATTTTTGCCAAACTGTTATGGGTTATGTAGCCGATTCAGATTTTTCGTGGGCTTCATACAAACAACGAGACTGGCAAAACCCGCATGTTGTTGGATATATGGAGAGCCATGATGAGGAAAGGGTCATGTATAAAGCTCTTACCTGGGGAGCTGCTAATTCCGATTATTCGGTAAAGTTGTTGTACAATGCTTTAAAGAGGGATGAGGCAGCTGCAGTATTTTTCCTGTCTATTCCAGGGCCTAAAATGATATGGCAATTTGGCGAGTTGGGCTACGATATAAGCATAGAAGAAGGAGGTAGGTTAGGAAAGAAACCTCCTGGATGGGATTATTATAGTGATCCTGACCGAAAGCATCTTTATGATGTTTATTCTAATATGATTAAACTAAGAAAGAGTGAACCGGTTTTTTCTACCGATGAATTTTCGTTGAATGTGAGTGGGTTAGTAAAAAATATAGCATTAAATTATCCCGAAAATGATGTGCGTTTGGTAGGTAATTTTGATATTGATATTAAGGCTACAACACCCGAATTTAGTTCAACGGGTTGGTGGTACAATCATTTTAGAGGCGATAGCTTAATGGTAACCAATGTTAACCAGCAAGTAACTATTGCTCCAGGTAAGTTTTATCTTTATTCACAGAAAAAAATGCCCGGATTTGAAGTTTATTCATCAATTATACCAAAGCCAGAGAAGCCAATTAGTATGGTTGTTTTCCCTAATCCAGTCAAAGAAATAATAACTATTCAGTCAGATGTCATGATGCAGAATGTGTGTTTTTTCGATATGAATGGCTGCCTTATAGATCAACTAAATATTGCGGGGTTTGAAAAAACGGTGCCGGTATCATCCTGGAATAAAGGGGCCTATTTCATGAGAATATTTTTTGCTGATGGCCGTGTTGAACATCGTAAAATAATTAAGTAGAATTTACAGAAGATTCTGTTTATTTGGCTTTGGGGTATCTTCTGCAACAAGTACGGTTGTCAAAATTAGTTTTTGACAATATTCGTGTAGAATTTCTTCTTTTCGCATGAGAGACTCACTTTTAAAGCCTTAACCCGATGCTACTTCTGTCATTAATATAACTGTGATTTAAGGGAAAAATCAGAAACCATGTTTTTGTCTTTCAGTAAAGGCATTGTTGAAGAGTGTCGTATGCTCACCTGTCTGCTTTTATGCTAACTTACTTCAATTCCGACAATCTTTAATGGATGTCTGTGCAATAATTAGAGGTAAATTGGTTGGTTCAGACAAACTACGGCCGTGATATGACTTTTTACCCGGCTGCGTGTTTGCATTAAGCAGTCCACATGATTAAGCTTCTCGCGCACTACCGTTTTCGCAAAGGGCAATCATCGAATTGCCACTTCTTTTAAATCATTCCACTTTTCAACTTCCACATTCATTTTATTTGTCTATAAACCATAGATGGAATACAAATGATACTCCCCAACAAGCGTTATGTGCTTATAAGCATGAGTCTTGCCAATTCACAACAAATTGTTCACCTCCGCAACATTTAAAAATTAGGAATACCAATTATAGATAATTTTGAGCCGTACAAGAATGATCCTTGATAAATATTTGCACCATAATCACGATGCATATCAGAATGCCCTACACCTGATGATACTTCATTCTTAACGTAAACTTTACCATTTCTTTTTAATACGTCTAATGGGGCATCTGTTAGGGCAAAATCACAACAGAAACATGAATATCAATAATTAATATTAGATTTATGAAAACCCAAAAAAGAATTCAATTTACCCTATTAGTAGCGATAGGAATGATGACATTTTTTGCAAGCAGTTGCAAAAAAGATGACCCAATTGTCACAACCGTCTCACTTGTTATTACCTATACAGACATCCCAGCCGGCACTTTTACCATGGGTAGCCCCGACAGCGAAGTAAATCGGTACTCTGATGAAGCGCAATACCAGGTAACGCTTACTGCCTTTCGCATGAGCAAGTACGAGATTACCAATGCCCAGTATGCAGCTTTTTTAAATGCCAAAAGCATTGGTAGTGATGGCAAGTTTGCCACAGGTGCATATCCTACAGAAGCATTAATTTTTGCCAGCAGTGGTACTAACGACTGGGGTTTGCATTACAATAGCAATAAATGGGAGCCGGTTGCAGGCTACGAAAACCACCCCGTAATAAACGTAACATGGTACGGGGCAACCGAGTTTGCCACCTACACAGGCGGTACTTTGCCCACCGAAGCGCAGTGGGAGTATGCCTGCCGGGCAGGCACTAGCAAGCCATTTAATACCGGTGATTTTTTAACCAATCTGCAAGCTAATTACCGTTGGGAAGCTCCTTATAATGGAGGCACCAACACCGCAACCACCTCCCCCGCCAAAATCCAAGCCGTAGGCACTTACGCTGCCAATGCCTGGGGGCTTCACGATATGCACGGCAATGTGTGGGAATGGTGCAGCGACTGTTTCGGTACTTATCCAACAACGGCCCAAACCAACCCTACTAGTACTTCATCGGGCTCGGGCCGCGTGATTCGTGGCGGCGGTTGGAACCAAGACGCTCGGTTTTGCCGCTCGGCTTATCGGGGCAGCTTCGCCCCGTACATTAACTACGACTATTTAGGGTTTCGGGTTGTCCTCGTCCCTTAGTTTACTTTTTAAGGCTTTAAGCTAAAAAGGAGATAAAGAAATTAAGTTTGCCAAAGAAGGAGGGAGACGTTCATTGAGCTAGTCGAAATGGACGACCGACAAACTTTATCGTAAGTTGATAGTGACGTACTACTAAATGCCCGCCAGCTTTTAGACTCGTAATGTTACTACATATAAAAAAACAGCACGTAACAACTTGAAAAATAAATAAGCAAATTCAATATTAACAATCAAAATTGATTTATGATAAACCCAAAAAACAGAATTCTAGTTACCTTATTAGTAGGGATAGGAATGATGACATTTTTTGCAAACAGTTGCAAGAAAGATGACCCAATTGTCACAACCGACTCACTTGTTATTACCTATGCCGACATCCCAGCCGGCACCTTTACCATGGGTAGCCCCGACAGCGAAGTAGGCAGAGGCAGTGATGAAGCGCAATACCAGGTAACGCTTAATGCCTTTCGGATGAGCAAGTACGAGATTACCAATGCCCAGTATGCCGCTTTTTTAAATGCCAAAA
>CAZSQG010000080.1:0-19982 GCA_964608615.1 uncultured Marinilabiliaceae bacterium
CCTTATCATTAAGCGAGACTAAATACCGCAATTTAATTGAGGAAATGAGAGATGTATTGGTTATAATAGATCAGAATGGTATTATAACTTATTGTTCGCCTTCGATCAAATCCTTTGGGGGTTATAATGTTGAGACTTTTGAAGGAAGTTACTGGCGTAATTATATAATGGATACGTCCGAAGGTCCTTCCAAAGAAGAAATTGCCGGAAGCATTATGCTTTCAAAACACGAAAGATTAGAACTTGTTTTTATCCCCAAAACCGGAGAGCCATTTTACATTGAAGTTGCTATACGTGCTGTAAATATTTCGGACGGGGTAATTAATTACCATTGTGTTTTCAGAAATATTAAAGAGCGCAAACAGATGGTGGTAGAGCTGATTAAATCAAAGGAAGCTGCTGAAGCTGCTAATCGCATGAAGAGTTCTTTTTTAGCTAATATGTCGCACGAGGTGCGAACACCAATGAATGCAATTTTGGGATTTACCGATATCCTGATGAAAAGCAAATATGAAGAGTATCAAACAAAGCAGTACCTTGAAATAATTCACAACAGCAGTTACCAGTTACTTAATCTTATAAACGATATTATTGATATCTCATTAATTGAATCAAGCCAACTAAAGATTGTTTTTTCAAAATTTAAGATTAAGCGGGTTTTTGATCAGGTTCTTCTTCTTCATAAAATGGCAGCGGCTCAAAAAGGTTTATTGTTTAAATTGGAAGAAGGATTGTTGGATGTTTCAGAAATTGAAATCTATTCCGATGAAACGCGGATTATTCAGGTTATGAATAACCTGATTGGTAATGCCATTAAGTTTACTCATGAAGGTAGTATTACGCTTGGGTATGAGATGAAAACGAAAACTATCAGGTTTTATGTGCGTGATACAGGAATTGGTATAGCTCCCGATTATCATAATGTAATTTTTGAAAGGTTCCGACAAGTTGATGAACGATACTCAAGAAAGTATGGTGGAACAGGATTGGGGTTGTCGATATGTAAATCAGTTATTGAAATGATTGGAGGGAAAATAGCGGTAAAATCAGAACCGGGTATTGGCTCAATATTTTATTTTGATATACCTGTGAACGGGGAACCGGGAAAATTAACAGTTAGTAGTTTTGAGTGAGTATAAAGAAGATAAAAGTACAATGTCACATTTTACTTTTACCTCCTTATATTACTCTAATAATACAAATATATTACTATGATTGACTGAAAATCAGGGCTTGAATTTATAGAACCCCGAAACATACTATGTTATTAGTCAAATAGTTAAGTTTTAGCTAGCAGGTTTAAGCGACTAATAATTATTGCAATTTTTCAACTTTTCCACCTAGCGTTTGTTTTGCTTCCACTTTTGGTGGATTTCCGGCATACTCAATACGTGCTCCCGAGCCTGCTGTGGCTTCAATTTTCTCGGTTACCCAAACTTGCGCCAAACCGCGAGTGTTGGCTCTTACCAAAGCTTCTTTTGTTTTAAGATTGGCTCCCAGGTATTTGCCCCCGGTTGAGGTGGTAACATCAATGTAATCGGCTGTTCCTATTACCTCAATATGAGCAGCAGAGGCACTAACAACTAATTTTTTTACCTCAACTTCAATATCGATTTTGCCATCCATGCCAGCTTCCAAAACCAATTGGTCAGCTTCAATCAGATCGTCGGATTCGACGCTGCCACCTAAACCAGTTGATATTTCACCCAGATTTTTATAGGTAACATATACATTTACTGCAACATCTTTATAAACACGGGTTCGCATTTTAACAGTAAGGTTTCGCCCTTTTTGTTCAATTATAACATCACTGGTTTCGGCATTTTCAATATTTATTTCAGCTTGTGGTTTTTCTCCCTCTACCAATGTAACATTAATACCTTTGCTTACTCTTATTTTATCAAAGTTCTGAAGTTCTCTCACTTCTTTTTTTATTTCTTGTGCCGGAATAATAAAACTAAAAGCAGGCAGCAAAAACGTCAATAAAATCATTCTCTTCATAATCAGTTTATTTGTTTATTGTTGTTACTGTATTATTAAGCTCCATACCTTCAAAAACCAAGCCATGAGATATAAAAAACATGGTTTTGGCATTATATCCTTAATTTAGTATAGGCGTAAACCATAATGTCATGTTAAACGTGTACATTATAGTAAAACATGATAAATAGTAATTTGTTTTGAGTTGCATCAGTGAAAATTACTAAACGGTTGACAGTCTGGTTTATTTTAAAAAACAATTTGATTTTTCATATTCCTTATAATAATTGGTCTCACATTGGGATATTTTTATAAATTTGCATTCATCTTTTCGGGGTGTAGCGCAGCCCGGTAGCGCGCGTCGTTCGGGACGACGAGGCCGTGGGTTCGAATCCCGCCACCCCGACAAATAAGAAAATTTTAGCTGACACTTTTTATCAAAAGCCGCATGAATATTACTATTTATGCGGCTTTTGGTTTGTTGAAAAAAAACATTGCTATAGATTTGGAGTGTTGTTATACCTTCCTGATGGGTGATGTTAGTATTAACAGAAAGGAGGATGCGCTAACTAAGTCGGGAGAAATAGTTTTGTTTAATTATAAATTTTTAATTTGTAATGCTAACACAATAATAAATGGATAAATTTCAAAATTAATACCGAACGCCCTCGTGGCCATAATAATGACAAATTTCCTGACAGGTGATTATATAAAACTAAAGATTTTTAAATAGTATTTATAGGTATATAATTGTTTCATTATTAATAATATTGCAAATAAAATGTCAAATCAAAATGCATCTGTAAAATCAATAATTTTTGCTTTATTGGCAAATATTGGAATTGCTATTACCAAAACAATTGCCGCTGTTATAACTGGATCTGGTGCAATGTTGGCTGAATCAATTCATTCGTATGCCGATTGTGGTAACCAGGGACTTCTGTTTCTGGGTTTAAAAGCAACAAAAAAAGAACCGGACCCAGAACATCCCCTTGGATACGGAAAAGAAATTTATTTTTGGTCCTTTATTGTTGCACTTATGTTATTTAGTATGGGTGGTTTGTTCTCGGTTTATGAGGGAATCCATAAGATTAATTCGCACGAAGGATTGAACAACCCAATAATTGCAATTGTTGTTTTATCCGTTAGTATGATTTTGGAAGCAGCCTCGCTTTATGGCTGTTTAACTCAAATCAATAAATTACGGCAAAATGTAACTCTGTGGCAATGGTGCAAAAACAGTCGTAAAAGTGAATTAATAGTAGTTTTGGGTGAAGACGTTGCAGCATTATTGGGTCTTGTTTTTGCAATTATTTCAGTGGTTTTATCTATGGTAACAGGAAATCCCATTTTTGATGCAATTGGTAGTATTGGAATAGGGCTTTTACTTATTGTTATTTCAATTTTCCTTGCCATAAAAGTTAAAAGTTTATTGATTGGACAAAGTTCCGATAACGAAACTTGTACATTGATAAAGATATTCCTGGAAACCAGACCAGAAATTGACCAGATTCTAAATTTGATAACATTACAACTGGGTCCTCAAATAATGGTGGCAGTAAAAGCAAAAATGACTAAAGTTGACTCTGTTGATCAGTTGATTAAAAACATAAACACATGTGAACTTGAATTAAAAAAAGAAAATTCTACTATTAGGTGGGTGTTCTTTGAGCCTGATATCACAAAATAATTCTTAAAATTATATGTAATGACAAAGCATTCACGAAGGCAGTTTTTGGTAAATACACTACCTATCACCATTGGAGCCACAGTGGGATTAACAAATGCAAGTGCCTTGGGGCATAATACCTCAATCTCTTTGGATAATAAAATGAAAATAGTGGTTGTTGGGGCACATCCAGATGATCCTGAAACATTATGCGGAGGCCTAATGGCCCTGTATTCAAAATTAGGCCACGAGGTTGTTTCTGCCTATTTAACTCGGGGAGAAGCTGGTATTGAAGGAAAATCATTTGAAGACTCTGCAAAAATTCGTACTGCTGAAGCACTAACAGCATGCGAAATCCTGAAAATTCGTGCTGAGTTTATTGGACAGATTGATGGAAATTGTGAAATAACTAAAGAGAGATACACTCAAATTATAGATTTTTTCAAGAGAGAAGAGCCGGATATCATTCTTACTCACTGGCCAATTGATACTCACAGGGATCATCGCATTTGTTCAATTTTAGTTTACGATGCATGGCTGACTATGAAGCGTAAATCAGCTTTGTACTATTGTGAAGCAATGAGCGGAATGCAAACTCAGAATTTTACTCCCACCGATTATATTGATATTACTAGTGTAGTAAAACAAAAACATGAGGCCTGTTTTGCGCATGTAAGTCAGAAAATGGAAGAAACTTATCAAGACCATCATGGGAAAATGGAAGTGTTTCGTGGAATGGAATTTGGTTGCAATTATGCTGAAGCATTTGTCAGACATGTTAATAGTCCCGCAATTTACTTGAAGTAGGTCGATTATTCCCATGCAAGCATAGTTTGCCCGCATAAAAGTGATTATTTATTCTACATCTATTAAACCGACAATAACAAACTCAATGTGAATCACTTCATGGTGTTTTAAATGAGTAATCACTATTTTAGTTTTTTGTTTATACCACGAAGTTGTTATATCTCTGGGCGTGAGGTATAACACGACACCAATATTGTATAACAAATCAGTGAATTCTTTTTTGAAAATAATATGTAAATCCCGTTATAAAGTTTTATGTATTTATATTTGGAGAAATAAATACTTATTGTTTAACTTTACAAACCAAACGGTCGGTTTATGAATGATTCACGCCAACATATTCTTAAAATAGCAGTAAATTTATTCTTACAAAAGAATTACCGAGAAGTGACCATGAAAGAGATAGTTGAGAAAACGGGACTCTCTAAAGGTGCATTTTATCATTATTTTGAAAGTAAAGAAGCTCTGTTCAGAGAGGTTGTGGAAGTTTTCTTAATGTCGGCAGGCGATTCCTTGTATAACGATATCCCTAATAATAGTTTATCAGAATTCATAAATGTTTATTTGGAAAGGATGATTCAGTTTTTGGATTATCTGAAAAAGGAAATTGGTAGTTTGGATAACGATATGGGATTGAACTATTTTGGTATGTCATTCGATGCACTTCGTATTTTACCTGGTTTTGCCGATAGAATGCAGGAGATGCACAAGAAAGAGCTTGAAATTTGGACAGAGGTTGTTGGTAATGCAAGAAAATCTGAAGAGATTGTTACTTTTTTGTCGGATACCCAGGTGGCGCGACTTTTTATTAATACAGCTGATGGGCGTGGAATTCATCTTATTTTGGAAGGCCGTTTGGAAGATATAACAGGCGAGGTTTTTACCATGTGGAATGGGATTTTAAGGTTGTTAAAAGGAAAGTGAGTTGTTTTTTGAATCCAGTTTTGAAGATTAGATCTTAAGATGTTGATGTACGGCTTTTTATCAATTTATGTGCTCAATAACAATGGTTGATTGGCTTTATGAAATGTTGGTTCTTTACGTCATTACATATGTTATTGCTAAAGTCAGACAGGAGTTTATGAAGGTGTAATTGATTATACTGGAATTGACTTTTTTTTTCTAAAATAACAAACCGGTCGGTCGGTATATTGTAATAATTATTTAATTTAATTGCGATGAGAGTCATTGTATTACTGGGGTTTATAATGTTACCATTATTTCATGTAAGCCCCCAAAAACTGGAGCTGTCATTAAAAGAGATTATCGATCTGGCTATTGACCAAAATCCGATGGTTAAAAATGCTAATCTTGGCATTGATCACGCTGAGATAAGTTATAAAGACGCAAAGGGGAAACTATTGCCACAGGTGAGCGTTTTCAGTAACCTTACCTATAACTACAGTATTCCTAAAATGGTTATTCCTGGTGAGATATTTGGTCAATCGGGACCTATTCCGGTTGAGTTTGGTACCAAGTACGACTGGAACTCAGGTTTGGATGCAACGCAGATCATCTTTAATCAAAGCTATTTTACCAATTTAAAACTGTTGTCGGAAATAACAACACTCAACCATTTAAATAAGACATTAACAGAAGAAGATTTGTTATTTAATATTGCACAACTGTATTACCTGTGCGTTAGTCTGAAAGAACAACAAAAAGCTCTTGAAACAGCCATTATTAACATGGATAAAATTGGTGTTATTGCCGAATTGCAGATGGAAGGTGGTACTATCCGAAAAGTTGATCGTTCGCGTGTTTCAATCGATCAGAACAACTTGGTTGTGGAAAGGGATAATTTATTAATGCTTTACCAGCAACAGATTAATATGCTCAAATATCTGTCAGGTATTGATTTAAATACCATTATTTCTTTAAAAGATTCTTTGGCAAATTCGGAAACTTCTTTTGCTATTCCTCTTTCAACAGCAACCCCCCGAATAGAAAACCGATTGATGGAGCAAAAAATAACCATAGCACATCATGAGAAAAATATTGAAAAACAGTCTGCCTTGCCTGAAGTATCGCTTTTTGCACGACATTATTATCAGGGGATGCGCGATGAATTCGATTTCTTTGATGGGGGAGATGATCGCTTTTTTAAAGCCGGATACATTGGATTACAGGTAAATATACCCCTTTTTGATGGTTTTCAGCGAAGGAACAAGGTTGAGATGCAAGATATTACTTTTTGTCAGTTGATGAATGATAAGGCAAATCTGACCAATCAGCTCACCAGAGAGTATGAAGATGCAGTGCTGCAGTATCGGAATAGTATTATTATTCTGGAAAACCGAAAAAAAAACATGCTGGTTGCCAGCCAGGTACACAAGGTTAGTCTGGAAGGATACCGACAAGGAGTAGTTTCACTAACTGATCTGTTAATATCCGAAAACCAGTTGACCCAAAGTTGTATCAGTAAAATTGATGCGCTATATCAACTTAAAAAATCGGAATTAGCGTTGAAAAGGGCTTCCGGAAGTCTTGTGTTTGAGTAGTTTATGATATAATTGTAATTATGAAAAATCTTAAGAAACCGATAATAATAACAGTTAGCCTTCTTTTAGTTGGCATTATTGTAATAAGGCTTATTGCAGTTAAGGTAGCCAGGGAGGCCGAACTAAAAGCTATGGTGTCGTACTCAGGCATTGTTCCTGTTGAAGTGGCCCGTGTACAACTCTCTTCAGTTGAAGACGAAATGATTGTTAACGGGATTTTTAAACCGGTTAAAGAGGTTATAGTTGTGGCTAAAACCGGAGGTACTGTTTTAGCGCTTAAAGCTCATGTTGGCGATTATGTTTTGAAAGGACAGTTACTTGCCACTATTGAGAGTACTGTGTTAAGCGAACAGATTAAGGTTGCACGGTTGAATGTAGAAAATACAAAACGAGATTTGGAACGGTTTGAAATAATGGTTAAGGGTGATGCTATTACACCTCAACAATTGGAAGCAGTCCGCTTAAATCATCAGAATGCATTGGCTAATCTAACTGCCTTGAATAAAGAAATAATGAATACAAATATTCTTTCACCTGTGAGTGGTTATGTATCAGAGCGATTGGTTGAAAAAGGTAGTTTTGCTTTATTAGGATCGCAATTATTTACAGTAAACGACCAATCAAACTTACTTTTTACATTTGACTTGTCTGAATTTGAAATTAGCAAGATAAATAAAGATCAGAAGATAAATATTTATGCAGATATCCTTAAACAAAAAAGATTATCGGGCCAGATAAGAGAGGTAAGTGTTACTACAGGACTGGCAGGTAACTATGAAGTACAGGTAATGGTTCCTAATGAAAGGTTACAGTTGCGTTCCGGCATGGGAGGTAAGGCCATTTTTTCACTTTATGGAACCAAAAAAGCCCTTGTTATTCCACGAAAGTGCATTACAGGTAGTTTGACTGATGCGGAAGTTTTTGTAGTTAAAGATGATTCAATTGAGGTGCGAAGGGTGGCTGTTGAGATTGCTGATGAAGGATTCGTAATAGTAAATGATGGTCTGAAAGAGAATGAATTAGTGGTGCTCTCGGGTACTATAAATCTGGAACAGGGAACAAGAGTCAATATTTTAAACAAGAAATGAAGAGACATAAAGCAGCTAGTTAATCACATAGGGCAGGGAGGCAATAAGGACAAAATAAATAGTATACATCTGCTTTGTGTCGCATTGATAATGGTATGTATTTAAAGAATTAACGAATAAAAAATGAATATATCAGAACTTTCAATTAAGCGTCCCACACTGGTTGTAGTTGTTTTTGCTATGCTTGCTTTTTTGGGCTTTATGGGTATGCAACAGCTTAATTATGAGTTGCTGCCACAATGGGATTCACCTGTTTTTATGGTTACAACTGTTTATCCGGGAGCATCACCGTTAGAAGTTGAGAACAGTGTTACAAAAAAAATTGAAGATGTTGTTTCAGGACTTACTGATGTGGATGTGGTACGTTCTATATCACAGGAAGGGGTATCCTTAATTATTGTAATGCTCAATGTAACTGCCGATGTTGATCCTATCGTGAATGATGCTGTACGTAAGATTCAGGAGATTCAAAGCCAGCTACCTGTTTATGCCAAAGCCCCTGCTGTCACAAAGTTTTCGGTAAACGATCTGCCAGTGATGACATTAGGCGTTAATGCTGAAATTACCGATGAAGATTTGTATGACTTGCTTGAACATCAGGCAAAACCGAGGCTTTCAAAAATCAATGGTATTGCTGAAATTTATTTTATAGGAGAAACCCCGAGGGAGATTCAGGTCAATATTGATGCTCAAAAGCTAAAAAATCTTAACCTGTCAATTATGCAGGTTGTTCAGGCTATTCAGTTTTCAAATTATGATTACCCAGCAGGTAATGTTGTTAACAAAGAGGGGCAAACACTTTTAAGAATATCTTCTCGTTTTTCATCGGTTAATGACATACAGCAATTGATAGTAACCCGGTTGGCCGATGGTTCCATTGTTAAAATATCTGATGTGTCTGAGGTAACTTCGTCTGTAAAGGAACATAATGCTCTTTATCGCGTTAATGGCCGTCCTTCGGTTGGGATTCAGGTTATGAAAAATCAGGATGCAAATACTGTGGAGGTAAATGAAGAGTTGAAAAATGTAATTGCCAGACTCGAGAAGGAGCATAGAGATATTTCGCTCAGGTTTTCTATTCCGCAGGATGGGTCAATTCTCATCAAAGATGCAGCCAATTCGGTTACAAAAGACCTGTTATTGGCAATTCTGTTTGTAACGGTTATTATGATTTTGTTTTTGCATGGTATTCGCAATGCTTTTATTGTGATGATTTCTGTACCGCTGTCATTAATATCCACATTTGTTGGAATTTCAATATTGGGTTATTCTTTGAATCTGATGACATTACTGGCATTATCTCTTATTATTGGGACCTTGGTTGATGATGCCATTGTGATACTGGAAAACGTGTATCGTCACCTTGAAATGGGAAAGAATCGCTGGCAAGCCACCATTGACGGAGTAAAAGAGGTTAACCTGACCGTTATTTCTACCTCATTGGTTCTTATTGTTGTGTTTTTCCCTGTAGCCCTTTCTGACAGCATTATATCTCCAATAATAGCACCATTTTCAATGGTGGTGGTTATGTCTGTTTTGCTTTCCACGCTAACGGCCTTAACTGTGATTCCGCTACTTACGTCGCGCTTTGCAAAATTGGAGTCGCTTAAGGAAAGTCTTTGGGGCAGCTTTATTATTTTGTTTGAAAAGGCCATAAATATATTTACCCGGCTAATGACTTCTTTCTTGATTTGGGCATTACGACATAAGGTGATGACACTTTTCATGGCAACAGTATTTTTCATGGCATCACTAATGCTGCCGGCCGGTGGTTTTATTGGAAGCGAATTTGTAAGCATGGGTGATGTGGGTGAAGGAATCATCACGCTGGAGTATCCAAAGCACTTTACTCTTAAGCAAAACAACCTTATAACAAAAGAGATTGAACAATTTATTAGTGAAAAGCCTGAAGTCTCCGGAGTATATTCTTTGGTTGGTCAATCGTCGGGATTCATGGCGGTGCAGGGCGGTAGATATAAATCGGAGATAAATGTAAAGTTGATTGACAAAAGAAAACGCAATATTACCACATCGAGTTTTGTGAAAAATATTGAGAGAGAGCTAGGAGAAAGGTTTGCAGGAGTAAAAGTGCGCTCGTCAGTGGTTAGTTTTATTGGAAGTGCTGACGAGGATCCCATTCAGATTGTTTTCAGGGGAGTAAATCAGGACACCTTGATGGCATTTGCTCAATCCATGGCACAGGAAATAAAAAGGATACCAGGAACCAATAATGTAAAGCTAAGCATTGAAGGGGGGATTCCTGAACTGGTAGTTCGTTTTGATAAGGAAAAGATGGCTCGTTTGGGGTTGTCGCCTGATGCTGTTGGAGCATCAATAATGACTTCATTTAGTGGTAACACCGATAATAAACTATTGCTCGACGATTATGAATATGACATAAATATCCGGCTAGATGCCTTTAACCGGCAATCGGTGACTGATTTGGAAAATATTACAATAATTAATGATCTGGGAGTGGCCGTAAGCCTGAAGCAATTCGCCTATATTACCGAAGAGACAGGAACTTTTAGGCTAGAGCGTTACGGACGAATTTCATCCGTCTCTTTGGAATCTCAGGTAATTGGAAGAACAGTAGGCGATGTAGGTATTGACATTCTGGCGTTACTTGACAAGGCAGATTTTCCTGAAGGCATTGATTATTTAACTGAAAGCGAGCTGAAATATCAGGATGAAGCCTTTGGTAGCCTTGGATTGGCTTTATTAGTTGCCATTGTACTGGTTTATCTTGTAATGGTAGCACTTTATGAAAGTTACCTCCATCCATTTGTTGTATTGTTCTCAATTCCCTTATCAATTATTGGAGCCTTGCTTGCATTGGCACTTGCACAACAAGCTTTAAGCATTTTTTCAATGTTGGGATTGATTATGCTGATCGGACTGGTAACGAAGAATGCTATTCTGGTGGTAGATTTTATCAATACCATGCGTAAAAATGGCCTAAGCCTTGTACGTGCAGTTGTAATAGGTATGAAACTGCGCATCAGACCAATACTGATGACCGCCATCTCAACCATTATTGGTATGTTACCTATTGCCTTATCGCAAGGTGCAGGCAGTGAATGGAAAAATGGGTTGGGATGGGTTTTAATTGGCGGCCTTACCAGTTCCATGTTACTTTCACTTATAATTGTTCCGGTGGTTTATCTGTTGGCTGAACAAACTAAGGAAAAAATCAGGAGTTGGATAAAAGCATAGAAACCTGGTTGTAATAATAGATTAATAGCATTGCTTTATTCCGATTTCAGATTATAGTTATGTAAACTCCCTATTATTTAAGCAGATTTAACTGTTTGTGGTTATTAACTGTTTCTTTATTATGCTATTATTTACGAAATTTGCATCAAAATATATATTGATAACTTATCAAAATCATTATCTCTAAAACATTTATAATTAAAACATTTTAGAGAATATTGATTATTGCAAATATATTGCTGTTTATGGGGAAATTTAACGAAGTTGAGGTTAGCAGGCTATGTAGGATATTGCTTGATACAGGGGCTTTACTTATGAGTTCAGGGGCTAATACTTCCCGTATACGGACAACGATTATTCGTATTGCTAAAGTGTATGGATATAATGCAGAGCTTCTGATAACTCACAGAGCTCTAATGTTAACATTGTTTGATGAGGATAACGATTATTTTTTTAGTCGTTTAAAGCGAACATCACCTCATGGAGCCAACTTTAGGATTGTAAGTGGAATAAGCCGTATGAGTTGGTCAATAGTAAATGAAGTATGGACTTTTCAGCATATTGAGAAGGAGCTTGTTCGGTTAAAAGAAATCCCTCATTATCCCCGTTTGCTTGTATTACTGATGGTGGCTGTGGCCGGAGCTTCTTTTTGCCGGTTGTTTGGAGGAGGAGCAATTGAGATGCTGGTTGCTTTTGTGGCTACACTGGCTGGTCTGTTTGTGAGGCAGGAAACGGTAAAAATGAATTATAATCCATATTTATGTATCTTTTTTGCATCGTTTTGTTCCTCTCTAATCTCAGGACTTTCAATTAAGTTGCATATAGGAGAACAGCCCGACCTGGCTTTTGCCACCTCTGTTTTATATCTTATTCCTGGGATTCCTTTAATTAACTCTTTGTCGGATCTTCTTGAAGGTAACATTATGAATGGAATTGTTCGTGGAGTAAATGGATTGATTATCTCTTTTGCTATTTCTTTAGGTCTGTGGGCTGCTATTATAACCTATAATATTTAGATTGATGGAAATAATTTTGTTTTTTGAACATTTTATTTGGTTGGGTCTTGCCGCTGTTGGATTTGCCATTTTGTTTAATGTTCCTGTACGTGCACTATTTGTGATATTTATTTTGGGTGCATTGGGAGGTGGTTTAAAATTGCTGGCAATGAAATTTGGAGCCAATATTGTTTTTAGTTCTTTAGCAGGTGCCTTTTTTATTGGCTTCCTAAGTGTTATTTCAGCTCACATAAAACATGTTCCGCCATTTGTATTTGCTATTCCAGCAGTTATTCCAATGGTTCCGGGTGCATTTGCATATCGAATGATGTTGGGAATTATACATCTTACAGATCAAATTGATTCCATTACTTTTCAAACATTGCTGGAAGAGACAGTTAGTAATGGGTTAAAAGCTTTTTTTATTCTAATGTCGCTTGCTCTGGGCGTTTCGGCTCCAATGTTACTTACCCGTAAAGATTCTGCTAAAAACATTAAACTCCATTTAAGTTCAGATAAATAATCATATTGATTGTTCATAACCTCAAGGCATAATGGGTTACGGCAGCAAACCAAAAGAAGTCTTTTCATTGGCTGAATATTGATATGCTTACCATAACCGGTTTATTTTTTCATGATAGCTTGGTTTTGGATATGACTACATATGTATTGTTAACATCTTGCCTTATTTTTTGTCATTAACTTACTGATAACTTAAACATAGTACCTGTAAAATTGTTATTTATCTTTAGAGAAGTTAACTGCGTTGGTGTTTATCTTGTATTTGATAAGAATTAAAATTGCAGAACCATAAGGCTAACAATGACAGGCTTTTGATTCATAGATAAATAGATCCATTGGTGCGCTACCAATGACAGGTTTTCAATTTATTGATAAATAGATCCTTCGCTGCACTCAGGATGACAGGCTTGAGTTCCTTCCCTATATTTATTGTGTTGTCATCCCGAACGCAGTGAGGGATCTAATGTTCAATGTAAGAGGGCGTTTATTTCCATATCAAAAGGTTTTGGTTTTTCGCTGCGCTTACAATGACAGATTTATAATTTTCCCCTGTCATGTTTACATTTTTCCCAATTTATTGGGTGGCGATTCTGAAGGACAGCCGTATATGTTAGTTTGTAGTCGGAGAGGGCGCGGCAAAACCGCAACCCCGGCAGCCCATCCGACAAACCATAAATAGCTAATTGTAATTTCGAACAACGTGAGAAATCTAAAAGTCTAATTGTTTCTCGGTCACAAGTGTTATATTTAATTAAGTGAAATGGAAATTTGTCTGTTGGATTTATATTGAAGTCAAGGGTGATTAAATGTTATTATAGATATATGTATAAATGTATATTTATTGTATTTTTGTATTGAATAAACGCTATTGTAAAAATAAATCCCATAACAATGAAATATCTTATAGTAGGTGGAGTAGCCGGCGGAGCAACAACTGCTGCACGTTTGAGACGTCTTGATGAAGCTTCTGAAATAATAATGTTTGAACGCGGAGAGTATATCTCATATGCCAATTGCGGATTACCTTATTACATTGGAGGCACCATTACTGAAAGGGATAATCTGTTTGTTCAGACGCCCGAATCGTTTGGAACACGGTTTAATCTTGAGGTACGTAATTTGTCGGAAGTAATTTCCATTAACCGGGCCGAAAAAGAAGTTCAGGTAAAAGACTTGCGAACAGGTGCAACTTATTCTGAGAAATATGATAAACTGGTGTTATCGCCCGGAGCAGAACCTGTTAAGCCTCCGCTTCCGGGAATCAATCAAGAGGGGATATTTACATTGCGTAATGTGCCCGACACGGATAAAATTAAGAAATATATTGAAGAGAAAAATCCGAAACATGCTGTTGTTGTTGGTGCCGGTTTTATAGGCCTTGAGATGGCCGAAAATCTTCATCAGAATGGGTTGAGGGTAACGATTGTTGAGATGGCTGAACAGGTAATGACGCCATTGGATTATTCCATGGCTGCTTTAGTACATCAGCATCTGAAAACCAAAAATGTAGAATTCTATTTAAACACGGCTGTAGCTTCCTTTTCAAGGATTAAGGACCGTCTTGAGGTAAAATTGAATTCCTCAAAAACTATCGAGACTGATATAGTTATTCTCTCTATTGGGGTTAAACCTGATAGTCATCTTGCCAGGGAAGCCGGCCTAATGATTGGTAAAACCGGAGGTATTGTGGTAAATGAATTTCTACAAACTACCGATAAAGATATTTATGCTCTGGGTGATGCCATAGAATTTATGAATCCAGTGACTCAAACCAATATGATAACTTATTTGGCGGGGCCAGCTAACAAGCAAGGAAGGATTTTGGCCGATAACCTTGTAAAGGGTAATCTGAGAACATATAAGGGATCAGTTAATACTGCCATCGCCAAGGTGTTTGATTTAACTGTAGCTTCAACCGGCGTTTCGGGTAAGATGCTGGGTAAAATGGATATTCCACATATCGATTCTATTACGCATGCTTCTTCGCATGCAGGTTACTATCCGGGAGCTCTTCCTATGTCGATTAAAATATCCTTTTCACCTGATAGCGGTCGTTTATTGGGAGCTCAGATAGTTGGTTTTAGCGGTGTTGATAAGCGAATTGATATTTTTTCATCAGCCATTCAACATGGGGCAACTGTTTTTGATTTGGCTGACATTGAGCATGCCTATGCACCTCCATATTCTTCGGCTAAAGATCCGGTTAACATTGCAGGAATGGTGGCTGAGAATATTCTGGAGGGTATTACTAAAACCGTTTCATGGCGAGATGTCTCAAATGATGAAGAAGGATTGTATTATTTGTTGGATATTCGTACCCCTGATGAATTTCAACTGGGCTCTATTGAAGGTGCGGTGAACATCCCTCTTGATGAGTTGCGTCTTCACCTTGATGAGATTCCGCGTAATAAAAAGGTTGTCTCCTTTTGTGGTGTTGGGTTAAGAGCCCATGTTGCTTGCCGTATTTTAACCCAAAGTGGATTTGATGAGGTGTTCAATCTTTCGGGAGGATTAAAGACATTTGAAACTGCCAGTCAGAAACAAAGCAATGAAGATATTTTTGCCAATGATTATATAGGTCATGATGATCATATTTATCAGGGAAAAAAAGAAAAGTTACTTGCTAAACCTATTGATGTTGAGAATATAAAGGAAGTAAATGCCTGTGGATTACAATGCCCCGGGCCTGTATTAAAACTCAAGCAATCAATTGATCAGATTGCTGAGGGAGACGCTATACGCATTACGGCATCGGATGCCGGGTTTTATAAAGACGTGAAAGCCTGGGCTAATGTTACCGGAAACGAGCTGGTTGAATTAACTCAGCAAGGCGCTGAAATTACGGCAATTATCCGTAAAGGGAAGCCAATTGTTCAAACAAGCTCTCAACGAGGAGGAAATAATACTACCCTGGTTTGTTTCAGCGATGATCTTGACAAAGCTTTGGCCACATTTGTTATTGCCAATGGGGCAGTTGCTTCAGGTAAGAAAGTAACAATATTTTTTACTTTTTGGGGGTTGAATGTGATCAAACATCATCAGAAGCCTGCTGTAAAAAAGGATATTTTTGGAAGAATGTTTAGTATGATGATGCCTGGATCGAGTTCGAAATTGGGATTGTCGAAAATGAACATGGGCGGCATGGGAAGTAAGATGATGCGCATGGTGATGAAAGATAAAAATGTGGATACGCTGGAGAATATGATAGGTACAGCAATGGATAATGGTGTTGAGTTTATAGCATGTCAGATGTCGATGGATGTGATGGGCGTAAAAGCTGAAGAGTTCATTGATGGTGTTCAGGTAGGGGGAGTGGCTACTTATCTTGAGCGTACTGAGAGTGCTAATCTAAACCTGTTTGTTTAGTAGTGTTAAATCAAAACTGTACTGAGGTTTTATCCAATTATTTTCACCACAATGTTATAGTCATAGGATGAACAGGAGTTTCTCAATTTGATTAGTAGATTAAAACAGCAACAAGTGTTCTCTTTGTTTAAATCAAAAATTCCATTTCAGTCGGAGATAAGCCATTTGATAGTAAGTTGTGCTTGTATCCGGCTGAAGTTGGCCTCCAAATGATTGCGTTATAAATGAAAGATCAATATTTTCTGTAAGAGACCATCGAAATGTTGGTCCAACAAAGAATCCGTGTATTTTTGGGAAATACATTGTAGATAGCGTGGCATTGAAAAGAGGTGAGATAGGGTAATCAACTTGAAGCATCATGGAAAGCTGAGTAAAAGACAGCTCTTTGGCCGATAAGCCTGTATTATACAAGTCGGATAAATCATATAATTCTTTATCCTTTATCGTGTTGTATAAAAACTCAAACTGCAGAGTTGTTGAATTTTTGAACAAATATTCACTGCCTATCGAAAAAGCCCATATTCCGGTGGTGTCAGCGAAATGATGTCTTGGTATGAAATGGCTGACCTCACCTCGAAATGATGCGTTTATAATGTTTCCCGACCAACCGGCACCTACTACAAAATCTTTATTATTATATAATCCTGCCAATAATTGAAAATCGTAATTCCAACGGTTAAAACGGTATAAAGCAGCAGAGGTAAAACGATTGGCGCTATCAGTTTTAACAACCAGTTCAATACACGATGTTACGGTATTATAATATTCCAGGCGAATGGCATCGGCACCAGGTTTTTCAATGTAATCAACATCGAAAAACGAATAGGTGTTGAACAGGTCGTTGGGATTCCAGATGAAACATTGCCCCCAGTTAATACGTTGACGTCCCACTCGTATTTGTAGTTTTTTAAATCTATAATTAAGGTAAAGCCTGTCGATATTGGTGTTGAGAATATATGATTTACCAGAGGCTAAATTCCATGATAATCCCATTTTGTTTTCTTCCTTTTGTATCATGTCAGCATAGCCGGGAAACATCTCTACGGTTTCTCCTGAAATAAAGCGGTTCCGGAGTTCTATTGAGGCATCAAGGTTTTTTGACTGGGAAAGCCATTTAATGTTTATTCTGTTATGAATAGTGTTATCAGATGTCCAGTTATCTTGCCAATCCTGAAATTGGAAGGATTGCATATTGGTGATATATCCGTTAATCGACCAGTTATGCTTATTGGTAGTCTGACTAAAATTACTATGCAGGAAAAATAAAAAAACAAAAATAAATAGTTTTAGTTTCATGGTTACTCACGCTAATGCTTCATTATGAAGATAAACGGGTTTATTTCTTTATGTCGGAGATTATTGTGCCATCCTGAATTGTAACAACGCGTTTAGCTTTATTTACAACGCGTTGGTCGTGTGTTGAAAAAATAAATGTTATTTGTTCTTCCTGGTTCAGCTTCTCCATGATATCCAATAGCTTTTCAGTTGATTTAGAGTCGAGGTTGGCAGTAGGCTCATCTGCCAGAATGAATCGGGGTCTCGATGCCAGAGCTCTGGCAACAGCAACGCGTTGTTGTTGCCCTCCCGAAAGCTTTGCTGGCCGGCTATTCATGCGATCGCCCAGTCCAACTTCTCTGAGAAGTTCTTCAGCTCGTTTTGTCCTGGCAGTTTTTGATTTTCCTTGTAATTGCATAATAAATTCAACATTCTCAAGTGCTGAAAATACAGGGATAAGGTTGTAAGCCTGAAATACAAAACCGATGTTTTTCATTCTGAAATTAGTTTTTTGACGATTATTGAGTTTGTTGATTCTTACTTTATCAATCCAAACATCCCCGTTTGTCGGGTCATCTAAACCTCCAAGGATGTTAAGCAGGGTTGTTTTTCCCGATCCAGAAGGGCCAACAATAGCAGTGAATTCTCCTTCTTCAAACTCGGTGGTAATGCCATTAACAGCATGTACAGGTATCGACTTTTCATCGTATATCTTATGCAGATTTTTTATTTCAATAATACTCATATCGTAATTATTATAGGGTTTTTAAATGGACCTTATAACCTGGGATGGGCTAAGGTTTATTGCTTTAAATGCGGGGTAAAGAGCTGAACCAATGCCGGAAAAAACTATCATCAAAGCAGTAATGAATATAGTAGATAAATCAATATCAGGATAAATTATGGCAGAGAATCCTAGTTCACCAAAGGCTTCTTTCCAGAAATAGAGATTAATACCTCTTTGATAAAAAGAGGCAGAGGCTGTGAGTCCTGAAATAATGCCCAGAAGGCCTCCTGTTGCCGATAATAAAACGGTTTCGAGTAATACCATGGAAAATACTCTCGATCGACTCATTCCTATCGCCATAATCATTCCTAACTCGTGTCGGCGTTCCATAATGACCATGAGCATAATGTTAATAATTCCAAAGCATAGCGCAATTAATATTATCAGCATAAAAATATATGTGTATTGATTCATAGCTCCTACTAATGCACCAGCATCAGGACTTATTTGCAACCAGTTTTTGACCTCCAAGTGAGGGAATTTTTCAGCTATCAACTGGGTTGCTGTTTCAGTATCTTCATTTTTTTGCAGTAACACGGCTATTTCATGTGAATCGGTTTCAGGAATGCCCGTTAATCGGGCGATATCGCTGTTCCTTACAAAAATATTTGTCTCATCAAAAAGCAGGTTATCGGTGCGGTAGATACCTACAATGCGGAAAGCTCCTCCAGTAATGTTTTTGTCTGTGTCTTGTACCGTGATAATAACTTTATTTCGCAGTCTTACTTTTAGTTTCTTAGCCAAATGCTCACTTATAACCACAGAGTTTCGGCCCGATTTGCTAAGGTATTCTCCATTTATGATTTTTGAATGCAGACTAGTTACAAGTTTTTCCCGGTTTGGATCAACTCCCGTGATTTTCACTCCGGCACCCGCTTCGGCTGATGCAATCATGGAGTTGATGATAATTCTTCTTGAAATAGCCTTTATATATGGTGTTTGGAGTAATTTTTTCATTGTGATATTAGAGCAGTCAAATCGAAGTCCAAACTGATTGTTATCTAAAAATCCGGGTCTGTGAAGTTGGATATGTGATATCTCTGTGCTGATTACAGCATTAACTCGACTGTTAATCATTCCGTTTGAGAATGCTATAAGGAAAATTCCGGCAAAGAGGCCTATTGCTATGGAGGCAATAATAATTGTGCTCCTTAATTTGTTGCGCCATAAATTACGCCAGGCTAAAGCAAGTATCATAATTTATTATTTTAACTGTGTAAGGCTTCATTTACTTTTAATCGACAAGCAAACAGCACGGGGTAAATACCGATGATAAGACTGAAAAACAGGATGATGAGTGCTTGTTGATAGAAAATTGCCGGCATGAGGGTGAAACTAAATACTGGTTCAAATCCTATTTGAAGCATGGATTCGGCTGCCTGTCCGGTGAATCTTATGGGATGCAGTGTGTAAAACCAAACAATTGGAATGCTTGCTAATATGCCTGTAATACTGCCTAACAGGCCAATCATAATGGTTTCGGTTAATAATACACCACCAAGTCTTAGTTTTTGCATTCCAATGGCTATAAGAATACCGAATTCTTTTCTTCGTTCAAGTGCCATCATTAGTATAGTGCCAAAAATACCAAATGAAATAATAAGATATAAAACTCCCTTAACGATGGCTCCGGAGGCGCGGTCGCTGTCAATTTGTTTGAGCAAAATGCGATTGATTTCTTTCCAGTCCTTTATTTCAAAATTACTTCCTGTGATATTGGCAAGTTGTTTTTTTGTGATAGCCTCCTCATCGTTGCTTTGTATCATTATCACCACC
>CAZSQG010000081.1:0-19764 GCA_964608615.1 uncultured Marinilabiliaceae bacterium
CTTCACGTTCAAATTCACTTAAAATCCGCACCAAAGTTTCAACAGCTACACCAATAATATTAGCAAAATCTTCGCGTGTTAACTCAATCAGTATTTCTTGATTTTCGCTGGTGTTTTGCCTGAAGTTTTCATTTAAAATCAAGAGTGTTAATGCAACCCTTTCCCTAACACTTTTTTTTGTAAATGCAGCAATAAAATTAACCATTACACCAAATTCATGACTAAGTTTTCTTAATAGAAGTTTCGATAACTCTTCATGTTTATCCATTAAAGCCACCAACCTATCTCTTGATATAAAACCTATCAACGATTCCGTTAATGTAGCAGCTGAATCGGGATATCTTTCTTCTCCAAGAAAAGCGGCATAACCAATCATCTCCCCTTCGCTACATAAGTATATAATTTGCTCCTTCCCTCCGTTTAACAATTTGAATTTTTTTATTTTACCCTTTTTAACAAAGTAAATACCTGCAGGAAATGCCCCTTCAGTAAAAACATTTTGGCCACGCTTAAAATGTTTCACAATCAATTGATCTGCAAACTCTTCCTTTACAGTCGCTGGTAAACTTTCAAAATCAAACTCCCGTTTAAGATGAAATCTTTCACGTATTTTATTTAAAGATGTATCCAATTTTGTAATTTTAAGTTCAAAATTACAAAATTATTGATTTGAATCAACAATAATATTGACAAAGATCAATAACAAGGAGTTTATCAGGTTTACTTTTGCACATAATTATTAGGACTGAATTATTTGTTATGGATTTGTTGCAGATTTCATTGTTTACAATAATCGTTTTAGTGCTTGGGATAACCGGGTTGGTTATTATTAATGAGAAATACAAAGCCTCCTTAGCCATTGGCATTGTACTGACCAATGCTATTCTAACATCAATCCCATCCATTCTTGCTTTAACAGGGGAAATTCAAACTGCTCTGTTTTTTTTACCTCACCTACCGGGAAAAATAATTGAATTACGAATAGATCGTCTATCTGCATGGTTTATTTTAATCATTAACTTCACATCTGTTAATGGAGCAATCTATGGGAGTGGTTATTTGAAGGCATACCGGCAATTGAAAACAAATATTGAGTTGCATTGGGTATTCTATGTTCTTTTCCATATTTCCATGATTTGGGTATGTATATTTGGACATGCTATAATGTTTCTCATTTCATGGGAGCTGATGTCGTTGACTTCTTTATTGCTTGTAATTTTTGAATATCAAAAAAAAGACATCTTAAAAGCCGGTCTTAATTACATGGTTCAAATGCACTTAAGTGTTGCATTTTTAACAGCAGGTTTTATCTGGTTATATGTTGAAACTGGATCCTTCAATCTGTCGTCGTTGTCATTAGCTACTTCAATTAGTCATTCAACCTGGATTTTCGTTCTTTTTTTCATAGGTTTTGCAATAAAAGCCGGATTCATACCATTCCATACCTGGTTACCCCATGCGCATCCGGCCGCCCCTTCACATGTTTCAGGGGTAATGTCAAGCGTGATTGTAAAACTTGGTATTTTTGGAATTCTAAGGATTGTCACATATATAAATCATGACTGGCTGATTATTGGAAAAGTCATACTTAGTTTGTCTGTTGTTACAGCAATTTACGGTATTGTTAATGCTGCGGTTAAATATGATTTTAAAAGTAGTCTGGCTTTTTGTACCATCGAGAATATTGGTATAATAGGAATAGGAATTGGTATAGGGCTTATTGGTATTGGTGTTCAAAACAGCATGCTGGTAATACTTGGGTTTAGTGGAGCCTTGCTACATACCTTAAATCATTCGTTGTTTAAGTCACTTTTATTCTTTAGTGCAGGAAATGTGTATCAGCAAACACATACACGCAATATCGAAAAACTAGGAGGTTTAATAAAGTCCATGCCTGTTACGGCCATATTTTTTTTAATTGGGGCCTTAGCAATTGGCGGCTTACCCCCCTTTAATGGTTTCATTTCGGAATACCTTATTTATTTCGGATTATTTAAAGGTTTAATGAGTTTAAAAGGTATTTCACTAATAATCTTAATTGTATTGTCAATTGCAGGATTGGTAATTGTAGGAGGAATCTCATTATTGGCATTCACTAAATTATACGGAACTATATTCCTGGGAAATCCAAGATTTCAATTTGAGCATGAACCATGTGAAACACCTTTCATAATGCATTTATCGCAATACTTTATTGTTGCTGCAATGCTTTCGGTGGCCATATGCCCCAATTTTTACTTTTTACAGGTTTTTAAAATTGTTGAGTCAATGTTTGGTTCCCAAACAGTTATAAATTTTCCGTTGTTAATAGCATCATCTGAAAGCTTTGTTACTATTGGAAGGGTAAGTTTGTGTTTCATAGTATTAATAATTATACTGTATTCAGTACGTTTTTTATTAGCTGGAAAACGACCAGCAAAAGCAGACCAGACATGGGGTTGTGGTTATGTTGCACCAATTGCGAAGGCCCAATATACAGGACGTTCCTATGCACGGACGTTCGGGACACTTTTTGGATTTGTTGTACCAGAGTTTAAAAGACAGGATAAAACTTCAAAAAGCAAATTATACCCTAACACTCAAAAATTCTCAAGTTATTATTTTGATCTACTTGAGAAGTATCTTGTAATGCCAATAACAAAGAGAATTTCTTTTTTTATGAATTACTTTAAGTTTATCCAAAATGGCAATATACAGTCGTATGTTATTTATGGTTTGTTCTTTATTCTACTAGTTTTTATTGGTACTGCTCTTGGAATAATTTTTTAAGGATTAAGCATGGAAAAACTGCTTATAGAAATACTCAATATGATTGCTATTATGGCAATAGTTGTTGGACCTTTTTTAGGTTCCAGACGATTGGGTATTCTTATACTTTCCTTAATAAACCTACAGATTATCATTTCGTTTGTACTTGCATTTCAGATTTTTTCAAATGGATTAATCGTATATAATTATGAAGGATCAATTATTACCGGTCAGATTCCAATCAGGATGGATTATTTATCGGCATGGTTCATCATAATAATCAACTTTACCTTTTTAACGGGTGCATGGTATGGCATCCATTATATGAAAAAATACATTGAACAAAGGAGCAATCTTATTTTACACGGAATAACTTTTATCCTGGTTTATACTGCATTAATTAATATATGCATTACACAGAATGCCATAGTTTTTTTAGTAATGTGGGAAATCATGGCATTAGGCTCATTTATGATGATTATTTTTGAGCACTACAAAAAAGCAACCTTAAAAGCAGGTATTAATTTCTTAATACAATCGCATTTTTCCATGCTTTTTCTGACGATAGCCTTTATCTGGATCAAAGTAAAAACAGGATCATTTGATTTCGAAGCTATTACCACTTATACAGCCTTACATCCTGCCATGGGAATAGGCTTGTTCGTTATTTTATTTATTGGATTTGCCATTAAGGCTGGTTTTGTGCCATTTCATACCTGGCTTCCGTTAGCACATCCGGCAGCACCAGCTCACATTTCAGGTATTATGTCGGGAGTAATTATAAAAATTGGTATTTATGGTATCCTACGAATGATACTGTTAATTAAAACCGATTTATCGGCCATTGGCTATTTTATTATTATTATATCTTCTATCACAGGTGTTTACGGAGTTATGCTTGCTATTGTACAGCATAATCTGAAAAAACTATTGGCTTATCATAGCATTGAAAACATAGGTATAATAGGCATTGGTATTGGATTGGGTTGTCTTGGTACAGGAGTAGATAATCCATGGTTGGTGGCAGCTGGTTTTGGTGGGGCTTTATTGCACACTCTGAACCATTCACTTTTTAAATCACTGCTATTTTTCAGTGCAGGAAATATTTATCAGGCAACTAACACAATGAGTATTGAATCGCTGGGTGGATTGATGAAAAGAATGCCCCGAACATCTGTATTATTTTTAATTGGTTCGTTGGCTATTTGTGGACTACCTCCATTTAATGGTTTTATATCGGAGTTTTTTATTTATAGCGGTTTATTTAAGGGGTTTCAGTCAAATGACTTCATCTTTATCATTGTTATGCTGTTTACAATTTTAGCTATGGTAATGATTGGTGGTTTTGCTATTATTTGTTTCACCAAGGCATTTGGAGTAGTTTTTTTAGGAAAATCGCGTAATAATCAACCTGATGATTCTATTCATGAGAAAAAATTAAGCACTCTTCCATTGTTTGTAATAGCCATGGCAATAGTAATAATTGGGATAGCACCTTTCTTATTCTCATCAATGCTAAAAAATACCGTAGGGCTTTACCAGCTAAATGAATCACTTGTAACGTCCTTCTCTTTGGATACAACAATTAAGAGTTTAGTTTTTATTGGATGGTATTCGTTGGGATTTATTGTTCTAACAACATTATTTCTTTTTATCAGGCATCGTATAACATTAGCTTGCACAAATAAAATTGATAACACATGGAATTGTGGTTATATTGGAGATGGTAAAAAAATGCAATATTCAGCATCATCATTTATTCGAACATACCGGAAACTATCCGAGCCAATACTGTTCATTAAAAAAGATAAGAAAATTGCATCTGGCATTTATCCCGGGCCCATTGAACAGGTAACTCACCCATACGATAAAATTGAGTTTGCATTTATTGATAAACCTATTCAATTGTATAAAAGGTTTTTAAACAATTTTTTATTTCTTCAAAATGGTAATATCCAATCATACATACTATACGGATTCATCTTTATTATAGCAACCATACTTATCCCAATTTTTATTTCAAAGATAAACGTGTTCATTAACTTTTTAAACCAACTATAAAATGGTCAGTCTTTTACTCATAATATTTGTGAGCTTTTTCTTTGTGGGAATAGTGATAAATACAAAAAGCCTGGCATCGGGACGAAAAGGGCCAGGATTAATGCAGCCCATGAAAGATGTTATCCGACTTTGGAAAAAAGGATCGGTGTATAGTAAAACAACCAGTTTTATTTTTAAAATAGCTCCAACAGTTTATTTCACATCGGTTTTAATGGCAATTTTAATGGTCCCATTTGGCAGTAAACCAGGTTTGATTTCGTTTAATGGCGATTTCATTATGTTTGCCTACATATTGTCATGCGGCAAGTTTTTATCTATCATTTCAGCCTTAGATACCGGAAGTAGTTTTGAAGGCATGGGCGCCAGTCGCGAAGCATTATTTTCGATGCTTGTTGAACCTGCATTTTTTATCCTTATGGGTTCGTTTGCCTTATTTACCGGTCATACTTCATTTTATGATATTTTTAGTACGCTGAACTATGGCTCTTATATATCCTATCTTATTGGTATGTTGGCAACTTTTGTGTTGATATTCGTTGCCATGATTGAAAATAGCCGAATGCCTATTGATGATCCCAAAACACATCTGGAGCTCACAATGATTCACGAAGTTATGATATTGGATAACAGCGGCTTCGATTTGGGATTGATTATGTATACCTCATTTTTAAAGTTTGCTATGTATGGGGCAATTATTTCTGACATTTTCATTGGCACACTGTCACTTCAATTCTCAATTCCAATATTCTTATCTATTCAAATTGTTTTCGCGGTTATCATAGGAATTTTGGAGTCATTTATGGCCAGATTCAGAATGAGTCATAATCCACAATTTATTTTTATTCTCACGTCGGTATCACTACTTATCTTTTTTGGAGTATTACTGGTTATGGGGAAATTTATTTAAATCATACTAATATGACGGATATATTATTGATAACATTTACCATTACTTTGCTCTTTATGAGTATTGCCAACAGGATTTATACGTACCTGAATATCTTAATTTTTCAGGGCTTTATTCTTTTTGGTGTTACCTATCTCACTCTTACCGAAATTAATATTGCCAACCTTGTCTTTATTATGCTTGAGACAATAGTTTTTAAGGCAATTGCTGTTCCGTTATTTATCAAATACATTATCAAGCGAAACAATATTACCCGTGAGGCAGAGCCATATTTACCAAGTTTTATATCATTAATTATTGTTACCCTGATAATAATAATCACAATCATTTTATCAAGTGCCGTTGAAGATAAAAATTTGGATAAAACCTATTTTGTTGTTGCTTTATCTAATCTCTTTACGGGCTTATATCTTATTGTATCCCGAAAAAAAATTATCACACATGTTATTGGCTACCTTGTTATCGAAAACGGAGTCTTTGTTTTAGCTCTGGCTATTGGTAACGAAATGCCTATGCTGGTAAACTTAGGCATTATGCTTGATATCTTTGCCAGCGTTCTTATCCTTGGAATTTTCTTTAATAAGCTTGGGGATGTGTTAAAAGACCCCGATGTTAACCTTTTACGAAATCTTAAAGATTAAGAAATATGATTGCCATTTTTTTAATTGGAACTATTATTATTTGCGGTTGGCTATATTTTAACAGGAGTACGCTTATTAACTATGCTTTAGTTACGAGTTATCTAATCCTGTTATGGACATTGAGTTTTGTTGAATATAATAACCTTGACACAATTCAATTTGAATTTTTCAAGCCAGATGCATTGGGAATATTACTTCTATTTTCGCTGTCAATTGTTTGTATCCCGGCTTTTTATCATAGCTACCGATACATTACTATCCATGATGAAACGCCACATTCAAGAGGTCTCTTTTTTGCTGCGATGATAATGCTCGTCACTGCATGCAGCATGGCCTATTTATCGGACCATATAGCCGTTACATGGATATTTGTTGAACTATCAACATTAAGCGCATCTGCACTGATATACCACCATCGTAACATACGCGCACTCGAAGGAGTTTGGAAATATGTGTTTATTTGTGCCATTAGCATTACCTTTATTTATATAGGAATTCTATTCCTAAGTCTGTCAATGAAACCAGCTGGCATCGATAACATGTCATTTGGTTCCATTATGGAACACTATGATAAACTGGATTTATTCTGGCTTAAACTTGCCTTCCTTTTTATATTTACAGGTTTCACTGCCAAAATTGGATTAGTTCCTATGTACACGGCTGGGATTGGTGCAAAGGATAAAGCACCGGCACCGGCTGGCGCTCTATTCTCAAGTGTGCTTATGAATATGGGATTTATTGGTATTTACCGTGTTTATGCCATTATTTCATTTACTCAAATACAGCATTGGGCGTCAATAATTCTTATTATCTCAGCGGTGCTTTCAATTTTTGTGGCAACTGTTTATATGACCCATATTAAGAATATAAAACGGATGTTCGCTTATTCAAGTATAGAGCATATGGGGTTAGTAATATTGGGCCTAGCCGTTGGTGGAATTGGTGTTTACGCTGCAATTCTTCATATAATCCTCCACACGTTTGTAAAATCCAGTCTTTTCTTTCAGTTTAGTCAGATTTACAGAGTTTATCAAAGTAAAAGCATCTATGATGTGGGGCATTATTTCAAATACAACAAGGTTGGGGCTATTGTTGTCCTACTAGGTTTTATTTCAGCAACTGCCATGCCACCATCAGGTTTGTTTTTAAGTGAATTTTTGATTTTTCAATCATTATTTGAAGCCCAATATATACTTGTACTGGTTTTTGTGCTTTTATTATTAACAATGATTATTTGGGGTTTTGGCACTAATATTTTCAAGTTGTTATTTACCCCTCCAATGTTTATAAACGAAAGTATAATTCCAAAAATTAATCCATGGGAATCTGCTTCTCAATTTGCACTGCTGGCATTATCAGTTTATCTGGCTTATAATCCACCAGCAATTTTTGTACAACTTATTGAGAATGCCGTTAACCTGGTACATTAAAGCTGTATGAAGCATCCACTGGGGATAACACCAAAAATGAGGATGATTATTTTTAATATCATGGATGTTCCTTACAACCATTAAAATTTAAAGATAAACGGATGAAATACATTAAACTATATAATAACCAAACGGTTAACTTAAATGAAATTCCGGAGCTTTCATATGTTGAGTTTATGGAAACAAATCTTAATTTGCTTCTGAGTGAACCCAACAGGCATTGTGTTAATTATTTTGGTGTAAAAGATGAAACCCAACTAACTCTGTTTTGTTGCATTGCCGACGATTCAACACATGAAATATTTGTATCATCAGCTGTGATTAATGATAAGTCAGAATACCCTTCTTTTACCGCACAAAACCATAATTTTGAGAAATTCGAAAGAGAAATCCATGAAAATTATGGAGTTAACTATTCCGACCATCCCTGGCTAAAGCCCTATCGTTTTGCACATAACAGGTACGACTCAAGTTCAACCATTGAAAACTATCCATTTTACAGTGTTGATAGTAATGAGTTGCATGAAGTAGGAGTTGGTCCTATTCATGCAGGAATTATTGAACCCGGCCATTTCCGTTTCATCTGCAATGGAGAACAAATCATGCATCTCGAAATACAATTGGGTTACCAGCACCGGGGTATTGAGCAATTATTTCTGAAAAAAACAAAATTACTTGAACGTGCCACTATAGCCGAAAACATTGCTGGTGATACAGTTATTGGACATACCACAGCTTTTGCCAATCTTTGGGAAAGTTTATGTGATGTACCATCGGATGATTCGCTGCAATATGCCCGCACCCTTGCTTTAGAATTAGAACGAATGGCAATACATACAGGCGATCTTTCGGCAATATGTGGCGACATTGCCTATCAGCTTGGAAATTCGGTTTACGGAAGATTACGTACTCCTATAGTGAATTTTTTTCAGGAATGGGGCGGTAATCGTTTGGCCAAGGGATTGATCAGACCAGGTAAAATAAATTATCCTTTTTCTCCTAAACTGGCAGAAAGGCTCTATAAAGTATTTTATGATTACGAACCTGATTTTATTGAAATGTCCAATCAATTCTTTGGATTGCCAAGTACTCTCTCGCGAATGGAAAGAACTGGAATTGTAACCCACAACGAAGCTCTTGAAATTGGTGCTGTTGGGATGGTTGCTCGCACGTGCGGATTAATAAGGGATATACGCTCATCACATCCATTCGGCCTTTACAATAAAACAATAATGCATGAGCCTATAATAAAACAAAATGGTGATGTTTTTTCCAGAGCTCAAATTCGGCGGGAAGAGATTTATCAATCCATCAGTTACTGCAAAACTCTAATAAGTAAGGTTCCTGTTTTTAGTTCTCCTCAAAACATAACCTTTAATCCAGGCAAAGAAAAGTTCACTTTATCTTTAGTAGAAGGCTGGCGTGGCGAAATTTGTCATTGCGCCATTACCGATGCAAAAGGGAATCTTAAAACATACAAAATTAAAGACCCATCGCATCATAACTGGATGGCCTTAGCTCAGGCTGTACGAAACAATGAAATATCGGATTTCCCTGTTTGCAATAAAAGTTTTAATTTTTCATACAGTGGGCACGATTTATAGCTTTTAAGATAACAGATAATCGTGTGAAAAACAAAGATTTACTTTTTAATAAGAAAAAAAAACGAGAACCACCGGGTAATTGTTACATATGAAACGAGCATGATTCGGAAATCACAAACAGAGATGAATTGAAAATCGGCGGAGCCAAAATTCTCTTGCAAGTTCCCACGCTCATTAGCGGGGCTACCTGTCCCGGCTGAATGACGGGAGGCTATACGACCTTAAAAAAACAAATTATTTACTCATGAAACAATTATTCTTAAAATGAATCATGAAGCAGTTCGTTATATGGTAAATATGGTAAAAAATAATTTTGGGGATTCAAATAATGATAATATTGTTACTTTTGGATCGAAATACATAATTCCAAAATCTTCAAATCTTACATTGTTAAAAGAGGTAGTTCCTGCTTTTGCATTGGCAGCCAAACAATGTTGTGCGTCACCATTAGTTATAGAGAACCGTATAGATTACACCAATCAATTAGTTAATCGTATCACAAATTAAGGAGCGATGCTTAAAAACTTAAAAATAATGTGGCATCAGGGAAAACAGTTTATTCCCGACGTTATAAACGCTCAGGTACCTGGAATATTCAGGGGACGACCTGTCATTACCAAGATAAAAGTTGATGAAGATTTGCTTGTTGATTTATGTCCTACAAAGGCAATTGCCAGTAACCCTTGCCGCATCGATTTGGGCAAATGTACCTTTTGTGGTGAATGCGCAATACAATTTCCCGAAAAAATAAGATTTACAACCGATTATAAACTATCTACCAATGTACGGGAAAGTTTAGTCATTCATGAAGGAACAAATGCGTTGATAATGTTAGATCCGAATAAAGTAAGAAAAGAAATACATCGTGTTTTCGGCCATTCGTTAAAATTAAGAGAAGTTTCGGCCGGAGGAGATAATAGCTGTGAATGGGAACTAACTGCTTCAAACAATGTTCAATTTGACCTCAGCAGATTCGGTATTGATTTTGTTGCATCGCCACGGCATGCCGATGGGATTGTTATTACCGGACCCATTACCAAAAACATGTCAGAACCTTTGGAAATATGTTATAATGCTATACCTGATCCAAAAATAATTATCCTGGCAGGAACCGATGCCATAAGTGGAGGTATATTTGCCGACAGTCCGGCTATTGACCGAAGTTTTTTAACTAAACATCATGTTGATTTATATATAGCAGGCAATCCTGTACATCCTTTGACTTTCATCAATGGATTATTAAGCTTAACAAGAAAAAACAATTAAATTTATCAATTATAATTAATGAAAGCTTTGAATATGAATAAAATAAAAGCTGCAATTACTGGCATCGAAGCCTATCTTCCGGAATACATTTTAACCAATGAAGAATTAAGCCAAATGGTTGATACTTCAGATGAATGGATAATGCAACGAGTAGGTATAAAAGAAAGACGAATCTTAAAAGGAGAAGGTCGTGGTACTTCCGAAATGGGTGCCGAAGCAACTAAACGATTACTTGCAAAGACCGGTGTTAAACCAGAAGAAATTGATTTAGTTTTGGTAGCAACAGTCACCCCTGATATGGCTTTTCCTTCCACTGCTTGCATTATTGCCGAAAAATCAGGCATTAAAAATTTCTGGGGATTTGATGTAAGTGCTGCATGTTCGGGTTTTTTGTTTACACTACAAACCGCAACTCATTTTATTGAATCAGGAAAGTACAAGAAAGTTCTTTTGGTGGCTGCTGATAAAATGTCATCAATAACTGATTATACCAACCGCTCAACCTGCATATTATTTGGTGATGCTGCCGTTGCAATGTTATTGGAGCCCACAACGGAAAATATTGGTGTAATAGATTGCAAATTACATGCCGACGGTGTAGGGAAAGATTCTCTGTACCTTAAAGCTGGCGGATCATTCAAACCGGCTTCACATGAAACGGTTGATGCAAAAGAACACTATATATATCAGGATGGTAAAGCAGTTTTTAAAGTAGCTGTATCAAAGATGGCTGATGTTTCAATTGATGTAATGGAAAGAAACCACTTGCAACCAGATGATATTAAATGGTTTATCCCCCATCAGGCAAACTTAAGAATAATTGATGCGGTTGCTCGTCGAATGGGTATAAGCAAGGAAAAGGTCATGATAAATATTGAAAAATATGGTAATACCACTTCTGCTACTATACCATTATGTCTTTGGGAACTTGAAAAAAGCTTAATGAAGGGCGATAATCTGCTTTTAGCCACTTTTGGAGGTGGTTTTACCTGGGGGGCCGTTCATTTAAAGTGGGCTTACGATAGTATATAGTTAATTTAAACATACATAGTTAGATGAAACAAGCCATGAGTATACCTTACTCACACAGGGGAATAGCTTCCCGCCTTTCAGTCGGGACCAATTTGTCCCGATCTATCGGGAATTATATGGCGAGTTCCCCCGCTCATTAGCGGGGCTACCTGTCCCGGCTGAAAGACGGGAGGTTATCTGACTGATAATAAACAAAATATAAACAGATGAATGCAATTAAATTAAAAAGAGTAGTGGTTACCGGTTTAGGTGCATTAACTCCAATAGGTAATAATGTGAATAACTATTGGGAAAACCTTATTATCGGAAAAAGTGGTGTAGCCGAAATAACCAAATTTGATCCATCTCCCTTTAAAACCAGGTTTGCCGGCGAAGTTAAAGGCTTTGATCCTTTACAGTTTATGGAAAGGCCCGAAGCGCGTAAGATGGATTTATTCTCACAATATGCCATGGCTGTTATTGACGAATGTATAAAAGACTCCAAAATTGATTTTAGCACTCTGAATTTAGGGAAAATTGGAGTTATTTGGGGAACGGGAATTGGTGGTATCCAAACTTTTGAAGAAGAGGTTTTGGCCTTTGGTCAAAGATTGGATTCGCCTCGTTTCAGTCCTTTTTTCATCACAAAGATGATTTCAAACATGGCTGCCGGACTAATTTCTATCCGCTATGGTTTAAGAGGATTAAGCTATACAACAACATCGGCTTGTGCATCGGGTAACAATGCCATTGTTGATGCTTTTAATACAATAAGATTAGGTAAAGCTGATATTATTTTTGCTGGAGGATCGGAAGCTTGTATTACCCGATCTGGATTAGGCGGATTTAGTTCAATGAAAGCCATATCTGAACGGAATGATTCGCCCGAAACAGCTTCACGTCCTTTTGAGGCATCGCGCGATGGATTTGTGATGGGTGAAGGTGGAGGTGTTCTTATTTTAGAAGAATTGGAGCATGCAAAAAAACGCGGTGCTAAAATTTATTGTGAAGTTGCCGGAGGTGGTTTTGGTTCTGATGCTTACCATATAGCTGCAACTCATCCCGATGGAATTGGTGCTGTGGCAGCAATGAATGATGCCATCGAAGAAGCAGGCATCTCTCCTTCTGATGTTGATTATGTTAGCACACACGGTACCTCAACCCCTGTTGGAGACTTAAGTGAGTGTAAGGCTATTTGTTCTGTCTTTGGGAAATCGCTCGATAAATTACATATCAGTTCAACCAAATCCATGACAGGCCACTTATTAGGTGCTGCCGGGGCAATTGAAGCCATTGCTTGTATTAAAGCTATTAATACAGGAATAATACCTCCAACAATTAACCTAACCGAAATTGATCCGTTAATTAACAAGGATCTTAATCTTACGCCCAATAAATGCGTGAAGAAGGAAGTTAATATTGCGATGAATAATACATTCGGTTTTGGAGGACATATATTTGTATCGTTATTTAAGAAATTTATGGATTAGATTTTCTGAATAGTATTAATTTGACAAAAAAAAGCCCATGCTTTGGTATTTACCAGAGCATGGGCTTAAATATTTCAATAATAAATTTATCTATTCACAAGATAAGTAACCTCTATCTCAGCAACAATTGTAATATAATTATTTGTTGCTAATGCCGATGGAATTATTATCTTGCTTTTTCCCAAATGATGCATATATTTTATTCCCTGATCAACTCCCCAAAATGCTACATTATTTGGTACTCCTACCTTATAAACATATGGATCAACTTCATCTTTATTTGTAACCCATGGGTATAAAGTAGGTTTATCATCTTTATCAAGGCCAAGCTCATAATATTTATACCTGAAACCAACCACATTTCCCGGAAGAATTGAATCTCCTGTTCCCGTCTCCATTTCAAAATATATTAATCCATTTTTCTTATTATGAATTGTATCAATAGCTTCAGCACTCAAACTTTCCAGATTTTGAACCAGATACTTATCAAGCAAAGCTTTTTCTTCGGCTTCCAATTTACTATAGTCAACGCTTTTATATGGATCATCGCATCCCATTATTGCCATTGAAATAACTGCTGTAATGAATACAATTTTTTGAATGCTTTTTTTAATCTTCATAATATGAAACAATTAATGATTCTACTTCCTTAAAGCTACCTGATCGCAGCCCCCTTATTTAACATAGAGCAATTCCACATCAAAACGCAGCGGTGAATTTGGTGGAATTTTACCTAGCTTGATGTTTCCGTATGCCAAACTATCGGGAATCAATAATACCGCTTTACTACCCTTTTTTAATTGGGAAAATCCTTTGTTCCATCCTTTTATTACCGAACTGCTGTTTAGTATAAAAGTATATGGAAATTTAGGTTCATCAGCAATATCAGATCTGATAACAGCATCAAAAATTTCACCGGTTAATAAAGTACCCTGATAATAAGTATAAAGCTTTTCTCCTTCTGTTGGTTTTGGTCCGGTTCCTTCGGAGGTAATGTAAATATAAAACCCCTCTTCTTCGATATATTGAGCTTCCGGAAAATTATCCGTTACATATTCTTCAAGATCAGGAATTACATACTCCTCCTCCTCTTCATCTTTATCTTTTTTACAAGACCAAAACACAAGAATTAACAGAGAAAAAAACAATAAGAAACGCTTCATCATATAACTAATTATTATTATTATTATTTACTTCTAAAACAACCACCTCATAGCGTAAAATAGCTCTTGATGGAATTTTTTCGTCATCGCCCACTAAACCATGGGCTAGATGCGGTGGCATAATAAAAAATGCATTACTCCCTTTTTGTAGCAATAACACCCCTTCTTCAAGACCCGATTCAACTCCTCCCTGACCTACCATGAATTTTTTATATCCATTATCCTCCGACGAATAACATAAGGTTCCATCCAACAAACGAATCCGATAATCAAGGGTTACAATTTGGCCCTTAGTGATTTTTGCACCAATACCGGGTTTTGTTATAGAATACCATAACCCTGTTTGCGTACGGTTCATCTCAAGGCCCTCTTCAACAACATAACTCTCTATTGCTTTTTGCTCATCCTCAACCAACTGTTTATTAATTTTAATATACATCTCAAGAGAAATCTCTTTACTTTTTGAACGAGATTCGGGTCTGTTCTGCGATCCGGAACAACTACAAATGACAAAAAAGCATGCTATTAAAATAGCTCTAGCAACAAAAATCATACCTCATTTATTAGTTAATCTTCACTTTTAACCTTCTGCCGATTGTTTTCACATGTTATACCATTGTTGGCCAAAAATGATTCAATCGCCGACTTGAAAAATATGATACTATTATCAAGGGTATCATGCATTTCTCCTCCAGCTGCATTTAAGTGTCCTCCTCCATTAAAATAGAGTTCCGAAAACTTATTTATGGCAACTTTTCCTCTTGACCTGAATGAAGCTTTAACAAATTTGTCTTCCTTCTCAATAAATAGAGCTGAAATATCAATCCCATCAATTGAAAGAGGATAATTAACAAGTCCTTCTGTATCGCCAGGTTTAAAGTTATAACGCACCAAATCATCGTTCGACAGTGAAATAAATGCAACTGGTAAACCTGGCAATACTTCAAGTTTATTACAAAGAGCATGCCCAAGTAGTAACATCCTGTCTAAGGAGTTACTGTGAAACACTTCACGATGTACTTTATCCTTATCAACACCTTTTGAAATCAAATCGGCCACTACATGATATATTTCAGGGCGTGAAGAGTTATAACTCAGAATACCAGTATCTGTCATTATTCCGGCATACAAACACTCGGCCTCTGCCAGATCAACTTCAAAACCCATTTCCATCATCACATTATACGACAATTCACAAGTTGAAGAAACTTCTGTTTCTGAAAACATCAAATCGCCTATTCCATCTTCAGGATAAGGATGGTGATCAATAACAACCTTAGGAACTAATGAGTTTTTCAGTAATTCTTTAATCTTTCCAACTCTTGAAATGGAATTGAAATCAAGAAAAAATAATAAATCACATTCATTAATTTTTGTAGTCGACACCATTGGGTTCTCCTCAAAAACCATTATCTCTTCAAAACCATTCATCCAACTTAACCCCACCGGTAATTCTGAAGGAGAGACAATACAAACTTCGAAATCACATTTAGTCAAAACATTATACCAAGCCAAAGAGGCACCTATGGCATCACCATCAGGATCCTTATGCGGAACAATTACAATTTTCTTTGTTTTTGAAAGAAACTCTTTAAATTGTTCAAACCGATTATCTGGTGAAGACATATTCATTTCAATTTTTATACAAAGATATAGAAAAATACTGCCATTGAACGTTAACAGATATTATTGCTATATACATATTTTTAAAAGCAAAGAAACAAAAAAAAATCAAACCATTAATAGAAACCACAACTGATCGAAACATTTATGGTTGCATACATATTTATAACTCCTTTATTGTTTTTATGATAAAACCATTGGCAAAACAACCTAAACTTCAGATACCTCAAAAAGCAATTATTATGGAAATAATTAATTCATGTATTTGTAAATTGCTCATAGTTTTATAATTTAAGCCTGCACAAATAAAAAAGAAAATGAAAGGAAGAATAACCCTGACCATGATAAAACCCTATGCCGTAAAAGAGCACCATATCGGTGAAATCCTGGCTTACATCGAAAAAAACGGGTTTCACATTAAAGCCATGAAAATGATACAATTGTCGGCCGAAAAGGCTGAAATTTTCTATGAAGAACACCGCGAAAAATCCTTTTTTAACGACCTTGTGGTATTTATGTCTTCAGGCCCGGTGGTTGCTGTTATGCTTGAAAAAGATAATGCTGTTGATGACTTCAGAAAACTCATTGGATCTACCGATCCTAAAGAAGCAGCCGAAGGAACCATTCGGAAATTGTTTGCAAAAGATAAAACGCATAATGCCATTCACGGATCCGACAGTGATGAAAGTGCTGTCAGGGAAAGCCGTTTCTTTTTTAGTGGAATGGAACAATTTAAATTAATCATATAAATTTATCTTATTACCAAATCCTTAATAATATGTGCTCCTACCTCTTTATTAATTGATGATATAATTTGGTCTTTATGCATAAGTAACTCACTGCGTATAATGCTGGAGTTGAGTTGAACATACATTACACCACCGTATATGTAGGTTTTTGTGGTTATTCGTGATACAGATGGCCCCAACACTTTTGCCCAGGCTTCAAGGGCACGCGTTTCATAAATCCCTTTGCTGAGTTCTGGTTTTTTAAGAATATCAGCAAGTATATCTTTTATTGACTGACTTTTATTATATCTGTCCTTTGCCATTTTGTTTTGGTATGATAGTTCTAATGGATCACAACGCTATACTCTGTCTTGTAACACATCACCATTCTCAACTTGAAAAAATGAATACGGCTTACCTGTTTTGGATACAATATCATCTAGTCTTTTATGTTGGGTGTCAGTAATAAAGATTTGTTTAAAACTATCATCACTCACTAATTCTATTAACCGGTCGCCTCTTTCACTATCTAATTTATCAAACACATCATCTAAAAGCAATATTGGTGCAAACTTATTATATGCATTTAAAAACTCAAACTGAGCAAGCTTTAATGCTATAAGAAAACTTTTTTTCTGTCCCTGCGAGCCATCTTTCTTTACCAAAAAACCATTAAGCAATAACTCAAGATCGTCGCGGTGCACACCTTTTGTTGTGTATCCAAGTATCACATCTTTCTCACGACTTGCTTTTAACATATTGGTTAATTCTCCTTTTTGATGGTGTGAGTGGTAAATAATATCAACCTTTTCGTGACCATTTGAAATAATATTGTAGTATTTCTGAAAAACCGGCATTAAATCACTAATGAACTGTAATCGTTTTTCAAAGATGAATGATCCTAACGTTGAAAGCTGATCATCCCATACTTCAAGTTGCGATTCAAGTGAAGATTTAATATTTCTTCCGTTCTTTATTAGTGCATTGCGTTGATTCAAGGCCCTATTGTACCTAATTAATTGCTCCAGATATGATTTGTCGCATTGTGAAATTACACTGTCGATATATTTACGACGCTGATCGCTCCCATCGGCAATAACCCGTTCATCGCTTGGAGATACCATAACCAGAGGTAATAAACCAATGTGATCAGACAACTTGGGATATTCTTTTTTGTTTCTCTTAAATTGTTTCTTTTGACTCCTTTTTAAACCAGCATAAATTTCTTCCTCTAAACCTTGTCTCAGATAAGATCCCTGAACAACAAAAAAATCCTGATCGTGACAAATAACCTGACTGTCCACAGGATTAAAATAACTTTTACAAAAAGATAAATAATAAATAGAATCAAGTAAGTTAGTTTTTCCTGCCCCGTTTTTTCCGACAAAACAGTTGATTCCAGAATTGAAATCAAGCTCCGTTTGCAGGATATTCTTGAAATTAAGAATGTTTAAATGTGATAAATACATCCGTAAAATATTTGATTGCACAAATGTAACAAAAGGAAAGTGAATCCTCCATGCTTTTTAAACACAAGCAAAGCTTAAAAATCCAATAAAATCAATATTTTTGTGTCATTAATTTTGCAACTGAATTTTTTATCATTCGTTTTTTAATTAGTAGTAAAAAAACTACATTTGCCAATCCAATAAAAATTGATAAATATGTCAAAAAATAAAAACAACGAGGACGATGCTTTAAAAAATGTTGAGACAGCTCTCGGCAGGACTGAACAGTTTATTGAAGAAAACCAAAAAATGCTTACCATCATTGTGTTGGCTCTGGTTTTAATTGTAGGTGGATATTGGGCTTATAAACAGCTTTATATTCTTCCTCTTAATAAAGAAGCGCAAAAACAAGCTTATACAGCTCAGTTGAATTTTGAGCATGATGATTTTCAACTTGCCCTTGATGGTGACGGTGTAAATCCTGGATTTCTTGAAATTATGGATGAATATAGTGCAACTAAAGTTGGCAAATTGTCGCGTTATTATGCCGGGATCAGTTATCTTCATCTTGGAGAATTTGAAAATGCAATCGAAACTTTAAAGAAATTTAAATCCAAGGATCAGGAGTTAGCAACAATTTCAGCAGGGGCAATTGGCGACTGCTATCTTGAACTTGACAATAAAGAAGAAGCTTTAGTATGGTATGCAAAAGCCGTTTCATTCGAAAATCTCTTAACTGCTCCTTTCTACTTATTAAAACAGGGTGTTTTGTTTGAGCAGACAGGTCAAAATCAAAAGGCGCTTGAAGCATATCAGACCATTAAAGATCAATATAAAAACAGTAATGAAGCACGACAAATAGACAAGTATATTACACGTGTTTCTTTGAAATAAGAGTTCATTTTAAGTGCATAATCCAGAGGTTGCTTTTATTAAAGCAGCCTCTTTTTTCTAAAAAACAATGTATTATGGCAACAAGTCTGAAAAATTTGTCCTCTTATAACCCCGAAGAAATACCATCGGCAGATAAAATGAAATTCGGTATTGTTTGTTCGGAATGGAATACTGCTATAACCGGAGCCCTTTTTAATGGAGCAAAAGAGACTCTGCTTAAGCATGGGGCACACGAAGAAAACATTATTTCTGTTAGCGTTCCTGGTAGCTTTGAGTTGACTGCAGGTGCACGTCTTTTGGCAAAACAAACTAAAGTAGATGCCGTTATTTGTCTTGGCTGTGTAATACAAGGCGACACTCCACATTTCGACTATGTTTGCCAAGGTGTAACACAAGGAATTGCCCATTTAAATGTGAAATATAGCATCCCCTTTATATTTGGATTATTAACAACTATGAATCAGCAGCAAGCGGAAGATAGAGCCGGTGGAATCCACGGAAACAAAGGTGATGAGGCCGCAATTACTGCAATAAAAATGGTTAGTTTAAGTTGGAAGTTTAAAAAATAATGGTACTTTTGCATCGCTAAAAAAAAGGGGGGATACCAAAGCGGCCAACTGGGGCAGACTGTAAATCTGTTGTCTTACGACTTCGGAGGTTCGAATCCTCCTCCCCCCACAAAAAAGCAATTTTAATGCGGGAGTAGCTCAGTTGATAGAGCATTAGCCTTCCAAGCTGAGGGTCGCGGGT
>CAZSQG010000082.1:0-19035 GCA_964608615.1 uncultured Marinilabiliaceae bacterium
ATTGCGCTTCATCAGAGTACCGATTTACTTCGCTGTCGGGGCTACCCATGGTAAAGGTGCCGGCTGGGATGTCTGCATAGGTAATAACAAGTGGGTCGGTTGTGACAATTGGGTCATCTTTCTTGCAACTACCTGCAAAAAATGTAATTATACCAATCGCCAGTAATAGGTAAACTTGAAATCTTTTTTGGTTTTTCATTTTAATCTAGTTTTAATTATTAGTTCTAATTTGACAGATTTATTCTTAATTAAGCCCTCGTAAGGGTTTTATCAGCAACTTGAGGCGAAACCCCAGGTTGTTGGAGATAAAATAAGATTGAGCCCTGAATGGGCGATAGCAAATTTCTAATCCCAACCATATTTTTCATACGTAAATATTTTGTTTTTTTTAAGGAATGCCCTGTATTCATCCTGAAATGAAACCTTCTTATGATGTTTATCCTGGTTTATTATATCGTTAATAACAACGTCTGTTTCAGAAGGATTTACAGATAAAATACCATATCCGCTTTGCCAGTAGGAGTCATAATACGCTTGACCTTTTGTTTTTATCCATTTTGACGATTGTTTTTTTTATTCTTCCAATAATGACATCTACGCCATTTTCCTTGAAAGCATGAAAATCAAGTGAATAAATTGCTTTAGCCCTTTCATGGCGAACTATTATTCCCATGTTTTTCATAGAGCTTTGTCCCATGTTTTTGCTTATACCCGTTTAGGGCAAATAAAATAAATTATAGTTAAAATAACACTAAATTTTTATTCTGTCAAAGCACAATTAGTACTCATTTTTTATTTTTCTGTTTAAAGTTTTTATTATAGCTTGTTATTATGTTTAGTAATGTACACATATATAAAATATTGGGGTTTGCGGGCATCGTCACTGTATGCCGTTACAAACATTGATCATGAGCAAACATTTTCAAGGAATCACCTAATCCCCAATATTTTAAACATGATGTTGGGAACCGTGCTTTTTAATCAAATAGAATTGTTTCAAGAGGAATAATTTTCATCAAACAAATGTCATCACCCATTTTTATACTTTTTAAAAGCTCAACATCTACCTTACAACCAAACACTTTTTCAAAAATAACTTTACTATAACCCGTTGTACATTGGCACCAAGTATTTGTTTCCAATTTATCTACATCAGCAAGCATTGGACACGGACAAAAAGGAAACTGCAAATAAAGTTCACCATTACGAAAAGATATTCCGGCAGCTTTTGCCTTAACGTGGCAGGCAAATTCTTCCAAACTGGAGGATAAATCAACTAGTTCTTTTAGTAAGGCTAATTTTTCGTCCATACCATAACCACATTGACAATTCATCCTTATTTTCTTAATTGCTTTTTTGTCAAAATTATCCTCCAACCTTTTCATAGAATTCTTTACCCATATCGGATTATTTTCTCCATCCCCATTTACAATTTTTAGAGCTGTTTCTTCATTACTCTCTATTTTTACTGCATTGTATATGATTTGTTCTTGAATTTTCCTTATATCAAACATTGTATTTATTTTTTTATTCAACAGAGTTTATTTAAAACCAATTCTCTTTTCATATTGAAAAGAGAATTGGTTGATTGAAAATTATTGTACTTTTTGAAGCATTTGCATAAAATCTGCCATATGTAACTGTGAATAAGATTGAATTACGGCAAATACAGGTACAAATACAAGCACTCCTATTAGTAATCCTATGCCTAAAGATTCATATCGGGATTCTTTGAGTAACACAAATAATATCCAAATCACATTTAATGTGATTATAATGTGGGTAATTTGTGAAAACGTATTGGCTGCGTTCCAGGGTACAACAAAAAGTCCCATAGAGCCATAATAATACAACGGAATCAAAGCAATTGCCAGAAAGAAATCTTTTTTTATGATTTTAAAACAGGCAAAGCATACCAAATAAGATATTATGGCAAGAGAGCAAGCATTGAATGCCAACCATTGGCCAATCTGAAGTTTAACAATAGATATGAAAAAATAAGCGCTGTTCAATAAAGCCAACAGCATTAATGTTGTCAATAGATAACCTATGACTTGATTTAATTTTTTTAGACTCATAATTAAAATTTGTAATTCAAAAATTGAAACCAACGGTTTCCTTACAAGATGAAACGTTGATTTCATTAACCTTCAAGCAATACAAACCTGTTTCAGAAAAACATTTCCGAAAAACAAAATCATTAACCTGTGGTTTGTTAAGGTTAACTATGCCTTAATTACAAATTTTAAAACGATATACATTTTCGAATTTTAGTTATTGTTTCGTAAAAATATAAATAATTACTTTATCATGTAATTTATTCAAACAATTTTTGAACATAATCCTTATTAACATTGTGGCATCAGTATCAATATGTTGCCAACTTTTGTTGGTATTAAAAGTTGCCGTTACAAATTGTGTTATAACTCATTCTGCGCACTACTGTCTTTTGATGGTGTTGCGCTTGTTTTTTTCGGTGTCAAAATACGCCTGAAACAAATCGAGCGAAATTCTATCTCTTTCTTTTTCTGAAAATATATTAAGCTGTATGTATCTATAGTTCATATGTTTGGGCATAGTTTACTCTCTAATATTTAATTCACCTTTTTCTATAAAACATAATAGAGCGATAGATAAAATCTCAATCGCTCTATTGCATAATTGGTACCTCGGACGAAAGCTACAACGTTTTCACTGGAATACAAATATCTAAGACAAATCTGCGTTTAGAGTCTTCATCCGGTGAATTGTAATATAACTCATACGGGTAACCATCCCTTGGTTGATATCCACTTTCTGTAAACCATAAACACATTGTATTCCAAGCTTTTTCAAATCCTTTCTCATCAATTTCAAAATGACCAACAGCATATTTGCCCCTTTCTAATTTCATTTTGCCAATCTCGCCATCAACCTTTACATCGTTATCTACAGTAATACAAGCACTTTGACGAACTTGTTCAATCGCTGTTATAGAAGGATCGTCGTGATAAACAGTGATTGTTTTTGTTTCCGGAAAGTTTAATAGACCTCTTGGACCTGCCCATTTCATAAGCTTTTCAAAAGCTTTCCCGATTTGGTTAAACTGACCAGTGTGTCGACAGTAAACGACATTAATTTCAGGCATTTCTTTAATTTCGATTTTTGTGTCCATAATAATAAAATTTGAGTGATTAAATTGACTAATACTATCACTACAAATTTGCCCTATAATATTTGGACTCATTTGATTTATCTTGCTGGTCAATTGACCATTCTTGCTAAAATACAAACCGTCTTTTGCAAAAATTGCTTTTTCAGTTTCCCTGTATTTTTTGGCATTCAACCCAAAATATTTACGAAATGTTCGGCTAAAATGGGCTACACTACCAAACCCACAATTATAAGCTATTTCGCTTATTGAAACATTCTCGTCATTTCTAATCTGTTGTGCTGCTTTTTCAATTCGTAACCGTTGAATAAAAGCATTTACTGTTTCATTTGTTAAGGTTGAGAAAATACGGTGAAAATGAAACGGTGAAAAACAAGCAATTTGAGCAATTTTATCAAGTGTAATAACTTCGTTTAAATGCTTTTCGATATAGTCAATCACTCTATTTATTCTTGCTATGTATTCTTGTCTGCTTTTGTCTTTTGCATTCATTTATATAACTATTGACTGTCATGCTTTTAAACTTCCTACTACGCTCACATAGATTAGATGTTGGAGATCGCAAACTACTTTTCTGTTAAGTTACATCCCGATGTACATAGGGATTGAAGCGGACGATACACATAAATAAGCAACTATCCCGCAATTTTTTATGCGACGCGCAGAACGAAATGGCTTCTTAAAATTTCAGGTTTTTATTCAATTTCTAAGTATAAATCAAGCCTAAGATTCCCAAGTTTTGAAGGTTCCAATTCCTCTTCAAACCATCTCATGGGTTTTTTAATTATATAATTACCTTGTTTTATCATCATATTTAATTCCCCCCAACCTTCCATGATCCATTTACCATCACCATCAGATATATTTCCCTCAATACCTGTAACGACAAATCTGCCAGATTCAATAAAGTCAATCTTAGTCTCTGAATCTATGTTGTCATAACTATCATCTAATGTGACCATTAATTTATATCCAACATTATTAGGGTCGTTAGATAAATTGCCATCTAAATCTATATTATGACCAAAAACTCTATACTGTTTATTATCCAAATGATTTTTTTTAAGCCATTGATTCATTTTGTTATGAGCCTCATTTTCAGATTCAGGACCAAATCCTTCAAAATAGGCAACCTTCATTTTGGATAGTTCTTTAATTATCGTTTCCATAAAAACTTTATTTTTAAGTATAATTTGCTTTAATCCATCTAGTTGTTTATATCTAAGACCAACCACACGTTTTTTATTATTATCCTCCTGTTTTAATTTTCAGGGAAATATTTATCAATTAATTCTCTGGTTTCTTTCAACCATTGCTGTCTTTGGTCTAAATCGCTTGTAACAATTATCCTAAATATTTTTCTCTCAAATTGTTTTACTCCACAAAAATCAAAGATGCAGTTTTTCCAAATCGTTTCCAGAGGGTCACCAAAAAATGTATTTTCTCTATCTGCATTTGTGTTTGACGTATTAAAAACAAGACCTGTTTTTGCTTTTAATAATCCAATCGGAATTCCTTCACCATTATCACTATCATGGAACTCATATGCTATTCCAGGTCGAATAATTCGGTCAATCCAACCTTTTAAAATTGCGGGAGGTTGTCCCCACCAATTCGGATGAACAATAATTATCCCATCACTCTGGACTAAATCGTCACAATGCCTTTTAACTAAGTCATTAATCTTCGCATTTTTAGGAATTTCTGTCGAAGTAATTAATGGGTCGAAGTGTTCTTCATGCAAATCATGAAATATTATGTTATGCCCATTCTCTGTAAGTTTTTGCTTACACTCATTAGCTATTGCATAATTAAAGCTTTGGTTGTCCGGGTGAGCAAGTATTATCAATATTCTCATTTTATATTTATCTGTTATTCAGCCCAGGAGTCTGTCTTTTATAAAAATAAAGAAACAATTGAGTGTAGCAGCAGTAAGGAATTAATGGCTATCTACCTGTTGAAATACACCAAAATTTGAGCGGGGTATAACATTAGCATAACCATAGAAGCCCTTATTGCTACCACTCTTTGTTGCCATGCGTTTTTTTATTGTCTTGCTTTGAAAATTACCGAAGTAACTAATTCAATTAGGAAACCATAAATCATTCCCATCACTATTGTCGATGTCATCAACATTGTATGTGTAAATTCTGGATTTTCCGTACCTAACATTGCTCCAAATCCAGCAGGTATGCTAAATACCAATCCCATTATAATTCCATGTAATGACCAATGCTTTAATGTGAAGCGACTTATTCCTATCGCGACTCCGATTAATGTTCTACCCAGAATAATGTTTAGGGCTAAAATTGTTGATATTTCATTCTGTCCGCTTGATGCAAAACCATAACAGACAAAACCAAATACTAATCCTAATAAGGTGCTTAGAATTAACCTTTTTGTTTTCATTAGACCTCCTTTTTTAATGGTAATAAATTCATTTCAGGGATTTCTATATTTGTTTTATTTGTGAGTCACATTCATGCTTCCTTTTAGCATTAATTGTCACGCATACAAATTCTGGAAACATTCAGACACCCATTCCGTAAACATCCGGACGACCGTTTTTGAAACATGGGGATACTAAATTAGTACTTTTTATCTTGCTTTTTCAAATCATGGAAAAGCGATGAAACAAACAGACATGAAAAAAGCACGAGAATTATTGCAATTAGTTATTTTCCAATGGCATTATATTATACTTCACCATACCTAAACTGTATTTTTTTTAATTCGTCTCTATAGCTGCTTTTTGGTCAGCAATATTAAAGAAGCAATTTGGTGTACTGTTAATCTTTCTTGAATCTTTTTAATTTATATTCTAACAAACCTTTTCCGTAACCACTCCACATGTCGATAATTATACCTTTGGGGTCCATTAGAAAAAATGAAGGAACTCCCTCTACACCATACTTTATATAAGTATCACTACTTCTACCTTTTCCATCCCATAAACTTACCCATGATACACTATCTCTTTTCAAGGAGTTTAACCAAATGTCCTTTTTTACATCACCTGAAAAACTTACAATCTTAATTGAATCACTATATGTTCTGTCAATCAACCTTAGTTCTTCCGCCGATTGAATACATGGTCCGCAATAAGCCGCAGTAAAATCTAAAAGTATATATTCACCAATAAGATTTGAAAATATGATTGTATCTCCATTTTCGTTATATGCAGTAAAATCATGATAGTAATCTCCTAATTCGGAAATCTTTTCATTCAGATATATCTCAATAATCCTTGCATATTTACTACTTTTTATTTCATCGTTTAACTGATTGTATAAAGCCTGAACTGTATCTTTGGGTAATGAGTTTTTTAAATATCCTAAGTTTATTATTCCAGAATATGTATTAATATGTGACTTAACATACTCAATTTGTAATGCACGAATTGTATCATCAATAGATTTAATTTGAACATTCCAAATATCATTTGCATTTTGTTCCTGAACATCTGGTGGTAATTCGAAAAAGCTATCTAATATAGAATCTCTTTTATAATCATGATACTTTCTCAAATCTCGCAAATAATTATAATCATCTTGCGACTGAGACCCAGTAATATTTACATTCCAAGGAAAATCGCTTATATCTCCTTCTATTTTAATTTTTTCATTACCAATTAATAAATCTGTATAGATAAATTCATTGCTAACAATTGTGTTCAACCAAATTTGTTCTGGTTCATCAGTTAGTTTACCAATAAACTGAAATTCATTTCCAACTATCAGTGTACTATCAAATATTTCATCAGTATTCAGATTTCTTAAGTAAATTACCGTACTATCAGGAAACCCTGTTAAATTTCCAGTGATTTCATAACCACTATGGTGTTGGCAAGAATAAATCATAATTGCGAGAAGCAATACATTTAGTTTTGTTAAGTTTCTCATAGTTTGGTATTTAAGTCTAGTATTTATTGTAGATGTTTGTTTAATGTTACACAGCTATAGCAAGATATGAAAAATTTTAGCTTTGCTACCAATTCGTTCTTTTTCTTGTCAATTCCAGCTCCATTTAAAGCTTGCCAATGATACGTTCGGGCCCTTTAAGGCATAAATCATAGGAACACGCTTAAATTTATCTGCACCATGCTCAATAAATTGGTCTCGCCAAAAGCTTATATTGGCAATAGTTACTCCATGCTTTAGACAGAACAATTTTCCGTCATGATTTTTGTTGTAAAACGTGTCTTTTTTTCCATAGCAGTACAAATTTAATTGTTTATTTTACTGCTCGGTTTAATTACGGGCTAATATAATATTTATTAATTATCTTACCCCATAAAATGGGGTGGGGCAATCATCAATAGCAAAACAAGGACCGGATTTTTTCGGCCCTAATATAAATAAATTGACATGCAAAAAACATTAATACTTTTGTCATACACCCTCTTTATAGTTTTAATCTTTTTAACTGGGTATGCATTATTCCTATTCCTTTTTGGAACAGTGCCCATGATTTTGGGTTACTCACCGCCTCAACTTTATCTTCAATCTTTGGAAGGACTTTGCTATGTTTCACTCATTCCAATGATATTCTTTTTTAAAAAAAAGCACAATATTTCTTTTGAATTTGGGGTTAGTTTTGAACAAATAATTACAATGTTAATCCTGGGCAGTTTGATATTTGTGGTTGTAAATCCCTTTACAAAACCTATTGATTTTGTTTATTCACTAACAGACGAACTCATAAGAATTGAGACTCCTCCTTCAAAATCCGTCGGATTAACCACCTTAATATCAGGAATAAATACAATAATAATTGCCCCAATAATTGAAGAACTCGCCTATCGGGGAATTATTTTTAACTATTGCCGAAAAAAGACTTCACTACTTTGGGCAGTTTTAATATCAGCATCATTATTTTCTATTATTCATTTTAATCCGGAAGGAATAATTTTTCTTCTTATTTATGGCGTTATGTTTGCCATAGTATATTACAAGACAAACAATCTGCTTATTCCAATACTTCTACACAGTTCTATTAATGCCATAGCATTTTTTAGTGAACCCTCAACGATTAGGCTTTCAACAGAAAGCATTTTAATTTATTTGGCAATTTATCTTGGAGCTTTAGCAGGAGCAATATTTATCACCGTAAACTTGAAAACCAGAAAAACCACCTCAATAAATTAAATGCTCTCCTTTCCCAAAATACAACAATTCTCATAAATAAGATACGGTCCAACTGCACTCCGTATCGTAGCTAAATATTACGGAAAACACATCTCCTCAATTAAGGCCCAGGAACTCTGCTTTTTGTCGCGTGAGGGCAGTTATTTGCTAAATATTAGTAATGCGGCCAAAAATATTGGTTTCAGGACCAGAGCCGTAAAACTTAACCAGGAAAAACTACAGGAGGACGTCCTGCTTCCCTACATCGTACATTGGAATGAAAATCATTTTGTAGTCGTATAGCCTCCCGTCTTTCAGCCGGTACAGATAGTCCCGATTCATCAGGAGAACTTTATGATTGCCATATTGACTGCGTTAATCTTCGATTAGTGAACAATCAAAGACCAATCACCGCCAAAGTAACGGTAACTATAGTCTTCAGCCGGCACTTTGCTAAAAGAATAATCGGCCTCATTAACCTTCCACAGATATTCTGAACTAAACGCAAATTCAAAATCATGCTCACCAAACCTGTAAACATCAATTATGGGAAGTGCTGAAATTGAATGACCTTCATTGTAAGCCAACAGATCAATTTGCCCGAGGTAATTAAACGTATCATCAGTTAAAACATAAACCTTAACACCCCTATCTTCTTCATCAGACATCTCTGCCAGAATAAGCAAGCCCTCCTGATCGCCAATAGAGTAAAATACAGGAGACAGCCGCCAAATATCAAAACACCCCTTTGAAACGCTCAGCAAATCGTCCTCATCATTAAACAGCAACAAGCGCAATCCATAATCCTCCTTCGAATCATGTGATGACAAACCTCCCGCTTCAGTATATCTATAATTACCAATAGCAATCTTTCTATTTTGGTACTTATACACCGACAAACCACCCGAGTGAGCACTTTGAAAATCAATAATATCCAACTCAGGTTTTGAACCAACATCTAGTTTAAGCTTTTGGAGCAAAATACGGCCCTCAGCATTTTGCCCACCAACCCTCTTCAACCGCTTCTCCACCACCCGCAGCGTATCAATAAACCCCCTCTCATCAATCGCAAAAAAGACAGTATCAATCCTCGGAATGGTATCATTATACGTCGATTGGTACAAAGTAATCTGATCCCTCTCTATCCTTGCGCTCTCATCAAAATACCCCTCCACATAATCCGCATAAGTAATATACTCATAATCAATGAACTCAAAATCGTTTGTAAAATTAACAAGCGCATTCTTCCCCTCACCCTCAATCTCAATTGAAAAAACCAGGGTTCTAAAATTATCCGATAAATCAAGCTCACACGACAACCACAGTACACCGCTAAGATCATCAATCCAGCGACCAATATGATACACACCCAACGAGTCTATCAATTCGTCAGACAAAGCCGCTTCCTCTCTAAGCGACCTCAAATTAATCGGATCCTCATAAGCATATGACAAAGGTACCTGCAGCACATCAACTGTTGCCAACAACTCAGAGATAGTTGATGCAACCTTAGGAGGTTCGGCATCGCCTCCCTCCTCCACCTCCATAGGTGTTTCTTCATAAAACAAAAAAGGAGCAGATGCCTCAGCAGCATCCACTTTTGGCGCACGAGAAGTATTGCACCCACAAATAAGCACCAAGGAAAAACCCAAAAACAAAACCAAAAACCTATACATAATAATAAGCATTCAAAAATTGATACTCCATTTTCTATAAAAATCCGTCTCCCCCTATGGCTCGCAAGCCATTATCTTATTCTTATACACATAAGCCACATAATCCAGGTTATTAGCGGTATAATAACAAGGATGAATGGCTTCATGCTCCGGAACAATTTTAGCAACTATATTTGTTAACCATCTGTCTATTTGTTGATTACCAATCTCCCAAAACGCACTCTTTTCACCCGAACGTTTGTAATAGCTATCCTCATCTGGGTAGTCGTTAAGCACAAATACTCCCCATACCATACCTAACGACATTAAATATAAAATAAAACTGTCTTATATATACAATACTTCATGCTATCAATGCGTTGATTAATATGCTCAATAGCCATATAGATTTCATTCCCTAATCCTTTTTGTGCATATAATGGCGAAGAAAGCATCACTGTAATCAAGGTAAAAATTAGTTTTGAATCAATTAAATAACACGTTCTAAGAGAAGTTCTCAGCATCATTATTCTATATTAACGCACTCTTTCCCAAACCTGCTGTGGTATTTTGTTTTCCTTACCGTTGGTTTTCATAAGTTTAGTGTATTTTTGGTAGGCTTCTTTTGCAAGATCTATTTCATCCAATTTCCAGTAAGCATCGCCTAAGTTAACATATGCTACTGTTCGATTTGGAAATTTTTGGAGAATACCTTGAAGAAGGTAAATCGCCTCTATATTCATGTCAGCTTGCTCTAAATAAAACGCTAAATTATTGTAATCTTTAACATTCGAAGCAGACAAGGGATAGGTATTTAGAAAACAAAAGATAAACTCTTTTGAAAAATTATTGATTCGCTCCCTTTCTTTTAGAGTATTGCTTAGTTCCAAAATCACACCATCTTCTCCAATATCATCGAATTTGAAATCAATACATTTCTCATTTTTATCTTCTGTTAAATAATCTATTTCGCATATTTTCACCTTTCGGTGGCTTGAAGAGTTTATAAAGGATTTAGACAATTGCCATTTATCATTTTTGAAAGACAAAAAATATTCGATTGTTTGACCACCAGCACCATTAAACGCGCTTTTTAAGTATAGTACATTGTCATCTTCTGCAAAACCGCATATCTCAATTACAAAATACAGTCCATCCATATTAAAATTATCACCATAATAAACGCCAGCATATGAATTACCATCTAAGACAAAAAAACACAAATCATCTCCTTGCGTATTGTACGCAACTTTGTCCTTTATTCCATCCTTATTTATATCAATATCTAAAATGTTAAAGCAAGAATCTTGGACCACTTCTTTATAGGAAGGATTTTGACCTCTCACACATGAAAACACAAATAAACTACAGATAATAAACACAAAGCGCATAATCAATTTTTTTCAGTTTATAAAAGGATACGTCTCTTTTAAAAGCCAGAGTAATAACCTTGCAGGCATTCAGAGTTGCTCAAATATCCAATCCTCACGACTTTATCTGCACATTTTACATCAATGATACTAGAATACAAATACCCAATATCATCTGAACCATTGCGTGAAAAACGACCATGATCCAACAAATAACGAACAACCGAGATGTTCCCGTTTCTAAAAGCAACTATCAACAAGGTGCCCCCTGATTCTGTATCCCTAGTGTCCTAACAGTTTTAAATATCAAGTACATCATCAAAACAATATCCTGCACATATTACCAGTGAATTTTCAATCTACTCTATCTTTCATCGACCAAAACCAATGGTTTGCACCAAATTCTTGTTTTGGTCATAATAGTTTCTAATTCCTTTTAGAACAATCCACTTATCATCCTTCATTATGCAAATAGCTTTTTCAGCAACACGCCGTTTCTCCTTTACCTCTACACCAACTGAAAACACATCGCCTGAAACAAAATTCACTTCTTTCTCCTTGTTATGATAATCAACATAACTGGTAACTGTCATATTGTGAACTTTCAAGACTCCTGTATCTTCTTTGTCATTTAAAACTATCTTAGTAACCTGACCATTAGAGGGGGCGTAATGGTATAAAACCCTATAATAACAAAGAAGAGTCCCAGCTTTGTTATCAGTACCATAACGACTATGATTTATTAGGTCCTCACCATTATAAACGTTAACCTCAAAATACCTAACCTCCCAATCTGCAGCCTCGGTATTCCAAGCTAAACTCAAATCGTATTCGTAATCCTTGTACTTTTTTCTGTTATCTCGTATAATTAGGTCTTTTGACTTCAAAAAAACATTATATGAATCGTCTACCCCATATTCCTTCTTCAGAATCTCTTTGCCATCTGAGTCATATAAGGTTTCGGTCTTTTCACGTGTTACCAATCTGTTCACATCATAATCCCAATATAAACGGTGACAAAACACCTCCTTACCATTGCTATTGTATGCCTGAATTGTTTTTCCTGTATTTAGCCAGGCATTATTTTCATAAGTATAATATTCATTCAAAACCTCTTTGCCATTCTCGTCATAAGATGTTAGTTCTTTTTTCTGGGGAGCTCCATGATAATGTCTCTCAGAAGACAACTGCCGCCCCTCATTATCGAAATCGTTTTCTGTTTTTTCGTACAACTCCCATTTCTCGTCCCTATCGTTCCAATTATACCTGGCCTCTAAATACAACTTATCCTCATTGTAATGACGGTATTGTTCCTTACGGTAAATCTCCCATTTCCCGAATTGCCAGTCATACATCTGAATCAAAGATTTATACCCATTGGGATCAAACTCAGTTTCTTCCTTATTGTCATAAGTCCACGCATCCCCTCCCCACAAGTATGATATTCTGGTAATCAACTGACCCAAATCATTAAAAACGAACTCCTTTCTGATTGTATTTTCCCAATAAGGCGATTCATCTATCGCAATAGTTGCCACCGAGGCGATGCACCTATTTTCCTCATCGTATTCATAGACCTTTTTATACCGATCATCAGCTTTCCGATCATCAGAATCATAAAACTCTTCTATCTCATATGATAAATTCCCAAAAGCATCATATCCATAATTAAACTTCTGAGCAATACGAAAGCGGCATTCATCATAACCACCTGCTATCGACCTATAAATTACCTTCTGAGTAAGCCTATTCTCGTCATCATAAACCTCCTCAGTTTTTTCATTTCCCCCAAAGGGGCTAAACTCACCAAATTCTAGAGGATAGCATATTTCATTCTTGAGCAACGAGCCATCAGCCTTATACTCAAAATCACCCAACACCCTGGTGACCCATTCACCCGTTCCCGTATCCTTAGGCAGAGATAGGTACCTATCTGTTTCGTTTAAAAATTCCAGTCTGGTTGGTATTATGAGCCGTAACTCTTCGAGAAACTTTTGATTAGTTATCTCAACACGCCTAATTTGAGCCTTCTCCTGAGCCGGTGATAAAGCACCAACATCAGTTTGTTCAGAACCCTGCCCCATAGAGCTAACTGAAAAAGCAATAAAAAAAACAAGTACTACCAAAAACCTATCCATAAAGCAATCTTAATTATAAAGTTGAAATAATTTTAACACCGAAACATACACAAATACTGTTTACAATCGATAAATGCTCATTATTCTGGGGATTATCAACAATACCTCCCGTTACAGAAATACTTTGCACCCTCTTTTATTAAACGGTCGTGGCTTTGGGAATTGCATTACTACTTCGATAAAAATCAAGCTTCTTTTCTCTTATTCGAATACTTTATTCTACTGATTCCCAAATTGGCTATAAAGTTATGTTTTTTCAACTTAACTTGGTGTCCAATATTTGGGGTGTATTATAAACAACTCTGGATTCTCTTCCACTTTAGGCTCCGATTGCACTAATTGAGGCTGATTATTATCAGGCAACGGCACTTTATCTTTCTGGCTATTCTGTTCACTTTTCGAAAAAGAACAATTAGCAAGCAATAACGCCAGTTGTAAAAGTAATATTGAAAACAAAAAACGACCTCTCTTCATAGTAAAATCAATTTTTTCATTGAAATATTTAATTATGAATTGCAGGTTCATTAGCATCATATTTTAGCTTAGTCGAATTTGTTTTAGTTAATCGACTGGATGAATAACCCTTTTAACTCCTTCGTCTTTTGTTATATTTATCAATATGAACATGTATTTCATCTTCCATCTCCGCAGTCGGAAAATATTTTTTCAACTCATCATCATATTCAATCCATTTTTCTAATCCAGCTTCTTTTGCAGATTGAAAAATCACTTGTTCTAAATCATCAGACTCCTCGAATAATTTATCTTTATCCGTTTTATGACAATTTAAAACCCACTCTCCACAATACATTATGGTTAGGAGAGTTTTATATTGACTTTTGTTTAGTTCAATCTTCATATTTATCTAATCAAATGGTTCTTTTGGAAGTTTTATTAAATTCTCAATGTAACGTTTATTATCATATGGTTTTTTAAACTTAATGACTTTATATAATTCAACTGCAATACATTGTCCAATCATTTGTCTTGTTTGAAAATCATCAAATCCAAGCTTTCTTAATCTGTCATAAGACATTTTAGTCTCAGGTGGATCGTTATCCTTGATTTGATTATCAACAATCTCAAATATTCGTTCTCTTAAAATCTCGTTTGTTTCCATAGTCTGAGTGTTTAATTTGCCTGTGCTCAACATTAAGGATATGTACAACGGTTTGCGGTATTAAATATTGCCGATTACGGGCGATTTCCGTGTCGGCTGATGCAAAACTTAATGCGGGGCAAAAAGAGGTTTGCCAAACTCCTCTTCAGCGCTTTAGCAAGGTCATTATAAAGGCCATGGCAACAAAAGCGGTTAAAACAATAAAACTAACATACAAGGTATGCAATTCAGCAATAAAACCCAATAATACCGGGCCCGATAAAAACCCAACATTGGAAGAAGCAGCAATAAAAGAAACACCATCAGAGGTTCTTATACCTTTTATTTTTGATGCCAACCGGTAAACCTCAGGAACAATAATGGAAAAACCTAGTCCAATTATTAAGAAGCCTGTTAGTGCAAAACCAGGATTAACCAATAAAACAAGCGAAAAACCGGCAAGACTTATACCAATGGCCATCTGTAATAACTTCCAGGAGCCATATCGTAAGCTCAAAGCATCACCTGTAAAACGCCCCACAGTCATTCCCAAAGAAAACAGAGCATACCCAAATCCCAGAAAATGGCTTTTCATCATTACCACTTTTTTTAGGTACAAGGCACTCCAGTCGGCTATTGCGCCTTCCGAAGCCATTAAAATCAAAGCGATGGAAGCAATGGCCAAAATGGGCTTAATGGGGAATTTACCTTTCTTTCCTTTAACTCGCGGTTCGCTGTGTATATTAATGTACTCCTTTCGCAACCATATCTGCAAGCCAATCAAAATTGCTATTATAATGGTTATATGTAAAAATGGCATATTCATTTTTCCGGCAATATAACTGCCGGTTGAAGCTCCAATTATCCCTCCAATGCTCCAAAAGCCATGGCTACCGGTCATAATGTATTTCCCGGCTTGTTTTTCAATGGTAGCAATTAATGAATTGAGTGAGATGGCAAAAATACAGCTCATAACACCAAAAATAAAGAGGGCTGTACATAGCAACGTATAGTTTGGAGCCAGAAACATGCCGTACATCGACAACGCATACAGGATAAAACCAATGAAAGCCTGTCGCCCCACTCCTAAAACATCAATCAATTTGTTGCTTAATGGAATGGTTATAAAAGATCCCAACGAAGTAAAGAACAGAGCTCCACCAATTTTCCCTTCGCTAATATGCATCTTTTCAGCAATAAAAGGGATATAAATTACCCAGGTACTGAAAACAAGACTAAAACAAGAATAGAGAAACGCCGGAGCAAAGTATTTGCGGTTTTGAAAAAAGATTTTAAATGACAGCATGATTTTTATTAATTCGGCGCAAAGCTAATAAGTTTTAGTAATTAATGCGAATTAAGGCTTGGATTCTTTGCCACGAAGTGGCTAAATATTAGTAACCATGGGTGAAGCCCCATGGTATTTACAACGTAACCAGCTCCGCCCTATTCTGGGCTTGAAAAGCAGTTATTCAACTCTTAATTCACATAAATAATAAAAAAATATCTCAACACAAAAAAAGCTATGACAATGACATTAGAGTTAATACATTTCTGTTATATCTCAGTTTTTTAACAACCAATTCAAGTATAATGTCTAAATTAGTTTGTTTGTTTATACACTTATGGATATTTTAGGTACATTTCGTTTATGCTATTTATTAGGCGCAGCCAATGCTTTATTTTTTAGTTTACTAGTATTCTCTAAAAAGGACAAAACCATAGCTGATAAAATATTGGGCGGATGGCTTATTGTTCTTTTTGCACAATTAATTATTCCATTTCTCTACCTGGCCGATCTTAATGTATATTATAAATATGCAGGATTAGAAATAGTATTCTATATATTCCATCCGGTATTATTATATCTGTATGTCAGAGCTACCATTAGTAAAATACCCGGCTTACGCACTATATTATGGAGTCTTGTTCCTATTATAATATCAGAAGCAATATGCTTATCATTTATGCTTTATCCGGCTGAAGAACGATTGCTTTTTATTACGGGCGAAGAGTTGCTTCCGTTGGTTTATATTCCATTTATGACATTTATGTCAGGGTATTTTGGTTACTACATTTACGCCAGCTATAAATCACTAAAAGAATACAAGAACAACGTATTACAAGTTTATTCCTACCGCGAAAACGTAGACCTGTTATGGTTACGCAGATTAGTAGTCCTATTTGCACTTATTTCCTTCCTGATTTTTCCATTGGGACTGATCTCCTATTATGGCTATCATTCCATTGCTTTTGCAGATTATTTTTTCTTCGTTATGCTGGTGATCTTCGTTTTTTTTCTGGGATATTGGGGCTATCAGCAGGGGCATGTGTTTAATTTTAACAGTGACGGTAATTCTTTTTTGGAAAATGAAAATAACCAAACGTTTATCAAGATACCAGTAAATCAAAACATAACCAGACATTATAAAAAAGAAGCAGAGCATATACTGCAACTAATGAAAACAAGTATGCCTTACCTCGAACCTTCAATAACCATTAATGATCTGGCACGAATGGTAGATTTGCCACCTCACCTGCTTTCAAAAGTTATAAACAAGGAATTTCATTGCAATTTTTTTGAATTTATTAATAGTTATCGGATTAAAGAATTTAAACAACGGGCCTTCTCGCGGGAATACAGAAACCTAACCATACTGGCCATTGCTCTGGAATGCGGGTTTAATTCAAAATCGGCCTTTAATCGCATTTTTAAAGACGCCACAGGCATCACTCCAAGCGAATTTATCCAAAACCATCAACTCTAACACCCACGTCCTAGTTTATTGGTACTTCCGCACTGGAAAATAAGATCTGACAATTACAGCGAAATTTGTCCTACTTTCCGAAACAGGGACGACGCCACCTGATTATTGGCTTTACTTTGTCAGCAAAAAGTATTACTATGAAACGACCATGATTAGCAATCACAAATAATTAAATATATGGCAATTGCGCGAGTCACATACTACTATTGAAAAACAAAATTAATCCGTATGAAACGAGCCATGATTCGGGAATAACAAAAAGGGATGAATTGAAAATCGGCGGGACCAAAATCCACTTGCGAGTTCCATGCGACAACTAAAAAGCAAATTATTCACGTATGAAATTAAAAAAATTCATCATCAGCTCCGTATTTTTCCTATCATTATTAGGATCAATTAACCAGCTATTGGGACAGGAACTATCAGCTCGTGAAATTATATCACGGGCTGATGAGAAGAGCCGTGGCAAAACCAGTCAGTCTGCCATGACTATGAATATCATACGGCCCAACTGGTCGCGCAGCGTTTCTCTAAAAATGTGGTCTAAAGAAAGTGATTATTCACTTGTTTACATAACTGCTCCAGCCAAAGAAAAGGGTCAGGTATTCCTGAAAAGGGAGAATGACATGTGGAATTGGGTTCCAGCCATAGAACGACTAATAAAAATCCCTCCTTCAATGATGATGCAATCATGGATGGGGTCAGATTTTACCAACGACGACCTGGTAAAAGAATCCTCTGTTATTGTCGATTATAACCACACTTTAATAGGAAAGGAGCTCTTGCGCGGACAGGAATGTTACAAAATAGAATTATTGCCTCTCCCCGATGCTGCTGTTACATGGGGAAAAGTAATTTCCTGGATAACCATCAAAGGATTCAACCAATGGAAAGCAGAATATTATAATGAAGATATGGAGTTGGTAAATACAATGAATGCCTATGACATAAAAAAAATGGACGATAGAGAAATACCGGTAAGATTAGAAATGGAACCTGTAAATAAAAAGGGCCAAAAAACAGTATTAATAATTGATCTTATAAATTTTGACAATCCTATAGATAATAGTTTCTTCTCACAACAAAACATGAAACGTATAAGTGATTCAGAATAAAAATATTAACACAAAATACTCAGATCCAAAAGCAACAATTGCAAATAACAAAAACATGCTAAAATGAAAGCCTATATACAACTTGCATGGCGTAATTTATGGCGTAATAAACGAAGAACACTTATCGCAGGAGCTTCCATCTTCTTTGGTGTGTTGTTGTCCACCTATATGACATCAATGCAGGAAGGATCGTACGAACGTTATATCAACACCATTGTACATGCTTATTCTGGTCATATACAGCTTTATCAAAAAGGATATTGCGACAATAAGATAATTAACAACTCTATGGAATTTTCAGAAGAGCTCAATTCAAAGATCAATCAAATCAGCTCTATTACGATCTTTACTCCCCGACTTGAATCATACGCACTTATCTCCAACGAAGAGCAAACTAAAGGAGCCATGGTAATTGGCATTCTACCATCAGCAGAAGACAGCATAACCAGATTATCGAAGAAAATAATAGCAGGAGAATATTTACAACCGGGCGACAAGAGTGTAATAATAGGCAGCAGTCTGGCTCGCTACTTGCAATTACAAGTTAATGATTCATTGGTTTTATTGAGTCAGGGCTATCACGGGGCCAGCGCAGCCGGATTATACCGGGTTA
>CAZSQG010000083.1:0-18736 GCA_964608615.1 uncultured Marinilabiliaceae bacterium
ATCCCGCTTTTTAGCGGGAGAGCACTTGAACGAAGAAAATATTTTTTACCGGACACCAATAAATAAATATTAAAGGTAAGCCTAATTGCAGGCTTTAAAATAAGTTTAGCGGATGTCGTGATTTTGCATACCATTACAGTGCTTTATAATTAAACAGCATGTCTCAAATATCAACAGTATGTAAACTTCAAAAATCATAGAATTTCACCTTTGTTAAAAAAAATTAAAAAAATTACGTAAAAAAAAACAATTACACATTTATTAAATAGTTTCGTAACCCGAAAATATGATTTGTATCTTTATAAGATTGATGTTCTTATATAGAAACGTATTGGTTTGCATGACAAGAAAGACATATTAGTATTTGCTGCCAATTTGGTTGTGTTTTGTTATTTATACTTAGAAAAGAAAAGTGAGGTATGCAAATTAAACGTGTCTCTTTAAAAATTGTCCTTTTAGTTATAGCAGTTTCGTTTTTTCAGAGCCTGAAGGCGGATGAAGGCATGTGGTTGCCTTTTAAATTAAGTTTACTGAAGTACCAGAAAATGCAAAGCATGGGACTAGAGGTTCCTTTGGACAGTTTGTTTAATACTTCAGATCCTTCAATAAAAGATGCTGTTGTATCGCTCAATGACGGTTCATGTACCGGTAGTTTTATTAGTACTGATGGACTCTTGCTTACCAATCATCATTGTGTTTTAGCCGATGTTCAATGGCACAGTTCTGTGTCGGATAATTATCTCGAGAAGGGATTCTGGGCTCCCGGTCGTGAAGCTGAGCTACCCAATCCGGGTAAAACAGCCTCTGTTCTAATTGATGCGTCAGATGTAACAACCGAAATTTTGGAACAAATCCCAGATAGTATTACTGAGCATCGACGATCGTTTTTAATCGATAGCATCAGTAATGAAATAATCAGTAGGGAGGAAGCCGGCACTCATTATACGGCTGAAATAAGTCGTTTTTACGAGGGGAATCAGTTTGTTTTATTCCTTAGCGAGGTGTTTGAAGATGTTCGTTTAGTGGTTTCTCCCCCCTCTTCTATAGGTCAGTTTGGGAAAGAGGAAGACAACTGGATGTGGCCGCGGCATTCAGCCGATTTTGCGCTGTTACGGGTTTATACCGGGCCCGATGGCAAACCGGCTCCGTATAGTGATAAAAACATACCTTATAAACCTAAAAAAGTATTGCCCATAAATATTGGCGGAATTAGCAACAATGAATTCGCCATGGTGATGGGCTATCCCGGGAGTACGCAACGGTTTTTATCGTCGTATGGTATTGAAGAAATTGAACAGATAATAAATCCTGTTGTCAAAGAAGTTAGAGAAATAAAGCAATCCATATGGGATGGTGGTATAAAAAGCAATCCTGCAATAAGAATACAATATGCGTCTAAATTTGCCGAGTCGAGCAATTACTGGAAATATGCCATTGGGCAGAATCTTGTCATTCGTCACAGGAGTATAGTTAATTGCAGGCGCCAATTGGAGCAGCGATTTAGTATATGGCTTACGGAACATAAGGGCGAACAAGCTGAATATGAGAAAATACTTCCTTCGCTGGCCTTGATACATGCCTTCAAAATATCTATGGTTAAAGCAGGTATTGTAACTATGGAGACATTGGTAAATGGGTTTGATATGTTTTCGCTGGCATTGGAAGGATTATACTTTAAAACAAAGTTGGACTCATACGGTAATGATCAGGAATTGATAAATCAGGCTAAAGAAGAATTACGGGAGTCGGCCGATGAGATCTTCAGGGATTTCAATGGCGAGTTGGATAAGAAGGTTTTTGTGGCCATGATTGATTATTACCGTAACAACTTAAGCGATAGTTTGAGGTCTACCGATAAGGAGTTGTTTGATGTGGAGGATGCCAGGAACAGTGAAGTTTTAGCTAATCGTATTTATTCACTGTCGGTTTTTACCGATAAAATTCGTTTTGATCAGTTTTTAGCCAATCCCGATCCTGAAAAGCTTAAAACTGATCCGGCGATTTTGTTTGTTTCAACCATAATGGAGAATTATAGCAAATATTATTTCATTACGGAGGAAATTAACTTGCAAATTGAAGCCTTAATGAGGAAATATATCAAGGGACTTATGGAAATGGATCCCACTCAGGAATTTTACCCCGATGCCAACAGCTCACTGCGGCTGTCGTATGGAACAGTTCAACCATATAGTCCTCGTGATGGTGTTGCATATAAGTATTTTAGCACAACAGAAGGCCTCATACAGAAGGCCTCGTCGGATCCATTAATTTACCAGTTACCTGATGATTTCGAGAATCTTTTAATAAAAAAGGATTTTGGCAAATATCAACAAGCCGATAAAAAGATGCCTGTTTGTTTTATTTCGAACAACGATATTACCGGAGGTAACAGTGGAAGCCCCGTATTAAACGGGCGTGGCGAGTTAGTTGGTTTGGCTTTTGATGGAAACTGGGAAGGCATGGGCTCCGATATTGAATATATTGATGGCCTGCAAATGTGCGTAAATGTAGATATAAGGTATATTCTTTTTATTCTTGATAAATATGCCAATGCTCAATGGCTGCTTGATGAAATGAATATAAGGACTAATTAATCTGCATAAGAGGGCTTTGTTTTATATTGTTTTTGTGGAATTGGTTATAGAATTTACTAAAGCAACTTCTATAAATAAAGATTCCCTCTCGTCGAGTTGAAAATATTTCAATCTAAAATTCTATGTGAAATATCATGTCGTTTGTTTAGCGAATCACTATTTTTGTCAGGTTAAATTGTGTGCATATGAATTTTAATTTTCTCGAGTTTATTTCGGCTTTCATAGTCCTTTTTGCTGTAATTGATATTCTTGGTTCCATCCCTATTATTATTGATATAAGGAGTAAGGGTGCCAAGGTTAAAGCTTTTCAGGCATCGGCCATCTCTTTTGTAATTTTGGTAGTTTTTCTTTTTGTAGGGGAGGCTCTTCTGGGGCTTTTTGGTGTAGATCTTTCATCATTTGCTATTGCCGGATCGTTTGTTCTCTTGATTATGTCGTTTGAAATGATTCTTGGTCTCGAAATTTTTAAGCACGATTCACCGGGGGGGGCAACCATTGTACCCATTGCTTTTCCACTTGTAGCAGGAGCCGGGTCGTTCACAACCCTACTAGCTATGAGGGCCGAGTTTCATATTACGAATATTATTTTGGCTTTGGTGCTTAATATTATAATTGTATTTCTCGTATTAAACTATACGCCACGGATAGAAAAATTCTTTGGAAGAGGAGGTATTTATGTGTTAAAGAAATTCTTTGGCATAATTTTACTTGCCATGGCCATAAGATTATTTATGTCAAATTTTGCTGCGTTGCTTATCGATTTTCTCCCTAAAGTTAAGGGTGTATGAGTCCCAAAAAGTTTTATGTAGTATGGACAGGTCGCTCAACCGGTATCTTTACCAATTGGGATGAATGTAAAAAGCAGGTTGAAGGTTATGATGGGGCCAGATATAAATCGTTTAAGACCGAAGCTGAAGCTATATCTGCCTTTAGTAAAAAAGCACCAAGTATCTATGGTGCAAAAAAAGATAAGAAAAACGCACATGTAACTGCAAAACCAATTGTAAACAGTCTGTCAGTTGATGCTGCTTGTAGTGGTAATCCGGGTGTAATGGAATATCAGGGCGTTCATGTGACCTCCAAAGAGGTATGGTTTCATAAGAGATTTGAATTGGGAACGAATAATATTGGGGAGTTTCTGGCTATTGTGCATGGTTTGGCCGAATTAAACCGTCGAAAGATTAACATTCCTGTTTATACTGATTCAATGACAGCGTTAACCTGGGTTAGAAAGAAGAAATGTGGTACCAAGCTTCCCGAAAACAAAAAAACCATGGAGTTATTTGAACTTATACGAAGGGCTGAGTATTGGCTAAACACCAACCAATGGGAACAGCCATTACTAAAATGGGAAACAAAAGAATGGGGAGAAATCCCCGCTGATTTTGGCCGAAAGTAGCTGATGTTTTTTAATTCTTTGATATCACAATTGGAAAACTAAACCTGACTCTGGTGCCACACCCAATTCCTTTGAGTGCTTTATCTTCAACTTTGACTCGACTAATAGCAAATTGTTTTGAACGTTTTGTTAGTGAAAAATAATTGTGTTTTGCTATGGGTATACCCTCACTCATTAAACGTTCTTCCAGATTTCGGTTTTTAAAATTTTGCTGAGAGCGTCCATTGTCCTCAATGGTTACTTCAAGCCACTCACCCAGATGCATAAAAGCAATATCAAAGTGAGGGTTTTTCTGATCATTGAAAAGACCATTTGTTATAGCACTCTCAATAAATGGCTTGGTAACCATAAATGGAACCAAAATACTGGTGTTATCAGGGTCGATATTTGATTCGATATTTATTCCTATCTCTTTGTTAAAACGTTGATTTTGTACTTTGAAGTAAGCATGCAAAAAGTCAATTTCCTGGTTTAAGGGAATGAGGCCTTTCCCAGTGTTCTCAAATATTTTCCTTAATAAAACAGCAATATTGCTAAGATGGTCGAGCGCTAACTCGTGATTTCCGCTGATAATATGCCCCTGCAACGACGATAGCATACTGAAAACAAAGTGAGAGTCCATCTGAGACTGACTGAACTTATGCCCAAATTTTTGCAGGTGAAATTGATGCTCCGCATTTTTCCGACGTTTAATCAGATAATAGATAAGGATTCCTCCCAAAAGAATGACACTGATTATTATTATCCAATAAGCTCTTTCACGTATTGAAGCCCGGCTGTTTTTCAAATCTCTTTCCGAAAGTTGTTTTTCAAGTTCCTGAGTCAAGACTCCTTGTTTGAAAACGGGATTCTCATTTAAAAAAGTATCACGTAAGGCCTGATATTCTTCATGTGTTTTAAGAGCATTCTCAAACATCCCTGAGTTTTTATATCCCAGATAAAGGGAATACATATTTGTGAGTCTTAAATCAGTACTTCCAATTTCCATCGCAAGATTGACAGCTGTTTTATAAAGAAAGATTGCTTGCTGATATTCATTTTTTGAAGAATACAAATCTCCCAGAAGGGAATAGGCACTGATCTCTCCAGTTTTGTCACCATTTATTTTCATCAGTACCAAGGCTTTTTCAAGCATCTTGCCTCCTTCATCGAAATTTCTTTGACGAATCATTAATGATCCTATGTTACAGAGCACTATAGCCTCTTGTGATTTGATGTTTCTTTTGTTATAGATGTCCAAAGCTTTGAGATAATGACTTTCGGCTTTCTCAAATTCGGATTGTTCAGCGAAAATAGCTGCAAGATTATTGTAAACACCTGCAGTTTCTTGCCATTCATTTAATTCAATGAATAAATCAAGTGCTTTATTATAGAACTCAACAGCTTTTGAAACTTGCCCTACTTCTTCGAGCATCAATGCTATATTCTGATATGATTGGGCAATGCCTTTCTCGTTATTTAATTGTAATTCTATGGAAAGTGATTGGGTAAAGGCATTCAAAGCTTTGTCGAATTGCCCTAAATAGTAGTAAACCAGTCCCAGGTTATTAGAGGAAGAGGCAATTCGGGCCGAATCACCACAGATGGAGAAACATTGGGTTGCTCGTTGATAAAAATTTTCCGCATTGGTCCATTTCTGAATACAGTAGGCTGATTCGCCCTTGTAATAATTAGCAATTCCTTCGGCAAAAATGTCTGTATCTTTATACCGCACAAGTAATTCCGTTGCCAAGGAATCGGATTTGGCCGGATTTAAGTCAAGGTAACCCAGAATTGAATCTTCAATATTATTAATGATATCTGCATTTGGCGAATAGGAAGAATTAGGTTTGGCATTCAAACCTAAAGAACTTAATAGTAATAAGATTGTAATTACTATATATGGTGATAATCGGAGTTCCATACTTAAATTGGGCTCTTGAATAGTTCAAGAACAATTACAAAGATAGAGTATTTCAGTAAAAAAAACTAGCCTATTACTCTGATTTGATGATTCTCCAATTAATTTAACAGTTAATTCGTTTTGTTTATTTCTAAATATTCAATTTCTAAATCTATCATTTCTTTTTCTGAAATTGAAGGGATCTTTTTGTTTCGGATTTTTTTTAACACCAATTTTCCAACGTTAAGCGCATCTGATTCATCCTTGAAGCAATAATTGCCGCTTATTCCCGGAACTATTGCCTGATGAATAAATACTTGTTCCTTACAACTGATTTCATATCCCCATCCGGGCCCGCTTTCAAATGTGTTAACTTTAAGGCAATCCGCATTACGGATTGCCTTATAAGCAAAAAAACCAACCAATAAAATTATGAGAAAAAGTAAACTCGCGAAGGATTTGTTTTTATTAGTCATATTCTTCATACTCTTCAAATGGAAGGAACTCGTATATATCATCAAATCGATAGCCACTGCTTTTTCCGGTGGTTACAAAACCTCGTGTCCCAAACGAAAATCCAACAGCTCCGGAACGGGTGGCACCTTCAAAAGAGGTTTTTTCCTCCCATACATCTTTAATTGGATCATACTCCCAGGTGTCGCTACGTAATGAACCACTGGAGCCTGTTGTAATGTAACCCCTGGAGTTTATAGCAAAGGCTACACCATACGAGCGAACAATGCTATAATCGTCATCGTACGAATCGTCGGAGGTGTTTGCAATGTCTCGTTTTTTTGTCCAGGTTTCACCATCAAACATATAAAAGTCGTAAACGTAAGATTGGTTATTATCACCTCCAAGTAAATAGGCTTTATCATCAATCACAAACGCTGCGGCACCTGCTCTTTTTTGTCCCTCAAAGGGAACCGTTTCCCAGGTGTCATCTTCGGGATGATACCGGTAAATGTCCTTGAAGTAGTTTTTATCATAACCACATCCCATATATCCATATGATCCTAATGAAAAACCAACTGCTGCATATCTTTTTACCCCTGAAAAATCATTTTTTTGAGTCCATTTGTTAGCTTCTGAATCATATTCCCAAAAATCTTTTAAAGCGTTCAAGCCATCCGAGCCTGTTCCAATATAACCTTTAGTCCCAATTGAAAATCCGGCCGCTGAATTTCGCGCAGCACCTTCCGAAGGCAAATCAGCTTTTGCATACCAATAGTTTTCTGTTGAGTTGTATTGCCATAAATCTCTTAGTTGATCAGAGCCATCATACCCACCAAACATATATCCATTTTGTCCGATTACAAAAGATGTAGCATTCGATCTTATAACGCCATCAAAATCAGACCTGCGAATCCAGTTTCCCAAAAGATCTTCATCGTCATCATCACTGCAGGATGTTAAAGAAAATCCTATAAATAAAACAGTTATCCAAAAAGTTGTCCACTTCATAATTATTATGTATTTAATTTTCAATTTTGAACTTGTCCAAAAGTAAACTCTCTTAGATCACATTCAAAACATAATCGGTGAGGACAGCCAATCATTCGGTCAATAGCCCTGTTTTCTCAATAAAACAGCAACTTATTGATTTACCGAATAAAGGACATCTTTCATCTTGAATAGTGACTGCTCTATCTATTTTATTTTAGCATTGATGGTATGTTGACTTTCTTTACTCACTGAAATCAACGAAAAGGGTGTAAAATGAAATACTGTTGGATATTGTTATTGTCTTCTTTGGGATGGATTTTTTTTTACGGTTGTGCAAACGACAATTTTGAAATTGGACAAAATTTGGTTGAAAGCTCTGGTAGAACTATTGTTGTGGATACCTGCACAACTAACATGATTACCTTGCTTATCGATTCTGTTGCAACTATGGGGCAAAGTCGCCTCCTTGTGGGTTCTGTAGATGTTCCGGGAAGAGGGATTGTTCAATCAGCTGGTTATGTATCATTTAATCTGCCTGCTTATACCGAAATCAGATCGGATCTAAATCAGTCGCTTTATTTCGATTCTTTAACTCTTATTCTTGAGCACGATTTGTATTATATTGGAGATACTCTTTCTGATTTCACAATTAGTATTAATGAACTTACAGAGGAACTTGATCCTCAAATTGGTATAGATAATAAATTATATAACACCTCCAGGTTTTTATATAATCCTGAACCTTTGTGCACAAAAAAACTCCGTCCTTATCCAAATTACGAAAACAGGCTTAACATCAGGCTTCCTGATGAAATGGGTATTGATATACTGAATAAGTTATCTACTAATGCTGATGAATTTTATGATCAGAATCATTTCGAAGAATATCTCAAGGGATTAGTGTTAACGGCCTCTGATTCAGAAAACAAGGCCATTTATGGTTTTTCAGTTGGAGATAGTAGCGCCACCATAAATTTATACTATCATATTCTGGAAGAACATAAACAGTCAGAAAGGGTAATTATTAGCGGCATTACATCTAATGTTTTTAATGCTGTTGATTTTAATACAGAATCAACTCCTTTGCAAAATTTAAATAACGGGTATAACGGTTTGCCATCGCAGCAAAGTAACAATCAATCGTTTGTGATGGGAATGACAGGGTTGTACACACGGATAGAGATTCCATATTTACGTAATTTACTGGAATTGGGTGATGCCGGTGCAATTCAAAAAGCGGAATTATTTCTATATCCTGTAACGGGTTCATTCAATGACTATTTTCCGCTCCCTGAAGAAATATCCTTGTATATCGCTGATTATACTAACTCTACCGTTGATGCTATAACAACTTCTTATGGTGATGCATTACAAACGGGGAATCTTGTTCTTGACGATATGTATGGAGTTAACACCTATTATAGTTTCACTATCACCGATTATCTGAAGGATGAATTACGAGCTATTGGTATTAACAAGCATAATCTTATTATAACTCTTGCCGACACTGATATGCAGAAGACTTTTCTAAGCGTGATTTTTGGAGATCAGGATAAATCTTCTACAAAAGTTGAACTTAAAATTACTTATAATGTGTATGATAAAAACTAGCAATTTTCTACTATCTTTAATTTTACTAAGTTCTACGTTGTTTTGTCCTGTAATAGGACAGAATTACACTACATCGCCTTACTCGATGTTTGGTGTTGGAGAAGCTGTAAATGGAACCAGTGGGGAAAATCCTGGTATGGCGGGGACTGGCATAGGGAAACCTTCGCAGGGGTATCTCAATTTAACTAATCCTGCTAGTTTGGGGTCACTTGATAGTATGTCTTTTTATTTTGACTTTGGTTTTTCCGGCAGTACTTCAAGTTATAAATCGCAGGGTTATTCGGAGAAAACAACGGATGGAAACTTTTCAAGTCTTTCAATGGGTTTCAAGCCCCTAAAAAGATGGGCATTGGCGTTTGGATTTTTGCCGGTAAGTTCAGTTGGGTATAATATTAAATCAAAAAATTATATTGAGGGAAGCAATCAAACTGAAGATATTTGGTTTGAAGGAACTGGTGGTTTGTCGAAATGCTTCATTGCAAACGCTTTTAGAGTTACACCAGGAATTACCGTTGGGATTAATACTTCAATAGTTTTTGGTACAATTAATCATAACGAATTACAGAACTCCATATCTATTTATCGTGAGTCGCAAACCAGTGCTTTTTATCCCGAGTTTGGGGTTCAATATAAGACTGCTCTGAATGATAACATCCCATTCAATTTTGGTGTAGTATATGGACCTCAGGTAAAAATGAAAATGGAAAGTAAATTAGAGGTTTATGATAATTCAGGTTATTTGTTATCGACCGAAAATCCGGCAGATACAGATAAGTACTTGCCCGAATATTTTGGCCTTGGAGCATCGGTTAATCTTGGAGAAAAATGGTGTGTGGCAGCCGATTATCTGCACCAGAGTTGGAGCTCGAATCAAACAGGCGAAACAGGTATTTATTATGCCAATACGCATAAATTTGCTGTTGGGGCCGAATTTATTCCCAATGTTCGAAATGCAACAAACATCTTTCAAAAGGTTAACTACCGGGCCGGATTCTCAGTTGAAAACAGCTATCTGAAAATACGGGGACAAAATCCGAATATTTTTAAAACCACAATTGGATTTGGATTGCCTATAAAACATTCTTCAATGCTTAATTTAGGTCTGGCATGGGAAGAGAGCAATGCAACGGGGAGCAGTATTATAAAGCAATCAACCTTCCGGATCAATCTTGGAATTGCATTTACTGAAACATGGTTCTATAAAAGGAAATTTGAATAAGAATTATCCTGATAATTCCATTTCACGTATTAATCCGAAAAACACGCTGGAGTAGGATTCACTTATAGGGATAATATGGTTTCCTATTCCAATGCGTTTTCGTTCAACAAAATCAATTTTATCAATGGATACTATATATGATCGATGTACCCTGCAATATAATCCTGAAGGCAACCTCTTTTCCAGGGTTTTTAAATTAAGTAACGATAGTAAAGGTTTTCCTGTAGATGTGTAGATTCTGACATAATCGCTGTAGCCTTCAAAAAAAAGAATATCCTGATGCAATAGCCGCATCATTCGATTGTCAGATTTTACAAACAGATTCATTTTAGATGCTGAAAAGTTGTTGTTATCTAAAGGTTTACAATCATCACCATTCTTTACAAGCAGGTCATATGCCTTTAATACAGTTTTTAGAATACGATCAAAAGTATAGGGTTTCATTATGTAATCAAAAGCTCCAATCTCAAATGCTTTAACTGCAAAAGCATTCGACTCAGTTACAAAAGCCACCAGCGGTTTATCAATTCCATTAAACACCATATCAGATCCGCCCATCAAAGGCATCTCAACTTCGGAGAAAACTAAATCGACAGGGTTTCTACGCATAAAAACCCAGGCTTCTACCGGATCAAAAAACTCACCTTCAACTGTTACAAAAGAGATCCCATGAAGGATTAATTTTAATTGTTTTAAAGCATTCGGGTCTCTGTCAATAATTATGCATCTCATAGCTTCACTGCTTTTATTTAACAATTGCTTATTCTTGGATTGGACACCTATGCCTGAAAAATAATATTACATAAAGAGGCAATACAGTGTAATAAGAATAGGTTAAGCTATGCAAATGAAATGCCCTGAAAATTCGAGAAACTTCAAAGAATCGGTCAATTGCTGTTTTGGAAGGGTAGAATGGAAAATATCCGAGGTAAATGGGAATTATTACTGATTAAACTTTAGTGATTTTTGTTTTTAAAACAAACAATCCTGCAGCCACAATTTGAAAGCAGAAACCCTGTTCTTGCTTATTATTATCCCTTCAGGAGTGTCAATTGTAAGGCTTACCTTAAGTCGGCTTCCAAACCAGAACTCAACTTCGCTGATGGATTTTGATGAGATAATAAACTGCCTGTTGGCACGAAAAAATTGATTCCCTGGCAAAAGGTCAACAAGTGATTCAAGTGTCTTGTCAACGATAAATGATTCATTATCATGTGTAAAAACAAGGACCTTCTCTTTTTGAGTGTAAAAGAAAGATATCTTTTCAAGGGCAAGGGGAATTAACTTATCTCCGGCAATGATCAATAGATTTTTTAAATTCTGGTATTCCTTCTTTTTATATTTTATTTCTCTGATTATTTCATAAACATTATTAACATCAAGCTTTTTTAATTTTTCCAACGCTCTGCGAACTGCTTCAGCATTAATTGGTTTTAGCAAATAATCAATGCTGTTAACTTTAAATGCTTCCAACGCATATTGATCGTATGCTGTAACAAAAATGACTGGAACATTTATCTCAACCTGTTCAAAAATAAGAAAAGCCGAGCCATCAGATAGATGGATGTCTAAAAAGATCACATCGGGAATAGGTTCGCTTTTAAACCACTTAACACTTTCCTCAATGCTCTCAAGAATTTTCAACACGGTTACATGAGGTGCTACTTCAGATAAAATTTTTACAAGATTACGTGCAGCCGCCGTTTCATCCTCTATAATTAGCGCTCTCATTGAATTTTTTGGTCGAGAATTTAATTAATTTCCTAAGGTTTTATTAATGGAACTTTTACAACAAAGTGGTTTTCGTCAGCTGAAATAATAAGCTCTTTCCCCATTAGCAACATAACTCTGTTAGCCAAATTGGATAAACCAAAACCTTCACCTGTCTGATCTTTATCGAGTTTAGGCTTTATGATATTGCTTAATACTAAATAATTATGAGTGGTGGTAATGATAATTGTAAATGGATTCGCTCCACTAACAACATTGTGTTTAATAGCATTTTCAATTAATGGCTGAAGAGAAAGAACTGGTAACAGATGATTCTCATATTGTTGGTCAACATTAATATCAAAAAACAGTTTACCCTCAAAACGTATGCCAAGTAGAAATCTGTAAGCATTTAAAAAGTTGATTTCTTCTTTTAATGGAACAAGACATTTCTGGCTGCTTTGAAGAATATATCTGAAAATTTCCGACAAACGGTCAATGTATTTTAGTGAAGAGTCTTTTTTTTCTTCTCTTACCAATGCCGATAATGAATTTAATGAATTAAAGAAAAAATGCGGGTTTATTTGAGCTGCAATAGCGTTGTATTGAGTTTGGATGTTCTCTTTTTTTATTTTTTCAATCTCTAAACGGGTTCTTTGTTGCTGAAAAAGAAGCCTTAGCAGCTCCCCAAATAAAAGGGCTATAATTAGTAAGGTCAGATTCTTGGTGATTAGCATACCATTGAATCCTCTGCGGGGAAATTCGGGTGAAAGATAAAATTCAAAAAACAGGAAATGAGCTAATTGAAAAATAACTACAAATAAAATACTGAAGATTAATCGCTCACTAAAGGATATCCGATAGTGTTTTCCCCCCAAATGGTAATTTTTATCGGGTAAAAGATTTATAAAAAACAAAATGAACCCGGCTAAGAAGGTAAATAAGAATCCATCGATAATAAAACGAATAAAAAAGAATTCTGGAGATAGTTTATCCCTAAAGGGGATGTCCGGATGAGGTGGTAAATTAGTGTTTAATGATGACACAAGATGTATAAGATTGATAAACAAACTCAATAACAGGGCTGTAATTGCGCTTAGCAAAATTACTCCCGATATGGAGGACTGAAAAGACCAAAATAGATCCAATTTCTTTTTTTTGCCGGTCATATTTCTCTTCGCGTTTTTTAGTATTGTCCAAAATAGGCACAAATTTAAGTTACCTCAATTGATCTGTAACTAATTGGGTGTATTATTTTCTTGCGTATTAATTAAAGGAGCCGAGTAGGGAATGAATCTGAATTCACTGGCCTTGAGCACCAGAGATCGGTTCCAGATGGCATCCTAAAAGAACTGATAGTAATGCTAATTCAAACAAAAATTGTTTCATCATCAATTAAAATTAATTCAGTTAGGCGGGTTAGTGTTTTAGTTAAACGAAGATCATTATGCAAAGTTAACGATTTTAATAATTATGGTCTATATATTAATAAAAACCTATAACTCCCAACCACAGAGAGGATCTATTGCTAATAATCAGAGTTTACTGTTTACAAACAATTACCATGCTAATAAATTGATAACTATCTTTACGATGTTTTTTAGATATAAGGTAAAACCACAAATTAAATAATGGATTGCAAAATCCTTAATAGTTGTATCTTTAAGCAACCTGTTATTAAAACAACATCTGTGAAAACATTAATATCTATCCCTGAAAATCTTGTTGAAGTTTTTAATGATATTTTACCACTCGGAAGTGAAGATAGGTTTGTTTCGTCCGATCCGGCAGGAAAAAAAGTTGGGTCAGGTGGCGGAACAGCCTGGTTGCTTGCCCGTCAATTTAATAAATCGGGTGAAAGGAATTTTAATAGTTATTTAGCTGCTTCAAAAAAGATTATCATCCATGCTGGTGGTCAAAGCCGGAGATTGCCGTCATATGCTCCAGGAGGAAAACTATTAACACCAATCCCGGTTTTTAGGTGGAGTCGAGGACAAAGTCTCCGACAAAACCTGCTCGATTTGCAAATGCCATTGTATGAAGAGATGATGCATGTGGCGCCCAAAAATGTTAATACTTTAATTGCAAGTGGTGATGTCCTAATTCTTTCGGAACAAACATTTTCAAGTCTTCCTGATGCTGATGTTATTTGCCTTGCAATATGGGCCGATCCGCATCTTGCATCCAGACATGGTGTTTATTTTACCTCGAAAGAAGATCCTGGGATTCTGAATTTCATGCTACAAAAGCCTTCGCATGAAGCAATTGAAAAACATGCTTCAACAAACTTGTTTCTGATGGATGTGGGAGTGTGGTTATTAAGCGATAAGGCAGTTAATGTGTTAATGAAAAAATGTGGATGGAAAATTAACGGATTTGAAAACGAAATCCCTATTGAATATGATTTTTATTCTGCGTTTGGGCCTTGTCTGGGCACCCAGCCAACTGTGTTTGATGTAGAGATATCAAACCTTTCGGTTGCCATTATTCCTCTGGATAAAGGAGAATTTCTTCATTATGGAACAAGCAGGGAGTTGATAACCTCAACCGAAAAAATTCAGAATAGGGTTAAAGACCAGCGAAATATATGGCACACCAGAGTTAAACCGCAACCATCGTTGTTCGTTCAAAATGCCATTACAAGTATTAACTGGGACCATTCAAATCATGATATCTGGATTGAAAACAGTTTTATTTCCTCTAAATGGAAACTGCACAGCTCTCATATATTAACGGGTATTCCTTTAAACGACTGGCAGCTTGAAGTACCTTGCGGAGTATGTATAGATGTTGTTCCTATAGGTGAAAAAGAATTGGCCGTTCGTCCTTATGGAATGGACGATGCTTTTAGTGGCCCATCGGGGAATGCTTTATGGATGGGAAAACCTTTGACTGATTGGCTTAAAGAAAGAAAGATTGATTGGGCCGAAGCAAATCTTAATCCCCAGGGAGATATTCAATCAACTCCGATCTTTCCAGTTATTTCAATGTCATTGCTTGATGAAGAATTAATTAAATGGATGATTGGGCCCCCGGATGACAATGCTAAAATGCGGGCACTATGGCTTAATTCGCCAAGGTATTCAGCCGAGCAAATCAGTGCCAAAGCCAACCTAATAAGATTAACAGCTCAAAGAGAAAGTTTTTTCTCATCTACCCTTCCATCTCTGGCTGCGAATTACAAGAGTAGCGTCTTTTTTCAGGTTGACATGAAAGAGTTGGCGCAAACCTTTGCTAAATCGGCCCTTTCATATCCTATAGATCCCTCTCTTCAAGAACCTCCACTATTATTGGCAAGGCATAACATGTTTAAATCTGAAATAATTCAATGTCAGGGTGGAAGTGGAAAAGAAGAAGAACAAAAAGCATTTAAAATTCTTCAGGAAGCAATAATTGGTTCGGTTAAGCACAAGGAATTACCTGAGCTAAATGTTTTTCCCGATCAGATTGTATGGGGCAGAAGTCCTGCGCGGCTTGATCTGGCTGGAGGATGGAGCGACACGCCGCCTTATTGTATGCAATCGGGAGGGGCTGTTGTAAATTTGGGCGTAGACCTGAACGGACAGCCTCCCTTACAGGTATTTATAAGGCTCTCGCAGGAATACCGTATCGTTTTGCGATCCATTGATAACGGTGTGTCAGAAATAATTTATACGTATGAGGAACTTGTTGCTTTTAATAATGTGGGTTCAGCATTCTCAATTCCTCGTGCAGCTATTTGTATGGCAGGTTTTCATCCCGACTATGGAGCGGCTCGTTTTAAATCGCTTAAAGAACAGTTAATAGCATTCGGAGGCGGGCTCGAAATATCACTGTTAGTAGCCATCCCAAAAGGGTCGGGATTAGGTACCAGCTCCATTTTAGCCGCAACCATACTTTCTGCTTTGTCGGACTTTTGTAATCTGAACTGGGACAATTATATAATTAGTCATAGAACTCTTATTCTGGAACAAATGCTTACGTCGGGAGGTGGTTGGCAAGATCAATATGGAGGCATTTTTCCCGGTATAAAATTGTTACAGTCATCACCGGGTCTGCAAAATGACATAAACATCAACTGGTTACCCGATATTTTATTTACCCGTCCTGAGTTTCGTGAAAACTGGTTGCTTTATTATACAGGCATCACCCGGGTGGCAAAAAATATACTTAGCGAAATTGTGCGTGGTATGTTCCTGAACGAAGGAGCTCGTTTGAGAGTTCTGGATGCAATTAAAAATCATGCTTACGACACTTTCAAAGCCATTCAGCAATGCAACTTTGAACTCACCGGTAAAATGATTGGTCGTTCGTGGCAGCTTAACAATCAACTGGATGCAGGCACAAATACACCCGAGATTCAATCGGTAATTCAAAAAATTGAAGATTATGCCTTTGGCCTGAAACTTTTAGGCGCAGGCGGAGGCGGTTATTTGCTTATTTGCGCCAAGGATGATTTGGCAGCTCGAAGAATTAAAGAAATTCTTGAAAAAAATCCTGCAAACAAACGGGCCCGATTTGTAAAAATGGGTATCAGCAATACCGGATTACAGGTTTCACGTTCTTAAAACAAGTCGTTCATTATCATTGGTGTTGCTCCGCACATGCTTTGAACATAAGTTTTGGCGGCTGTTCCGGCTTTTACTATGGCGGTTTCGGAATTGATATTCCATAACGTACTCATGATTTTTGAGAAATCATCGGACGTCTCAATGCTGAAACCACCACCAAACTCAATTAAATCAACGGCTTCCTTAAATTTTTTATGGTTAGGTCCAAAAATTACCGGGATGCCATAAGTTGCTGCTTCAAGCGTATTGTGAATGCCTTTGCCAAATCCGCCTCCAATGTATGCCACGCTGCCATAGCGGTATATTGCCGATAGTAGTCCTATTGTGTCAATCACTAATACACGGCATCCTTCAAGCGATTTGTTGTCTTTTTCAGAAAATCGGATAACAGGTACTTTAAACCTTTGAATTAGTTGTGTTATATGCGATTCATGAACTTCATGGGGAGCAATAATCAACTTTGTTTCATCTGTTGTACTGTTTATGTAGTTGGCCAATATTATCTCATCCGAAGGCCACGAGCTACCGGCAACCAACACATTTCCTTGTGCAGCAAAATCGCGGGCAACAGGCACATCGGCAGCGGTATTAGCGATGGCAGTTACCCGGTCGAAACGGGTATCTCCGGCTATCACGAAATTCTTAATATTTATCTGTTCCAGAAGCTCTCCTGATTTTTTATCCTGAACATAAAACCTGGTTACAGCCTTTAACATCTTTCGGAACCAGCCCCCATACCATTTAAAGAACACCTGGTTGTTTCTGAAAATGGTGGAGATACTGTAAATAGGAACACCTGAGTTCTTAAGAGCCATGTAATAATGGAACCAGAATTCATACTTGATAAAAAACACCATGGCTGGATTAATAGCCTTTAGGAATTTTTTTGCATTCGAATGAGTGTCAGCGGGAAGATAAACCACAATATCTGCCATATTATAATTTTTTCGCACCTCAAAACCTGAAGGGGAAAAGAAGGTAAGTGCGATTTTGTAATCCGGTTTATCCTTACGGATGGCTTCAATTAAGGGTCTTCCTTGTTCAAACTCTCCCAGCGATGCACAATGCACCCAAACCACACTTGCGTCAGTTGAAAATGATTTGAGTTTAGTCCAGGTTTCGCGTCGGCCCTTTAATAATTGGGCCGCTTTAATATTAAAAGGTGCAGCTATTCGAAGCGCAAGACTAAAAAGTGCTATTCCAAAATTGTACAAAAATTGCATATGATTAATATTTGATTTTTAGTGGTCAGGTAGCCTTGATTTTTCGAGTGAAACTAGCCAATAATTCCCAACATGTCGGGATTACCAGTTCCGGCTGAAACGGGAGGTTGTCCCTCGTGTGTGAGTAATGCTTTGACTTCGTTGATTTGACGATTCTTTTGGCTTGTTTCATGTGTATCTTACTTATTCGCTAAAGTTTCTTATTAATCGAACTCCCCATTTGTTGAGGTTATTGGTCAGATTAATCTCCTCACTATGCATCTTTAAAATAATCAATCATTAAGACTCGCGATAGTTTTTTCAATAATATCAATTTACACCCTGCAAAGGTAGTTCAAGCTCAATTATAAAAGATATAGAACCAATAATAAATTCAATTCTTTAAGTTCTACTTTGACAGATTTATTCTTATATATAGTTAAAATAACACTTAAGTTATAATCTGTCAAAGCAGGATTCCTGATGTATCGGTTAAGGAAAAAAGAAGTTGTTTTACTTAATTAAACGTCATTAAATTACAATTTTCTTTTATTACTTTATTTGAATTTTTTTATACAGGTTTGTCTTGAAGAATTTTCCGGCCACAAAATTATTTTTGTATCTTTGTTCTCTTATTTTAAAACCCTATAAACTAAATAAATATGTCGAAGATTGATAGTTTTAATTTTTCCGGGAAAAAAGCCATTGTGCGTGTGGACTTTAACGTGCCTTTCAATGAAAAATTTGAAATAACCGATGATACACGCATTAGAGCTGCTGTTCCTACCATCAAAAAAATTCTTAAAGATGGTGGCTCCGCAATTATCATGTCGCATCTTGGAAGACCAAAAGGTAAGGTTAACCCTGATTTTTCTCTTAAGCACATTCAGTCTCATCTGGCCAAAACCATTGGGGTTGATGTGATTTTTGCGGGTGACTGTGTTGGTGCTGAAGTTAAAGCAAAAGCAGCTGCTTTGAAACCCGGTCAGGTTTTATTGCTCGAAAATCTTCGTTTCTATTTGGAGGAAGAAGGCAAACCAAAACTTGCTGAAGATGCTTCGGAAGAAGAAACAAAAAAAGCTAAGGCTGAGATGAAAGAGAAGCAGAAGGCTTTCTCAAAAGA
>CAZSQG010000084.1:0-18679 GCA_964608615.1 uncultured Marinilabiliaceae bacterium
AGGCATTTCGTTGCGCTACCAATGAGAGGTTCTTGATTTATTGATAATTAGATCCTTCGCTGCGCTCTGGATGACAGGCTGCCGTTGGGTAAAAAGAAAAAAGGAGAAGGCGGGCGACGCCCGCCTTCTCCTTTTTTCTTCCCTATATTTATTGTGTTGTCATCCCGAACGGAGTGAGGGATCTAATGTTCAATGTAAGAGGGCGTTCATCTCCATACCTAAAGGGTTGGATCCTTCGCTACGCCACCAACGAGAGGTTTACAATCTCCTTGTCATTGATAGCGCAGTAATGAATCTAATCTTTGTTGCAATCAGTCCGATTATTATTCCGTCTCGTATGTGATGGTAAAATTTTCCTAAATTTATTATCAACCCACATTACATCCCTCATGGTATTAATCAATAAATTAACAAAGAAAGAAGTAAATACAAACCTTTGGAACCCCATTTTATAAATTTGTTTTAGTAAATGTGGCTTTTTTAAAAATTAGCTGAAAACAAAAAAAAGATGGTTCCGGGAATAGATAAATCAAAAGAGTTTCAGCTTTTTCATATTACCTGTTTAATGTAAGTCTCTCTCCACGTAATAATTTTATCTTTGCAAAAAAAACGATTATGGCAGGGAAGCTTTATCTTATTCCAAACACACTGGGTTCAGCAGTAACGGGACATATTATACCATCTGAGGTGGCACAAATAGCAGTTAAACTGCGTCATTTTATTGTTGAAGACCTTCGCTCGGCAAGGCGATACCTGCGGTTGCTCGACCGGCAAATGGATATTGACAATTCACAGTTTCTGATGCTTAATAAACATACCACGCCCGAGCAGAGATCGGAATATCTTAAACCATTAAAAGCAGGTAATGATGTTGGCATCATATCCGAAGCGGGCTGTCCGGGTGTTGCTGATCCGGGTGCCGATGTGGTTAAAATGGCTCATGAAGCCGGCATTCAAGTGGTTCCTATGGTTGGCCCCTCTTCCATCCTACTGGCCATGATGGCCTCAGGTATGAATGGCCAAAACTTTGCCTTCAATGGTTATATTCCAATTAAAAAGGAAGATCGTCTTAAAACCATCAGTCATCTTGAAAACCGGTCCAAAATTGAAAAGCAGTCCCAGGCTTTTATTGAAACGCCATTTCGCAACAACTATCTGGCTGAGGATATCATCAATACCTGCAATGGTAACACACGGCTCTGTATTGCATGCAACCTGACCTTACCCGATGAGTTTATAGTAACCAAACCTGTTTCGCAATGGAAAGGTAAACTGCCTGATTTAAGTAAGAAGCCAACTATCTTTATTTTACAGGGATAATTAAAATTAAAAATTAAACTCTGTGGTGAGAAGAAAATTGTGCTCCCCTGTATCTTCTCAATTGGAATGCTCATGATGTACGCAACACTATAAATTTGAACAACAATAATTTAGCATTAAAACAACACGCTCTGTATTAAATTTAACCGTTACTTAAAATAATAGTTATTTTATGGATTACCGGGACAAAGTTTTTATATCAGTTGCTGAAAATCTGAGTTTTTCGAAGGCAGCAAATAACCTAAACATTAGTCAACCTGCCGTAACACGCCACATTAAGGAGCTTGAAACATATTATAAAACCAATCTTTTCGAACGAAAGGGAAATAAGATATATCTGACCCGAGCCGGAGAAAAACTGTATAACGCATTAAAAGAAATTGCCCAGCATTACCGCAATATCGAATTTGAGATAGGTCAAATGCACAACAGCATTACAGGAGAGTTTAAAATAGGAGCCAGTTCAACCATCTCGCAGTATGTAATCCCCAAGATTATTGCATCTTTTCATAAGCGGTATCCTAAGATTCAAATATTCTTAATGAACGGCAATTCATTTGAGATGGAAAAATTACTTCTCGAGAATCTTGTTGATTTAGCTTTGGTCGAGAACCATTCTTCGCAAGCAGGTATTCGGTATATGGATTTTCTGGATGATGAATTAATTGTTGTAACAGGCCAAAACAGTGTTTATGCCAAGAGGGAAATCATTACAAAAGACGACCTGGTAAAAATACCAATCGTTTTACGCGAACAAGGTTCGGGAACTCTGGAAGTTATAAAACACATATTAATGCAACAAAATGTTAGTTTTGAAACACTTAACACGCTTATTCATTTGGGCAGCACCGAATCGATTAAAAACTTTTTACAAGATTTCGATGGTTTGGCCATTGTTTCAGAAAGAGCTGTACAAACCGAACTATATCTAAAGACCCTTGTACGAGTAAAAGTTACCGGTTTCAATATTTCCCGAAAATTCAGAATAGCCTACAAACAAGGACACAAAAGCCAACAAGTTGAATTATTTGAAAATTTCCTGCTCAATTATAACATATAGTTATTAAGCATACAAATATTGTATTTGTTTTAATTATACAGCTCCAATACTTTTGTAATCGAAGATCGTAAATCAAGATTACTTAAATATTGGTATGAAAAACGTAAAAATTCTCAATGACTTAATTGGTATTAAGCAAAAACATTCCCACTTAAACTGGCTTTATCCATTATTCATAGTCTTATGCTTAATGCCTTTTGTTTCGCCGGCCATAGCACTGTTTACAGGACTAGTGCTGTCCTTAACAGGTATCAGGCATGAAAACATTCATCAATATACATCGCCACTTCTTCAGATTTCCATAGTGTTAATGGGGTTTGGAATGAGTTTAAGTGAAGTTGTTTCCGCCTCAAAGAGTGGTTTCCTTGAAACCCTGATATCTGTGACCACTGTTATGGTGCTAGGCATTTTACTTGGTAAGGCATTAAAAGTAGAAAAAAACATTTCTATATTAATAGCAACTGGAACTGCTATTTGCGGGGGAAGTGCCATTGCCGCAGTGGCTCCAATCATCAACAGTAAAAACTACCAGAACTCATTTGCGCTTATTGTCGTTTTTGTCTTGAATGCTATTGCGCTGTTTTTATTTCCGTTTATTGGACATAAATTAGGGCTAAGTCAGACAGTCTTCGGCAATTGGGCAGCCATTGCCATTCACGATACCAGCTCGGTAGTTGGAGCAGGGGCCATATACGGTGAAAGAGCTTTGCAGATTGCAACAACGGTAAAATTAATCCGGGCATTGTGGATTGTTCCGTTATCGTTATTTCTTGCATTTATTATCAAAAACGATCACAAAAAATCAATCAAATTCCCCTGGTTTATATTGTTTTTCGTTCTTGCCATACTATTTACAAATGCCTTTCCGGGTTTGCAGACCAGTTATGCGCATTTTAGCTGGTTAGGCAACCGGGGAATGGTTATAGCCTTGTTCCTTATTGGTTCAAATATCTCTTTGAGTGAGATCAGAAAATCAGGCACAAAAAGCTTCATACTTGGTATTACACTATGGATTATTATAGCAGGAGGTTCATTATTCATTTTAACACGATAAGCCATGCCAAATATCTGGGTAATAATGATCATAATATTTTCAAGCCTGATAAAAGGAGTAACAGGATTTGGCTTTGCTCTATTCTCATTCCCTTTACTGCTAATCTGGTATACACCAAAAGAGATTATTCCGGTTTTGATGATCTGTAATTTAATCACTTCGGTAATGATTGTTTTGCAAAAGAAAGAACAAAAATTGCTCGACAAACAATCGTATTACTTGATCTTTTCCGGGGGTCTTTTTACCATCCTGGGAGTTATTGCATTAAGTACCACTGATGGGAAATGGTTAATACACCTGTCTGGAATATTTTTTATTTTGCTAACCATTTATTCCTTAATAAAGAAAAGGCCTGATAACAAAATAATACAAAACAGAGCCTTTTGGTCGGCCGGGGCCTTAATCGGATTTCTTACCGGAGCCATTTCAGTAAGCGGCCCACCACTGGCTCTTTTTCTTAACCGGGCAAGAATCAGCAACCGTAAGTTTCGTGAAATATTTGCGGCATTTAGTGTCGTAACGGCAATAATTGCAATGGTCGGATATGGACAAACAGGCCTGCTAACGCGTGATGCCATAAACCTTACATTGGTCTTTACACCTATATTATTGGTTCTTACAATTGTTGGGAAAAAACTAAATTCAATGATGTCAATTAAAAAATTCCAAACGATCAACATAGTCTTGACACTTGTAGCAAGTATACTATTGATCGTTTATTAGTTCCCTGATATGGCAAACTCAATCTCCAGTTGAGACTACAATTTGTCATTGGCCAATTTGACGGCCATTAAATTCCTGCCAGTTGCACTGGCTTTTTATAAAATACCGGACTACAATATTTTTTTCAGCACCCCCGCAAACAACCGGTATTCATATTCAAAATTGGGAGTAAACTGGCCTTTACCCAGGTTGTCTTCAATCTCGTGAAACGACCAGTACCGGCCACCATCCAGCTCTTCGGGATGAGGCGTGAGCGGTCCGTTATGTTTTTGAGCAAAGGCAAAGACCATCTCCCGTTCCAGGTCACTCTCCCACAGATAACGGCCCAGAACCGTTGGCGCATTCACCTCCAGCCCGATCTCCTCGGAAGCTTCGCGCTTTAGCGATAATTCCACCGGCTCGCCTGCTGACAGATGACCACCAACAGCGGTATCCCATTTGCCGGGTTGAACCAGCTTGTTTAAGGGGCGTTTTTGCAGCCATAGTCCATCGCGGCCCACCACCTGAAGGTGAACCACAGGATGCAGCCAGCGGCTTTTGGCATTATGTACCACCGAACGTGGGGCATGGCCCAGTACTTTTCCGGTTTCGTCAATCAGGGGCAACCACTCCTCTCCTTTCAGTTTTTTCTGAAGCTGCTTTTTCCGGACATACTCAGCAATAAAGAATACCACAAAAAGCAGAACCAAACCTGAACCGTCCATAATACCAATATATTCACGAAACAGGAAAAACACCACCAGGAACAGGCCCACATAAGCCAATAGAATCCAAAAAACACCTTTCATGGTTTGTTGCATCTGATGCAACTCCCAGGGACCCATTTTGATGTTTTTAAAATAGCGGCCGGCCGAAGCCATCAGCAGGTTGTGTTTTGAAAAAGCTGACACACCGGTCATAATTAATACTAATGCAAGAATAAAAACAGTCATTAGCTTATCCAGAACAGCTTCTTCAAGAAAAACAGCTAAGATGCAAAAGAGAACTAACAGCCCCAGTTCGGGCAGTAAACTTTTTTCAAATCGCTTGTAACGTATAGCATTCCAACACAATTCCACAACACCCAAAATTGCGGCTACTATTAGCCCCACTGTTATACCCCAAATCATTTCAGCAATTATTAGAACTGCTAATGGCAACAAGCCGGGAATCATTGAACGCAAATTTTTGAAATCCATCAAAAACGTATTTTGGAAATAATAAAATCATCCGACAATATATACCATAGTGGTAAAAATTATCGGATGACTATGTAATCGTAATATTAATTAAAAACAATGAAACACGGCTTAATTCTTAGTTAACATAATTAAGAGGGTTTCACGGACCTGATTATTTCAGTAATTCATTAAGGCATTCAAGAACGTTGCCTTCAATGCGTTTTTTGACGTTTGAAGGATCGGCTTTTTGAAATTTCTCTCCGATAATTTTCTCATACAGTTCAATATAACGTTCCGAAACACTGTTAACAAATTCCTCGCTCATGTTGGGAACCGTTTGCCCATCTTTACCCTGAAATCCATTTTCGATGAGCCACTGACGCACAAATTCCTTTGATAGCTGTTTTTGCTGCTCTCCCTTTTTCAAGCGCTCCTGATATCCTTCAAGATAAAAATAGCGCGATGAGTCGGGAGTATGAATCTCATCAATCAGATAAATAGTGCCATCCTTTTTCCCAAACTCATACTTGGTATCGACAAGGATAAGACCCATTTTCGCTGCCATCTCGGTACCTCGTGCATAAACAGCACGGGTATATTTTTCAAGCTGTATGTAATCGGATTCATCAACCAGGCCATTTTTAATAATCTCTTCACGCGAAATGTCTTCGTCGTGACCAAAGGCAGCTTTGGTGGTAGGAGTGATAATTGGATTATCAAACTTCTGATTTTCAACCATCCCGTCAGGCAGTGGAATACCACATATCTGACGTTTACCGGCTTTATATTCACGCCATGCGTGTCCCGTGAGATAGCCACGAATAACCATTTCAACTTTAAAAGGCTCGCAAAAACGCCCAACTGTTACCATCGGATCAGGAGTAGCAACCTTCCAGTTGGGAACTATATCGGTTGTAGCATCCAAAAAGCGCGATGCAATCTGATTCAGAACCTGCCCCTTGTAAGGTATTCCTTTAGGAAGCACCACGTCAAAAGCTGATATTCTGTCGCTTACAACCATAACGAGGTATTGATTATCGATGTTATACACATCTCTCACCTTGCCTACATAAAGCTCTTTTTGCTTAGGAAAGCGGTAATTGGTTTGTACTATTGCGTTTTCCATATTTATATATTGTTTATTATTTAATTATACCTGAACCCAAATCGCAAAAGCAAGAAACTTAAGCCAATATCATCAAGAAATTATTGGGCTTCATTCTCCTGTTTACTTTTCCCGTTGATCTCATTTCTTGCATAAGCCTCCACAATATCTTGCACTAATCTATGACGCACAATATCTTTTACGTTGAAAAGAACCTGTTCAATCCCCTTAATTCCTTTAAGGATGTGCATAGCCTTCACCAATCCCGACATATTTGGATTTGGTAAATCAATCTGGGTGATATCACCTGTTACCACAAACTTGGCATTATCGCCCATTCGGGTAAGAAACATCTTTAACTGGTTTATTGTGGTGTTTTGAGCTTCATCCAAAATAACAAACGCATGGTTCAACGTGCGACCACGCATAAAAGCCAGTGGTGCAATTTGGATGGTTCCGTTTTCCATGTATTCCTTAAGCTTAATTGCAGGAATCATATCCATCAATGCATCGTATAAAGGTTGCAGATATGGATCAATCTTCTCCTTCATATCACCCGGTAAAAAACCTAACTTTTCACCGGCTTCAACTGCAGGCCTACTAAGAATAATGCGTTTTACGGCACGCCGTTTTAAAGCCCTTACTGCCAGTGCTATTGCAATATATGTTTTACCCGATCCGGCAGGACCAACGGCAAATAACATATCATTATAATCGTATGCCTTAACAAGATTACGTTGGTTCTCAGTTCGTGCTTTGATTGGTACACCATTTATTCCAAACAAAATGGCATCTCCCTCTCCTTTTGTATCTGTTGATCCACCCCCTTGAAGCATCTCAACCAGAACAGTCTCTTTCAAAGTATTATACTGATTGTAATACTCGATCAACATATTGATTTTTTCTTCAAAATCCGCAACCTCTCCAGCTTCTCCCACGGCCTTAAGCCAATTACCCCGGGCAACCACCTTAAGTTTCGGAAAATGTCCTTTTATAATGTCGAATTTAGCATTATTAACTCCCAGAAACTCCACTAAATCCACCGATTCAAGGTAAATCAACTTTTCTATCATAAAAAAATAAAGGGTAATCACTATCTTTAACTCCTGCAAATTAACAACATTTTTTGCAGAAGAAAAGAGATAGTAGTTATTTTTATGCACCCCTAATAAAGTCAAATAGATCATCTAAATTGAGTTTCAACTTAAATTAATATAATGCAATCAAAGAAAGATACATTCCAGCGTTTGCTTGAAATAATGGATGAGTTGCGCATAAAATGCCCGTGGGATAGTGTACAAACCAATGAAACCTTACGCACACTTACCATTGAAGAAACATACGAACTGGCCGATGCCATCCTTAAAAAAGATGATGAATCGATTGCCAAAGAACTGGGCGATTTGCTTTTACACATTGTGTTCTACGCTAAGATTGGGGAAGAAAAAGGTGCTTTTCACATTGGAACGGTGATGGATCACCTGATTGAAAAACTTATTTACCGCCATCCACATATTTTTGGAGATGTTACCGTTAAAAATGCAACCGAGGTGGAGCAAAACTGGGAACAGCTTAAATTAAAAGAGAAAAACGGTAATAAATCTGTATTGTCAGGTGTTCCTGAATCTCTGCCGGCGTTGATAAAAGCCAATCGAATACAGGACAAGGCTCGAGGAGTGGGTTTCGACTGGGAAAAACCTTCGCAGGTATGGGATAAAGTGCAGGAAGAATTAAACGAACTAAAAGAAGAAGTGGAGAAAGAAAATCAGGATGGTATTGAAGCTGAATTTGGCGACTTGTTATTCTCCCTTATTAATACAGCCCGGCTATATGGAGTTAATCCCGAAAATGCATTGGAGCGTACCAATCGAAAATTCATCTCACGCTTTAACTATCTTGAACAGGAAACTATAAAAAAGGGACGCAGTCTTAAGGATATGAAGCTGGAAGAAATGGATAAGATCTGGAATGAGGCAAAAAAAATTGAAAAGCAATGAAATGTCATTTTCAGTTTGTTTCTTTTATAATATTTTTAGCGTTCAACTTTTGAAGATTAATGATGACAAAAGCCTATCATAGAAAAAAAGGAATCTGAATTTATTGATCCATTGCATATACCATATAGCATTACAAACAAATTAAACAACGCAGAATGAAAAGAGTATTTTTTTTAGCGCTAATTTGGATGGTTTCCTGGTCAATTATTCGGGCTGACGAGTCCCGTTTAATGCGCTTCCCATCCATCAGCCACGATAATATAGTGTTTACTTATGCCGGCGATCTGTATACTGTTGCCAATACAGGAGGAACTGCACGAAAAATTACCGATCACAATGGGTTGGAACTATTTCCACGTTTTTCTCCTGATGGAAGCCAAATTGCTTTCACTGGTCAATATGATGGCAATACCGAAGTCTTTATTATTCCGGCAGCTGGTGGTACACCTCAAAGATTAACATATACTGCAACTTTAAACCGTGATGATTTGGGCGATCGCATGGGGCCCAATAACATTGTTCTAAATTGGACTCCCGATGGACAAATTGTTTACCGGTCGCGTAAACAAACAATTAACGATTTTAAGGGGCAATTATTCAAAGTGTCGCCACAAGGTGGATTCTCTCAACAAATAGAAGTACCCGAAGGCGGCTTTCTCTCCTTCTCATCTGACGGCAAGAAGATGGCTTACAACCGCGTATTCAGGGAGTTTAGAACATGGAAATACTATAAAGGAGGAATGACCGACGATATCTGGATTCACGATTTTGAATCACATGAAACTAAATCCATTAGCGACTCTCCTGCTCAAGACATCATTCCAATGTGGATTGGTGATGAAATTTTCTTTATCTCTGACCGTGACCGTATAATGAACCTGTTTGTTTACAACACCAAAACAGGAATAACAGAAAAAATTACCCATTTTACTGATTACGACATTAAATTTCCATCACATTCAGATGATCAAATTGTATTTGAAAAAGGCGGTTATATTTTTAAAATGGATGCCTCGACCCGCAAGGTTGAGAAAGTAAACATTCAAATTCAAAACGATTTTAATTATGCCCGAAGTGAAATGGTTGATGCATCCGGCAGAATCTTCTCGGCCGATCTTTCACCCAACGGCGAACGTATTCTTTTTTCGGCGCGCGGCGAATTATTCTCCGTACCTGCTGAAAAAGGCATTACCTACAACTTAAGTCGTACCTCGGGCATTCACGAACGCAATGGAATTTGGTCGCCCAATGGTAAAAATATTGCCTGGCTATCGGATAAAAGCGGAGAATATGAAATATGGATTGATGGGACTAATGGTATGGGACAACCCAAACAACTTACTACCGGTGGCGATACTTATAAATTTAACATCTCCTGGAGTCCCGACAGTCGCATGATTGCCTGGAACGATCAACATTATGCCCTATATATTACCGATGTTGAAAGTGGAAAAACCCGTAAAATGGCATCAAGTAAATATATCAGACTTGACGATTTTAACTGGAGTCCTGATAGCAGATGGCTTACATATTGCGATGCCGGTGAAAATCGTATGTGGGTTGTTAAAATTATGGAAGTTCAATCAGGCCTGTCGTATGACGTAACCAATCTTTGGCATGATTCAGGAGATCCGGTTTTCTCAGCCGATGGTAAATATTTGCTGTTTGTATCTGATCGCTCTTTTAATCCTACTTATAGCAGCACCGAATGGAATCATGCCTATATTAATATGTCCAAAATATATATGGTTTTACTTGAAAAAGACACCCCCTCTCCGTTCGCTCCAAAAAATGCCGAAGTTAAAGCCATTGAAAAGGCTAAAGAAGAAAAAAGTGATAAAAAAGGAAAATCATCCGCATCTGACAAACCAATAATTGAAAAATCAGCGGTAACAACCAACATTGATTTTGAAGAAATTGGAAACCGTATTATTGAACTTCCTGTTGATCCTGCTCGTTATTTCAATGTTAGTTGTATTGAGGATAAGGTGTACTATAATAAAATGGTTCAGGGCAACCATAATGAAAACACCTTGATGGTTTATGATCTTGAAAAACAGAAAGAAGAGATTCTTGGAAAGTATAATTATACAATTTCAGCCAATAATAAAAAAATGCTGGTTGGAGACAACAAGACCTGGAATGTTATTGATTTGCCATCAGCTGCGATAAAGATAGATAAGCCCATAGATTTGGCAGGAATGAAGGTATGGGTTAATTACCATGAAGAGTGGCAGCAAATTTTCGACGAAGCATGGCGTCAAATGCGTGACTTTTTTTATGTTGACAACATGAATGGAGCGGACTGGAATGCCATATATGAAAAATACAACCCCCTGGTAAAACATGTTAATCACCGTACCGATTTAACTTATGTAATAGGTGAAATGATTGGGGAGCTAAATGCCGGTCATGCGTATATAAGCACCGGAGATCAACCAAAACCGAAACGCATTGCAACCGGATTATTGGGAGCCAGATTTTCGAATCATCCTTCCGGTTTTTTCCGAATTGATAAAATAATGGAAGGAACTTCATGGAATAATGATTTACAATCACCACTGCGTGCCCCGGGTGTTAATGTTAAAGAGGGCGATTTTATTGTGGCTGTAAACCAAATTCCAACCAACAGTGTCAACAACCTATTTGAACTTTTGGTGGGTACTGCAGGAAAAACTGTTGAACTCTCGGTTAATTCACAACCAATAATTCAAGGTGCCAGGAAAGTTTTAGTCACGCCCATTGCCAATGAGAGTTCACTTTTTTACTATCAATGGGTAAATAATAACATCCAAAAAGTTGAAAAAGCCTCAAACGGTGCGGTTGGATACATTCATATCCCTGATATGGGTGTTAACGGTTTAAATGAGTTTGTTAAATACTTTTATCCTCAGCTTCATAAAAAAGCGCTTATTATTGACGATCGTGGCAATGGAGGTGGAAACGTATCACCTATGATATTAGAACGCTTAAGCAGAGTGCCATACCGTGTTAATATGCGACGTAATTCGCCTGTTGTCTCAACTGTTCCTGCCCAGGCTTTGGTTGGTCCAATGGTAACACTAATGGATAAATACTCTGCTTCGGATGGTGATTTATTCCCTTATGGTTTCAGAGAGCTTGGACTTGGAACCATCATCGGAACCCGATCGTGGGGAGGCATTGTGGGTATTACAGGTTCTTTGCCTTTTATTGATGGTACCGACTTGCGTATACCTCAGTTTACCTCTCTCTCAATGGATGGTAAATGGATTATTGAAGGTAAAGGTGTTTTGCCTGATATTGAGGTTGAAAACGATCCTTACAAGGAGTTTATGGGCGAAGATGCTCAGCTTGACAAAGCCATTGAAGTTATTATGGAGAAACTGAAACAGAGGAAAGATTTACCGACTATTCCACCGGCACCAGTTAAAAACTAATCTATAATAAATCTGTCTTTTTGTCTCATATAAGTTTAAAATTCAAACAGTTTATATGTTTTTTTAGCTTATATGATCTTTTCATATCTGATTCAACTCAGAAGATACAACATATAACAAAAAAATCCCGGATAGCTAATTTGCCGTCCGGGATTTTGAGTTTTAACTAAATATTATTATCCAATTATTACACTTCAATATTCATCCATTTAAAACATTAAAACGAATAGCTAAGGCCTATTCCTGGCAACCATGCTATTGTTTTATAGGTGCCATAAAATCCAATTGGATTTTGTGCACTGGGATAATCAATGTAACCAGCCTCACGTTTCTCTCCTTCAATATATAGCAGGGAGGCGTCGATACTTATTTTTTTAGTAATAAACCATGAGCATCCAACTGATATTCCGGTCTTGTTGGCACCCGGAGTCTCTGGTGTTAAATAATCGTCTGGTATAGGTGTCTCATCAAAATAAATGCCGGTACGTAAAACCACTGAAGATGAAGGTGTATAGCTTACGCCTAAACGATAAATCATTGTATTATCAAAGTTTCGTTTGTTTTTGGAATCCAATTGTATTATTGGTTCAACTTTAAAATCAAAATCAAGCGATTCATATGCCGACCATCCAACATACTGCAAATCAAGTGCAAAAAACCATTTGTCATTTGCCTGCCAACCTAATCCTAAAGTAAGATTTGATGGCAAAGGTAGCTCGGCTGAAAACTTATTATCTTCAGGAAAATAAGTCGAAACGGCCTCAGGAACGGTGAATTTTGCATCTCCATCTTCCATCTCCAACAGCACCTTTGAGCGGTAACTTAAACCAGCCGAAAGCTTATCTGAAACCTGATAAAACAGACCAGCTGTATAACCATAAGAGGTTGTATTCCCTTTAATATTTACCTGTCCATCGGGCAACGCTGGATTAAAAGGAGTTAAATTTATACCCTTGTTTAAGTCAACACCACCAAAAGCCATCACAAAGCCGGCTCCAATACTTAATTTATCAGTTAACCTGTATGATAATGTTGGGGAAACAAAAATGGCTTGCAACGCTATATCCTGAATTAAATAACGCCCCTGCCACTCATTGCCCCATTTTAAAGAGTTACCAAAAGGAGAAGTAATGCCAATACCGGCTACCAGCTTATCAGAGATCTGTGTTGCTCCATAAAAATAAAAAGGAGTTCCCACTGTATTCTCATTTTCCGATTTTACCCCACCAATATCATTTTTAAAAGTGTGGGTAGAAATAACTGCGGTAGCTCCAAACGAAAAATCATACTTTCCGCTCATAAGAGCCATGGCTCCGGGATTAAAATGAATACTGGCTGCTCCAAGCTTTTGTGCAACACCAGTATGTCCCATACCAATTTGCCGCTGGCTCTGAACATTTACCTGATAACCTTCGGCCATTAATACTACAGCCGAGAATAAAAATAGAGTAGTCGATAAAATTCTTTTCATTTGTAAGTCAGTTAATTTGTTTTTTTGCCAGAATGAAATTTGCATATTAAATCCACTCATTTATACTTTTGGAACATGCCCACATTAAATACTAGTATTAGTTTCATTTAAATTATTCTTCTATTTAACTTAACCTGAAATAGAAAAACCTGGTACAATTTGTTTTGAGTTACGAAATTAATAAATATTTCAATAATACAAATTATTAATAAGCTAATACACAGACTATTAAACAATTTAATACTATTGGTCGAATATTCATGTTGTCATAGTAAGGCATTAATAATATTTCATATAACAAAACGATAATATCTTATTTTTCAAATAAATGCAAGCTGAGTGAAAGAAATATCTAAGTGCTTTTTATAAAAAATTTAATTGATAAGAAATTTTATAGAATACAGTCTATTATTTAAATATATATTTGAATACTAATGCTTTGCCCCCATATAACATCTTGTTATCGGAATAATAGCCCAAAGTCACAGCGTAATGAAATTTATTATCAATAACCAGGATTTTTTTTAATAAAAAAATGAACCTGACCCATTTTATGTGTTTGAATTACTAAAATATTATTATATTTATAAGTACTAAAATTTTAAGGAATGTTCACAAAACAAGATATCCTCCAGTTGAATAAAAAAGGCATTTCTCCCGAAACAGCACGATCGCAGATTGCGCTGTTTAAAGGAGGAGTTTCCCATATTGAGGTACTGCGTCCAGCAACCAAACGCGATGGCATTAAAGAGTTAACTGTCAGCGATTCGGAGTATTATATCAACATATTTAATAAGGCCCTGTCGAACAATTCAAGGGTTTCAAAATTTGTACCCGCATCGGGTGCAGCCACCCGTATGTTTAAAGATCTTTACCAATATATTGAAGAACCTCAGTTATTACGAAAACTCCCATACGAACATCAGATTGTTCGGTTTATTGAGTTATTGCCACGTTTTGCCTTTTTCCCTATTCTGGAGAATAAACTTAAAGTTTACAATCTTAATAATGTACATGTCCGTAAATCCAAGGCTGTTGAAATAATTAAGGCTGTTATAGAACCCGAAGGATTAAACTATGGGAAGCTACCAAAGGGTCTTATTCATTTTCACAAATACAACGATGTAATTCGCACAGCAATGGAGGAGCATCTGGTTGAAGGATGCCACTATGCCTGTAACGCCAACGGTATGGTTGAAGTCCATTTTACCGTTAGTCCTGAGCATGAAGCATGGTTTAAGGAAAAACTTAATAATGAAGGCCCTGCTATTGAGAACATCAATGAAATTGGTTTGGATGTTAGTTTTAGTTTTCAAAAATCGCATACCGACACACTTGCTGTAACACCTGATAATGAGCCTTTTCGCGATAGCAGTGGTAATCTTGTTTTTCGCCCCGGAGGTCATGGAGCTCTTATAGAAAACCTTAATGAATTGGAATCAGACATTATTTTTGTAAAAAACATTGATAATGTTGTTCCGGAGCATCTTCTTGCAAGAACTGTTGAATATAAAAAAGGATTAGGTGGATTACTTATTTATATACGCAATTCCATATATGCATTCCTAAATCGCTTAGATAAAAAAGTTGATGAAGCGCTTATTCAGGAAGTAGTTAGTTTTATAAAAAAAGATTTGTTCTCTGAACTTTCGAATAGTTTTTCTTCTTTACCAATTCAGGAAAAAGCAAAATACTTACGAACATATTTAGACAGACCTATTCGCGTTTGCGGCATGGTTAAGAATGAAGGAGAACCTGGTGGCGGACCATTCTGGGTAAAAGATAAAACAGGGCAAGAATCGCTTCAGATTCTTGAAAGTTCTCAGCTAAATCTTAATGATGCCCACCACGCAGCACAATTAAAAGCAGCTACTCACTTTAATCCTGTTGATTTGGTTTGCTGTCCGGTTAATTACCAAAACCACAAATTTGATCTTACAAAATACACTGATCCTGATGCAGCTTTTATCTCAGAAAAATCTTTGAATGGTAAACCATTAAAAGCACTTGAATTACCTGGTTTATGGAATGGTGCTATGGCCAATTGGGTTACCTTATTTGCCGAAGTACCAATCGAAACTTTTAATCCCGTTAAAACTGTGGTGGATTTATTGAGGCCCCAACATCAACCAGGAAAATAGCCCCATTAATAGACTTACATACTCTAATTAAAAATTGAATTGACTCATTTTTGGTTGGATGATCCACATAAATGAGTAAATTTGTAGTGAAATTAAAATTCTTATGCACGAATCCTGGCAAACAAACAATAATGAAATCAAAGAAGATGTAGAACGATTCGAGCAAATGGAGAATGGCGAAAAAGAGTTCTATTTTGATGTTCACAGCATCGAAAACATCTTTGATTTTTATGCCGATGAAGATCAGCTTGAAAAAGCTGAACGTGTTTTGCAGCTGGGTTTTAAACAGCATCCCAACTCAACTTCTCTTTTGTCCAAAAAAGCAGTTATGTTAATGGAGAAAGGAAGTGATCAGGAGGCCATCAAATTAATGGAGGGTCTTATTAATCTGGAGCAGTCAAATCCTGAATTCAACTTAAATCTTGGATGGGTATACCTAAGAAACGGTTATTTAAATAGTAGCATAGAAAGTTTTAACAAAACCCTTGAGGTGGCATTTGACGAACGCGAAGATTATTTACTCGACATAGTTCTTTATCTTAATCAGTCCGAATATTTTAAGGCAACCATTAATTACCTTGAAATAGAGTGCGTTCGATACCCCAAAAATGAAAATCTGTTATTTGAACTGGCATTTGCCTACGATAAAGAAGGAAACATTGATAAAGGCATTGGCACATACAAAAAATTACTGGAGGTTAATCCATTCTCGGAGAATGGTTGGTATAATCTTGGTATTCTGTATATAAAGAATCAAGAACTAGATCTTGCCAATTCATGTTATGATTATGCTCTTGCATTAAATCCTTCGCATGCCGAGGCACTTTTTAATAAAGGAAATTCACTGGTTCATCTTGGTCAGTTTCAAGAGGCTATTGATTGTTACTTCGATTATGTTTCATACGGTTACGATCCTTTGTTGGCTTATCATTATTTGGCCGATAGCCTTGAGCAATTGGGACACATTGAACACTCCCTTCGTTTTTATCGGCTAACCATTGAAACTGATTCAGGTTATGTACCCGGTTGGCTTGGATATATCTCGCTGCTTATAAACAATGATATAAGTGAAGAAGCTCTTGAAGCCTCACAAAAGGCTCTGGAGGCTTTTAGTGAATATTCGGAATTTTACTATTTACGAGCCAGAGCTCTGCTACTTATTGACGATGTAAAAGGAGCTCGTAAAGCTTTTGAATTATCTTTTAAGCTCGATCCGGATAATTTACGTAATGCTTTTGAACTTTATCAGATTAAACTTGCATCTTCTTCACGAAATAAAGGCCTAACCATATGGGAAAAATGGCTAAAGAAACACCCTGACAGTCCGGCTGTGAATTATCTTGGTGCTGCAATTTTAATTCAGGAAGCTAAAGACCTGAAAAAAGGTGCCATCCATTTAGAAAATGCTGTTAAATCTGACCCTGATAGTTATGATCTCTTTATAGAGCTTTATCCTGGAATTGAAAAAATTATTAAGAAAAGTAAGAAGTTAAACCAAATCATTATCAGATATTTTGATTATGAACTATAATCTTCCTTATCTCCCCTTTCGTTCTCAAAAACCAAGAGAAGAAGGTCTGACTATTATGACCGACCGTGGTTTAAGTGTTCGTGAAACAGAGAACTTTGCAGAAGGCAATGCTCCTTATACTGATTTTGTTAAGATAGCATTTGGCACCAGTCTATTAATACCCAGTCTTGAATCGAAACTGAATATTTACAGTGAATCCGGAATTACCCCCTATTTTGGTGGAACTCTTTTTGAAGCTTTTGTTGTTAGGGGCTTGCTCGATGATTATCGTCGTTACCTCGATAGATATGGTATTGAGTATATTGAGATATCCGATGGAACCATCCCAATGAAACGAGAGCAGAAATTAGAATATATTCGTCAACTTTCAAACGACTACACTGTTATAAGCCAATCAAATCCATCTAAACCAATGATGGAAATGACTCACGAAAAATGGATTGAGTTTATTAAGGAAGAGATTAATGCCGGCTCATGGAAAGTGATTCTTAAAGAAAATGAAGACATTCAAATATTTAACAGAGATGGCGTCTGGAACAGACATTTCATAGGGCAGATGCGGGAATCAATTAATATGGATCAGCTTATTTGGGATGCACCTGATAAAGAACATCAGTTAAGACTCATCAATCTGTTTGGCAATAATGTGAGTCTTTGTAATATTGCTTCGGATGATGTGATATCTCTGGAAGCCAAACGACTTGGATTGCATAGTTCAACCCTTATGGCATTACTTCCCGAAATACCGGATCACAATAATGAAGTTGAGTGATTAACATTTATCAATAGAATTAATTTTGTATTTTAATATATTGATAAAGTTCGTAAACATGCCAAATTTTTAGGTTTAGTGTAGCTGAGTTTTGCTATTTTTTATACCATAAGCCCGTAAATCCAGAATAAATGAACCAGAGTTGGTTTAAGGAACAATTATCAACTGCCATTAAAGGTGTTGCAATGGGATCGGCCAATGTAATACCTGGTGTATCGGGCGGAACCATTGCCTTAATTACAGGCATTTTTGAACGACTAATAAATGCTATCAAATCCTTTGACTTAAAAGCTCTGCGACTATTAATAAAGGGCGACTTCAAAGAATTTGCGCACTACACTGATTTAACTTTCCTGTTCTCGCTATTTCTGGGCATTGGTATTGCCATTATTTCTCTGGCTCGTATATTTGATTTTCTTTTTAAAAATTATCCAATATATATCTGGTCTTTCTTTTTTGGATTAGTACTGGCTTCGGTTTATTTTGTTGGAAAAACTGTTGAAAAATGGCACTTTGGTTCCATAACATCATTTGCTATAGGAACATCAATTGCTGTGTTTATTTCGGTAACAACACCCGGTTCTGAAAATGATGCATCCTGGTATCTTTTTATTTGTGGAATTGTTGCAATTTGCAGTATGATTTTGCCCGGATTAAGCGGTTCTTTTGTTCTTTTACTTATGGGTAATTACCAATTGGTAATGATTCAGGCAATTAATCAATTTAGTCTTGAAATTCTTGTTCCGGTTGTTTTGGGTGCTGGCATTGGATTAATAGCTTTTTCGCATTTTTTATCCTGGTTGCTGAAAAAATTTCCACATTCAACAATAGCTCTGCTTACAGGATTTATTTTAGGCTCGCTGGGGATACTTTGGCCATGGAAAACAGAAATAACCGAAGTGTTTGCCAATAAAACAAAGGTTATC
>CAZSQG010000085.1:0-17925 GCA_964608615.1 uncultured Marinilabiliaceae bacterium
TCGGTTATTTTCATGGGGCAAATTTAATACCTTCCACTATATTTGCAGTAGAACCCCATAAGAGGGGATTACCTGCCTGATATTCCTCTAAATCTAAATGTTGTAATTCAATTTTTCGTTTCGTTATTTTACTCTTTTTAAACAAATAACAACTCGCTCAACTTGCTTCGGGCAATATTGATCCTGAAGCTTCTCCCTTTAAGAAAACTAAAAGAGTACTTTTGAAAAATTGTTTATCTAAAACATATTGCTCAATAAATTGGGTAAATAATTATTGTCTTTTTTCCTTTTGTCCTCTCTATGTTGCTATAGAGCTATTATTTTAACCTTCCTAAAGATAAATTAATTCATTATAAAACATAGAAAATCAACATGTAATGAATTAGTTTAATATCAACTGTACTGTTTTGAAACAAGAAGGGTCCCAAAATTGTATAACAGTTTACTAAAGAATTTGTACTTTTCTATTTCTTTACCATTTAAAGGATAAGTAAAGTTAAATATAGAGCAAAGATCTTGAGTTGAAGGTTCTTGTTTTTGGAATGGAGCCAATACAGTTAAAAAAAAAAACGAAAAACATGAGAAGGTCATTCTTTAAATATTTATTAGTTCTGCTAGTTGCAGTAATAGTATCTGGTTTTTCTGAAAGAAAAGCTCAAAAACCGGCACCCAGACCTGTATACGGTCATGGTGAAGAGTTGCATTATGTTATGACATATGGTTTTATTACCGGAGGGCGGGGAGTTTTATCGGTTCGTGATACCATTTTGAATGGTAAAAAAGTTCAGCACATGGTGGGATCAGCTCATACAGTTGGTTTGACCGATGCAGTGTATAAAATACGTGATAAATATGAGAGCTTCGTGGATGGAAAAACCGATTTGCCTATTAAATCAATTCGCAGTATTCGTGAAGGCAGATATCGTTATTACAATGAAGTACTTTATGAACACAAGAGTGATTCAACATTAATCAACAGCAAAAAATCCGGACAGAAATATGTTTCTCCAAATATCTACGATATTGTATCTGCTTTTTACATTGCTCGCAAGAAATATTTTAATGATTCATTGACTGAAGGTCAAATTGTTGAACTTGCCACCTATTTTTCCGATAAGGAGTATCCATTGAGGATTCGTTATAGAGGTATTGAGACAATTAGCACGAAATTTGGGAAGCTGGAATGTTATAAGTTCTCGCCTGTTACTGAGGTTGGACGCTCATTTAAAACAGATGATGATATGCATGTGTGGATTACACGTGACCAAAACCGAATCCCGGTTCGAATAAAGTTTAACCTTGTTGTTGGCTCTTTTACTTGTGATCTTGAACAGTTCCGTGGGTTGCAAAATCCTTTCTCCAGCTTCGTTCCCTGATGGTGATAGTCAATTAGTCAGACATATATTATGTATATTCCATTGTTTTGAACTATTTTTGCAGCAGAAAAAATTAATAAAAATCAGACGTTTAATAGTATGGCAACAACTGCAGATTTTAGGAATGGAATGTGTATCGAATTCAATGGGCAGCTTTTTACCATTGTTCAATTTCAACATGTTAAGCCAGGGAAAGGCCCGGCCTTTGTAAGAACCAAGCTAAAGAGTATTTCAACTGGCCGTTTAATAGAAAACACCTTTTCGTCGGGAGTAAAAGTGACTGAAGCGCGTGTTGAGCATCGTCCGCACCAGTTTTTATATAAGGATGACATGGGTTATAACCTGATGAATCTTGAGACATATGAGCAGTTTGTTGTGAGTGAAACAATAATTGAATCACCTGAATTTTTGCGCGATGGGCAGGAAGTTGATTTGGTTTATCATGTCGACAGTGAAACGCCGCTTCAGGTTATTCTTCCACAGTTTATCATTTTTGAAGTAACCTATACTGAGCCGGGTGTCAGGGGCGATACGTCTTCATCAAATTCGCTTAAGGCTGCCACCATTGATACAGGAGCAGCTATTATGGTTCCCTTGTTTGTTAATACCGGTGATAAAATTAAAGTGGATACAACAGATAAATTATACGTAGAAAGAGTTCGTGAATAATTATTTATACAAATGAAAATATATGGGATTCAGTAGCCGATTAAGGAAACTGAATCCTTTTTTTGCTTATTTGCGCTCATTAAATTACATAATTATGCAATTTAATAATTAGTTTTAAGTGATGTTAATAAGACTACTCGATTTTTTTTGTAAATTTAGGCAGATGCAGAACAAGTAAAATTGCAATGATAACACAAACAAAAAAAAGACGATTGAAAATATACAAAGACCGGCTTAATATTCTGTTGGATCTGGCTCAAACAATTAATCAGGACCATGGGATTGACGACCTGTTATCGGAATTTGAGATATTGCTCAGAGAGGAACTGGAAGTTGGGAAGATTTTAGTATATACTTGTGCTGATGGGAAATGGTCTAATTTGTTATGTTCAGGAGTATCATTTGAAGAAGTTGAGAAAATTGATGTAGAAAGGGATTTATACATTTATCAGGGAATAGAAAATATTACCTTATCACCTCCTGATAATCTTAAAGGTTTTGATGCTGTAATACCACTATATCATAGGTTTAAGGCCATTGGGTATGTGCTTATTGGAGATGTGGAAGAGGAACAACAAGGTATTAGCCCAACAATTAAGCATCTGAAGCTTATTCAGATTATCTCCAATCTTATTATAGTGTTTATTGAAAACAAGCGGATGCATATGGCCCTTATTGAGCAGGAAGCCATGAAAAAGGAGCTTGAACTGGCATCACGCATTCAAAATCAGTTAATTCCCGGTCCGCAGGATTTACCAAGGTTTAAGAAGGTTTCCATTCAAACTATTTATCATCCTCATTTGGGGGTTGGTGGCGATTATTACGATTTTATCCGATTGTCGAGAAATTCATTAGGATTCTGTGTGGCTGATGTTTCCGGGAAAGGCATTTCTGCGGCTCTTTTAATGTCAAATTTCCAGGCAGTAATACGGTCATTGTTTTCATCACACATTAATCTTAAAAAACTTATCCATCAGTTAAACCAAAGGGTGAACGAGAGTGCAAACAACGAAAAGTTTATCACATTCTTCATCGGAAAATATAACTTTACCACCCGCCGACTTACGTATGTTAATGCCGGACATCTTCCACCCTTGCTGTTTGAGCCAAAAAAAGGGCATCTTATAGGCCTTGATAAAGGATGCATTGGTTTAGGGATGCTCGATGTAATTCCAGTTATTGAAGTGGGACATGTTATAGTTAGTCGGAACTCTAAACTTATTGCTTTTACCGACGGATTGGTTGAACTGGAAAGGGGTAATAAGATTACATCAGGTTTGATGTCAGTTGAAAAAATCATATCCAACAGTAACTCTATTGAGAAAAATATTGAAGAGATTAAAGGTTATATTTCTAAACATATTGACCGGAAATCCTTTTTTGACGACATATCTCTTATCGGAATGGGTTTTTATTAATAGGTTCGCGCCATACTTGTGTATATTTAAGTAGGAATGGGATGGATTAGGATGTGCGTTTGAGTTTCCTCTTGGGGGGTAGGAGTTGATCGAAGTCGAAACTTCATGGTTTACATGACACTAGTTTTAGTTATAATACTTCTGGTTATGGGTTTTATTGCATGCGAATTTTACCTATTTTTGTGATTCAAAACCTCTTAAAACGAGGTTTCTTTTTTTTGTGATAATATCAGGGAAACTGGGATTTTAGTAAATTAGTAATAATACATATTCACTCAAAAAATGAGAATAATATGGAAGAAGAAGTGAAAATGATTCTTGAAGACGCTGGTGAAAAGATGAGTAAAGCCGTTGAGCATCTTGATAGGGAGGCTGGTAAAGTCAGAGCCGGGAAAGCTAATCCAAAGATGTTGGAAGCTATTGTTGTGGATTATTATGGCACCATGACTCCTTTATCGCAAGTTGCCAGCATTAATACACCTGATCCGCGCACTATTGTAATTCAACCTTGGGAACGTAAGATAATTCCGATAATTGAAAAAGCTATTATGGCTGCTAATTTGGGTATGAATCCCGATAATAATGGCGAAGTTGTCCGTATTAGCGTTCCACCACTTACCGAAGAACGACGGAAAGATCTGGTAAAGCAGGTGAAGAAAATGGGTGAAGACTCAAAAATTAATATTCGGAGTATCCGTAGGGATACAAATGAGGAGTTGAAGAAACTTAAAAAAGAAGGATTGCCCGAGGATCAAGAAAAAGAGGCTCAGGACAGGGTGCAAAAAATCACAGATAAACATATCCAGAAGGTGGATGAATTACTTGAAAAAAAGGAAAAGGATATTATGACCATATAATGCAATTTGTTATCTGCAAGAAAATCCACTAATTGTATAAACTAGTGGATTTTTTATTCCTGAGGAATCTTTCTGCTTTTTGTTGAATCAATATCTTGATTACTGGGTACAAAACGTTGAATCAGATCCAAAAGATCCTGATAGTTAATTGGTTTAGAAATATACTCATCACAACCTGCATTAAGTGATAGTTCTCGTTCTCCCAGCATGGCATAGGCTGTTTGAGCTATTACCGGAACTGATTTATTGATCTTTTTAATCTGTCGTGTTGCTTCATATCCATCCATTCCCGGCATTTTTATGTCCATTAAAACCAAGTCGATATTGTCAATTTTTTTAAATACTTCTACGGCCTCTTTCCCATCACGGGCCCAAATAAGACTTGCATTAAAAAGTGAAAGAGCAACTTCTAAATAGCGGAAGTTATCTTCTTCATCTTCGGCAACCAAAAATGTTTTTCCTTCCCAGTTAATGTATGAATTAGTCCATGGCTGTAATTTGGTTTGTGAGGGGGCCATTATTTTCTGGAAAGGAATGGTAAAGAAAAAGGTGGTTCCCTGGGTTGTTTGTGGCTCTACCCAAATATCACCGCCCATATGTTTAACTAAGTGACGCGCAATTGTAAGTCCAATGCCTGTTCCTCCGTATAGCTTATCCTCGTTTTGGCTGAACTTTGAAAAATGGTTGAATATCTCTTTTTCCTTACCCGGGGGGAGTCCAATTCCGGTATCCTTTACATAAAATTGAATAAAATGCTCATTATTAAGCGAATAGCCAAATTCTATATATCCTTTATCGGTGAATTTGATGGCATTGCCCACAAGATTGTTCAAAACCTTTTTCAATCGTACTGCATCTGTAAGAATCTGAATTCTTTCGTCGGAGATGCCTTTTTTCAGATAAAGCTTTAAATTAGTTATTCCACGACGAGACATCTCATCAGTAAAAGCACTATAAACATCTTCAAGAACCTGATGCAATTGACAAGGTGCATTGTGAATCTCAAACTGACCGCTTTCCATTTTGGAAATGTCAATAATATCTTCAACCAGCGACATTAGATTTTTACCATTAATTTTGATGAGGCTTACGAACTCTTCCTTTTCTCTTTCGGTTACTCCGGGATGTGAAAGCAGATTGGAAAATCCAAGTATAGCATTCATTGGCGTTCTAATCTCATGCGACATGTTGGAGAGAAAAGCAGTTTTAAGCCGGTCTGACTCTTCTGCTTTTTGTCGGGCAAATACCAGATCTTCCTGTTCGCGGCGTAAAATTCGTTGGTATCTACGTTCTTTTTTAATAGTAAACATCATACCATTAAGAAGAGAAATTAGTGGCGCCAGCGTAATTAGGTTTAATACCAGGAAAATAATGGACAGATTGATAAAAGTGTGTAACGAAATATCAGGACCGTTTGTATGAACTATGTGCCCCGAATACCAATAAAAACCAATACCGGTAAGAGTAACGGAGCTAAAGATTAAATACCAAATGCCTGTAAATGCCCCCGACATTGTACCTCCCATAATAATGGCAGCAAAAAGGAATAACATTCCCATTGTGGAATTGGGCCCTGTGAATAAAAGAAAAGTCCCGGTTACATAGAGAATAAATAGAATCCATCCAATCCTAAATGAAAGAGGTAAGGTATGAATGCTTACTACCAACATGGAAGATACAAAAACTGATGTTGCAAATGCCATGAAAAGGTATTGGCCGGCCATAAGGAAAGATAAACCGTAATAGAGGTAAATACCTACACCAAAAAATACAACTGCAAGAGAAAAATAGTGGAAAATACGTTCACGCCAATATTGAATGCCTTCGCCAGGCAGAGATGATGGTCCCAGTTGGCGGTTTATAAAGGCGCGCAATCGACGATAAATAACTCTTTCAGAGAATCTGGTCATATTTCAGCAAAAAAGCTGTCTTTATTTGAAAGATAAAAAAATATCACTTTAAAGATAAATATTTGTGTGATAAACGATTCATTTATTGATAAATATTTTAATAAAGTTATTCTAAGAGAATATTAAAAATATGATGTTTAATTAGTTAGTGTAGATGGGTTAAAATGGACTTATTAAAGTTTCTCTAATATGCAGATGGAACTCATAAAAAAAACCACCCTAAGAGGGTGGTTTTGTATTAAACGACTGAAATTATCAGAATTACAATTGAGGACCTGCTGCAACAAGAGCTTTGCCGGCTTCAGTATCACAATATTGATCGAAATTCTTAATATACTTCGCCGCAAGGCTTTTTGCTTTGGTTTCCCATTCGGCAGCATTAGCATAAGTGCTACGAGGATCAAGAATTCCTTCATCAACTGATTTCAATGCTTTAGGAGCAACCAGATTTAATACAGGGATTTTTACAGTTTCAGCTTTTTCAATTGAACCGTCAAGAATTGCATCAATTATTGCACGGGTGTTTTTCAATGAAATACGTTTGCCAGTTCCATTCCATCCAGTGTTTACTAAGTATGCTTTGGCGCCATGTTTTTTCATTTTATCAGCCAAAACTTTAGCATATACTGTTGGGTGAAGAGTAAGAAATGCTTCACCAAAAGCGGGGGAGAATGATGGAACAGGTTCAGTAATACCACGCTCAGTTCCGGCTAATTTAGAGGTGTAACCGCAAAGGAAGTGATACTGAGCTGAATTTTCATCCAAAATTGAAACAGGAGGCAATACACCAAATGCATCAGCAGATAAATAAATAATTTTTTTAGCATGACCCGCTTTTGATGGCAGAACAATCTTGCTAATATGGTGAATTGGATAAGATACGCGGGTGTTCTCAGTTTTTGATGCTTCCTTTGAATAATCAGGTGTTCCGTCGGCTTTAACGGTTACGTTTTCAAGCAATGCATCACGTTTAATAGCGCGCCAAATATCGGGTTCGTTTTCTTTGCTCAAGTCAATAACTTTTGCATAGCAACCGCCTTCATAGTTAAAGACACCATGATCGTCCCAACCATGCTCATCATCACCAATCAGGTAGCGTTTTGGATCGGCCGAAAGAGTGGTTTTACCAGTTCCTGAAAGACCAAAGAACACCGCTACATCACCTTCTTCACCAACGTTGGCAGAACAATGCATAGAAGCAATTCCTTTTAATGGCATATAGAAGTTCATCAATGAGAAAATACCTTTCTTCATTTCACCACCATACCAGGTTCCACCGCAAACAGACATTTTTTGACCTAAATTGAAAAGAACAAATACATCCGAATTTAAGCCATGTTCTTTCCATTTTGGGTTGGTTGCTTTTGAACCATTTAAAAATACAAAGTCAGGTTCACCAAAGTTAGCCAACTCATAGTGTGATGGACGAATGAACATGTTGGTAACAAAGTGAGCCTGCCATGCAACTTCCATAATAAAACGAACTTTCATGCGAGTGTCTGCGTTGGTTCCACAGAAAACATCAACTACATAAAGTTTTTTAGATTTACCAAGTTGATCGGTTACAATTTGTTTGCAATCATCCCAAACATTGTTATTGATAGGGCGGTTGATAACACCATCCCACCACATGTTTTTATCGGTGATTTCGTCTTTTACAAAGTATTTATCTTTTGGTGAACGACCAGTGAATACTCCGGTATCAACTGATACAGCACCGGTGCTGGTTAGCACTCCTTTTTCAAATCCTTCATTTTTTTGGTCCAACTCATCTTCAAATAATTTCTGAAAGCTGGGATTGTGAATTAACTCAAAGCTACCGGTAATACCGTACTTGCTCAAATCTAAATTAGTCATAATCGTTAATTGTTATTTAGTTATTACTTATCTCTCAAATGTTTTTATCTGTGTTAATTTTTATTCTGAAGGTTATTGCTCCCAACAGATTCATTATAACACATTTATTCCCGATACGGTTACTTTTTCTTGAAAAGATTAGTTTTATAACCGATATCTTAAGTCCAACTGCACATCCTCTTTCTAATAAAGATTAGATGAATGGTTTAAGGTTAATCCTAACTTTTATGAGGATCATAAAAGTGAAGGTCCAATATTTCAGGACGTAAATATATTAATAAGATTTCGGAATAAAAAAGCCGAAAATGTTAAGAAATTAGAAGCTAAACAGCTTATAAACACATAATGTTCAATAATTGTGATACATACAACAAGGATTAGAAGTTTTTAATTAAACAAATATTTCTTCAATTGAGATTTAACGTCTCCTAAAAAATGTTAAATTGTAATTTTAAACTCAAAATCAGTTATAAACCATTACTGATAAATATCTTATTAGGTTCAATTACTAATTTATGTTATTTGATGGTGGGTGTGTTAACGTGCAGGTTTATAGGCTTAAAACATAAAAAGAGCAAGTTTTGTTAGTTACAATTTAGAAGTGGATATTTTTTAGAGTATTATTAAAAACTTTGAGAGTAATTACATTATTGCTTATTAATAAGGTATAATGCATTTTCTAAGGTAAAAGCAAAAGGGTGGATGGAAATGAAATAAAAGTTTGAAAAAGTTGATGAGCTATATATTTTTCATCAAATTACTATATGGCTTTAAAACTGTAAAAAAAACCCCTTTAAGTTGTTAAACCTAAAGGGGAACTGTACCCAGAGCCGGGGTTGAACCTATTATACATCATTAGACAATTATATATATAAAAATGCTGATAAACAGGCATTAACTTGATTTGTTGATAATTTTTTTCTATGTTTGAACAGTGGTTTTACAAATTATTTGCCCCCTATTTGCCCCCTGTTTAATATTTAGAAAATATGCTTGTACTTAATTTTTTTTTAAAATCAAAAAACCCCAATATAAAAGGGAAAGTGCCTTTGGTTGCTCAGATTAGTTATAATTATAACAAATACCGAAAAGGACTTGGAACAATCGCTCTAAAAGATTGGAATAAAAAAACACAAAGACTTAGAGTTTCTTCTACCGAAGGTGAAATTACAAATGAATATATTCGTTTTAATCGATTTCTTGATGAACTCTCACTTGCCACTAAAGATTTTTCAAACAATTTGATTCTTAACAAAAGGAAGCCAACAGAAAGTGAAATTAGAGAACTGCTCTCGTTGGATCTGCGGAGTAAAACAGAAACAGAGGCAGTTTTCTTTGACATTTTCGACCAGTTTATAGAAGGGCAAAAGACGATTAAGGCAGCTAATACCATAAAATCAATTAGTACAGTTAAAAACTACCTGATAAAATTCCAACGAGAAACGAAATACAATGTGACGTTTACTTCCATAGATTCACGATTTAGTGATATATTCATGGATTATAGTTTTAATAAAAAGCAAATTGATAATGATTACTTCGCCAAGCATGCAAGCGTATTAAAACAGTTTCTCAGATGGGCAAAAAAAAGAGGGTATTTTCAAGGGGAAATACCGGAAGAATTATCTACGATAAAGGAAAAGGAAAATGAGGTTATTTATCTTACGATGGAAGAATTAAAGATCTTCACAGAATATGACTTTAAAATTGACCGACTAAACAAGGTGCGCGATAAGTTTGCTTTTGCTTGCTATACTGGATTAAGGCATTGTGATGTGGCATCACTTGTTAAGGAGAATATTGTAGATGGGAGTATTCGCAAGTTCCACGATAAAACACAGAATTTTGTTTTTACGCCGCTGAATAAACAGGCTCAATCAATTTTAGACAAGTATAAAGATAAACTGAAGCCTTTACCAGTTATAAGTTCCCAGAAGACAAATGAATACCTTCAAGAGTGTTGCAAAGTTATTGCACAAGAACAGGGTGTGGATAGTTTATTTAATCGTAAACTTTTAAAGAAAAGGGCTGTCGGTAGGAAGATAGAGCAAAGGGCAATCCCATTGTACGATGCAATTTCTTTTCATGTTGGTCGTAAAACTTTTATCACGAATAGCCTTATGTTAGGTGTGAACCTTCAGGTATTGCAGGAAATGGGCGCTCCCAAGAAACAGAAAGATCTGAAAAAATATCTAAAAATTACGGATGCATTTAAAAATCAGGTAATGAAGGACACCTGGGATAAAGTGAGTTGAAGAAAAGGAATGTAACCCTATAAATCAAAATTATGAGAAATGAAGAAACAAGTTATACTAACGAACGACTGAATAAACTCAGATTAAATGTCGAGAATCATTATTGTGATGGTAATTTGGTAGCAAATGCGCAACTAGAACTCTTAGTCAACCTTTATCAGGATATATCTAACATTGTCGTGCCTAACGTAATCGAACAACTTAAAAACTTAAATAAAGACTCGTTGCTCTCTGGAGATAATTCAGGACTAGAAAATGTGTGGGAAGAAATTTGTGTTCAAGTTCAGTATGAGCATTCTTATCACTGGGAAATGTATGTTATTACAATGGATGGAATTATTAAAGACGAATTGAAAAAACTACCATTGTCTTTTCAACAACTTGTTTCCTATTTGGGAGTATTTAATGAGGAACCGGATTCAATAGCTTATTCTGAAAGAAAGGCTATTGAAGGAATAAGGGAAGATTTATTATCCATTGCGGTTGAATACAATATTGAAAATTGCTTAATTAACAATTGATATAAAAGTATTATGCTATGTTTTTATGGAAGAATATTATCTCTTGTGATTGTTTTTGGGACTAAACCTAGTCAATATTCTTATATACCTATAATTTTGAATGTAAACCTGTAAACCTGTAAACTTAAAGGGCTAAGTTGTTTATATACTTAATATTGGCGGTTTACAGACGGTTTACAGAATAGCGAATGGGTTGCAGTATTAATGTAAACCGAGTTTTCATTCTAGCTTTATTCATGTTTTCTGATGGATAATTAGATTCTTATTGGTTTTTCGTTTCTCATAATCTGGCATAAAGCAATAAAAGTAAAAACTTTTGTTACAATTTTGCGTTTAATTGAGATAAAAACTATTTTTGTAACAAGCCATGAAATTTATGACCATGAAATCTATTATCGGTAATAACATAGCCAAAATTCGTAAAATACAAGGTTTTACGCAGGATAATCTTGCATCATACCTTGGTGTATCACGTGTCCAAATTTCGCATTTCGAAAGAGGTGAGCGAGATATTTCTGTTACGGAACTAAATAAGTTGGCAAACTTGTTTGGTGTTGAATTGTCAAATTTGATAGAAGATGATATAGATGTGCAAAACATGAATCTGGCTTTTGCCTTTAGAAGTGAAAATACAGAATCTGATTTGGAGCATATTGCTTCATTTAAAAAAATGGTTCTAAACTATTTGAAAATGCAGCGCATCAATGAACTATAAAATAGAAAAAGAGGCATTTGAGTTTCGCACGAAAAATGGGTTTACCAATTCCGACCCCATTCGTTTAAAAAGTTTGTTGCTAAAACTTAATGTGGTAACACTTTTTAAACCCCTGTCTGAGAATTTCTCCGGAATGGCTGTAAAAGTTGGAGAATCCCGTTTTATGCTTATCAATTCAAGCCATTCTATTGGACGACAACACTTTTCAATCTGCCACGAGTTGTACCATCTTTACATTCAATCTGATTTCACTCCCCACCGCTGCTCGGCAGGTATTTTTAACAGTAAGGATGAGAATGAAAATAGAGCGGATTTATTTGCCGCACATCTGCTTATGCCCAAGGAGGGTATATTATACTTAGTTCCCGACAAAGAATTGGGCAAGGATAAGATAACCCTTGAAACAATATTGAGAATAGAGCATTTCTTTAGCTGTTCCCGTATTGCGTTGTTGGTTAGGTTAAAGGAATTGCAATTGATTTCACAGAAGGGTTTTGACCAGTTTAAACCAGACGTTATTTTATCAGCTAAGAAGTATGGTTATGATGCATTACTTTATAAATCAGGTAACGAAGGTATTGTAATTGGTAATTTTGGGACGTTGGCAAAACAGCTATTTGATAAAGAAAAAATATCAGAGGGTCACTATTTGGATTTGATGAATAGCATCGGCTTTGATACCTTAAATGATTCTGATTCCGATGAATGAAATTGATACAAATAAAAAAATAATAGTTGATGCCGATGTAATCATTCATTTTTCAAAAGGAGAGCAATTGTTCTTGTTGCCACAAATTTATCCTAACCGGTTGTATATTTTAAAAGAGGTTTTTCTTGAAGTTTTTAAAGGTGTGCTTCGCAATGAGATAGAGAGATTATTGCAGATGAAACTTATTGAAGAACTTGATTTTTCTACAGATTTTATTGTGCTTAAAGAATATGCAAGATTAAAGAAGATGTTTGGACCGGGGGAAAGTGCCTGTATGGCCTATTGTAAATACCATCAAGATGTATTGGCCAGTAGCAATTTAAAAGATATTAAAAAGTATTGCGAAGAGAATGGAATTACTTATTTAACAACGATGGATTTTTTAAATGCTGCATATGAGAAAGGACTACTTAATGAAGCAGAATCCAACTCGTTTATTTGCAATGTTGTCTCCAAACACAGTAAATTGCCTTTTAAAACCATTGCTGAGTATAGAAAGTCGATAATGTAATTGCAATTTAACTACAAAGTAGAAGAGCTTATTATATTCACCCAATTGTAATCCTTTAAATCTGCTAAATGATGCAAAAGAATCCATCCAAGTATTATGGAGCTAATTTGTATCGATTTATCCATTATTGTTAAATATTTCCACAGCTTTTTCCGTCTATAAAAGATTGAACTTATCAATAGTAAGAGTTTCGATAGATGGGCGGAGATTAAATCCATTTTCACCAATTTTTAATACCGAGTCAAAATAATATTTGCTTAGTTCAGACTGTTTACATGTGTAGGGTCGATTATAAGGCTTAAGCGTCCAGTCATTTGATTTGTATCGAACGCCACTGTTTCTACAATTATGAATAACTGTATTTGCAGCGTAAGAACGATTCCCTTTTTTCGAATAAAACTTACAGGCACTATTTACTGAACTGTATATTAAATGGTAGATTTGACCTAATGAGTATTCTTCCATCAATTCCGAAAAAATTTCATTAACCATTTCCCCCTGAGTCAATTTAAATCCACTATCATTCATCTGAAATTCAAGAAGTTCGCAAGCTTCATCTAGCACGATCTTTTTCCAGAGGCTGTATTGTTCTTGTATTGAAAGGCCGAGTCGGTCTTTGGGGAAAATCAGTTTTCTGGCAACCTCTGTTTCAAAAGTAAACTTCAACTCAAATATCATTTTATTGAGTTGTCCCAACTCAGCTAAGTAAAGTTCAATTGTTGATTCCTTTGGGTAAAACTTTAAATCTCTAATACCCCAGCCATCAATTTGCTTAAAATCCTCTGAAATACCATTCGCCACCAGAGAGCCAAGAAATACTTTTACATCAAATGGCAGACCTTCATATATATTCAAGGTAACGTCTACTATATTTGATTCATTGCTGAAATATGAGCTATTGTTTTGCCAATGTAGTTCTTCTTGTTCCTTACTTAACTTTTCAAATTCTATGTATTCGATTCTATTTGCCGGATCATAATCTTCATACATCGACACCAAGCATGTTGGACAAAAAGGGTTAGAAATAGTTCCCCTGCATATATGAGTTACTATTGACTGGGTGTTACATTTAGGACAAATATTATCCGGATGTTGGATAGATGGGAGATGCTTTTTAAACTTATTGGAATATTTAATCGGTTCCAGATTATACTTTTTAATTATTTCAGAGACCTTGAGTTCTTTTTCATGGTAATCCTGAATAAGTTGCTCAACTTGAAAAGGAGTTAGTTTACTTAAGTATGAACTTACTTCTTGTTGGATAATTTTAATTTTTTCCATTGGTCTGTTTTTTGACCCACCAGAAAAAGGTGGGTGTGAACCTCCGCATTGTATCTAATCACAGAAGGTACGACCAAGCACCTGAAAGAATTAGACCAGCAAAAGGAACACACCCATATCAGGTGCGTTCACTTTCTGGCTTCTCTCTTTCAGTTAAAATTGGTCGTTTTTCTGTGGAGAAGCTTCAGTGACGCATTATTTCTTAAAGCAAAAATACAAAATGCTCAGGTGATACCCTAAACATCACATGCAAAATTAGTATGATAAGGTTATTTGGCATATGGTTCATAAGTTACGCCAGAAGAAATACATAATAAGACATAATGCCCAAGTAATACCTAAGGAAAAAGTAGGAGAAGTGTTGCCCTGGGTTCACATAGCAATCAGTAATGCCAAAAGACAATTAATCAACACATTTTGGAAATATGTTTGTTGTAATATTTTACAGCTTCTTTCTTTATATTGTCTTTTACCAATTCCCATGAAACTGGAATTAACATTTTTGGCATTGGGTCACTATCAGCATTATTGATTTTTGATATACCTATAAAACAATCTTTAGTATCTTCATAAAGAAATCGTGTCTGGTTATGGTGTATCATTTCTTCAAAGCTAAAATCTTTTAGTAAAAAATGAATGTCGATAAAATCCTTTTTTGTCTGACGGGTTTTTATGGCATTGAATTTCATTGCTGAAATATCCTCCAATGAAGAAATCCTAATACCATTAATTACTTCCGGTATTTTTAAGAATGGATCGGTGGAAAAACTTATAATATCAATTTTTACTTCGTGATTCTTATTTGAATCAGTATAATATATTGATAACCCAATACTTAATTCATTTATACTTAAATCACCTCGGTTATATTTAGTTTTTATCAGGTGTTTTACTTCCTCGATGTTAAATTTTTTGTCTGTAAATAAATCAATATCGTCTGTTATTCTATGGCCCTTGTATAAGGATAAGGCAGTTTCTCCAACAAGCATGAAATTATTTAATAAAGGTTCTTGCATAAGCTCCTCAATTAAAAATAGTGATTCTATTTCAACAGCATTTGTGTGCAGCATGTCGCTAATTATTTGTTGGGTTTTGGTATAATAAAATAAAATCATTTATTCTTTCTGAAAAATTATCAATGCTTTTTAGTTCAGCAATGATTTTCTTTTTTCCATAGTATTTGTAAAGTTCTGATATCTCATTCATAGAACCCCTTTCAAATACTCTTTGAATTATAAATTTGGCAGACTTTCCCCAGTCAAGATTTGCATAATCTATATCCCAAAATAATATTTTTCTTATGTCAGGTGTTCGTTTATTCATTGTAATTTGAGGGTGGTAGTATTATTTCATTTCATTATGTTTATCATGCTGTTCAATGAACTTTTTAGCTTCATAATTAGCATGCCCTCACTGAAATAACAGTGCCGGTAAAGTCATTGGTCCCTGAAGCTGTTAGCAACAGCAAAATTGAAGCGAAAATCAGTTTTAGCATATAGGTAGTTTTTAATAGTAAAACTAACGAATTGTTTGTAATTCGATTTATTTATTTGATTGGTGCATTTCAAAATTATATCTACTTTTAAATGGTGTAAAATCAAGGAGGTAAGATTGTTTTTATCCTAGAATGAAAGCCGACAAGTATGACTTAAGCGGAATAAAAATAATATCTATAAATATGATAAAAATAATTTTTTTAGGATTAATTGGAGTTTTGATTTTATTTGCAACCTGCAAAAAGGAAGAAGATACTAATTATAAAGCTCCTGAATACATTGAACATACTGATGTTAATGAAAATGTATCGATTATTGATAGCACCAAAATGTATTTAATTAGCGACAGGACTGAAATCTCAAAGGGTATTTTTAAATTTGAGTCAAAAGAAAATAGCTTAGTTAAATATTTGGAAGGTGATATAATTATAGTTTACCAAAATGGTGGATATCTACGCAAGGTAATATCGTGTAATATTGTTGGTAGTATTGTTACAGTTGAAACTGCACAGGCCAATCTTTATGAGGCATTTAATGATATCAATATAAATGAAAGTATTATTTTAGGTGGTTCAAATAGCAGCCTTAAAAGTTCAAACTTAATTGAAGAGGATAGATTGATCGACATTCCGATTAATATTGTCGGAAACATAGCAAATATTGTTAGGTTCTCTATTACAGATGGTAGACTTTCATTCAATCCCAATTTTAGATTTGAATATGAAGGATTTAAAAAAATGGGGCTTTACTCTGATAATACTTCCTTTTCTTTATATTGTACCGTAAAAGCCTCTGCAACTAGCACTGTCGGAGTTGATACACTTAAGTACGAACAGATATTACCATACAAATTTAAACGAGAGATATTAATACCCGTTCCTGGGGGTTATTTGCCAGGCGAGGTAGTAATTGATTTCAAATTCGTTGCTAGGGTAGTTTCAACTGCATCTTTTGATTTTAATATGTACTATAACTACAACTATCTTGCCGATATTGGTTTAGCTTATAGAGACGGTGAATTGTTTAGTATTTATAATAAAAGTGAAGACAATAATGATTTCACTAATATTCAATGGAGTTTAACCCAAGATTTGGGTCTAAAAGTATATTTGGTAGCAATTCCTCGGTTGTATATCTGTAATTTTGCTGGCCCATACTTAGAAGCAGGTATTGTTGCACGAGTAGGTGGGGCCAAGTCTTCTACTAATGATTGGAATTTTGCTATTGGTGCAGGTGGTAGGTTAGAACTTGGCGTTAAATCTACTGAATTTTATTTTTTAGGTGAAAAAAAAGAGTGGAAAATAGGTATCCCTGTTGAAAAAATATTCGATCTTTATTCAATACCAGATAGTTTACAATTAATTGAAGGACAAAATCAAAAAATTAACCTTAATGAAAAACTTGCCACTCCCATTAAATTGCGAGTTGTAGATTCAAAAGGTGAACCCGTTGAAAATGCTCAAGTATATTTAAATACGATAAAAGGTGAAGCTGTTTTAGATAGTACATTGGTTAAAACCAATACAGAAGGGTATGTTATTACAAACCTAAAATGTACAAATAATATTGTTGTGTTAGCATCTGTTCGTAAAGCTGATGGGACAGGCATTAAAGGTTCTCCCTTAGAAATAGAGATTACAGCAAATGAGCCATCATCTGTCTCAATTTATTCAGGCAACAATCAAACAGCCCAACCAGGCCAGGCATTGCCATCTCCAATATCTGTAATTGTCAAAAATGCCGAAGGTTTACCTTATCAAGGAGCTACTGTTAGTTTTTCAACAGCAAACGGAGGTGTATTATCTGCTGAAAATGTAGTAACAAATGAGAATGGTATAGCAAGTGTAAGTTGGCAATTAGGTACAACCGACGGGTTACAAACTGTTTATGCAAAAGTATATAAGAGCGATGGTGTAATGCAAGTTGCCGGTTCGCCATCAGTAATAATTGCATATGGTATAAATGAAGGGAATTATAGTATTTATAATCAAATGGTAAACATACCAGCTGGAACCTTTACCATGGGTAGCCATACTACAGAAATAGGGCATAGAACTAATGAAAGGCAATACCAAGTAACACTAAGCGCCTTCCGCATGAGCAAATACGAAATAACCAATGCCCAATTTGCAGCATTTTTGAATGCCAAAAGCATAGGTAGCGATGGGAAATATACCGCAGGAGCGTATCCCACAAAAGCATTGATCTATAGCAATATCCATTTGGGGTTAATATACACCGACGGGCAATGGGTGCCTGTTGCAGGCTACGAAAACCACCCGGTAATAAGAGTAACATGGTATGGTGCTACCGAGTTTGCAACTTACGTGGGCGGTACATTACCCACCGA
>CAZSQG010000086.1:0-17487 GCA_964608615.1 uncultured Marinilabiliaceae bacterium
AAATGGTATACTTTTGGATTGAACTACTGGTATACTTTTCAGTTGAAATAAACAGTGCTATCCTGTTTTTTTATGGAGGTTTAAGTCTTTACCCACTGAAATGGTAGTAGAACCTCTTATGGGAACGAGGGGTAAGCAAGGAGACTTAATTACTAGTGACACATAAATGGACATCTCTGAAACACTGAACATTAGACTCCTCACTCCGTTCGGGATGACAATCCTCTTTGGTGTGGGAAATTAAAAAAGTAGAAGTCGGGCGTTGCCCGACTTCTACTTTTTACTTTTACTCAATGGCAGCCTGTCATCCTGAGTGCAGCGAAGGATCTATTTATCAAAGACAAAAATAGTACAGCTTTATTGCAGGCAATATTTAACTACCTCATTAATTAAGATAAGAGACAATCTCAACTAATGCATCCACAACGCTGCGTTCAACCTAAAAAAATTTCCGCTTTGGGATGGTAGCAATAAAATCTTTAAGATAAAAGGGTTCAAAATACGCCACATCTTCAAACCTTTGACTTACATAAGCCTCATTAGCTGTAAATGCCATGGCCGAAGCAAGAGGGTATATGTCAGTAACAAACACAGCGTTGGAGTGGGTGATTATAGATCGGCACTTATCAGAGCCATTGCCTGCAAAAATAATTTTGCTCTCTCCCAGAATGGAGGCATAGCTGTCCGAATCAATAATCTCAGCTTTTATCTCTCCAATACAGTTCATTTCGGAATCGAAAAGTGCTGAATATACCTCCATTCGCCGGGCGTCAATCATTGGACAAATTAATGTTCCTGGTTCACTGCAAACATCTTTTGCTGCTATAATAATCCGAGTAGCCAATATTTGAAGTGAAGTTAGTGCTATTAAAGGTTTTTTAATGGCAAAACAAATACCTTTAGCAACCGAAACGCCAATTCTCAACCCTGTGTACGAACCAGGGCCACTGCTTACTGCCACTGCATCAAGTTCGTTCATTTCAATTCGCTTATCCTTCATTATTTTTTCAATCAACACAGTTAAAAGTGTTGCATGCGAATTAACCTGATGTTCCTCAAGAGATGATAAGACCTCTCCATTACGGACTAACGCAACAGAACAGATGTTTGTGGAGGTTTCAATACAAAGAATTAATGCCATTTTATTAGTTCAATAACATGGCAAAAATAATCAAATAGTTTACAATACTGAAATACAAAAAGCGCCTTCTCTTTTTATTAAGAAAGAAGGCGCTTTTAACAAAACCATCCCGGTACGTTTACCGGAACAACAAACCAAACCTAAAAACTAGAAAACAAAAAACTATAAAACAATGGGTTTTCCCATGTAGAAATCAAGAATCTTTGTACGCAAAATATATGCATATTTCGACTGGATAAAATCCGACTGAGCTTTAATCAAATCTGATTTTGCCACGTTGTATTCAACTGAATTAACTGTCCCGACATTAAACCGTTTTTCGGTATAACGAAATGACTCTATATATGAATCCACCGCTGATCTACCTGCCTGGTATTGCCTTAAGGCCGCAAAGGCATCGGCCGAGGCCTGCTGAATTTCTTTTCTAAGAATTTTCTTTTGCTTATCAAGCTCATACTGAGCATTCAAAATACCAATCTGGGCATTTTTTATATTAGTTCTGGTTGAAAAGCCATTAAAGATGGGTATTGATAACCCTACTCCATAATAATATGATGCGTTATCTTTAAAATCTTTAGTAAAATCAAACCCGGGAACTCCTTTGATCTTGTTAACTGAAGTTCCCCATCCTGCATTAAATGTAAGTTCAGGCCAACGATATCCTTTGGCAATTTCCAAGTTTAGCTCTTTGGAATTTAGCTGTAACTCTGATGCTGCAATCTGAGGCATTGAGGTCACTGAATAAGAATAAGCCTGGTTTGCATCAACAAGAGCAAATTCTGTAACATCTTCAATAACCGGCGTTTCTACATCAAACCCGACCACTGAATCCAATTCAAGAACCTGAGCCAAATCGAGCAACGATAGTGATAGGTTGTTTTCACTCCGAGTTACATTAAGTGCTTCGTTTGAAGCTAGAGACTGAATTTCAAGTAAGCTCCCTTCGGCAATACTTCCGGCTTCCACAAGGCTTTTTGTACGTTCAACCTGAAGATTTACAACCTCCGATTGTGATTGGGCAACTTCCAATAATTCCTTATTTAATAAGATTTGTAAATAATATGCAGCTATTGTTAGCGACAGGTCATTCCTGCCTTTTTCAACCTCTTTAACAGCTGCTTCCCAATCAACCTGATATTGTTTAATAGTATTCCTGCCGGTAAAACCATTAAACAAGGAAGTGGAAGAACTTAAATCAAACTGAGTTCTTTTGGTAGTTACATCATAAACCGTATAGGTTTTATCATCACTCACCTTTCCCATATTTACCGTATAACTGGAACTAGCGTTTAAATTAGGTAATAACCCAGTTTTCTTTTGTTGATATTGATTCTTTGCATAATCAGCATTTAGAGCACTTTGTTTTATCGACAGGTTGTTATCCTGTGCATATTGAATGCATTTCTCGAGACTCCAGGTCTCATTAGTCTGGGCCTGCAAAAAGCCCGACCCAACTATTAATACAGCAGTTAGGAGTAATATAATCCTCTTCATAAATAATCAGTATTTTTGGGGTAAGTAAAAAAAGGGTCTGCCAATTTAATCAGGCAAAACAGGCAGACCCCTTCAACTGCAAACATCAAGAACAAATCGTCTAAATTTTTGGTACTTTTACTTTTTCGTCTTTACCGACACCTTCTACAACTTCAATGTTTATGCCATCCGAGAGGCCTGTTTTAACCACACGTTTCTCAAAAATCTGAGGTGTTGTTTCTACTTCAACAAAAACCGAATCGCCTTGGAACTGAAGAACCTTTTCATTAATAGCCAAAACACTGTCGCGACGATCCAATACAATATCTGCATTTGCACTATATCCGGATCTGATAAACTGATTTTCTTTTAGCTTAACAGCAGCTTTAATCTCAAACTGAATAGCTCCATTCTCTTCTTTGCCTTTTGGCGATATGTATTCAAGATATGCATCAAAAGATTCTGTTTCAAGAGCGCCAATTGTAAGTAACAGGTGCATTCCTTCATTAATTTTACCTACTTCTGTTTCATCCACATCTCCTTCAAAAATCATCTCGCCCATATCAGCAATAATAGCCACAGTGGTTCCATCATTAAAAGTATTACTCTTAATTACCGAGTTACCTTCTTTAACGGGCACATCAAGAACCATTCCTTCAATGGTTGAACGAATGAGTGTATTTGTTCTCGATCCCATTTTTAGGGTTACACCTTCACGAATCAACTGAAGATTATTTTCAGCCGTTTCCAAATCTTCCTTGCTGGTTTTATACTTCAACTCTTCGCTTTGAAATTCCGATAATGCAATAACATGATCCTCATATAACTTTTTGTTTCGGTCAAATTCAATCTGGTTATTATCAAAAGCCAACTTTGCCTTTTTCAAACGATTTTCAGCTTCGTTTACCTGAATCATCTCAGGAATAATCTGAATTTTAGCGATTAAATCACCCTGTTTTACCATGTCACCCGGATCAACATAAAGCTCTGTAATAATGCCAGATTCCTGAGGCTTTATCTCAATTTCTTTACGAGGTACTATTGATCCGGTAGCAACAGTCTTCTTCATAATGTTTGTGATAACAGGAGTTTCTGTTTCATAAACTGTAGGTACTTTTTTTGACTGTTTATACAGATAAAAAAACACCCATAATACCAATGCTATAAAAACAAACAGGAGTGAAAATTTAAGAATCTTTTTCATGGCTAATCATATTTTTGACAGGTTATATATTTTCTACTTTAATAATTAATTAAATGAGATTAAAAAATAGAAGTCGTTTTACTAAACATCGTACTCGTTTTATTCGTGCCTTAATGCCTCAATAGGTTTAATTCGTATGGCTTTTTGAGAAGGAATAAGTCCTGCAATAAAACCTGTAATGATAAGAACTGACAAGGCAATTACAGCCATAGGCAACCCAATTTCAGGGTTTTTAAAGAATGTTCCTTCTTCAGTAGTTTTAGCAGCTTCAGCAGCCATTAATCCAATATTGGCAAGGTATAATATTAATGTACCCAAGGCCAGTCCCATAAATCCAGCAACAGTGGTTAAAAAAACCGATTCAGTTAATATTTGACTTACTATGGTCCAGGGCTTTGCTCCAATAGCACGTTGTATTCCTATTTCTTTAGTTCGCTCGCGTACAATTACCAGCATAATATTACTTACGCCAACAGCTCCTGCAATTAGGGTTCCAATTCCCACAATCCATATAAGAGCGTTGATACCAATAAAAAGATACCCCATTGTTTTAACTTGTTCTTCAACGTTAACATGTCCAATGGCCTCAACATCATCCGGAGCCACTGTATGTTTGCTTCTTAGAAACGCTTCAACTTTATCAGCCGTCTCAGAAACGCTTGTGCCTTTTCGTGATGTGAATCCGAAAAAATGAACATCATCTCCATAATTATAGGCTTGCTGCATGGTAGAAAATGGCAGATAAACAACCTCTTTTTTATCAGCTCCTATATTTATTCCGGGATTTTTTGAACGAGCCACGCCAACAACCTGAAACCAAATACCACTCACTTTCAGATATTTTCCAACAGGATTTTCACCCTTATCAAACATTACTTCGTATACACGCTCCCCAATTACGCAAACTTTTCGTTTATAATTAATATCCATATCGTTTATGAACCGTCCATAAACCATCTCATTGGGATCGATAAGGTCATAATCAGGTACCTCTCCAAATATATCGAATGAACCACTACGTAATCCTCGGATTACATTTTCTCCACTGGATATATTCCAACCTTGCAACTTAGGAGCCAACACATCTACATTCGGGACTTCCCGCCGTATTGCCTCCATATCTTCATTATTGAAGTTCCAACTGCGCCCCTGCCTAAAACCTTTATATGCTTTAGTAGTTGAATTAGTCCATACGAAACCACTATTGGGAGCAAAATCCTTAAACCCGGCGGTAATACCATTAACCAGGCCGTTACCCGCTCCAGTCATTGTTACCAACATAAAAATGCCCCAAAACACTCCAAAAGCGGTCAGTACACTTCGCAATTTATTCTGTTTTATGGCACTGAATATTTCCTGCCATCTGTCTTTGTCAAACACGGTTGTAATTTTTTAGTTATTTAGTATCTCAGCTATTTAGTTTTATAGTTGTTTAGTTAATAGTTTTTAAACCGAACCATCCTCCATATAACCATTGACTAAATAATTGATTTCTACTCATCATGTAAAGCCTCAATTGGCTTAATGGCTGAGGCCTTTTGCGCCGGGAAAAATCCAGCTAACAGCCCTGCAACTATAAGGACAACTGTTGCAGAAATAGCAACTCCAAAATCAGCCGATGGATTATAAAAAACGTAACGAATCATTTCATTCGTTTCAGAAATACTGGATAAAACTGTACTTGCTATGCGTAACAAACCCATACCCAAAAGCATTCCCACAAATCCCGAAACAGCAGTAATAAATAAAGACTCTGACAACACCAATTGAATCACACTCCAGGGTGAAGCTCCAATGGCTTTACGAATTCCTATTTCTTTAGTGCGCTCCTTTACCAGAATTATCATGATGTTACTTACCCCAACAATACCGGCAATTATGGTCATTATACCAATTATCCAAACAAACATTCGAATCCCGCCAAGTGCACCTTGGGCTCTTTTAAAATCTTCAATTGTATTCCAGATGTTAAGGGCCTTATCGTCAGTTTTTGAAAACCGGTGGCGCTTTGCTAAAAAATTTCTGATTTCTTGTTCAATCTTTTTGTTTTCTTCAACAGAGTTTGAAGTAGTAGTCAATGCCAGGTTACTTAGCCGGTTAGCACCATTAAAGACCCGCTGTCCAGTAGATAATGGGAGAATAACATCCTTCGAATCCTTGTTAGTGGGGTCCTCACTAACTCCTATCACCTTAAAGTATATATCACCAACTTTCACATTCTTGCCTAAAGGATCTTCATCTTTAAAAAGCATATCAATAACAGACTGCGAGAGAACAATAACTTTCCTGTTCTCTTTAATATCATTATGATTGACAAACCGACCTTTAATAATATCCAACAATCGGATATTTAAAAATTCTGGCATAACACAAGTTACAGTGTAATTACTGTATTCATTTTTGTAAGTTATTGCTACATCTGACCACAAATACAAACGACCGGTAATATTATCTATACCATTTAGTTCACGTTTCATCAGGTGATAATCCTCGTTTGTAAACTGTATGCTTCTCCCTTTCCCTAATCCTTCAAAACTTTCGCTGGTTTGTCCTGGCCATATTTGTATAGCATTTTTAGCAATACTCTTAAAATTAAACTCCATGCCATTTTGTAAACCATTGCCGCTTCCCAAAAGAATGATAAGCATAAATATACCCCACGCCACGCTAAAACCTGTCATTATAGCTCGAAGTTTATTCTGTCGAAGGGTTGAAAGTATTTCTTCTATATAATCAAACATAACCAGAGGATTTACGGAGTTACTACTATTTCAGCAACAGGTTTCTTGAAATTTCCATTTACCTTATTGGTTTCAATGCGACCATCATGTAAACGAATAACGCGTTGCGTGCGTTCGGCTATATCGTTTTCATGTGTTACAATGATAATTGAGATGCCTGTGTCATTAACATCTTTTAGGATATCCATCACTTCTAAAGATGTTTTAGAATCAAGAGCTCCTGTTGGTTCATCTGCAAGAATAACTTTAGGATTGGAAATCAAAGCCCGGGCTATAGCGATACGCTGTTTCTGCCCTCCCGACAATTCTGATGGCAGGTGCTCTGCCCAATCGCGTAATCCAAGACGATCAAGATACTCAAGAGCAATGATGTTTCGTTTTTTCCGGTTTACCCCTTGGTAATAAAGCGGAAGAGCTACATTTTCAAGTGCATTTTTAAATGAAATAAGGTTAAACGATTGAAACACGAATCCGATATACTTATTCCGATATTGAGCTCCACGAGTTTCGCTCATTTTATTAATATGAATTCCATCCAGATAGTAACCTCCTGAATCGTATGAATCAAGAATCCCCAGAATATTCAATAATGTTGATTTTCCTGAACCCGAGGAACCCATTATACTCACCATCTCACCCTGCTTGATATCCAAATCAATACCTTTAAGAACATGAAGTGAGTTGCTACCTGTTACATATGACTTGTGTAACGATTCTACCCTGATTATGCTATTACTCATTTTGAGAGGTTTTACAGTTTTTCAAATTTAGACTTACAACCATTTACAATCATTAGACCAAAAATTATTAACAACTGTATATCTTTATGTTATGATCGTTTTGTGCTAATTACAACTATATAACAAGTGTCTTATTTCGGTACGCTAAGTGTACGAATGTGGACGATTAATGCAAATAATAATAAAACCTTAGCATTATGATATGAGCAAAAAAGACATACATTGACAAAAAAGAATTGGGGCTTGGACTTTCCTTATACACTCAAGGACTTGACTCTTTGATTAACAAAACATTCCAGTCTAATTAAGCTAAGCAGTAACAGTAAATCGATCATATTATTATCATTACTACTCAAACTATTTTAAGGTACTTTTTTAATACAAATCCATATTAAGGCTTAGTTTCTTAAAAAACGATTATTTTTACAATTCATAAATAAATGTTATTTGGCTAAAAATACAAATTAATTAAGTTCCAAAACTCACCCCAAAATCCCCTAAAGGGGTTGACCTGCATGAATAATTCCTATAAGGAAATTATAAGTATTCTTAGGCAAATTGCTTAACAAAACGACATTATTTCATAAATAACAAATATATGATAAAAGGAGCCTTGGCGAATTTGACGCCTTTCACCAAATTACTACTCATTTTTTTAATGATAATGGGCTCATCAATTTTTGTTACCATGTTGTTTATGTTCGCGGCCATCCCCTTTACCGGTATTGAAGAGTTCAAGGCCTTATTAACAGGCGCCATTCCTATATCATATCTCAAGTACCTTCAGGTAGTTCAAGCTTTCTCGGTTTTTATATTTCCCTCACTCATACTTGCCTGGCTATTGTCTGAACGACCATGGATATGGCTGGGATTCACCAAGATAAAATGGATTTTAGTACTAACCTCTGTAACACTTTTTATTGTATGCCAACCATTGGTGACTTTTCTTGCAAATATCAATTCCCACCTACTTCTCCCTGAATTTCTGAAACCTGTTGAAGATTGGATGCGTAACTCGGAAGATTCGGCTAGTCAATTGGTTTTTCAATTTCTTGATACCCGTAATCCTTTTGCTATACTTTTAAATCTTATTATGATTGTTTTACTGCCGGCAATTGGAGAAGAGATGCTTTTCAGAGGAACCATTCAACCGGTTATTGGTCAATGGACAAAGAGTATTCATTGGGCTGTATGGATTACAGCTTTCTTGTTTAGCGCCATGCACATGCAGTTTTTTACCTTTCTTCCGAGGTTTCTGTTAGGTGTTTTACTTGGATACTTATTAGTATATGGAAAAAGCATCTGGTATCCCATTGCAGGACATTTCATGAATAATTTTTTATCATTAGTTATTTTCTATTATTTAAAAGCCACGAAACCAGATGTAAACCCGATGGATTCTGACACAAACAGCTACAACACCTGGATGGTAATGCTGAGCTTTGTAATGGTAACAGCTCTGGTTGTATTTATCCGAAAAAAAACCAAATCCCACTTGCAAAAAAAATTGTTTGATAATTATGACGTCTGAAGCTTTTCACTAGGCCGATACACATATACTAATCCGTATTCGCTTCCTTTTTCTCTTTTTAATTCACCGGGAAGCGCATCAAATCGCTTCTCAACATCATTCCAGACGTCTAAAATAATCTGGTCACACTGAGACCTGTATTCGTTAACTTTTTCAAGAAGTTTTTGTGAGGTATTTACAAGGTCTTTATGCGTATTATATAGTTCAAAAAACTTCTCGTATTTAACGCGAACCATGGCCAGTGAAGGATTATATATACGTGTTGCGCCCGTTGCCATACGGTCCTCTTCTCCTTTTAAGAGTTTCTCGCCCCAAAAAATCAATTGTTGTTCAGTTCCAATTTCCGGAACTGCTTTATCATCTTCACTTATACCATAAAATGTTCTGACAACAGGTTTTAATTCACCACGTAAAATACAAAGGTTTACAACCTGAAAAAAATGCGACACATACAGTCGGGCAGATCGGAAAAAATCGCCCAATTGTTGTCCAACTTTTGATTGGCGTTCACGATTGTAATTGTATTGTTGTATAGCCTGCTCAAAATGAGGGAAAAAAGACTGTAGTTCCAAAAAATGCCTTTGCGAAAAAGCCATAGATGCAGGGCTTGATAAGGAACCCTTTTTTAAAGCAGCTTTCATAGCCCGTATACGGGCCTGATCGGTATTTGGTAATCGGCGGTACGGCATGATCCTGATTTTTAGGCTGATGAATATAATGAATTTAAATAATAATTGCAAGTAACAACAGAATAAAAAAACGCCCCACATTTATAGATATCTGTTTTAATGGCTGTTACCTTTCTTTGAGTTGTCAATATTTCAAAAATAAAAAACTAATAATTCGACTTTATTGAGATAAACCTTCCTTCGTTCTTCTATCGCTATGTCCCAACCATTGTGATTCAAATAACTCATGATTCATCTGTTGATATTGGAAATTTAGTAGTTAACCTGTTATTTTCACAAATAAAAAAGGATGAAAGTAACGATCGCAGGTAAATAAAACGCTATAGAATAATTCCTCGCCATTTATTATAAGTACGCTAAAACTTTATATATTTGTTTTGGCTATGGAGTTAGCCCGGAACCGCCCTTAAAAGCTGATAACTCCTACATAATACTTTAACCATTGCGTTAAGTGATAATGTATTTATGCTAAAAATTCTATTATTCATTGGTTCCGGAAGTTTTATAGGCGGTGTATCACGTTTTCTACTTACACGTTTAGTACATCAACATGCTTTATCGTCCTTCCCTTTTGGAACGCTGATTGTTAACATTCTGGGCTGTTTTTTTATAGGCTTTTTCTATGGCCTTTCGGAAAGGGGAACCCTTTTGAATACTGAACTCCGAATGTTTTTAACGGTAGGTTTCTGTGGAGGTTTTACAACCTTTTCAACCTTCACCTCCGAAAACATGGCTCTTATGAGAGATGGAAACTTTATATATTTTGTTTTATACTCCACATTAAGTGTTTTTCTTGGCCTTTCGGCAACTTATCTGGGGCATTTAACCACTAAATTATTTTAGCATGGAATTATTAGGTGAAGCAAAATTGCTGCGGATCTTTATTAGCAATACTGATAAATTCAAGCATCAACCTTTATACCAAGTGATTGTATTTGCTGCAAAAAGATATGATATTGCGGGAGCCACAGTTTTAAAAGGAGCAATGGGGTATGGTTCAAGTAGCATAATTCACTCTTCTGGTTTTTGGGAGGTAACAGAAAAACTTCCTGTGGTAATTGAAATAATTGATGAAGCACATAAAATAGATGCTTTTGTTGAAAAAATAACTCCATGGTTTAACAAACTGCAAAACGGATGCATTATTACTGTTGAAAAAGCAAACATAGCTCTTCATAAAAAAGGTGAGAAACATAGGTTGCTTAATCTTTGATTTATAATACCAATAATTTTTTATGAGAAGATTTTTTACAACACTTGAACAAATTTCGACTTTAAGATATATCATCAAATGGTTCCTTTTAATTTTACCGGTTGCGTTTTTGATTGGATCAATGGTCGCCATTTTTCTTTGGCTTCTGGATCAGGCTACTTTATTGCGATGGAACAATCCATGGTTGCTGTTTTTTTTGCCTGTGGCAGGTGTTGCCATAACATGGCTTTACCGTTTTAAAGGGAAAAACTCTGAAGCAGGCAACAATCTTGTAATGGACGAGATTCATAAGCCAGGCGGGGGAATTCCGGCCCGTATGGCCCCATTTATTCTTATCACAACGGTTGTGACACACCTTTTTGGAGGTTCGGCCGGACGTGAAGGTACGGCTGTTCAAATTGGAGGTAGCTTAGCCAACGTTGTTGCAAAAAAGTTGAAACTCACAAAAGAGGATAAACGAATCATGCTGATGGCCGGTATTGCTGCCGGATTTGGAGCAGTATTCGGGACACCGGTGGCAGGGAGCATTTTTGCACTTGAAGTCCTGGCCATTGGAAAGATCAAATATGATGCATTGTTTCCAGCATTTCTCGCATCGCTTTTGGCCGACATGGTTTGTTCGGCATACGGAATAACGCATACACATTATTCCATCCATTTTCATGACCAGAGCTATACCGGATTCCCTTTCTTAAGATTCGACTTATGGCTATTAGTAAAAGTTTCGGCAGCGGGAATAATTTTTGGACTCGTAAGCTATCTTTTTTCAGAATTATCGCACTCCATAAAATATTACGCAAACCGTTTCATTGCCAATAAATATTTAATACCACTAATTGGTGGAGTTATTGTGATTGCGCTAGTATATATGGCAGGAACAACTGATTATTTAGGACTTGGAGTCAATACTTTATACGGAAACGGGACTAGCCTGGTAAATGCTTTTAGTGCCGATAAAATTGATCCCTGGGCGTGGCTCTGGAAAATTGCTTTTACTACCATTACCCTTAACATGGGTTTTAAAGGTGGTGAGGTTACGCCCCTGTTTTTTATTGGAGCTACTTTGGGTAATTCTCTGGCAATTTTAATGGGTGCCCCAATCGACTTAATAGCAGCACTTGGATTTATAGCAGTTTTTGCAGGAGCTACCAATACACCCCTGACCTGCACCATTATGGGTGTTGAATTATTTGGAGGAGAACATGTCCTATATTATGCCGTTGCCTGCTTTTTAGCTTATTACTTCAGTGGACATTCAGGTATTTATTCATCACAAAAGGTCTCCGTTTCCAAGGCAGATTTTAAACATCACTTAACAGAAAACATCTCTATTAAGCAAATAAGAAATTCCAAAAACCAAAATCCTGAAAAACCATATTAAGAACGTATACCTTACAGTCATACCTGAAGAAAATAAAAACAAGATAAACTCTACCGTTCAAACGCCACACCTTTTTCCAATACTATCACCTTATCACCATCATCAAATAGAATGGAGTAGCCAAACTGAGCACAAATATAATCGAAGGTTTTTCTATGATAGAAAGCAACGTGGGTTTTATCACGTATATACCACCAATCTGTGAGTTGATCTAATTCTTTCCACCGATTTGTCATCACTGTTAAGATGCCGCCCGGACGTAAAATAGCCGTTATCAACTTTATATCACGTATTGGATTAAAAAAATGTTCAAAGCTCTCTGTAGCGAAAATAAAATCCATTCTTTCATCCGGAAAATCGGGAAAGAAAATAGGATCGTAATTCGAACATTCATAACCAACCTCCTTTACAATAGATGATAATACTGGATTGGGACCACATCCAAAATCCAAACCTTCTGCTTCGGGTTCAAAAAACTCCAAAGCTGGATTTATTGCGTGTTTTAAAAACTCAATATAATCCTTATCGGATTTATCGTTCTGATGTTTTAGGTAACGTTGCTCTTCTTCTGGCTGCGAAGGCCTACGCTTTGGATCTTTAAAAACTAATTCGCAATTATGGCAATGCCAAAGTTTTAAATCCAAAGGCCCTGTTATAGTTGAATCAACGGACGCTAAACATAATGGACAAAACATCTCTTCCTTGATATTCAAGGTTTCTTCTAAAACACTTTTTGTCTGATTCTGCATTTTATAAATTTGGTGCAAATTTAAATCAAATCTTTCAAACATTAATAATTCATTATCAGATTTTTCCGCTTTACAAACATTATTATTGGCAAAAAAATAATTGGTAAAAAAACTTTATAAAAAAAAACTGTGCGAAATAAAAAATAGCTCTAAATGAATTATAACAGGCAAAATCAATAAAGCATTCATTATATTTAATTGTGCATTAGTGTAGCCTCCTGAGAAAATTGTTTCGTTATAAAACCCAATCTTATCATATTGCACCCAAAACATCTTTAGAATGAAAAATAATCAATAACCCAGATTTGATTTTAGCAATTAAGATATCGCATCCTCTTCTTTAACAGATTATTCAATATAAAATTGGACTCGGGTAACACTAAATCTCGTTATAGCAAAATAAAAACTCTCACTATTCTGATCTGCCAATGAGAATTATTTTACGAACATCCGAAACCTTTAATAACGCAACTGTTTGATGATTTGGTTTTTTTTTCTACTTTTCAGCTTCAAAACTTGAAATTTATTTCGAGAATCAGCTCCAGGTAACTAGCTGAATTATAAGCGTACTTACCTTTACTATTGTTAGTTAGTCAAAACATCTTTAAGTTGAATAAAAATGGAATCATGTTGGAAGTCACATTCCGACAACCTAACACCATTCTGTTTATCATCAAGTTAACAACCGCAAGGAATACGCGATAAAAAACATCAATTTAATGGAAGATTACATCACACAAATTGCTTCACGCCTAAAAGGACTGCGCGAAGTGAATGAATTAACAGTGGAAGACGTTTCCCGGGATTGTAATCTCGATCCCGATCTTTATAGGACATACGAAAGCGGACAATGCGATATACCTGTTGGGGTATTGCATGTTATAGCCCACACCTATAATCTGGAGCTAACAACGCTGTTAACAGGCGAAGAACCACACATGCACCAATATGCTCTTACACGTAAAATGCAGGGGGGCAAGGCCAATCGCAATATAGCCTATAAGTATCAGGCCTTAGCTCAAGGTTTTATTCAGCGTAAAGCCGATCCATTTATTGTAACTGTTGAACCAAAAGATCCGAAAGAACCTCTTCACGTGAACAGACACTCAGGGCAGGAATTCAACTATATCCTAAAAGGACGTCTTAACCTCCGTATCAACGAAAAAGATATGATACTGGAAGAGGGAGACTCAATTTATTTCGACAGCAGTCTTCCACATGGAATGGTTGCACTGGACAATAAAAACTGTCAGTTTTTAGCAATTATTTTATAACCGCTCACAATCATGCAGCTATATAAAAACTATCTGGTAAAACCAGAATTTGATTCTTTAGAAGATTTTCAAAATAATTTCAAAATAAAAGTACCTGAAAATTTCAACTTTGCATACGATATTGTTGATGTTTACGCAAAAGAGGAGCCGAATAAAACAGCTCTGATCTGGACTAATGACAAGGAAGAAAAACACGAGTTCTCTTTTGCTGATTTAAAAGAACAATCAGACAAAGCCGCTTCATTTTTTCAACAATTGGGTATAGGACGTGGCGATAAAGTTATGTTGATTTTAAAACGTCGTTACGAATTTTGGTTTGCCTGTATTGCATTACATAAACTAGGCGCCACGGCTATCCCTGCAACGCATTTACTTACCGATAAGGATATTATTTTCAGATGCAATGCCGCCGACATTAAAGCCATTGTAAGTGTTGACGAAACTGTTGTTATTGCTCATATCGAACAATCCATACCACATTGCCCATCATTAACCACTTTGATTTCAGTAGGATCAAAAGAAACAAAGGGCTGGCACCATTTTACTTCCGGTATTATCAATGCCCCTGCATTTGTTAAACCAGAACAAGCCTCAGTTAACGAGGATATCATGTTTCTCTATTTTACCTCAGGCACCACGGGTCAGCCCAAAATGGTGGCGCATAATTTTACATATCCTCTGGCGCATATAATAACTGCCAATTACTGGCATAATGTTCAGGAAGGAGGTCGCCATTTAACGGTAGCCGATACAGGTTGGGCTAAAGCTGTTTGGGGTAAAATGTATGGACAAATGATGGCTGGATGCAGTGTATTTGTGTATGATCATGATAAATTTATTCCTGCCGACATGCTAAGGGTATTGGCTGAAAATAAAGTCACCTCTTTTTGTGCTCCACCCACTATCTACCGATTTTTAATACGTGAAGATTTTTCCACATACGATTTATCATCGTTAGTTTATTGCACTACTGCAGGAGAAGCCTTAAGTCCATCAGTTTACGAAACATTTTATAAACTTACCGGAATTAGACTAATGGAAGCCTTTGGGCAAACGGAAACCACCGTTCAGTTAGGTACTTTTTTATGGATGAAACCCAAGCCCGGATCCATGGGCATACCTTCCCCTGCATATAAAATTGAATTACACCGACCCGATGGAACACTATGTGAAGACGGTGAACAAGGTCAGATTGTTATACGTGTTGGAAAAGAACATCCTGTAGGCATTTTTGTGGGTTATTACCGCAATCCTGAACAAACCAATGAAGTTTGGAACAATGGTTATTATTATACCGGCGATATTGCCTGGCGCGATGAAGATGGGTATTTTTGGTTTGTGGGCCGTGCCGATGATGTGATAAAAAGCTCAGGCTATCGTATTGGACCCTTTGAGGTTGAGAGTGCTCTGATGACACATCCGGCAGTGGTTGAATGTGCAGTAACGGGCTATCCTGACGAGATAAGAGGTCAGGTAGTAAAAGCAACCATTGTTTTGGCGCCATCCTTCAAACCTGGTAATTCTAAACTTATCGAAGAGATTCAGGCACATGTTAAAAAGGTTACTGCACCTTATAAATATCCCCGCATTATTGAATTTATTGATGCTCTTCCTAAAACCATCAGTGGAAAAATCAGACGAGTGGAATTAAGAGAGGAACATGATAGTACAAAATGAGTATCCATTTGAGACCTAATCACAGTTCTTTCATGCTTATAGAGATATTTACGCTCCAATATAATATCAACAAAAGCATCGGGCTGTGCCCGATGCTTTTGCTCTTACTTTACACCTCCTATAAAAACATTTGCCTCACAAAAAGATGAACAAATTAATAAACTTCACTATTGTACTAAAAGTACTAAGCAGGAACTTATATATTCTTGCTGCGTCTCTATTAATTTGTGTCCTTGTTGCAATCATATTCTCAGAGAGTTTTTTCCCTTTCTTAATCACATCGCTTATTGCCTTTATTGCCGGGTCAATATTCCATCTATTAAGCCGTAAAAATAATGACAATGAAAAATCAGAAGAAAAGAGGCTTACCTAACCGTAACGCTTTCGTGGCTAATTATTGGTCTTGTTGGATGTTTGCCCTTCATTTTTTCAGGTGCCATTCCTTCCTTTGTCAATGCGTTTTTCGAATCAGTTTCAGGTTTTTCCACAACCGGAGCATCCATTCTCACTGATATTGAATCTCTTCCAAAGTCAATACTTTTATGGAGAAGCCTAACCCATTGGATTGGCGGTATCGGAATCATCGTTCTGGTTATTGTAATTATGCCAACTTTACAAATAGGAGGCTATCATCTGTTTACTTTAGAATCTTCTTTACAGGATAAAATTCGATCAAAAATCAAGGCTGTTGGAAAACGACTGCTCTTAATATACATACTCCTGACAATAACAGAAGTTATATTTTTACTGGCAGGAAACATGAGCCTGTTCGAAAGTGTGTGCCATGCTTTTGGGACAGTAGCTACCGGTGGGTTTTCGCCAAAAAACAGTAGCATTACAAATTACAGCCCTTACATTCAGTATGTGATAATGGTGTTTATGGTGTTGGCAGGGACTAATTTTGCCATCCATTATTACCTTTATAAACATGATTTTATTAAAATAAAGGAAAACGAAGAGGTAAGGTTTTACCTATTAGTAATTGGGGCTTTAGGGCTTATTATGACAAGCATTCTTTTCTTTGAAATGCAAATGCCTATAGAACAATCATTTCGCGAAGCCTTCTTTCAAATTATATCCATTATTACATGTACAGGATTTGCTACCGCCGATTACTTACAATGGCCTGTATTTGCATGGTTATTGATTTTTGCTGCTATGTTTCTTGGGGGCAGTACCGGCTCTACTGCAGGGGGTATAAAAATGATTCGTCATTTATTGTTGTTCAAAAACATTCGGAGAACTTTCAGGCAAACAATGTATCCTAATGCTGTTTTACCTATCATTTTAAACAAAAAAAACGTTAACGAAAACACCAATAATTCTGTTTTAACCTTTATAACAGCCTATTTAATGGTTTTTGCCATTGGTAGCCTGACCCTTATAATGATTGGCATTGACGGAAAAACTGCCAGTAGCTCGGTAGCAACCTGTATGGCCGGTATTGGTCCTGGAATCGGGACTGTTGGTCCGGCAAGTAATTTTGCTCATTTACCCGATTTGGCAAAAGTTATTCTTACCTTTTTAATGCTTATAGGTAGGTTGGAGATATACACTGTTTTAATTTTGTTCTCACCAAATTTCTGGAAAAAGTAGTTTTGATTTATAACAGTTAATCCCTATTGTCCGGTAAAAAATATTTTCTTCGTTCAAGTGCTCTCCCGCTAAAAAGCG
>CAZSQG010000087.1:0-5166 GCA_964608615.1 uncultured Marinilabiliaceae bacterium
GCCATCAAATTCAACGGGTTTTTTCCAAAGTTTTTTACCAGTTTTAGAATCAATAACGATCAACTTATTGCCATATTGAAGCTCGAGTCCTTCCGAAATGGTTTCCATTGATTTCAGGTTCTTAGCCTCAAAATCTTTCTTCCAAAGGTTTGCTCCGGTTTCCAGGTTATAAAGGTTTAATCCATCTTTATAGGCAATTAAAACTTCATTGCTGTTCAAAAACTTATAGGTTTTATAGGTCTCCGAAAGCTTAATGGGTTCTTTCCAAAGGTCTTTGCCGGTAGCAGCATCAATCGCCATTACTTTTTTACCAAATGGTTTGGGTACACCCAGTGCTGCCATTCCGGAAGGACGTTCAACCACAATAATTTTAGTTTGGTCGGGGCTCATGAAGAATGTTCCCGGATTACAATCATTTTCCCAAACAATAGCGCCTGTTTTGCTATTAATTAACGATAGTTTATCACTGTTGTTGTAAATAATATCTTTGCTTTTGGTAATGGATGGCTTAAACAAATCAATTTTAAACTGATCCATACCACTGGCTTTGGATGCAATTTTAAGAATATCTTTTGCGGTGCTGGCTTCGGCAAGTTTTGTCGACCAAAGAACATTGCTGGTTGCAATGTCTACGCCATATAATTTTTCGGAACCATCTTCATCTTTTACCTTTAACAATAGCATGTTTAATTCAGCTATTATGTCATCGGAAATCAATGATTTGAATGGATTGTTCTCTTCTCCCAGAATTATTTTCCCGTTCGATACATCAATGATGTTGCTGTTAATGTTGGCAAATTGGGTAAACGGTATTTCATAATACTGCTCCAGATCCAGACCTTCTGTTACATCGCTGGAAGCTGTTAAGCTGCTTGCAGTTCGGGCAGCCTGCATCGCCGCCATTTTTTCCGATTTTTTTACAGACCAAACCACCGAATGGTCAATTGTATTCATTCCATAATAATAACTGGACGTTTCAACAATTGGTGTTTGGGTAAATGCATGAAAATAAATAGACTTGGCATTTCCTTCAACGGGGGTTTTCCAGTTAACATTAACCTGAGCAATTGCATTTGCAGCAAATAGCCAACAAAGGGAAAAAATTATTTTTCTCATACTATTTAAATTTGGATTAATAATTAAAATCTAAAAATACCATTATTAATTAAAGGATGTTATTAGATGCATAAAAATATAAGCACCCATTTAAATTTCACATATTGCATATTACTTCTACTTACGCATACAAATGATTTAACACACATAACACCTTATAATAAAAGCATTAAAAAAAGCCCTTTATAATATTTAACGAATAACCAAAAAACAGGTATTTTTATGATATAAATAATAGTCATAAAATTAAAAAATCGTTAGGATAAATTCTCCATATGAGGTTTCCGGTAGCCAGGGCATCCACAACATATTAAACCACTCGTTTGACCCTGGTAGCCGCGCTTAACCTGATGCAATTACAGAGGCCAAAACACCGGCCTAACGCATACAGCACATCGGAGGCGAAAATATTACATACTTAAATACCATTTACATTCGTTTATTGATTTTCACTTAATATAAAGAACCATTATGGAAAAAAGAGACTTCTTTAAAACTAGCCTAATTGCGATTGGAGCATTAATGGTACCTCGCAAAATTTCGGCTTTGGAATTTTATCCCTCAACAGAAAACGTTGAATGGGCAATACTTTATGGTTCATGGTGTGGCACTTCGCGTGATGCAAGTGTTTGGATTTCTGAAGGTATGGATGGCATAGCCAATGTATTTGACGTTCGGGAAAATCCCGATTTATCGAAATATAAATATATTATCGTAGGCGGCTCTATTCGAAGTGGTGTCACTTCAAATGAATTGCAGAATTACTTAACCAAACATAAAGCAATATTAAGAAATAAAATAAGGGGATATTTTGCTGTTTGTGGGAATATGCAAAATCCAGTTACAGAAGGACTGTATACCAACTTCTTCGACAATCATCTTATTAAAATAACTGGTGCCGATGGTATACCATCAAAGGTGTTTTTAGGACGGATTACCTGGGGGCTTTTAGCACCAGATGTTCGGGAACAAATGAAATCTATCCCAAATATGAAAGAATATGATAATCTTAATCGCGCTGAATGCATGGCTTTTGGTCGAGAAATTCTAAAGAGCATAAACCAATAAAAGCCCTTTTATATTTTGAGTCATCAAAATAAAAAACTCAAAATATAGGCTTATTATATTCAATGTCAGACAGATTAGCAAAGGTCAACGTGTTTCAGACCTCAATATTTTAAGAACTATTAGTGACAACCCAAGGGCCACACACTAATTGCCAAAAAAAAAAGTCTTCCTTTCTGGGAAGACTTTCCTTAATTAGCTTGAACAAAAAAACTTTGAAACGTTATAGTTTGGAGATTACACCTAACGTAGCACCTGATTTCCAGAAGTACTACTAAGCCCGCACTCAATACTACACTAATTTCAACTATTTAAACAACCTTATAATTTCTATTTAAATTTTGTCATAAACAGCCGTTTCAGCCATGTCGCCAAAAGACGATGTAGATTTGCTTTCAAAATTTAAACTATCTCCGTCAATAGAGAATACCTCTTCAGAATCCAAATCCCCATTATCCATGGTTACTTTGCTGATAATTTTAATTGTCTTTTTATCGTCGGAAATGCTTACCGTAGATTTTTTTGTAGCATCCATAAAACCTGGATTAGCACATTCCTTTCCATCCAAAGTGTAATTTTCAGTAGCTTCCATCGATTGGCCCTGAAACTCTATGGTCTTAACCAAAACAAGCGTATTGTCATCCTGGGTAACTTTTAATGATTTTGGAGAAAAACTGAATTGATCATTCAATTTGCTTTTTGATTCGTTCAATTTCCAGTTTCCAGATATGTTCTGAGCAAAAGAAACAGCAGAAAAAGCAACTGCGAGCATAATTAAAAACATTTTTTTCATAAGTACCACTTTAATTTAAATTGGATAAATTACTATAATAAAAGTAAGAATATTTATGCATGTAGAAATAAAAATCGACGAAACCCACTTTTTTGCCGTCCAAATACTTTATTTATCCACTTTAGGCATCATGGCAATACCGCTGATGCCAATTTGCCAAAAATTCATTTTAAACGAAAGCTAAACGGAAATCGACGAAGGAAAAGCAATTAACAACAAACAATTCCAGAGCTCTTATACAAAAACAACTCCTTCTTTATTGGCATTTTGAGTCCTTTCAGAACAAAGAAATGAGATTGTGAAGGGATTAACAAACAGCTTGACTAAGCTTTCACAGACCCAGTACCAACCAAACCCTTTCTTAATTCTAAGATGGATATTCCAGATTTTTATTTACCACTCTTGATCCGTTTATTAGCGATATAATTCTATTCTTGTATTACTAAAGGCCCTTTTGGCGTAATCCCATTTTCGTTAAACGCGTTTATGGTAAAGCAATATGGCATATTAACATTTAAACTGTTAATCTCCAGCGTTGTATCTTGATAAACAATATAATTACTATATAATTTATCTTTATCTATGCCAAAGCTAATATTATACCCAATTGCATCTATTGATTTATTCCATGTCAGCTTAACATTTCGGAGGTCTTCATTATTTCTGACAACCTTAAAATTTTCAGGAACGTCAGGCATATCTCCATCCCCTGTACCAAATACCCTAAATCCACTAAGCGCAAAATTTCCCCCTGGTACTTTATTGTTTTTAATTCTTAAGTACCTGCAATTCACTTTTTCTTCAAGTTGAGTATAATCATGTGAATTATCAGAAAGATTTTGTGACTTATCGACTAATAATTCCCAATTTGATTTGTCATTTGAATACTCAATAACATATTGGTGATAGAGTTCTTTTTGTCGTCCATAAATTTCTGTGTTATGTTCGGCAAAATTTATTTGTATCGAATATACATCGTATGTTTTTCCTAAATCAATACTTGCATATTCATTATTACTACCAGTTTTAGCAGCCCAATAAGTTCTTATATCCTCATCTGTAATATTTGAAGATGGGAAAGAATCGATTGAAGACGATACTTCCACATGCTTGTTAAAAGAAAGCAACATCCATTCGGGGAATATGTCATTAAAATCATCAATTTTTTTACTGGGAATCATATATGGATAATCGCCAAATTTAGTGCTGGCATACATTATTCCTTGTTCATCAAAAAAGGTAGGATATAAAACCAATCGTCTTTCAAACATATGTTTTATTGAAATGGTAGTTGTACCAATATGCCAGTAATTCCCATGTTTATCCTTAAAGGTACTACCATGCCCCGCAGCTGCGGCAAACCCTTCAGGTTTATAGGCAAACGGATTATGATCGGCTAACGTAAATGGTCCAAGGGGGTTATCGCCAATATAAACGCCATCGGAATAACTTTTAAATTCGGTTCCCGGTCCTGAATACTGAAGGTAATATTTATCATTATGCTTATTCATCCAGGCTCCTTCAATCCAGGGATTAGCATCCGTTTTTCTGTTATAATCTCCCGGGACCTCCCAGCCGTGTTCTGATTTATTGCCATGCAGTAACTCTTTTGGTTCTCCAATGAATGAGAAATTATTTTCAAAATTTAGTTCAACACCATAAATTGGATTTTTATCTGAACATCCCCAATATAAATATAAGCGATTGTCTTGATCCAGGAAAAAGGCAGGATCCCAAACCGGGATCTCCAGGGAGTCTAAAGCCACACTCCAATTTCCACTAAGGGGATCTGCTGTTTTATAAATTGTGCTTTTTTCGTTTGAAGAAGCTAAGAAATATAAGGTGTCCTTTAATTCAATAACAGTTGGGGCATATTCTTCGGTCGGGATCTCATTAGTTTCAATAAATTTCCACTTTATCAGGTCGTCTGAATGCCAATAACCTCCCGATTTGGATGCAAAAAGGAAGAATTTATCCTTAAAAAGAATAATTGTTGGATCTGCTGCCTCTCTTCTTGATGGTTTATCTATACAAAACCGATAGCTTAAATCAATAGGATTGCAGATAGTTTTAAAACTACTCTGTTTTGTTTTAATATTCTCTTGACAACCAACAAGCAAGACAACAATAATCAAGTTTAAGATTTGTTTTTTCATTTTCTTCATTCTGTTATGAGAATTTTACCATTTGGG
>CAZSQG010000087.1:5176-5847 GCA_964608615.1 uncultured Marinilabiliaceae bacterium
CAATTATAATTTCCTAATCTCATTGTTCCTCCATATTTCTTTTCTTTTAATAAATGTAGTTCATTTTTGCAACAGAATCTATACTAAGATAATGTCTGGCTACAATTTTAATCAATAAAAATTATTATCGGGTTTCATTGATTAAAAAAATGGAACCTGGAATAAAATAAAGCATTTCACTAATAAACAAGAAACAATTTGACTCTGGGATTTCTTACATGTTCTATTTTAGAATATTTGCGATAGTTCAACGTGACCTAAACAAACTGGATACGAAATAAAAGGAGCAACTTTCTGCCTGTATTTTTCCTCTTGTTCGGTAAATCCAGTGATATTTTTAGTAATACTTGCCATAATATAATAATGTCGAGTCATAAATATTCATTGAATCATCTTTTACGTATTTGAATATTCGCAAAACGAAAAACATGACAGGTATTATAAACACATAATTTGAATCATCAAATAAATTTCAAAAAATTACGAAACCGCTGTAACTTTGGTTCTGATTTAATCGTCCCAGAAATGACATTATGAATTAAGTGTCCCGAAAGATTTATAAAATTACATAGAAACAAAACATAACCATCCGTGTATCACCCAAAAGAAGAATAACCCAAGGCATGACCGAAGAGGAAGCCAACCAGGCCATCCAGTCTTACAAGGCTGCG
>CAZSQG010000087.1:5857-16029 GCA_964608615.1 uncultured Marinilabiliaceae bacterium
CCGCTTTGTTCTCAAAAACATTAAAGATGAGAATAAGGCATCAGACATTATTCAGGATGCCTATGAAAAAATGTGGCGTCACCGTGCAGGTATTAACCCCGATAAAGCTAAAAGTTACCTGTTTACAACAGCCTATCATGTTTTAGTTGATGCAGTGCGTAAAGATAAACACCAGGTATCCATCGAACAGGTCAACCTGTCATCCTATTGCGGAGAATCAAATTATTCAGATCTGCATGAAATACTTCACCGCGCCGTGGATCAACTTCCCGAGATACAAAAAATGGTTGTGATGCTTCGCGATTATGAAGGCTATTCGTACGAAGAAATTGAACAGATAACAAGCCTTTCTCAGAGTCAGGTAAAGGTTTATATATATAGGGCAAGAGTTTTCTTGAAAAATTATATTGGAAAAATGGAGGTGTTGGTATGACCATAAATCAAAATAATATAACCCGCCAGAACTACGAAGAATGGTTTATGGACTATCTTGATGGACAGTTGGATCAGGAAAGAGAGCTCTTGCTTATTGATTTTGTGAATCAGAACCCCGACTTAAAAGCGGAACTTGAATCCATACAATATACTGAAACACCAACCTTTGAGATCGTAAACTATCCACACAAACTGCGTCTGTTAAAATCGACCAATGCCGAAATGGATATGCCTGAAAGCGATTTTCTTTTAGTGAAAAGAATGGAAGACGGGCTTTCACCGCAGGAAACAGTCCGTTTAATAGAGCTGTTGGATAGTTATCCGGAACTTAACAACGACGAATTGCTTTATAATCAAACAATTCTATATGCCCCCAAAATAGTCTATAACAATAAGGAAAGTCTTTTACGAAAAAATACAGTATGGATATGGCCATTAGTTCAAGGCATTGTGGCTGCAGCAATATTACTTATACTGATTCTTCCAGGAGGCAAAGTATATCAGTTTGAAAAACCAGAAGTCAATATATCAGTCTTTTCAGAAGCAAAAAACACGCAACATATTTCTCCATCAATCAGGGAGGTTCTACATGTTGCAGTTTCAGAAATAGAAAAAGAACCTAATAACAAAATCCAAAGAAAACAAAATTCGCATAATCTGATAATTAATGAACCTGAAACCGGTGTAGCAGAAGTTTCACATTCCAACTTATTGCCAATTGACCCCATCGCCATGCCGCATATTGAGGTTGAAATTTCAACCCAACGGGTGGATGCATACGAAACAGGATTGGCAATGATGATTCCAACTTACATAAATAACCAAAGAATTAAAGAGGCTCAGAATATTACTATTCCCGAAGATGCATCTTCCACAAAAGCATCACTATTGGAAATGGGCTCTGACTTTGTTACCCGGCTTACGCAAAAAGAACTAGCTTTTCGAAAAGTTTACGATGCCGAAGGAAATGTGGTTGCCATAAATGTTAAATCGGGTGATTTTGAGATGTTGCAACGCTTGCCCCGCCTACTAAAACATTAAAAAACTATTCATTCGCTGTAACATTAAGAATTCCGGAACCGTCACAAACATAAAAGAGGTCCGGATTTCTTTTTTACACAAATTAAAAAATAATAAACCGAATAAAATGAAAACACTTTTTTTTACTATAGCCTTGCTACTGCTTCCATTTTTATTAATGGCACAAAACGACACCACTAAAGTAAAAGTTCTTTCAAAAGATATTGTTACGGTTGAAGAAAACCACAACCGTACTAATGTAACTTTTCCGGGTGTATCAGTTGAGGTGAATCATTTTGGCGATACCATAACACGTATAACCATTGGACACAAAAGATTTGAAGTTCTTGATGAAAGAAATGACGGATCAACCCGTATCCGAATGGTTAATATTCCCCGAAATCAATTTAAAGGCCATTGGGCCGGTGTTGACCTTGGTTTTAACAACTTCTTTTCAGAATCATTTAACAGTGAACTACCCGAAGATGCAAGGTTTATGGATCTAAACTCAGGCAAATCAGTTGCCTTAGGCTTAAACATACTTCAATACAACATAGGGTTGCAACGCAACAAACATAACATTGGTATCATTACCGGTTTGGGTGTGACGTTTAACAATTATCGTCTCGATTCGCCAAACATTATTACAAGAGATGAATCTGAAAACACTTCATACATTGTTACCGACCGGATTGTAAAAAAGAATAAACTTGTAACCACCTTCTTAACAGTTCCTTTGTTGGTGGAGTTTCAGATTCCTACCTCCTCTGAACATCCGGTATTTATAAACGGCGGTCTTTACGGTGCTTTTAAACTGGGATCACATACCAAAGTGGTTTATGGCGATAATAAAGGCCAGGAAAAAGAAAAATCGCGAAGTGACCTGAATATTAATTCCTTTAAATATGGAGCTACCATACGGGCAGGATACCGGTTTGTAAAATTGTATGCTTCGTGTGACTTGTCAAGATTGTTCCAGGCTGGCCTGGGTCCCGAACTTTATCCCTGGACTGTGGGCGTAACCCTTGTTACTTTTTGATTTTGCATCGGCATGAACTTAGTTACTTTATATATTTTACCCTAATTACTACACTGATAATAAAAGAAATAAGCAAATAATGTTTAAATCGGAAATAAGAGTAAAAACCATTTGTTTTATTACACTGAAAATATCCTTCAGTATCTTATCTTAGCATCTTTTGTTGAAATATAGAAATTGATATAATTGAAGACAGTTAAAAAAATAACTTTCAAAAATAAATATAGAATGAGATCTGCTATCCTTTACATTATATTGTCGGCTTTATTGTTATGCAACTTTGAAAGTCAAGCCCAGCAACCAAACCCTCCGGGTGACTGGGATAAAGCCTGGCAAATGAAACCGAACGTTTTTAGGGTTCTAAAACAAGGCAAAGTTGGGATTGTTGATGGTGAAGGTAAAATTCTGGTGCCATGTCAGTTCGATCAGGTATATGACTTAACTGATGATGATTATGTGAGAGTTCTAAAAGATCTTAAAATAGGTCTTTATCACCTTGAAAAAGGCCATATTCTGCCTGCCGAATATGATCAGGTTTGGCCATTTAGCGGAGAAATAGCCAAAGTACTTAGAGACAGAAAGATGGGCTTTATAAACAAGGAGGGTTTGATGGTAATCCCCATCGAATTCAACCATATCTGGCCCGAAGAAAACAATTTGATAAAAGTGCTTAAAGATGGTAAAATGGGCTTTTTCGATATCTCCGGAAAAATTGTTTTACCAACCGATTACCAGCAAATATGGCCCTTTGAAGATAACATGGCCCGTGTTTTAAAAGATGGGAAAATGGGCTATATCGACATTGACGGGAATGTGGTAATACCTCCCATTTACGATCAGGTTTGGTCGTTTAGAGATGGCATAGCCAAAGCAATTCAATCGGGTGCCATAATATACATTGATAAACAAGGACAGATGGTTAATGCACCAATCCAGGAATATAACCCATCTGTTATCCAGCCTGATACCATCAAAGAAATACACACTCCGGAACCACCAGCATCAGACATACGTATTGGGCCCGATCGCGTGGAAATACATCGCGATGGTAATACGCGTGAAATAACCATTTGGCCACGTGAACACAGAAAACGAAAAAAAACAAAATATTTCGAAGGCCATCTGGCAGGAGTCAATCTAGGCATAAACAGCTACCTCGATTCGCATGGAAATGAAGATATTCCAGCAGAATATAGTTTTATGCAACTAAATCAGGAAAAATCAATAGAGTTTTCAATCTTTCCTGTACAGGAAGACATAAGGTTGATTGGATCACACTTAGGATTTGTTACCTCCATGGGATTAAAGTACAACAACTACCGCTTTGATCTGGTCTCCCCAGCACAACTTAATGAAATTGGCCTAACCTGGTTTCCCGAAATGCCTGAAGAAGCCAATATTACCAAATCTAAATTAACAGTCTTATGGCTGGCGGTACCACTAATGCTGGAAATTCAAATTCCCAACGGCCGGCACAACCACGATGGTTTTTATTTGGCAGGCGGCATTGAAGGAAGCTTGCGCTTACGCTCACATACAAAAGTCATATACGACAATGACAACACCCGATTCAAGCGCAAAAACAAGGACGATTTTGATTTGAACGGATTACGCTACACCTTCATTGCCCGGGCGGGATACCGCAATATAGGAATCTATGGATCCTATTCTCCTCAATCGTTGTTCAAAAATAACAAGGGACCTGAGTTATATCCTTACACAATTGGACTCTCATTCAATTTTAATTAACTAATAGCCCTTTATAATGCAGCTTGTAGATTTTCATCCTTAGATAACAAATAGAGCACAGAGGTTTTACATATTCCTTTGTGCTCTATCTGATTCTTGTGTTTTTATTTAAACATCGCAATTAACTAAAGAAAATTAGAGTCTCTTTTGTTAATGAAATAATTATTAGTATTTAAAAAAACATCTTTAATCCAAATATCAGGTGCCCCCGATCAAAATTACTTAGTCTATTTAACTTTTATTCCGGCACAATTTCGTCAATTTCTTTCTCTTTACGCGCTCTTCGTTCGCATCGATCGCACAAGTCGGTAATATTTTTAAGCTCCCGAGCCTGCGAAACTGTTCCCTCAAAAATCTCAACAGTCCTGTCGGTATTAATATAAGAACAATCCTGATACAAGTGGTAGCTTCGACCTGATTTAGTCCAATACACATGATTTACACCATCGTTCAACATCTCCACCTCGCGTGTTTGCTCGGCATACTCCTCGATAGAAGGAGGATTAAAATCGATACCGGTAACTCCCGCAATTAAAAGTGCAATAACACCAATGGTACCCACAAGGCCTTTCTGCTTACCACTTAAATCCTTGTTGGTAAAAATCAAAATAACTAAAGGTAGAAACGCTATAATACTAATAATCAGCCCCAACTGATTTTGCACAAAAAACCTGAATTTTTCCTTCTCAGATGCAGGATTAAGACGGTTGGATTTTTTCCACAATAGCGAACCGATAACTGCAAAGATTAAGGTTACAACAATTAATACAATAAGCCAGGTGGTATTTATAGGTGGCTTTCGCAACAGAAAAATAGCCCCTATCTCAAAACCTATAGCTATAACCCACGAAATAGCCGCAATAATTCGCAAATTTCTGGCTTTTGCTTTGCTTTCGGCTGTTACAATAAATTTTTCATTTCCTGTTGTTGAAGAAGTGGTTTCCCCACCTCCTACTCTGGTAATTTTCTTTGCCATGTTTGTGCCTCCTGATTAAGGATTAAAATTATATCTGATAAATTACTATAAACCCTATCTTTCTCCAGTTAAAAATTAAGGCTCCTGCTTCTTTCCATCATAACAAAACAGACCACAAGCCCAATAAAAACAGGATCAACCAAATTTATAAAAAATTTTGTATCAACAACATTATTAACTGATTTAATTGTCGTTACTAAAAACCTATTCAATGACATCCGCATCACCCATTGTTTATGAAGACTGATGCAGATATGAATTTTTACGATTTATGACACAGGTATACTAATAATAAACTGATATAAAATTCTAATTAATAAAGTAGTGATTTCGATAAAACAAATATTAAGTTACTAAGTGTGTTTATTACAAAAAACAATCCAATCTATACAATAATATTTAGTATTTAACGTATTTAATATATAACCATTCCTAATGCAAGTTCTAGGTATTTTCAATCATAACAGATGTTTCACTACTATAGAAAAAAAAGAATATTACTAACATTATTTTTACTATTGTTAAATACAGATACGAAATGAAAAATTAACGTTCATTATAGCTTTTTTTGATCATAATAATTTACGTTTGTATGTTATGATACAAATACTACTATTAATATTTACTATATCTCAAAATCATGAAACTTAACCTGTTTTTTCTATTAATGTTATTATTTCTAGCCAGTTGTGATAAAGACGAAAGTTCAAACAAAACTTACAAACTGTCAATAAATTATCTTACCGAACTCGGCAATGTCGTTGTTGATCCATTATTGGACAGTTATCCACAAGGCACCCTAATAAAAGTAAAAGCTATTCCAAATGAAGGTATTGCTTTTCAAGACTGGGAGATGAATTCAACATTATTCGTTCAAAAAGAGCTTGCTTTTGTTATTGAAAATGACACAGAACTCCTTGCTAATTTTATTGAGAAAGAACAAGAGAGTTTCACCTTACTAACCAGTTGCGATATTAATCAAGGAACGATTACCGTTGATCCAGTAATGGACTTGTACCCCATGGGAACTGAGGTTATAATTTCAGTAACTGCCAACAAAGACTTTAAATTTTCGCATTGGGATGGAATTTCCTCCAATGATGCCGTTATTAATATTGATATGACCCAAAACTTTGACATAAGGGCAGTTTTTATTAATAATGATGGAACTCCTGTCTTTACTTCAGATGTATTTTTTAAACTTAACATCATTTGGGATGATGATGATAAAACTTGGATAGCCGATGCTGAAATAAGCGACAATAAATCGGGCGAAGGTATTGAAGATGCAATTATTAAAGTTAACAATATTGAGTTAATTGAAGAGCAAAACTCGAAAGAAATATATAGTGGGGAAATTGAAGCCCTAACGCCTGATCAGGAAGTAACGGTTTCGGTTCAATACAATCAGGAAGCTACTAAAACATTCAAACTTAAAGCTCCTCCTATTTTTACTGAAAATCCATCCTTAACAGGATACTCAAAAGACGGAAAGGTAACTTTTAACTGGGAGGAGGTCAACTGTAGCGAATATGTTTTGCACAAGAAGCATAATAATGGAGAAGGGGCTCTTACTTGGGGACCTTGGTATGATGCGTCCTCCACCCCCATTGTTAAAACAACTTTTTCGGTACCGGTAAGTTATTTGGGAGAATCGTCGGGAATAACACAATTTTTTAACTTTTGGGTGAGCCCTGCCAATACCTTAAGCAATTTGCAAGGTTTTCATGCAGATAGTTATATAAGAATAATCGGGGAAAAATCCAACAGCAAGGATTTTAAATTATTATAGGGTTGCTGTTTAATCGTTGACTATTAGGGTGATAAATGTGCAGTATTTTCATATTATAACCAATAAAAAATTAATGTTTTTACCAATGAAGAATTTGAATTTATTATTTCTTTTACCCTTTTTGTTGATCATTTTCTCTTGTAGTAATGAAGATGAGAATGAACCCAAAGCTGATTACTCAGCAGTTTTGGGAGTAAAATCGGTTACCATTAATGGAAATCGATATAATACTAAAACGGATAAGCCATCATTAGATTTAGGCAACGCCAAATCTATTACTAATGATGGTTTTATGGATCTGGGTACAACAAAAAAGCGTATCGAAATAACCTATTTTTTATTAACTGAGCCCGGAACTACTTTAACAATTCAAGTCGAGAGTTGTCATTCCGATGTCTCTGTTGCAATAAATGAAGTGCAATATTCCGATTACACTTCGTATGTTGTAGTTGTTAGTCGCAAAGGTTATCAGGAGCAAATCACCTATGTTTTTAATAATAAGGATATAGGAACTCCTAATGCATTGTAATGCTTTTAACTCGCATGGATATTATTTTTCTTTGGTTGAAAAACCTGGCTATATAAAAAACAAAACCCCGTTGAAAATCAACGGGGTTAGTAGCCTCACCAGGACTCGAACCTGAATCTGAAGTTTAGGAAACTTCTGTTCTATCCCTTGAACTATGAGGCCATTTTTTTTTGCGCTGCAAAAATAAGCAAAAATACGACTAACCCAAATCAGAAATGTGAAAAAACTAATCTTAGATTATTTATTAGAGTCAATTGAAGATTAGAAACTTTTAAGCCTATCAACAATCTGTGCAAGGACTTTATCAGGTTGGGCAAAATTAAATCGCAGCAAAGGCTTCTTGGATTTCTCGTGGAAAAAAAGGCTAATAGGCGCAGCACCAACTCCATGCTTACTAATAAGCTTTTGAACAACCTCCATATCTCGCTCTTCATTAATTGTTTTATAACTATAGAGCTGGAAAAATGTTCCATAGGTGGGTAATGCCACAAAGCGTGTAAGCGATTCCATTAGCACAGTAAAATAATCTCTCTTCTCCTGATATAACATACCCAGTTTATTATAATTCTCTTTATTGGAAATATATTCACCTAATGCTAATTGAAAGGGAATATAAACATTACTACCCATAACCTTCAATACCTTACGAATTTCTACCATTAAAGAAGCTGGCCCTGCACAATAACCAACATTCCATCCCGGAACCTGACAAGTATAACTAAAAGAATTAACCAAAATGCTTTTCACGGCCAACTGCGGATATAACGAAACGCTCTGATGTGATAACCCATCAAAGATTATGTGCTCAAAACTTTCATCGCTTAAAACAATAATACGTGTACCGTTTATAATTTTCTGTAACCTCAGCATATCCAGCTCCGTCAACAACATTCCCGTAGGATTATGCGGAGTATTAATAATAATCATTCGCGTGTTACCATTAACCATCTGCATCACCTCCTCCCAGTCGATATGAAAGTCGGGATCCTTTAATGAGATATAAACGGGCTTGCCCCCATTTAAAATAATGGATGGCAAGTATGATTCGTCAGCAGGTTCAAAAATAATCACTTCATCGCCCTCCCCAACAAACGCGGAAATTGCAGAAAACAATGCCTGATTGGATCCTGATGTAATGGTTATTTCATTTTCAGGAGAATAAACATGTCCATATAGATTTGTGATTTTTTGAGCTACGATCTCTCGCAATTTAAGGATTCCAAATGGTTGTACTTCTTGCCCCGAACTGCTATAAATAGCATCCCTAAGCAATTCGTCAAGTTTTAAAGCTCCATCACATCCCGAGTTATTACCCGACATGTTTAATATGCCAGGCGTTGCCGCAACTTCATCAGCCAATCCCTGTTCAAGGGAGTTAATTTTTGGGTACATCATCTTTTATGAGAAAAAACCAGTTCATTCAAATTTAATCAAATAACCACAAAACTACCATCTTTTAATTCTAATTATATCCCCTGTTTTTGACCGTCAGATAGAGGAAAATAACACATTAGTCAAATAATCCAGCTTTTTTTTTAAAGAGACAGCTTTCCTAACCTAATTTAGGAAAACCACAATAGTAAAAATGGCTCTATTCTGATTTGTGTGGGTAAATACAAACCAAAATTACTCAAACTTTTTTTTGCCCTCTACCGCTTAAGAGCGGGATAACTTTTTGGCTACAGCCCCAAAAAGCAAGTAAATAAGGCTGCCACAGCCGTGAAATGACTAAATATCAGGTTATTCATAACGCGTTATTCCTTAAAAAGCTCAGCCAGGACATCAAGTGAACGAAGCCGCCCGGCCCCTTGAAAGTGTAAATCAAACAAGGACATAAGAGCGTCAAGAATAATCTGGCGTTCTCTCACATTCTTGGCGATTTGTTGAATATCTTGCTGACCTGTTGTGAACAATCGGATAAAAATACCCGAATTAACAGTATCCAGATAATATGGATGAGCTGGTTCAGAACTAACAAAACAGCCTTCCTGAATATCAAAAAAAGGGAATTCATCCGACTGATTATTATGTGGAAAAAACCCCAGAAAGCGAGAGAGATGAAATAAAAAAAACAAATGAAAATTTTCAAGTCCTTCCCTGTTTGAATCCAAAAAACCAATGCCATCCTCAATAAATGAAAAAAGCGCCAGATTGGAATTTTCGTTTCGCAATACAATCGAAAGCATTTCAGTTAATAGAAAAGTCTGGGCTCTTCGCGCCTGCGAAAAAGGAATAACCAACAAAGCACGTTCAAGCCTAAACTCTTTTATTCGTTGAAGATCTCTTCCTGGTTTATAATAAACCTCCATATCAACGATGTTTAGCGGTTGAAGCAACAACGCCTTGTCTCTTTTTTTTGTTCCAAAAACGCCATTAACCATATAACTTTGCGTTCCCAACCCCTGAGTAAATACATGTACAATAGCACTTGTTTCGCCAAAGCGTGTATGCTTTAAAACTATGCCCCGCGTTTTATGAATCATTTTAAAAAGTTTATTTGGCAAATTTATCATATTTAGTGTTTGCACTGAAAAAGGATTGTTATATATTTGCAACCGCAAAACCATCATCGTATCAATTGCCCAGATGGCGGAATTGGTAGACGCGCTGGTCTCAAACACCAGTGATAGCA
>CAZSQG010000088.1:0-15911 GCA_964608615.1 uncultured Marinilabiliaceae bacterium
ATACTTTAACGACAATTAATCTGATTTTATTAACGGAAATTTTTGATCTCATAATAGTCTCAAAAGGAATCAAAGAACTATCGTTTCTCTGAGGCGGAAAGTAAGCCCCAAGAAAACAAGACCTCCCGAATTCCTCAATAATGAAAGCATAAAATAAATTTTCCAAAGTTTTATCGGACACCAATAATAGTTTTTAAAACAACTATTGTAATTAGCTTCATTCGTCTCTAACTTGCAGAAAACCTTTATGATGAATAATGTAACTAAAATGTAACATCTCCTTAACACATCTGTAACATCAGACTGGTAAGTTTGCACAGGAAATTAACACACAGAATTGTAAAGATTGAAATAAAGAAATGAAAAGAGTATTTATAACGCTAGTAACAATGATTACGCCGGTAATTTTAACCTTAGCACAAGAAGTTGAAGCCTTCAAACCATCAGGTAAACCTACTGTTAAGATCTTCAGTAATTATCACTCCACTTTTTCTGATGGAGCATCACATTCAGCTTTTGAAGTTACTCGCGGTTTATTTGGTTACGGGTATAATTTCAATGAAAGTTGGTCGGGCTCCATAATGCTCGATATAGCAAATCCAGCTGCTGGAGAGCTTGAAATGACGGCCTTTTTGAAAGATGCCTCTTTAAAATATTCACACAACAATGTGTCGATTGCATTTGGATTAGTTGGCACCAAACAATTTAAAACTCAGGAGGATTTCTGGGGATACCGTTACATCAGCAAATCATTCCAGGATGAATATAAGTTTGGTTCAAGTGCTGACCTGGGAATAACCATAACGTATAATTTCTCAGATTTCATTAGTGCCGACTTCTCCCTTTTAAATGGTGAAGGTTACAAGAAATTGGAAAACGATAGTTTACTAAAAGTTGGGTTAGGTGTTACTTTATCACCTGCAAAAGGATTGACCATTCGTGGGTATAGCGATTTTATGGGTGATAAAAATGTACAAAGTACTTTTGCCGCCTTTGTTGGGTACGCTGCTAAACAGTTTTCAGTGGGTACTGAATATAACTCTCAGAAAAATCATGAAATGGAACAAGGTAATGATCTGGAAGGTATTTCGCTCTATTCAACTGTTAAGCTGAAAAAAATTAATTTATTCGGAAGATACGATAATCTCACCTCTGATGATGGGTATGGATTCACTGCCGGGATAGAGTTCAGACCGGTAAAAGGCGTAAAAATTGCCCCCAACTTCCAGGGATGGGATCCGCAGGTAGCTTCTGAAAGTTTTGTAAGCAGTGTGTTTTTGAATTGTGAATTAAAATTCTAAATACACTTTTAGATTAGTCTAATTTTTAAAACTTCTAGCAATGAAATCATTTTTAGCCTTAGTAGTAATTACAGTTTTCTTATCATCCTGTCAAAGTGGACAGAAAAAAAAGAAAAACAATGACACTGAAAAAGTAAAAGCCCTGACAGCTGCCGGAGCAACTTTCCCCCAACCCTATTACAACATGGTTTTCAAGAACTATACCAGTGAAACAGGTATATTACTGACTTACGGTGGTATCGGTTCAGGCGGAGGAATTAGAAGTCTTAAGGATAAAGTTATTGACTTTGGAGCTTCGGATGCCTTTTTGGAAGATGAGAAAATCATGGATATGCCAGGCGAAGTCGTTCACATTCCAACATGTTTAGGGGCTGTTGTAATTGCATACAATATTCCTGGCATTGAAGGTGTTAAATTAACCAACAAATTGTTGGAAGGTATCTTTATGGGCCAAATCACTAATTGGAACGACAGCCGTTTAAAAGCCAATAACCCTGGATTGAATCTGCCTGATCAGGCTATCTCAGTTATACATCGTTCAGATGGCAGTGGAACCACCTATATCTTTAGTGACTTTATGAGCAAGATAAGCTCTAAATGGGAAGCAGAGGTAGGTCGCGGTAAATCATTGAAATGGCCGGTTGGAATGGGAGCTAAAGGTAATCCCGGGGTTACAGGAATGATAAATACCACCGCTGGGGCAATCGGTTACATTGGTTCAGAATATGCCTTTGCTCAAAGCATTCCTATTGCAGAGCTACAGAATAAGGCAGGTAATTACGTAGCCCCAACCATTGAAACCATTAGTGCCGCTGCACAGGGTCAAATTCCAGATGACACCCGAATAATGGTGACTGATTCGGATGATGCCAATGCCTATCCTATCAGCGGTTTTACCTGGATCATACTTTATAAAGAGCAAGCTTACGATGGACGTTCAAAAGCACAAGCCGAAGCCACTGTTAAATTTTTGGATTGGTTGATCTCAGAAGACGCACAAGCCGTTGCTTCAAAAGTTCATTACGCACCACTTCCGGCTAAAGCTGTTGAAAAGGCAAAAAACATCTTAAGATCGGTTACTTACAATGGTGAAGTCATCCTTAAGTAAGAAAACACTGTTCATAAATCATTACAAACAACCTAACTTATAACTCATAAGTGTAATGGTTTATTGTTTTTCACATTTTACGAATTAGTGCATAAGGGTGTAATAAAAAGACAATTAAGTGATAAGAGATAAGGTAACAAAATACGTACTGTTAACCGCTTCGTTGGTAATCCTATTCCTTTCGGCCGGGATGGTCTTTTTCCTGATCAATGGAGCCATCCCGGCCTTTAAAGAATTTGGATTAGAGTTTATTATTTCATCAGAATGGGATCCAACCGAAGGAAGAGAAAATTATGGGGCCTTGCCCTTTATTGCCGGAACGCTAATCACTTCCATAATTGCACTTGTTATATGCTTACCAATGGCTTTTGCCACAGCGCTATTTATAGCCGAATACTATAAAAAGTCAGCAACCTCCTCCATTTTAAGTATGATGGTTGATTTATTGGCAGGTGTCCCTTCAATTGTTTATGGATTGTGGGGTTTCTATGTTTTAAGACCATTAATTGTTGATTTGGGATGGGATGCTCAGGGATTTGGCATTTTCACATCCGGGATTATTCTGGCCATCATGATTATTCCTTATGCTACTTCGTTAAGTGCCGAAATTATCAGTATGGTACCTAACGAACTTAAAGAGGCAGCCTATTCGCTTGGAGCTACACGCTTGGAAGTAATCTTTTCTGTTATTATTCCCAATGCCCGTTCAGGGATCATTGCCAGCTTCATTCTGGCCTTTGGACGTGCACTGGGCGAAACAATGGCTGTTACTATGTTAATAGGAAATGCCAACATTATTCCCACAGGCTTATTCAGTACAGGTAACTCCATGGCTAGTGTCATTGCCAACCAATTCGGTGAAGCTGAAGGATTGAAACTTAGTTCCTTAATAGCAATAGGTTTATTGCTGTTTGTGATAACCGGAATTGTAAATGCAGTTGGGAAATTAGTGATTAAGAAATTATCCTGATGGATAATAATTGAACCGATGATGAATGCACAAATAAAAGGAATTCAGAGTAAAGCGGAATACAGAAAATTAAAGAACCGTCTGTTTAAGTGGGGGGTCATAGCATTTTCGGCCCTTACGGTAATGCCAATTATCCTTATCATTGGCAAGCTGATTATTGAAGGTTACAAACAGATTAATTTTGACTTCTTTTTTAAAGTAGCTCCAAATACGCTGGAAGCCATGACGGCAGTTGCCAACAACGAGGTAATACCCGGAGGCATCAGTAACGGCATCACCGGCACTCTTTTAATTGTGCTAATGGCCTCGCTCATGGCCATTCCCGTTGGTATATTAATAGGGCTGTTCCTCTATGAAAACCAAAAAAACATATATGCCAACCTTATACGAAATTTATCCGATATTATTCAAGGCGTACCTTCCATAGTGCTTGGCTTGATTTCATATTTATGGATTGTCCAGAATGTTACCAACCGTTATTCAGCACTTGCCGGTAGTGTAGCGTTGATGATAATGATGTTACCACTCATAATCCGGTCGACTGAAGAAACCATGAAGATGATCCCCGGCACCCTAAAGGAAGCTGGATTGGCCTTGGGAGTACCCTATTACAAAGTGATATTAAGGATTTTGATTCCCACAGGATTCAGTGGTTTATCTACAGGTATTCTGCTTTCTGTTTCACGAATCTTAGGAGAAACAGCTCCATTGATGTTGACTACTTTGGGCAGCCCCGTTATTAACTGGGATGTAACCCGGCCAACCAGTGCTGTACCTCTGTTAATTTGGGAGTTCTACAACGATCCCAACATGCTTGACCTCATCTGGAGTTCATCCCTGTTTCTGATGGGATTTGTTCTAACCCTTAATATTATTTCAAAAAGAATATCTGCTAAACAGTAATTTAACTGATGCAAATGAATAAAAATATAGCGACGATTGAAAATCCTGTTTTACGGATTGAAGACCTCTCAATTGCTTACAATAAAGGAGATAATTATGCAGTAAAAAATATAAATGTGGGCATTAAAAAGAATGCCATTACTGCCATTATGGGACCTTCGGGATGTGGAAAGAGCACCCTGTTACGTGCCATTAATCGCATGCACGAATTGTATCCGAACATCCAGACCGATGGATCAATATACTTAAATGGCGAGAATATTATGAAGATGCCCACCATTCATCTGCGTCGTCAAATCGGAATGGTTTTTCAACGACCCAACCCTTTCCCTACAATGAGTATTTATGATAATGTAATTGCAGGCTATAAATTAAACGGCATCCGTTTGAAGAAGGTGGAGCGCGATAATATTGTAGAGAAGTCGTTAAACAGCGTGGCCTTATGGGATGAAGTAAAAGATTCACTGTTAAAGAAAGGAACATTCCTCTCAGGAGGACAACAACAGCGACTTTGTGTTGCCCGAGCCATTGCCTTTCAACCGGAAGTTATTCTATTGGACGAACCCACCTCTGCGCTGGATCCCATTGCAACTTCAAAAATTGAGGATTTGTTAGTGGCACTTAAAAAAGATTATACAATAGTTTTGGTAACTCATAACATGTCGCAAGCCGCACGTATTTCAGATTATTCAATGTTTATGTATCTTGGAGACCTTGTGGAGTATGGCAAAACAAAACGCATGTTTACCAATCCGAGTGATCCTAAAACTGAAGAATACTTGACGGGTAAATTTGGATAATTTAAAGAATCCGATTTTATACAGGTGCAAATTAATTAACAGGAAAAAAGATGCTAAAGAAAGAGAATGCCATACAAGAGATCCTGAATGATTTCAAAGAATGCTCCGACCTTGTAATGCAACAATTGGATATTCTGGAATCCATTGTTCAGGGAGGAAAAGCCAATATAGCCGACGAAACCTTAAAGAGCTTGATGAATAACGAGAAGAAGATGGATAAATACGAAGTTAAGATCAGTGAAAAAGTGATCAATACCATCGTTTTGTACCATCCAATGGCTTCTGAGTTACGTAAAATAATCTCCTGTCACCGCATGATAGTTAGCTTGGAACGAATTGGAGATTTAATTACAAATATCGTCAACTTTATAAATAATCTGGAAGATAAGGAGCTGTTTATTGAGATGTCGGATGTTTTATACAACATGGTGTTATCCAGTAAAAGCATGGTTCAAAAGGCCTTGTTATCGTTTGTGAACCAGGACAAAGAATTTGCAATATGGACTATTAAGAACGATGATGTTATTGATGAGATGAATATAAAATTGATAAATAAGAGTATCAAAAAAAGTAAAATTCCTGAAGAGATAAGGCCAAAACTGATGAGTCTGATAAATTTTAAAAGCATTGTTTACAATATAGAGCGCATTGGTAATCATGCAGCTCACATTGCCGAAACATCCATCTATTCTCTTGAAGGAAAAGATGTAAGACACAAGGACATCGATAGAGAAAAACTTTAAACAGCATAGATACTAGCAACATGCCTAAAAGAATATTGATTGTTGATGACGAGGAGGATCTTTGCGAAATTTTACAGTTCAACCTTGAAAGTGAGGGCTATGAAATTGAGACAGCCTACTCGGCCGAAGAAGCCTTGACCATGGATATTACACGATTTGATTTGTTGCTATTGGATATAATGATGGGTAAGATTTCGGGGTTCAAACTGGCGGAGAAAATTCGCAAAGAGTTGAAAATTGCTGTCCCCATTGTTTTTTTAACGGCAAGGGATACAGAAAATGATATTCTAACGGGGTTTAATCTGGGAGCTGATGATTATGTTGCCAAACCTTTTTCTATCAAGGAGATAATTGCAAGGGTGAAAGCAGTGCTTCGTAGAAGTGAGTTGGAAGTATCAAAGAAACAGCCTAATATCATAGAAGTGGGCGATATGGAGTTGGATCTGGAAAAAAAGCGGCTTACATTAATAACAGAGCGTGTAGATCTGACCCGCAAAGAGTTCGATATCCTGAAACTCTTTCTGGAAAACCAAAGTCGTGTTTTTAGCCGGAAAGAGATTCTTGAACGCATTTGGAACGATGATGTAATTGTAACTGAACGAACCGTGGATGTTAACATTACCCGATTACGCAAAAAGGTTGGCAAGTATGGTACATGTTTAAAGAACCGTGCAGGCCATGGCTACTATTTTGAAATAACTGATTAACAAAAACCTCTGGCTCTATGTTAAACCCTTTTAGCTATAAAAAGAAGTTATTTATTTATTACTTCTCAGTATTTGTGTTTTTCACAAGTACTATTATTGCTTTTCAATACAAGCGTGAAAAGCAGTACCGGATTACCCAACTCGAGACAACACTAAATAATATCACAGACTTGACTCATTTGTACATTAAGAAAAACAAGATCTTTGAAAATAACCGGTATTCTCTGCTGGATTCATTAAGGCAAATTATTCCTCCGCCTGAAACACGTATTACCGTTATATCCCCTGATGGATTAGTGCTTTACGATAGTTTTGTAAGTGATTTTGATGACATGGCAAATCACTTGAAACGGCCCGAAATACAAAAAGCTCTCTACTCTGATAAAGGCGCTAATATAAGGCATTCAGATACCACGGGCGAGGACTTCTATTATTATGCCAGATATTACCGACACTATTTTGTACGAGCTGCAGTTGTTTATAATGTAACCATTCAGAATTTTTTAAAAGCTGGTAGTTTATATTTCCTGTTCATCCTGATTTTCTTTGTGGTGGCTTGGATAATACTGGCTTATGTTACAAGTAAGATGAGCGAAAGTATCACTAAGCTCAAAGAGTTTGCTGTACGAATGAACAGAGGAGAAAAAATTGATCGTATCAAATTCCCTAAAAACGAACTGGGTGTTATTAGCGAGCAAATAATTTCCATGTATCAGGATCTTGAACAGACTAAAGATGCCCTGACATTGGAAAAGGAGAAACTCTTCAATCACCTGTTCATATTGGATGCTGGAGTAGCAATTTTCTCACGAGAGAAGAAATCGATCTTGAACAACAATCACTTCATTCAGTACATTAACATTATTGCAGAAAAATCGTCAATTAATCCCGAACACATTTTCGAAATTGCTGCCTTCAAAAGAGTCTGGTCTTTTATTGAAAAAACCCTGGACAATAGACACGTGATTTACACGCATAACCTGCCAAAGATTGAATACAAAGTGTCAAAGGAAGGTAAAATCTTTAATATTCAATGTGTTGTGTTTCCTGACAAAAGCTTCGAAATCATAATTAGTGATGTCACAAAACTAGAAAAACGACGTCTCATCAAGCAACAGATGAGTTCTAACATTGCTCACGAGCTAAAAACACCGGTGGCTTCAGTTAAAGGCTATCTGGAGACGATTCTAAATAATGCCGACATTAACGATGAAAAAAAGAGGTATTTTATTGATAAGGCCTATGCTCAGTCTAATCGGTTGACAGCCCTCGTTAATGATATTGTTATGTTGAATCGCATTGATGAGGCCGATGAGAATTTTATCCTGGAGAAAGTTTCCATTAAGGCCATTTTAGATGAAGTGATCGAGAACTTGCGTGATGAGATGGAGAAACAATCAATGACCATACTCATTAAGATGAGCGATAATCTTTATGTCAATGCTAATAAACCGTTAATTTTCTCTGTTTTCAAAAATCTATTAGAAAATGCAATTAACCATGCTGGTGAAAAGGTAGAAGTGGAGGTTAAAAATTACTATGAGGATGATCATTACTATTATTTCTCCTTCTCAGATAATGGAGTTGGCATTCCGGAAACGCATCTGGCACGTATTTTCGAGCGTTTTTACCGCATCGATTCAGGTCGCTCACGAAAAATGGGCGGTACAGGCCTGGGGTTAGCCATTGTAAAAAATGCAATTATCCTGCACAAAGGAGATATATCGGTTCGCAAAGGCCATAAAGGTGGAGTTGAGTTTCTCTTTAATTTATCTAAGTACGATGAATAAACAATGGTAGTTCTTCAGGAACACTTCTGGATGGTCTTTATGAGGGAGGAACCTACGCTGTTGTAACATTATTTAACAGTTTTACCTTATCTGGTGTGGTAACAAAAGTGAACTAATTCTCGTTTTCATTTCTTGGTTTTTTAGCCTGTCTCTTTATTTTAATGTAGAGACAGGTTCTTTTTGTAAAAGCTTACATCGTTTAATATAGTACTCCCTTAAATTCGCAAGTAAGGACTTGACTGTTTGATTAATAATTTTGGACCTTCCAAAAAAACGATAACCTCCAAATTTACCTAAAGAAGACATTTTACACTGAAAAGTTAAAAATCTCATAACCACTTGCTCAATGCCGTAAGGTTATGAAAATAAAACAGCACCGGTATTACCAACACCTTTACTTCCCAGAAAACTATATTAAGTAAATCTTCGTCCATTTAAGTATTGAATTATAAAGCTATTACCAATAGATAATAAATGCTTAAAACCGCTCATAAAGTGATAAGATTGTACTTGTAGAGGTCACAAAATCATCTGATTTTTGCATAAGTATTATATAATTGCTTTTTTCGGATTTTCGGTTTAATCAAAAACATTATTATCAATAACAATCTGATTATTAATGACAATAATACTCTTATGAATAAAAGAACAGCACCTTTAGTCATGATTCTGGCTCTTTTTTCCATCTCCATGATGGCACAAAAGTTTGAGAATCTGGCATTAACACCACCAATGGGATGGAATAGCTGGAATAATTTTGGTTGTGATATTAACGAAGATCTTATCCGCCAAGTTGCTGATGCTATGAACGAATCAGGAATGAAAAATGCCGGTTACGAATATATTGTCATCGATGATTGCTGGCATGGACAACGCGACAGCCTTGGTTTTATTCAGTGCGATCCCCAAAGATTCCCTTCAGGTATTAAAGCTCTCATTGACTATGTGCATTCAAAAGGGTTGAAATTTGGTCTTTATTCAGATGCAGGTAATACAACTTGCGCAGGACGCCCCGGAAGTCGTGGCCACGAATATCAGGATGCGCTAACCTATGCATCGTGGGGTGTTGACTATTTAAAATACGATTGGTGCGATACTGAAGGATTATCAGGAATTGGCGCCTATACCACCATGAGTCAGGCCTTGAAAAATGCCGGACGCCCAATACTTTTTAGTCTGTGCGACTGGGGACACAACAAACCCTGGGAGTGGGCAAAAGAAGTGGGACACATGTGGCGTACAACAGGTGATATATACAATTGCTGGGACTGTGCTTTTGATCATGGTGGCTGGTTTTCGTGGGGAGTTCTTAAAATACTTGATATGAACCAGGCTTTTAATATACGCGAGTATGCAGGCCCCGGAAATTGGAACGACCCTGATATGCTCGAAGTTGGAAATGGCATGAGCGTTAATGAGGATCGTGCCCACTTTGCAATATGGACTATGCTGGCAGCTCCTTTGATTGCCGGGAACGATATCCGCAATATGAGTAAAGAAACTTTTGAAATTCTCACCAATGACGAAGCTATTGCAATTAATCAGGATAAACTAGGCATTCAAGCTTTTCGTTACGCCAAAGAGGGTGATTTGGAAACCTGGATTAAACCATTAAGTAATGGAAAATGGGCTTTCTGCTTTCTAAACCGTGGCGACAATCCTGTTAAGCTCGATTTCGAATTTAAAGGCCGAAAAATTGAAGACTCCTTTGCACAACTGAATATCGATTTCGATGCAACCACATACAACATCCGTAACGTATGGACTAAAATGAATATAGGAACAACAAAAAAAGCAATTTCAACTACAATTCCGGGACGCGATGTTTTACAGATTGTTCTTAAACCCTCCTCAAAAAAATAATTATGAAGAAGTTCTTGATAACAGTCTTGGTTAGCCTTTCATTTATTGGATGCCATAATACAGTGAAAAAATCAGAAGCCAAATCATCTGCTACCGTTCTTCTTGAAAAGCTTAAAGCAGCCAAAGGTGAGGGATTACTTTTTGGACATCAGGATGACCTTGCTTATGGTATTGGATGGAAATATGTGGATGGCGAATCAGACACCAAAAGAACCGCCGGCGATTATCCGTCTCTTTTTGGATGGGAGCTTGGAGGTATTGAATTGGGCCATAACGTTAACCTCGACAGCGTTCCATTCAATAAAATGAGAGAATATGCCATCTGGGTACATCAAAATGGTGGAGTGAACACATTTAGCTGGCACCCCTACTCAGCCATTGATGAAACAAAAAACTCCTGGACTACTGACCAGGTTGTTGTTAAACATATCCTTCCAGAGGGTTCTCATCATGATGCATTTAAAAAACATCTGGATAAAGTGGCTGACTTTTTTTCAACTCTTCAAACACCCGAAGGAGAGCAAATTCCTTTCATCTTCCGTCCCTGGCACGAAATGGATGGCACCTGGTTTTGGTGGGGTTCAAAACTCTGTACACCCAAAGAACTCCAACAACTTTTTCGATTTACTGTTGAATATCTCCACGAAAAAGGCATATCCAACGTACTTATAGCGTATTCACCCGATCGTAATTTCACCACCGAAGAAGAGTACCTTACCTGGTATCCCGGCGACGATATTGTTAATATAATTGGGGTCGACAATTATTGGGATATGCGACAAGAAGAGGGCAGTCTTGAAAATGCCATCATGAAACTGGAAATTGTGGCTAATTATGCTGAAAAAACTGATAAAATAGCTGCATTTACCGAAACCGGATCTGAAAAAGTTACTGATCCAAAGTGGTTTACACAAAGGCTGGCAGCTGCACTTAACGCATCCAAATTAACGCGTAAAATAGTTTATGCCATGGTTTGGCGTAACCACGATCTTAACCATTTTTTCCTTCCACCACCCGAACATCAAACAGCTGAAGATTTTAAAGCATTTGTGAATCAAGAAAACATTTGGCTTTTAAAAGAGTGGAACGAATTTAATGACCGCGATTAATCAAGAAATAAGAAATCAATACTGAGAATCGCTTTAATAAAAAAACAATAATAAACTTTAATCCGCTTAAATGAAAACCTTACCTCAATTATGGTAAGGTTTTCATTTAACCCTATCAATCTGCAAAATGCAAAAGAATCAATTTCAGCAAAGATACAACACAATCCGAAATGATTACGAGCTCTTGGTTTTACGTCCAAACGAAGAGCTTTTCAGCACTAACGGTGTTTACTCAAGATATAAATACCCCATTTTAACCCGCGAGCATATTCCTCTTCACTGGCGTTACGATCTTAATCCTAAAACCAACCCATTCTTTATGGAGCGCATTGGTTTTAATGCAACCTTTAATGCCGGTGCAATAAAATGGGGCAACAAATATTTATTGGCTGTAAGGGTTGAAGGCAATGACCGCAAATCGTTTTTTGCCATTGCCGAAAGCCCCAATGGCATTGACAATTTCCGCTTCTGGGAACGACCCATTACTCTTCCCCAAACAAATGAACCCGATACCAATGTTTACGACATGCGTTTAACCAGGCACGACGACGGTTATGTCTATGGCGTTTTCTGTACCGAACGAAAAGATCCCAAAGCCCCCAATGGCGATACAAGCAGTGCTGTGGCCGCAGCGGGAATTGCACGCACTAAAGACCTCATAAACTGGGAACGTTTACCCGATTTGATTTCAACAACGGGACAGCAACGCAATGTGGTTCTGCTACCACAACTTATTAATGGTAAATACGCATTCTTTACCCGTCCACAAGATGGATTTATTGACACTGGAAAAGGAGGAGGAATTGGCTTCGGGCTGGCTGATTCCATTACCAATGCGGAAGTAAAAGAAGAAGTTATTGTTGATGCCAAGACCTATCATACTATTTACGAAGTAAAAAATGGCCTTGGCCCCGTTCCAATCCGGACCGAAAAGGGATGGCTGCAATTGGCTCATGGAGTTCGCAACACCGCAGCTGGCTTGCGTTACACCCTCTATCTCTTTATGTCCGATTTGGAAAAACCATGGATTGTAACTCATAAGCCAAACGGCCATTTTATAGCACCTCTTGGCAAAGAACGACTGGGAGACGTTTCAAATGTTGTGTTCTCAAACGGTTGGATTGCCGATGAAGATGGCAAAGTATTTATTTATTACGCTTCATCAGATACCCGTATGCACGTTGCTGTATCAACCATTGACCAGTTAGTAGATTACTGCATCCACTCACCCCAGGATAAACTTACATCGGCAGCTTCGGTACAAACAATCAATGCGCTTGTCGACAATAATAAATCACTTATGAAAAAATAAAAGCTTTTGACCCTTCAGGGTGACATCACAAGGTTGCGATGCATCGGGCGTTGCCAGATGCTGATTCTTATGCCCCGTTAGGGCGATCGACCATTAAAAAAGGTTGGGTATTAACACGGATATTAATATAATCCTTACCAAAACAACATTACAATGTAATTACGAAAAAAAGGAACGTTTGCGACAAAAGCAATATTAATGTAATGATAAAAGTCTTCCATATTTTATATAATCAATCCTTAACATAAACACATTAAGCCTTAAAGTGCAATGATGATACAGAACAAAAAACTGATAACAGGCCTGGTGCCGGAATTTGAAAATATACTGCAATACTGGATTGAAAAAGGAGTTGATTCAAAAAACGGAGGTTTTTTTGGAGAGGTGAATTTTACCGGAGTACCATTAAAAGAAGCCCCCAAAGGGGTTGTATTATATACTCGCATACTTTGGACCTTTTCAATGGCTTATAATTTTCTTAAAAAAGAGGAATACCTTTTGATGGCTCATCGTGCCTATGATTACCTGATAAAGTATTTCTGGGACAATCATTACGATGGCTTGGTCTGGAGCGTTACATACAATGGCGAAAAGCTTGATGAACGAAAACAAGTTTATGCTCAGGGTTTCGGTATTTATGGCTTTTCAGAATATTTTACAGCATCCGGTAAAACTGAAAGCCTTGATTATGCTAAAAAACTATTTAATCTGATTGAAAAATACAGTCTTGAACCCGTACATGGCGGATATATGGAAGCTTTTTCGCGCAACTGGACTCCTATGACCGATATGCGACTAAGTGAAAAAGATGCCAATGAACCCAAATCCATGAATACTCACCTACATATAATTGAGCCATATACCAATCTTTATCGTATTTGGCCCGATGACAACCTTGGTAAACAAATCAAAAATCTTATCCGTGTTTTTCTTGATCACATTATTGACCATAAAACTGGCCATTTACAACTATTTTTTGAGATGGACTGGCAGGTGAAAGGCTCTCTGATTTCATATGGTCACGATATTGAATCCACATGGTTACTTTGCGAAGCAGCTGAAGCTATTGGCGACAAGGAGCTTTTAAAAGAAGTGCAGACTGCTGCAATTAAAATAACCGATGCCACCATTAACGATGGTTTAGCTCCTGATGGATCTCTCCTATACGAAAAAGATCCGTTGAACAACCACTTCGACAAAGACCGCCACTGGTGGGTACAAGCCGAGGCCATGGTAGGTTTTATGAATTCATGGCAAATAACCGGAAATCAGCAGTATTTGGATAAAATGGAAGCAATTTGGAATTACATTGACAACAAAATAATCGACAAACAAAACGGCGAATGGAAACTCCGTGTTAATGACGATGGTAATCACATTTTAAACGATCCAAAAATAGGTTTCTGGAAGTGCCCCTACCATAACTCCCGCGCATTAATGGAAGTATATAAACGTATTACGATTATGAAAACAAATTAAATTAATATAAGATAATACCTTAATTTCTTGCCAAATATGACAACTCAAAAAGTTTCTCGAAGGGAAAAAATAGGATATGGTTTTGGCGATGCCGCTTCTTCCATGTTCTGGAAAATTTTCACCTTCTATTTAGCCATTTTCTACACAGATATATTTGGTATCTCAGCGGCTGCTGCAGGAACCATGTTTCTGGTAACACGAATTTGGGATACAGCTAACGATCCCATAATGGGTATTATTGGCGATAGAACCATTTCACGTTGGGGAAAATTCAGACCCTATCTTTTATGGGTTGCTGTGCCTTTTGCAATAATAGGAGTTTTACTGTTTACCACTCCCAGCTTAAGTACTACCGGCAGATTGATTTATGCGTATATTACCTATACAATTATGATGATGGCCTATACAGCCATTAATGTGCCTTATGCGAGCCTTTTAGGTGTTATGACGTCCAACTCTAACGAAAGAACAAGCTTCGCTTCGTACCGTATGATCTTTGCCTTTGGGGGCAGTCTTCTGGTAGTAGCTATCTATCAACCGCTGGTCGACTTTTTCCAGAAAACCGTTCCTGTTGCGACAGCTTATCAGCTTACAATGGTAGTAGTAGGACTTATCGCCGTAGGCTTTTTCCTGTTAACTTTTTCGTGGACACGCGAACGCATTACACCTCCAAAAGATCAGAAAAATAATCTTAAAGAAGACTTTAAGAACCTGGCTAAAAACATTCCCTGGTTTATTTTGCTTGCCGCTGGTGTAGCTACACTCATATTTAACTCAGTACGTGATGGTGTTGCCTTATATTATTTCAAATACTACATCATTGATGACTCAGCCATTGCAATTTCAAAAATGACATTTACCTTCAGCACTCTCTATATTTTATTGGGACAAGCAACCAATATGGTAGGTGTAATAATGGCTAAACCGGTGTCAGCATTTCTTGGTAAACGCAAAACCTTTATTTCAGCTATGTTTGCAGCAGCCATTTTGAGTACATTTTTCTTTTTTATTAATAAAGAGCAAATTGTTTTACTATACTCACTTCAAGCTATAATCAGTTTCTGTGCAGGTATTATTTTCCCTCTTCTTTGGTCAATGTATGCTGATGCAACAGATTATTCTGAATGGAAAACCGGACGTCGCGCAACCGGATTGGTTTTCTCCGCATCCAGTATGTCACAAAAGCTGGGCTGGACTATTGGGGGTTCAATAACATTATGGCTATTGGCATTCTATGGCTTCAAAGCTAATGTAGAGCAATCTCCCGAAACCATCAGGGGAATTAAATATATGATGAGTTTTGTTCCTGCAATTGGAGCTCTTATTTCAGGATTAGCAATGTTTTTTTATAAACTCGACGAAAAAACAATGGAGGGCATTATGTCCGATCTCAATACCAGAAGATCATCTGATACAAAAGAAACTAATTAAGAGTTACTTTTAACAAAAGTTTCAGCTTAATATAAAATGATATAAAATGATATAATCCTGTAGGTCTATGACATACAGGATTTTTTTTATTCGTTTGTTTTTGGTTTTCATGTGTTATAATTCAACCTAGATATAAAAAACGTCATATGGTTTAAACGTAAACAAAATGTAAAAAAATTTAAGACACTCTTTGTTTTTGTTAATTATTGTCTATTTTTGTACCCGAAAGAACAAAACCCTTTCTCTATAAATCAGCGGAAAAAAAATCCAAAAAAGGCCTTCCCCAGGCCTTTTTTTATTAATAGCCACAGAAAAATCACTACTTTTGTATGAAATCTAAAGGGTTGTTAGCTCAGTTGGTTTAGAGCATTACCTTGACAGGGTAGGGGTCACTG
>CAZSQG010000089.1:0-15441 GCA_964608615.1 uncultured Marinilabiliaceae bacterium
GTTGTTTGTACAGTTCGGGGTTGGTTGAATTGATAAAAGGCTGATTTTCTTTTAATAATTTTGGCTTTTTAACTTCTTTTTCAATGGTGCTTATCGATTTGGTTGACAAATACATGCTTATTGTAAAGCCTGAGGAACAAGCTTTAAGGCAATCGTGGTGGGTGGTGTAGCTTTGGGATATCCGCTCCAGATTTTCGGTAATGGTTTTGCGTATTGTTTTATTATCGGTTTCAAGGTCCACCTCCATGGTGATGGGCTTTATTAGTTCATCAAATTTCTCAAGAAAATAAGCACACCCTTTTTTTATGCGTTCCTGAAGAAGTTCGTGCGAAGCAATAGGTGTTTTTTGATTGTAAAGTTGTTGCAACTGCGTCATAAACTTGCCCGCAACATCGGTAACAGTTGATGAAAAATCAGGAATAAGCGCATTGAGCTTATTGGCGAATGAGCCAACCAGGGCATTTAGGTTATTGTTTATCTCCTTTTGCAGGTTCCCCAGTTGGTTGTGAAGGCGCTTAAAATTAAACAGTTCGGTTATCAGCTCCTGCTCATACTCAATTTGGAACTCACGGATTCTTTCAACTGTTGGGGTGTTACTGCCGGCATGTTCAATAAAGCTGTTAACCGATTGGCTACTAATAATACTCCTTTCATCAATGGGTGACGATAACACCAAACCTTCCAGCGTGCGACAACGACTAAGAGCCACGTATACCTGTCCGTGGGCAAAAGCTGCGTTGGCATCAATAATGGCTTTTTCAAAAGTTAACCCCTGGCTTTTATGAATGGTTATGGCCCATGCTAATTTTAGCGGATGTTGTGTAAAAGTACCGGTAATGGATTCTTCAATTTCGTTTGTAACGGAGTTAAGTGTGAACTTGAAGTTTTGCCACTCAGCCGGACCAACAGCAATGGAGTTGTCTTCACCATCGCAACGTACTAAAACTGTATTACCCGATATGGATTCAACAACACCAATTTTACCATTGTAAAAAAGTTTTTCACGCGAATTGTCGTTTTTGATAAACATCACCTGAGCCCCTTTTTTTAATACAAGATTAGTGTCGTTAGGGTAGGCATATTCAGGAAAATCATCTTCAATTATAGCTTTAAAAGTTATTGGTATGGAGGGTATGCCCTGTAGTTTTTGCTCATTAATATATTGTGCCTGTCGGTTGTGCGATGTAAGGGTTATGTATCCGGGAGCCTGTTTAAAAGCCGTGTTGCAGCGGTTGTTTAACATCTGCATGCCTTCCCTGGTGAGTCGGTTTTCACGTATTTGGTTCAGCAGATCAATGAAATATTTATCTTTTTGCCTGAAAATAATTGTCAGCTCAATGGTTTCGGCCGGCGTCAGCTCCAACACTTTACTCTGAAAGAAAAATGGGCCTGAATAGTATGATTTTAATATACTCCAGTCGTCCTCTTTAACCACGGGAGCCAGTTGTTGCAAATCACCAATCATGAGAACCTGAACGCCTCCAAATGGTTTTGCTCTGCGGCGAACGCGGCGCAGAACACCGTCAATGGCATCAAGCATATCGGCGCGTACCATGCTTATTTCATCAATCACCAGCAAATCCATGCTCCGCATAATATTTAGTTTTTCGCGGTTAAAGTGCATGCTTAATTCGCCTTTTTTCTGGCCTTCGGTAAGATAATGATTGGGTATTTGGGGGCCAAAAGGTAATTGAAAGAAGGAGTGAATAGTAACACCTCCTGCATTAATGGCCGCCACTCCGGTAGGGGCTACCACCACCATTCGCTTGGGCGATTTTTGTCGGAGCTCTCTTAGAAAGGTAGTCTTTCCGGTTCCTGCTTTTCCGGTAAGGAACAGGTTTTTTCCGGTGTTTTCAATAAACTGCCGGGCCAGGTCGAGTTGGGAAAGCGCCTTTTGAGTCGTCATGATTGATCTCCGTTACTGGTGTTTGGTGTGTTGCTACACATAAGACCAAAGGTAGTTAATAAAGTGCAGAGGGCCAAGAATAAGGCGCAAGGGGGTAAATGTTTAGTTAGCTTATTGCTATTCCTGAAGAGCGCCACAAACCATAATAATTGACGCTGTTCCAATGCCGGTCCATCTGCCTATTCCACCTTCAATATTGGAGCTGATTTCATTCCCATTAAAACTAAAAGGATTTCCGTTATTGGCTTTATCTTTAAATAAACTAACCAGCACTTTATTGGAAATGGAATCGACAGCCCCAACTTTTAACCATACTGTATCCATTTTACTGTACTGATAAGTAGGGTAAGATGTATAAAAGTCTTTTTGCGCAACAATGGAATAGAGAGTGGTTTCATTCGATCTCCACAGGGTATTCCAGTTGTTATAGGTCTTATCAGGGTATAAGGTTTTCATGGGATTCATGGGAGGATGGTAGCTGTTGTCTGCTTTTTTGCTTTTTACTTGCGCAAAAAGATATAGGTTTGTGGGCACCTGTTTTTCGGTTTTGTATTCAACATATCCTGTTGAATCAGTTTCGGCCGCATACCTGGTCTCTTCAATGAGAGGGGGAGATGGTATGGTTGTAGAGGCTATAAGGGTAGTACCAAGTACTTTAATATTAATATTATAAGTCACTCCAATTTGTCCTTTTATATCCACACTTTTATAAACAAAAGGTGGAAAAAACTGGTTTTGGCGATAAAGAGTCAGGATTTCTTCTTCTCCCTTCGATGATGTGAGTGTAATTTTTGCATAATTTAAAAACGATTGTCGAATAGAAACAGAATCATAAGCACTTGTATAAGGCGAACTTTTTGTCAGGAATATATATGCCGGTTGATTTTGTTCAATCCATCCGTCCACAACAATCTTACTGTCATAAGATGATTGGTTCAGATCGATCTCTTTGCTGCATCCCCAAAGACAATAAAGGGCCATTACAATTAATGCTTTCTGCATTGTCATAATAATCAAAATTTAATTCTCCAGTTTATTGATGGCATTATTGGGAATAGTGAAATTTGTTTTGCTTTAACATCAATATTATAAAGGTTATGTCCCACATCAATTTTATAATAAATAAAATAGGGATTATTCCTGTTGTAGGCATTTATAATAGAGAAGTTTAGTATTGACTCTTTAAAAATGTTCGTTTTAAGTTTCAGATCGGCCGAAATATCCAATCGGTGATACGAGGGCATCCTGAAATTATTAAAGCCTTCATAGTCATTCATAATTGATCCCATCATCCAGTAACGGCCTGTTGCAAGTGTCATGCAGTTTCCCGTAGCAAATACCCAGTTAATGCCGAAAGTCCATTTATTATTTAGCTTATAGGATCCCATTATCGACAAATCATGGATACGGTCGAATTTGTCGTTAAACCATTTACCATTATATATGTCAGGAAACGATCTTTTGGAGCGCGATAAAGTATAATTTACTCCTCCGGTTAAGTCTCCTCTTTTTTTTTCCATGGATAATTCCAATCCATAAGCTTTTCCTTTACCAACGTAGAATTGCTCTTCAAATCCTTCCTTGTTTTCCTGATCTAGATCAATCTTGAAGATTAACTGGTTTTCGAGTGATTTGCCATAAACTTCGGCCGAGATACTTCCAAAAGGCAGCACCCGTCGCCAGGCCAACGATAGCTGGTGAGCTTTTTCGGGTTTAATGTTGTTCGACGACATAGTCCATATATCGTTGGGTAAAGGTATGGTACTGAAGGATGCCAGGTGTTGCATTTGTGCATTATAGCTATACGCTATTGAATAAGAATCTATTGGCTGTGGTTTGTATGTCAGTGATAGAGAAGGAATAACTGGATGAAAAACCGAAACCTTTTGATTTATTGAGTAAGTTTGATCATTTTTTTTATCGGTATAAGGTCCTAGATTATAATACCGGTAAACTCTTAATCCACCATAGATGCTCCATTTATCCGATATAGTATAGGTATCCTCAATAAACAGACTAAAGTCGGCATTCCTAAATTGGTCAACACGGCTTAAGGTGTCGCTTGAATTGATTGTAAACAAATCCTGCGGTTTGGTTTTATAATAATAGCTTTCAATACCGCTTCGTAATAGATGGTGATTCCATTCGGACAAAACTGATATTTTGGCTTGATATTGTTCAAACTGACTGGCAAAATTAACATAGTAATTAAGGAGATCGCCGCTGAAATTCGACCAGGCTTGAGTATATCCCAGCGAGGTTGATAAAATAAGAGAATTTTTTATTGTGGTTTTATATTCAATATTAGCGCTTTTGTTGCCATAATGGGTAAAGGCATCATAATTATCTTTGGTAAAACTAAATTTGTCGCTACCCATGTACCATCCAATAACCATTGAAGAGTATGTTCCAGTTTTCAGGCTTATGCGTCCATTAAAATCATAAAATGAATAAAACGAGGACTTGAAATAGTTGTCTTCATCGGAAATAAATAGTGAAGAAAGGCCTTGCAGCAATTCAAGGTAACTATGTCTGAAGCCTGTGGTTATCCCAATTTTTCCATCTTTTGATTTTTGAGACAGGCTTATATTGGACGAGATATTTCCAATGGATGCCTGGAATTGATTGGGCGATTTAATTGCGTCAGTGGAAGAGATTGTAATACAGGAAGCAATTCGGCTGCGCAAACTCACGGGGGCGTTTCCCTTGTAAACATCAACCTTGTTGGTTATAAGTGGATTGAAAACTGAATAGATACCCATAACATGAAGTGGGTTCATAAGCTCCATGTTATCGAGCAAAACCAGGTTATGGCCAGCGCCACCTCCTCTGACAAAAATTCCGCCAATGCCTTCACTTACTGATTGAACACCGGTAAGATGTTGTACCGATTTAATAACATCTGCTTCTCCAAGTATTTTGGGCATTGAGAGTATCTGCGATTGATCTATTCGTTGATTTCCTGGTAAGGCCTTGTTCGGTATTGATGAGGATGTTATGGTAATCTCATTGAATTCGATATTTTTTTCTTTGACATAAATAGTTTTTGTCGCATTGTCGGGTTTTCCGGTAACAAACTCAACAGGGGCATAAATTGTGTGGCTTACATAAAAGATAGTGGTGTCATTGATTGATCCGCAAATCCTAAAGAATCCCAAAGAGTCGGTTACGCTGCCAAGATTATGATTATTGTTATAAACATGTGCTCCAATCACCGGGATGTTAGTGTCTTGTACGTAAACGTATCCTTTGAGGCATCGTTCGCCTGAGAGGCTGTAAAATGGCAAAAAAAAGGATGTTAATAGTGTTATCAATAATGATTTTCTCATAAAGGACCATCTTCTTTGTGCCAGGAATGACTGTTTATTCAATTTTTTTATTTGATTACAATGATATTGAAAAAAATGTTATTTCATGTTGATGTTTCTGTTAAATGAATATCCGTATTGATGCCTATATGTAATGTTTTTCAGTGAGAAGAACTATCTGCACGCCCCAAGGGGGCCGGAGCAAAAGCATCGGGCAGCGCCCGATGGGCTGAACATATATCAAAAAGCCCTTAGGGGCGATCAACCATTAAAAAAAAGTTGGGTATCAACACGGATATTCATATTCTGTTAAAACAAATCAGTAATCGAAAATAATCACAATAAGGATTTTTTTAGTGAGTATTAAGAAAAAAGAAAAGGGACCATTGTCCCTTTTCAAAATTATGTGATAATTTAAATTGTTCTATCGTCGGGGATAGTATGAATCATCCATATTATCAAGCCATGTATTCATGTTATTTGCGAATGTATCAAAACCTTCGTCAAAATATGATGCATCAAAGTACGACTTATCTGAAAATTTAATCCTGTAATTTAATCTGTAATCAGGAACTTCTGCTTCTTCATCAGTAGTGGAGTAGAACTCAATTTCAGCGAAAATTTCGTTGCTTTCCTGGTATTTAATATAAAGACGAGCATTTTTATTTAATTCAGCTAATGCAGCTATAGCCTCTTCTTCACTTTCGAAAGACTTGAATGGTAAGTATTCTTTTATTTTATCCCAGTTTAGGATGCCTATAATCTGGATGTTATCAATAGTAATGCTTACATTGGCAGACGAAAGGATGGTTTGTTTGTCAATTGTAGTATTGGGAAGGTTAAGTAAGTTCTCGTATGACAAATCGCCTTCTTCATTAATTCTTATTTCTATAATTCTGCTACCCTTAAAACTCAGGGCTTGAAGATAAGTGAAATTGCTATTACTACGAGTAACAATAGTTGTGTAATTGTAATCATCCATGTCTAATGATTCGGATATTTTGGTTGGTAAACCTTCAGAATCATAGGAGCTGGTGATAGTCAATTTCATTATCTCTTTATTGTCAACAGTCAGATTAATTAATACAGCGGTTGGCAACGATGCTTCAGCGTCATCAGGATTGGTGTAAGCAAAATCACTCAGCGATAAAGTTGCGTTGTTGGTTGTGCTGTTTTCTGTTGGGAAGATAAATATTACTCCTTCCGACTCAGTGTAAATCCATTCTGAAGTGGTTTTGCTGTAAGTGTATGTTCCCTTTAAATCTTTATAACGAACAACTAAATTATTAAGCTGTGGTAATTCTCCAGTTAAAACAGGGGCGTCCTTCGTTATTTTGGTAATAGGCTCAATTACTTCATTGATTGGGGCCAGATTTCTACTATCCTCAGGATCTGATGACATGCACAAACTATTCCATTCTTTCAAAGTTTTTAAAGCGCTGAGGTCGACCAACCCGTTAAGTTTTTCAATTGTATTGACACCTGCTGTCTCAAGGTTTTCTTTGTTTTGCTCAGCTGCTAAGGGGCTATACGTTTCTTCTTTGTCGTCATCACTACAGGCGAAAAAAACTGTAGCCATTAATGCAAGGGTTAAGATTTTTAGTTTCAAAATGTATTTTTTTGGTTTAAACCATAATAATGTAAAGCTTTAAACTGAAAGAAAAGCTAAATTGAACATTATAACGAAAAAAAATAAAAGTTGTTACGTTTTTTTTATAGAAATTACTGGTTATCGATTATCTTTATTTGATGACTTAATTTATCTTTTGTTCTTAAAGAACTGTTTAACAATCTGGCTGCATTCGTCAGCAAGGATTCCAGTAATCACTTCTGTTTTAGGGTGCAGAGGTGATGGTGAAAAAATTGTGTAACCTCTTTTTTCGTCAGGAGCACCAATGACCAATCGTTCAAGTTGTGCCCAGTTTAATGCCCCTGCACACATTGAACAGGGTTCAAGGGTTACATATAGCGTACAATTATTAAGGTATTTCCCGCCCAGGTTTTCAGCAGCAGCAGTAATCGCAATCATTTCGGCATGTGCTGTTACATCATTAAGGGTTTCAGTAAGATTATGGGCTCGGGCAATAATCCTTCCTTTACTCACAATAATGGCTCCTACAGGGATTTCATCTTTTATGAGAGCCTCTCGTGCTTCATTGAGAGCCTGCTGCATAAAATATTTGTCGGTAAAATCTATTTCCTTCATTTTAAATCTTATTACATGGGGCGATTAAAAGTCTTTTTTTCTTCCTATTTTCGCAAAGATAAATTAAAGCAAAACTATAAGGCCAAATTATTCGAAAAAGGAGAGAAACCTGTTTCGATTCGGTTATTAAATAATATAAAACGGTGACCCATGTACAGAACTCATACTAATGGTGAATTAAGAATTGAAGATGTAAATCGTCAGGTAACGCTTTGTGGATGGGTGCAGCGCATCCGTAATCTTGGGGGAATGACTTTTGTCGATTTGCGCGATCGCTATGGAATAACCCAATTGGTTTTTGATACAGAAAAAAACAAGGAGCTTGTTCAGGAGGCTCGTTCTCTTGGCCGGGAATATGTTATTCAGGTTATTGGTACAGTTGCTGAACGTAGCAATAAAAACAATAAAATACCAACGGGTGATGTGGAAATTATTGTTCAGCAGTTTAATCTGCTCAATCCGTCTGAATTGCCTCCCTTTACCATTGAGGATGATACCGATGGTGGCGATGAATTGCGCATGAAATATCGTTACCTTGATTTGCGTCGTAGTTCTGTTCGTCGTAACCTGGAACTCCGCCACCGTATGGCACTTGAAGTGAGAAACTATATGAGTGCAAAGGGTTTTATCGAAGTGGAAACGCCTGTGCTTATGAAATCAACACCCGAGGGGGCGCGCGATTTTGTAGTTCCATCGCGGATGAATCATGGCCAGTTTTATGCACTTCCTCAATCGCCACAGCTATTTAAACAATTGTTGATGGTGGCCGGATTCGATCGTTATATGCAGATTGTAAAGTGTTTTCGCGATGAGGATTTAAGAGCCGATCGCCAGCCTGAATTTACGCAAATCGACTGCGAAATGGCTTTTGTTGATCAGGAGGATATTCTTACCATTTTTGAAGGGATGACCAAACATTTGTTCCGAAACCTAAAAAATGTTGAATTTGATTATAGTTTTCCACGTTTGCCCTATTCTGAGGCAATGGAGCTATATGGTTCAGATAAGCCCGATATTCGTTTTGAGATGAAGTTTGTAAATCTTACCGGTAAGTTTAATGGAAAAGGATTTAAGATTTTTGAGGAAGCCGATTATGTTGGCGGTATCTGTGCCAAAGGTTGTTCAGAGTATACCAGAAAAGATTTGGACCAGCTGACCGATTTTGTAAAAAAACCGCAGATTGGTGCTCAGGGACTTGTATATGTAAAATGTAATGTCGATGGAACTTATAAATCATCAGTTGATAAGTTTTATAGCGAAGCCGATTTGAAGGAGATGGCTGTTTTATTGGGTGCTTGTCCGGGTGATTTAATTCTTATTCTTGCCGGATTGCGAAAGAAAACATTGTCTGCTTTGGGTGAGCTTCGTCTCGAAATGGGTAGCCGTTTGGGCTTACGTGATAAAAATAAATTTGCACCACTATGGGTTGTTGACTTTCCCCTTTTGGAATGGGATGAAGAAACACAACGATTTTATGCAATGCATCACCCGTTTACATCTCCTAAGAAAGAAGATTTTGAATTGCTCAGCTCCGATCCTGGTAGCGTTAGGGCTAATGCCTACGATTTGGTAATTAATGGTGTGGAAATTGGAGGAGGTTCAATTCGGATTCACAACGATGAGCTTCAACAAAAAATGTTCAAGATTCTTGGGTTTAGTGAGCAGGAAGCCGAAGATCAGTTTGGGTTTCTTATGAATGCCTTTAAATATGGGGCGCCTCCTCATGGTGGAGTGGCCTTTGGTTTCGACCGTTGGGTATCACTATTTGCGGGTATTGATTCGATTCGTGATGTAATTGCGTTTCCTAAAAATAATTCGGGCCGTGATGTTATGAACGATTCTCCTTCAACTATTCATGAAGATCAATTAAAGGAGCTTAATATAAGGCTTGCACTAAATGAAAAGAAGTAGCGATTTGTAGCATAAAAAAAGCCGACAACAGTTATTTAGTTGTCGGCTTTTTTTTTATTTATATTACAATCACACTTTTACCTGATATGATTTTTGGTTTACTACCGGGTTGGCATACATCTCAAGCAAGCTTGTACGGATAAATTCATCGTTAGATTTTGCCCTTACCACGTGGTCGTTGATATACTCAATAAATGCTGTTTTCTCAGCTGCTGAATAAAAATTCGCGCAATCAGTGCTGTTATTTATTATGTCCCACGCAATATAGTTGCCTGGCCATAGGTGGTAATTCTGGTGCACATGTTGATCAATTATTTCAGCTAAGGCCGAAAACTGGTCGTTTTTAACAGTAAGTGCATCAATAATACTCAATTCATCAGTAATTGGTTCGCCAAATGCAAAGTGGACTCTTCCTTTACGGCCTCTTAATCCGGTACTCATATGTCTTAAATCATCGTCCTGTGTTTTCTGGTAGTCGGCATTCTCCTTCTTTCTATAGAATTCAACGGCTTTGAGATAATCACATGGATCGCACTCGTACGAAATGGAAACAGGTACCAGTCGAAGCTCTTTAAAATTATCAGGTATCGTTTTTTCACCACTGATGTTAAGCATTTTTAATAAACTAATCTGTGTACGATCGTTCCCGTCTTTTGATCGCCCTTCGCGCTGCGCTATCCATATACTGCGTTTTTTTTGGTTAAGCGTATAACGTATATAGGACGATAGCCGTCTGGAGCTCTCCATCATCTGTTTTAGCGACAGGTTCCTGTTTACGATAAACGTACGGTTAAGCTTCACTAAGTCGGTAATCCAGGGATAAATCAGCAGATTATCACCAATTGCAATTTCGGTTGTATTGAATCCATTTTCAAAAAGCAATACATTTAAAATAGCCGGATCAAGCACTATATCGCGGTGATTGGAAATAAAAAGATATGATTCTGCAGGATCAAGTTTGTTGAGCCCTTCAACAGTAACTCCTTTGGTGGTGCTTTCAATCACTCCTCTTACATAGGCAGATATTATCTCTTCCTGAAACTGACGTATTGAGGTGATCTTCATTACCTTATCCATAATTGCCGTTGGAGGTATATGAGGATATAAAAATCCCAATAAATTCAAGAATGATTGCTCTTCTTTAAGACGATTGAAAACCATTTGAATCTCGTGGTCCTCGTATGGTCGAATAGATTCGAAATCCAATTGTTGATCATTTATCATTTCTAATTTTTATGGATTAATTACAAAATTACACAAACAAATAAGTTTATGAAACTTCCATGCCTTGATTATTTGTTTAACAATGAACCTTCAATTAAATATAATGGGAAAATTCAAATTCAGAAGGCTGTTGTAAAGGCGTATGTGGCATATATGTAATGACTTAAATAAATTATTTGGTAATGAAAAGAATATTCATTTGTTATTTAAATTAGAAATATATTTTGAATAAAACAAAAGAGGTGATTCCAAAAAGTGGAATATCATCCCGATAATGGAAATCAGAAACGCCGGCAAGTGTTAAAGCGATCAGTAAATCAGATGTATATGTGTTCTGGTGCATTTGTTGATAGCTGGTTTGAAAAAATAAATATTTATGCTGAAAACGACGATTCACAAAAATACTGTTTTGTTAACTTTCGAAAAGGAGAATAGTATCAGTGATAAAATTGCTCAGAGTTTAAAAAAACAATTAATGCTTTTTTTAAAATTTCCTTATACCAATTTACTAATTGATTTCAGGAATTTCAATGCCTTTAATGAAGAGGCTCTGGATGTTTTAAAAGCTGGTCAAAGATTATCGGAGCATACACATTGTCAGGTAACGCTGTTTAATGTAGGGAAAGAAGCATTAAAGCTGATGCGAAATAAAAAGGCTGACCACTATTTTTTCTTTGGCGACCGGCCAAAACCATTCTCCGAAGATATCCTTTTGGTTTAAAGGTTTTCCAAAGCTTCCCAGTATTCAAGAGCTCTTCGGGTGTGGGGTATTACTATGGTTCCACCTACTATATTAGCTACAGCAAATACTTCCAGAATTTCGGCAGTGTTAACTTCTTGTTCTTTACATTTTTCAAGATGGTACTTAACACAATCATCGCAGCGCAAAACCATTGAGCTGACTAATCCCAACATTTCTTTTACTTTGGACGAAAGGACCCCTTCAGCATACGTGTTGGCATCAAGATTGAATAATCGTTTAATTACCAGATTGTCCTGTGATAAAATCCGTTCATTCATTTTAGAACGGTATTCTCTGAATTGTTTTATATTTTCATCCATACTCTTCCTTCTTTACAGTCTTTTCCAGTGATAAGATCAATGTTTCCAAAAAATGGAAACTAACATACATCCAAAAGCCTATTGGCTTAATAATCAGTATGCTTAAATTGTTTTGCCGGTAAGTGTTGCTTGTGATGCTCCGTTAATCTTAACCATTACCATATCGCCTGGTTTGTAATTGCCTTTTGGAAAAACGACTACTTTGTTGTGCGATGTTCGTCCAAAAAGCTCTTCATTTGATTTTTTTGAGATTCCTTCGGCTAAAACTTCAAAAGTTTTGCCTATTTCCTTATTATTGCTTTGCACCGATAGTTTATGCTGTAATTCGATAATCTCTTGTAACCGGCTGCTCTTTATATCTTCCGGAATATTATCAGGAAGGTGTTTGCTTGCATAAGTCCCGCCTCGTTCAGAGTATTTAAACATGAAAGCCGAATCAAAGGCTACCCATTCCATTAATTCCAATGTTTGTTGGTGGTCTTCATCTGTTTCGGAGTGAAACCCGCAAAAAACATCAGTGGATATACCACAATCCGGAATGATTTTATGAATTGCTTCAATCCGTCCCCGGTACCATTCAGCATTGTATTTCCGGTTCATTAAATCCAAAATACGGCTACTACCCGATTGCAGCGGTAGGTGAATATGTTTGCAAATGTTGTTGTAAGACGCCATCACCTTGAGTGTTTCATCGCTCATATCTTTTGGATGAGAGGTGGTAAAGCGAATGCGTGTTTGTGGAAATCTCTCGGCTGACATTCTTAAAAGTTCCGAAAATGGTATATTTCCTGATTCTGCTGACTCAAAGTTATAGGAATTAACATTCTGTCCCAGGAGTGTTACCTCTTTAAAGCCTTTGTTAATAAGGTTTTCAATTTCAGATAAAATACTCTCCGGTTCACGGCTTCGCTCACGGCCTCGTGTGTAAGGAACAATACAATACGAACAGAAATTATTGCATCCTCGCGTAATACTTACAAATCCTGATATGTTGTTACTTCCAAGCCTTGAGGGCATTATATCTTTATAGGTTTCGCTTAAGGAGAGAGTTATGTTTATGGCTTTTTCTCCTTGTTCAGCCATTGCCACTAAATGGGGCAGATCCAAATAGGAGTCGGGACCCGCAACAATATTTACCCCTTTGCTAAATAGCTTTTCTTGTACCCGTTCAGCCATGCAGCCAATAATTCCAAGGATGAGTTTTGGGTTTTTCTTTTTTAGAGCAAGTAATTCGCTTAGTCTACCTAAAACCCTTTGTTCTGCATTTTCGCGAATAGAGCAAGTATTTATAAAAATTAAATCAGCATCCCTGTGATTATATGTAATGCCATAGCCATGCATTCCCATTATGGAAGCCACCACTTCACTGTCGGCTACATTCATTTGGCAACCGTATGTTTCAATATAAAGATTCCTTTGACTTTTTTCTGTTTTTGCTGGGCTAAGGTTGTCAGCCTTTAATTCCTGCTCTTTTTTTATCATACTTGTGTTCTGTTTTTCGGTACAAAGGTAATGTTTCGACGACAAAACTCTATTATTTGTATATTTTTTGGATTGTTATTTATTGCGTTTGTTTAATTTTAAAAATCCTGATGGTTTTATTATAACCTTATTTGTTGGAGGACGTATAATTCAAATAATTAAAAATTACGAGCTCTTTTTGAGGAAGTTAAAAAAATGCTTATTTTCAAGGCCATAATGTGATTGTATGGGGAGGATGATTGGCTGAACTTATTTGTTTTATATTTAAACCTTTTTAAACCAACTAATTAACCCTGTAATTATATGAAACGTATCCTTGTTCCCATCGATTTTTCAGAGGACTCTGTTTTTGCTCTTGATGTTGCTGTAGAAACTGCAAATTATCTGCATGCCAATCTTCGTCTTATGCATGTACGTACCGGACGCCGGTATCACCCTCAATTTGCTCAGAATAATCCTGATCTTTTGTTAGCTGATGTTGACATATCCTATATGGAGTATTTAATTAATCGTGCAAAAGAAAAGTATAAAGAGCAAAATGGAACACTTGATTTTAAAATAAGGGAAGGTAATGTGGTACATGAAATTTCCAATCAGGCCCGCTATGATGATTCTAGTTTAATTGTGGTTGGAACTCATGGTGTTTCAGGTTTTGAAGATCGTTGGGTGGGAAGTAATGCCTATCGTTTGGTGGCAAATGCCCCCTGTCCTGTTTTAACGGTGCGTTCAGAAATGAAATTAGAAAAGGAACAGAAAGTTTTAATTATTATTGATACGGAAAAAGTAAGCCGGCGAATTGTTCCTAAGGTTGCAGGATTTGCTCAAATGCTTAATGCCAAAGTTCTGGTTGCCGGAGTCAATGGGCAGTCACGATGGATGATTCCCGGAAGAATTAATTCTTATGTTCGTCAGGTGGAACGGTATCTTAAAAAAAGTTCAACTATTGAATACGAATCAGTAATTTTGGAACGATCAAAAAATGCTAAAGACCTGCTTGATTATGCACATCAGCATAATGTAACTTTTATTGCTGTATCAGTAACAAAAAGCCTTAATCCTTTTGAATCATTATTTAGGCCTTATGCAAACGAATTGTTGAATCTTTCAGATATACCGGTTTTGGTTGTTCCTGAAATAGAATAAAACTTTATATTTGCAAAAAAAACAATGCGGTTAATTCTTTTCTTCTTTTTATTTATCTTTTCTTCAATAGCTGTATCTGCTCAGCAAGAGGGATCTAAAGGTTCTGTTAATCCATTTTATGCTGTTCAAAGTCATGAAAACTGGCAGCAGGGGCAGGTAACAATAAAACAGTCGCAGGCAATTGAACAGATGATGTTGCTTTATATCCTGATAAATCAAAAATCGCCTGGGGTAGAAGGTTATCGTATTCAGCTTTTCTCAGGTACCGGTGCTAAAGCTCGCCAGGAAGCTCAGAATGTTAAAAGTCAATTCTTGACTGCTTTCCCAAATGAGAAAATTACAATTGAATATAAAGCACCTTTCTGGAGTGTTAGGGTTGGTTATTTTCGTCACAAACATGAATCGTTGCCTCTTTTGAGAAGCCTTCGTCCAATCTTTCCAAATAGCTATGCTGTGCGAGATGCGGCAATTAGATTGGAATTGTTTGAATAAAATATATGAACCCGCTTTGAGCGGGTTTGTTTTTAGTGTGATTTCTTACTGGTCAAAAACGGGGAAAATTATCCGTAATCCTTTGTATCGAAAAAATTATGAGTGAACAGATTAAGCATGAGTGTGGTATTGTACTGATCAGGTTGTTGAAGCCTTTAGAGTACTATCAGGAAAAGTATGGGACGTGGATGTTTGGTTTGAACAAACTCTATCTCCTAATGGAGAAGCAACACAATAGGGGGCAGGATGGAGCAGGGGTAGTAAGCTTGAAAATTGACCAGCCGGCTGGAAATAAGTATTTAGCGCGTGAGCGTTCCAATAAAAGTAACCCTATTCAGGATGTGTTTACGAAAATTTTCCAGCATTTTGAATACGATAATGATCATCACCCCGAATTAGTGCGTAATGCTTCATGGGCCAAAGAGAATCTCCCTTTTGTCGGAGAACTGTATCTTGGACATCTTAGGTATGGTACTTTTGGAGCTTCATCCATCGAATTTGTTCATCCTGTAATGCGTGAAAACAATTGGCGGTCACGAAATCTGGTGCTTGCCGGTAATTTCAATCTTACTAATGTTGATGAAATATACAAAGCTCTGGTCGATCTTGGCCAGCATCCTAAGGATTATACTGATACGGTTACAATTCTTGAAAATGTTGGTCATTTTTTGGATGAAGAGAATCAACTGTTGTTTAAACAGTATAAG